>NZ_JBFAQZ010000033.1:0-66757 GCF_040673975.1 Actinosynnema sp. NPDC050801 | reverse complement strand
AACACCCGGTCCCATTCCGAACCCGGTAGTTAAGCCTTCCAGCGCCGATGGTACTGCACTCGTGAGGGTGTGGGAGAGTAGGACGCCGCCGAACATTCTTCCCTGAAAGGGCTTGTGGTGGGGGCACATTGATTTGTGCTCCAAACCGCAAGCCCTTTCGGCGTGTCCACAGTAGGAGGAGTTAGTGTCCAGGTTCGGGGATCGACCCGGCGACCGTCAGCGTGGCCAGGGAGACCGACCGCGCCGATCCGACGACGGTGGCCGTGCCCAGGGAAGCCGCAAGCCCAGCAGCAGCGGTGGCCGTGACGCCCGCAGCACGGGTGGGCGGTCGAGCGGCGGCTATCCACGCCGGGACGACCGGCCTGGCAACGACCGGTACACCAGTGGCGACAAGCCGCGCGGTGGCGACCGGCGGGATGACAACCGAGGCGAACGGCCTCGCTACGACAAGCCCCGTGACGACCGTGGCGCAGCTCCCCGACGGGATGACAACCGGAGTGGCGGCTTCCGCCGGGACTCCGGGGACCGACCCAGCTACCCGCGCCGCGATGACCGCGCCGGCGCACCACGTCGCGACGACCGCACCGGTGACCGGGGCGGGTTCCGGCGCGACGACAAGCGGGATGACCGCGGCGGCTACCCCCGTCGCGATGACCGCTCTGGCAGCGACCGCCCCAGTAGTGACCGTGGTGGATACCCGCGCCGGGACGACCGTTCCGGCAGTGACCGCCCCAGTGGTGATCGTGGTGGTTACCAGCGTCGGGATGACCGGCCCAGTGGTGACCGCGGCGGTGACCGACCCAGCTACCCGCGTCGCGATGACCGGTCGGGCAGTGGCCGGCCCAGTGGCGACCGCGGTGGCTACCAGCGTCGGGACGACCGGCCCAGTGGTGATCGCGGTGGTTATCAGCGCCGCGACGACCGGCCGAGTGGTGACCGTGGCGGATACCAGCGTCGCGACGACCGGCCCAGCGGTGATCGCGGTGGTTACCAGCGTCGGGATGACCGGCCTAGCGGTGACCGTCCCAGCTACCCGCGTCGTGACGACCGGGGCAGCAGCGGTAGTGACCGTGGCGGCTACCCCCGTAGGGATGACCGGCCCAGTGGTGACCGCGGCGGTGACCGCCCCAGCTACCCGCGCCGCGACGACCGCGGTGGCGAGCGTGGTGGCGACCGCGGCGGTTACCAGCGTCGGGACGACCGGCCCAGTGGTGACCGCGGTGGATACCAGCGCCGCGACGACCGGCCGAGTGGCGACCGCGGTGGGGATCGTCCCAGCTACCCGCGTCGTGACGACCGGGGCAGCAGTGGCAGCGACCGTGGTGGTTACCAGCGTCGGGACGACCGGCCCAGTGGTGACCGCGGCGGCGAGCGACCCAGCTACCCGCGTCGCGATGACCGGTCGGGCAGTGACCGTCCCAGTGGTGACCGCGGTGGGTACCAGCGCCGCGATGACCGGCCGCGTTACGACAAGCCCCGGTCCGACAAGCCCAGGTCCGACAAGCCCCGAGTCGACAAGCCGCGGTCCGACAAGCCCGTGAGCGATCGGCGGGACGAGCGCAGTCGCGATCGGGCCGCGCGGTTCCAGGAGCGGGTCACCCAGGCCGAGACCCCGCAGGACGTCGACGGCGCCACGACTGACGTCGAGGCGACCGCTGTCGACGCCGTCCGGGATGACGCGGTCCAGGCCGAGGCCGTGGTCGTCGCCGAGGAGTCCGTGACGCCCGAGCTCGACGCCGGAACCGCGGCCGAGCCGGACGCCGATCAGAGCGATGAAGACGACGAGGACGACGAGGCGGAGGGCGTGGAGCCCGAGGCCGTCGACGGCGTCGATGCAGGCAACGCCGTCGTCGCCGTCAACGGGAGCGCCGTGGAGGCCCTCGTCGAGCCCGCCGGCAGTGCGGGCAACGGCACGGGCGAAGTCGCCGAAGCGGTCGACTCCGACGAACGGGTGTTCACCCGGGCACGCACGCCCGAGCTGCCCGACGACGCCGACATCTCGATCCTCGACCCCGAGGTGAAGCAGGAGCTGCGCGGCCTGCCCAAGGGTCTGGCCGACATCGTGGGCCGGCACCTGGCGGCGGCGGGCATGCTCATCGACAGCGAGCCCGAACTGGCGCTGGAGCACGCCCGGTACGCGCGGTCGAAGGCGGCGCGGGTCGCGGTGGTCCGCGAGGCCGCCGGGCTGGCCGCCTACCACGCGGGCGAGTGGGCCGAGGCGTTGTCGGAGCTGCGGGCCGCACGGCGCATGTCGAACAGCACCGGGCACGTCGCGGTGATGGCCGACTGCGAGCGGGCGCTGGGGCGTCCGGAGCGGGCCATCGAGCTGGCCCGTGAGGCGCAGGTGTCGCTGCTGTCCCCGGACGAGGCGGTGGAGCTGCGGATCGTCGCGGCCGGCGCCCGGCGGGACATGGGGCAGCTGGACGCGGCCGTGGTGGCGCTGCAGGGCGACGACCTGGACGAGAAGCGGCGTGACCCGTGGAGCGCCCGCCTGTTCTACGCCTACGCGGACAACCTGGAGGCGGCCGGCCGCACCGAGGAAGCCGTGAAGTGGTTCCTCAACGCGGCGCAGGCCGACGACGACAACGAGACCGACGCGGCCGAGCGGGCGTTCGACATCAGCCCGCAGGACTGACCGCCACCGCGGTCACATGACCGATCGCACACCTGAAGGCTCGGCACCACCCGGTGCCGAGCCTTCAGACTTGTGCCCAGCCGGAGAAGCCTTCCCGGAGAACTCCCGAACGGAGACGCCTGTGCTGCTGGCCCGTTACGACGCCCTGCTGCTGGACCTCGACGGCACGGTCTACCGGGGGCGGGAAGCCGTGCCCGGCGCGGTCGAGGCGGTCGCCGCGGCCCGCGAGCACGGCACCGGCATCCGGTTCGTCACCAACAACGCCTCCCGCTCGCCCGAGGCGGTGGCCGAGCACCTCACCGAACTGGGCTTCAACGCCGCGCTGGACGAGGTGAGCACGAGCGCCCAGGCCGGTGCGGCGATGCTGTCGGACCTGGTGCCGCAGGGCGCGCACGTGCTGGTCCTCGGCACGGACGCGCTGGCCGAGCAGGTGCGGCTGCGCGGGTACCGGCCGACCGACAGCGCCGAGCACGCCCAGGCGGTCGTCCAGGGCCTGTCGCAGGAGCTGGGTTGGCGTCAGCTGGCCGAGGCGTGCGTCGCGATCCGCCACGGCGGCGCGCACTGGATCGCCTGCAACGTCGACGCCACGCTGCCCACCGAACGGGGTCTGCTACCCGGCAACGGGGCGCTGGTCGCCGCGCTGCGGACGGCGACGGGCGTGGAACCGCTGGTGGCGGGCAAGCCGGCGACGCCGCTGCTGGAGCAGGCCGCGAAGTCGGCGGGTGCGCAACGGCCGCTGGTCGTGGGCGACCGGCTGGACACCGACATCGCGGGCGCGGTCAACGCGGGCATGGACTCGCTGCTGGTGCTCACCGGTGTGTCCACCGAGGCCGAGGTGATGGCCCTGCCGCAGGACCGGCGTCCCACCTACGTGGCTGCCGACCTGTCCGTGCTCCATCGGCTACCTTGAATCCTGTGAGCTTCGAGGTTCCCCTCCCCGGCCCGCCGCGTGATCCCGTGGCCGGGATCGACGACGCCCTGGCCGGTCTCGACGGGCTGGACGCGCTCGACGTGGTCGAGCACGTGGCCCGGTTCGACGACGCGCACACCGCGTTGACGGTCGCGTTGTCCAGCATCGACAAGGTCTGACCGGTGCCGCGCAGGGCTCGGCTGGACGCCGAACTGGTCCGCCGCGGGCTGGCCAGGTCACGGGAGCACGCGAGCCAACTGGTCGCCGAGGGTCGGGTGAGCGTGCGCGGCACCGTGGCCACGAAACCCGCCACCGCCGTCGAGCTGGACACCGCGGTCGTGGTCCGCGAGACCGACGGCCCGAACTACGCCTCACGGGGCGCGCACAAGCTGGTCGGCGCGCTGGAGGCGTTCGACGGGGTGGTGGTCGGGGGCAGGCGGTGCCTGGACGCGGGCGCGTCCACCGGCGGGTTCACCGACGTGCTGCTGCGGGCGGGTGCCCGGCAGGTCGTCGCGGCCGACGTCGGCCGCGGCCTGCTGGACTGGCGGTTGCGCACCGACGACCGGGTCGTGGTCAAGGACAGGACGAACGTGCGGTCGTTGACACCCGAAGACATCGGCGGTCCGGTTGAACTGGTGGTGGCCGATCTCTCGTTCATCTCGTTGAGGCTGGTGCTGCCCGCGCTGGCCGCGTGCCTCGACGAGGAGGGCGACTTGCTGCCGATGGTGAAACCCCAGTTCGAGGTGGGGAAGGAACGGCTCGGGTCGGGCGGTGTGGTGCGGGATCCGGAGCTGCGCGCGGAGGCGGTGCTGGACGTCGTCGGGTCCGCGGCCGGGCTCGGCCTGCGCCTGCACGGCGTCACCGCGAGCCCGCTGCCGGGACCTTCGGGCAACGTCGAGTTCTTCGTCTGGCTGCGCCGGGGCGAACCCCTCGACGCGGCGGACGCCGCCGCGCTCGTGCGCGCCGCCGTGGCGGCAGGTCCCCAGTGAACGGGGATCCGGTGAACGGGGATCCAGTGGGCGGGGATCCAGTGGGCGGAGATCCGGTGAACGCGGGTCCAGTGGGCGGGGATCCGGTGAGGGAGATCCTGCTGGTCGTCCACACCGGGCGGCGCAGCAACGTGCTGGTGGCCCAGGAGGTCGCGGCGCGGTTCGCGGCGGGCGGGGTGAGGCTGCGGGTGCTGGAGGACGAGGCGCCCGAGCTGGACCCGTCGTGCTACACGCAGGTCGTGCTGGCCGACGAGAAGGCCGCCGAGGGCACCGAGTTGGTGTTCGTGCTCGGCGGTGACGGCACGCTGCTGCGCGCGGCCGAGTTGGCGCGGGCGGCGGGTGTGCCGGTGCTCGGGGTGAACCTGGGCCGGGTCGGGTTCCTGGCCGAGGCCGACTCCGACGCGCTGTACGAGGCGATCGCGCACGTCATCGAGCGGGACTACGAGGTCGAGGAGCGGATGACGCTCGACATCACCGCGTCGGTCGACGGCGAGGTGCTCGAAGGCACGTGGGCGCTCAACGAGGCCAGCGTGGAGAAGAGCACCCGGGAACGGATCCTGGACGTCGTGGTGGAGGTGGACGGGCGGCCGGTGTCGGCGTTCGGCTGCGACGGCGTGCTGGTGGCGACCCCGACCGGGTCGACGGCGTACGCGTTCTCGGCAGGCGGACCGGTGGTGTGGCCGGACGTGCAGGCGCTGCTGGTGGTGCCGAGCAACGCGCACGCCCTGTTCGCGCGGCCGCTGGTGGTGTCACCCGCGTCCGTGGTGGCGCTGGAGGTCGACCCGGAGGGCCATCCGGCGGTGTTGTGCGCGGACGGCCGCCGCACGATCAACCTGCCGCCGGGCGCGCGGGTCGAGGTCGTCGGCGGCAGCACCCCGCTGCGGCTGATCCGGCTGCGGCCGGGTCCGTTCACCGACCGGCTGGTGGAGAAGTTCGCGCTGCCGGTGCAGGGGTGGCGCGGTCCGTCCGCCAAGCAGGACGGGTAGATCAACAGGCGAACACCCGCCCCCGAACACACGCTTTGTCAGCGTCGCCCAGTAGTGTTCCCGTCGTGCTGGCCGAGATGCGCATCCAGGGCCTCGGTGTGATCGACGAGGCCACCCTTGAGCTCGATGCCGGTTTCACCGTGGTGACGGGCGAGACCGGCGCGGGCAAGACGATGGTCGTCACCGGGCTCCACCTGCTGGGCGGTGGTCGGGCCGAAGCGTCCCGCGTGCGCAACGGCGCGGACAAGGCGGTGGTCGAAGGGCGGTTCGCCGCGCCCGCGGGCAGCCCGGCGGCCAAGGTCGCCGAGGAGGTCGGCGGCCAGCCCGACGACGACGGCAGCGTGATCGCGATCCGCACCGTCGGCGCCGACGGGCGTTCCCGGGCACACCTGGGCGGCCGGTCCGTGCCGGTCGGCGTGCTGGCCGAGCTGGCCGAGCAGTTGCTGGCGGTGCACGGGCAGAACGACCAGCTGCGGTTGCTGCGGCCCGCCGAGCAGCGGTCGGTGCTCGACCGGTTCGCCGGTGACGAGGTCGCCGGGCCGTTGCGGTCCTACCGGAAGGTCCGCGACGAGTGGTTGCGGGTCGCGACGGAGCTGTCCGAGCGCACCGCGCGGTCGCACGAGCTGGCCCGCGAGGCCGAGATGCTGCGGCACGGCCTGACCGAGATCAACTCGGTCGACCCGAAGCCCGGCGAGGACGAGGAGCTGGTCGCCGAGGCGCGCCGGTTGGCCGACGCCGACCAGTTGCGCGAGGCCGCGTCCGGCGCGCAGTACGCGGTGGCGGGCTCACCCGACGGCGACCCGGACGTGCCCGGCGCGTTGGGGCTGATCGGCGAGGCCCGTCGGCGGCTGACAGCGACGGACGACCCGCAGCTGCGCGACCTGGAGCCCCGGCTGGTGGAGGCGGAGACGCTGCTGGCCGACGTCGGCGCGGAGATCGCGTCGTACCTGGAGCACCTGGACGCCGACCCGGCGCGGTTGGAGCAGGTGCTCGCCCGCCAGTCCGAGCTGAAGTCGTTGACCCGCAAGTACGCCGCCGACGTCGACGGTGTGATCGCGTGGGCGCAGGACGCGTCGACGCGGCTGTCCGGGCTCGACACGTCCGACGAGGCGTTGGCCGCGTTGGCGGCCCGGCGCGACGAGCTGGCGGTGGAGCTGGCCGGGCACGCCCGGCAGGTGACCGCCGAACGGGTCGCGGCGGCCGAGGAGCTGGGCAAGGCCGTGTCGGACGAGCTCACGGGCCTGGCCATGCCGCACGCCACGGTCGAGGTCGCGGTGCGGCCCAGGGTGGCCGAGCAGGGCGACGCGCAGGCGTTGAAGGTCGGCGGGCAGCTGCTGCACGCGGGTGCCAGCGGGGTGGACGACGTGGAGCTGCGGCTGATCGCGCACCCCGGCGCGCCCGCGCTGCCGGTGCACAAGGGCGCGTCCGGCGGTGAGCTGTCGCGCGTGATGCTGGCGCTTGAGGTGGTGCTGTCGCACTCCGACCCGGTGCCCACGCTGGTGTTCGACGAGGTCGACGCCGGTGTCGGTGGTCGGGCGGCGGTCGAGGTGGGCCGCAGGCTCGCCCGGTTGGCGCGCAGCCACCAGGTCATCGTGGTCACGCACCTGCCGCAGGTCGCCGCGTTCGCCGACCGGCACCTGGTGGTGGACAAGACCGCGGACGGCGTGCTGACCCGCAGCGGTGTGCGCCGGTTGGACGAGTCGCAGCGGGTGGTCGAGCTCGCGCGGATGCTCGCGGGCATGGACTCCACCGACACGGGCCGGGCGCACGCCGAGGAGTTGTTGGCGGCGGCGAAGGCGGACAAGGAGAGCGTGCCCGTGGTGCGGCGCAAGGCGAAGAAGAAGTGAGCCGACGGCTGTTCGGCGCGGCCCTGTTGGTGGCGGCCGGCGCCACGGCCGTGGTCGGCACGTTCCTGCCGCTGTACTCGGAGGGCGCCGCGAGCGGCGGCATGACGCCCCTCATCACCGTCACGTCGTGGGAGTACGTCTTCGCCGAATTCCCCGGCGACCCGGACTTCCCTCCCGTGCAGAGCCCCCAGTACGGGGTGCCGATCGTGGTGTCGGCGGTGCTGCTGGCGATAGCGGCGGCGCTGGTGTTCCTGCCGGAGGCGCAACGCCTGGCCGCCCGGTACCTCGGGATCGCCGGGACGGGTGTGCTCGTCGGCTCGGTCTGGGCGGTGGTGGCGGTCGTCGTGTCCATGGACGGCAACGCGTCGCGTGGCGGATCCGAGGGCTTCACCGTGGAGGTCGGTGAGAGCGTGCCGGTGTTGGGGGCGTCGGTGCTGCTCGCGGTGGTCGGCGTGGTGCTGCTGCACGCCCGTCGGACCGCGCCGCGGCCCGAGGGGCCGGTGGTCTACCGGGTGGACGGCGGCGAGGACGACGACACCGACACCCCGCCGTTCGGGATCCCGGTGGTCGAGGTCGCGCAGCTCCCGGCGTCCGAGTACGACGATCCCCGCGCCGACGACCGCCGCGCCGACGATCCCCGCACCGACGGCCTGTGACGGGCGCGCGGCCGGGCCGGCGGCGCAACGGCACCCGGTCGGCCGATGGCGGCGGCGTCCGGCGCGGCTTTTCTGGTAGGGGTGGGTCGGCCGGTCCGCCGGGCCGCGGCACGTCCCCGAACACCGAGGAGAACGCCCCATGACCCGGCGTGCGATCGCCGTCATCACCATCGGCGCGGGTGCGCTGTTCGTGGCGCTGGGCTCGCTGTTCCCGCTGTACGGGGTCGAGTCCGTGGCGCGGTTCGGGCCCGGCGGCCAGGCGCAGGAGACCTCGCGCCGGCTGGTGGCGCTCACCGGCTGGGAGTACGTGCAGGAACCCCTGCCGTCCGGCGAGTCGATGACCTACGGGTTCCCCGTGTACGGGCACGCCCTGGTGCTCGCCGCCGTCCTGGCCGGCGTCGGCGCGCTGCTGCAACTGCGGTCGCCGCTGCTCGCCGCGATCGGCCGGTTCGTCGTGCTCGCGGGCTGCGGGCTGGTCGTCGGCGTGCTGTGGGCGGCGCTGGAGACGCTGGGGACGCTGTTCGGCAGCGGCAACGCCGGGGCCACCGTCACGTCGGACGAGTTCGTCGGCACGGGCACGTGGTTGGCGGGCGCTGCGGCGCTGGCGCTGCTGGTCGGCGCGGTGCTCGCGCACGACTGGCCCGCGCGCGTGCCGCGGCCCGCGGGGGTGTCGGTCTACCAGGTGGACGACGACGACACGCCGCCGTTCGGCATCGCCATCCCCGTCGACGAGCTGGACGTGCCGCCGGCCGACACCACGTCGCCCGCCGCCACCGCCTGGCCTGCCGACACCGCGCGGCCACCGGTGACCGACCCGCCGGGGGGCGGCGCGGCGGCGGACCCGTCACCGGACCGACCGTCGTCACCCGACCGGGGGTAATCCGTCCACTGTGGATTGACAGTGTCATTGACCAGCCGGGATCGGCTCGGCGTGTTGGCCGCCGACCGCGCGCGACGTGAGTCACCATCGGTCCATGAAGCTCTCCGGGTTGCTCGGCCGCACGAACCGCGAACTGCCAGGCGTCACCGGTGTGGCGCGGGTCGATCGTCGCTCGGGTGACCTGCTGCGCCGGCTGAGTCCGGGTGACATCGCGGTGCTCGACCACGTCGACATCGACCGCCGCACCGCCGAGGCCCTGGTGCACGCCGAGGTGGCGGGCGTGGTGAACGCCTCGCCGTCCATCTCCGGCCGGTTCCCGAACCTCGGCCCGGAACTGCTGGTCGAGGCGGGCATCCCGCTGGTCGACGGCGTCGGCACGGCGGTGCTGCGCGAGGTCAAGGACGGCACCAAGCTGCGGTTGCACGACGGCGCGGTGCTGGTCGGCGACAAGGAGGTCGCGCGCGGGGTGCGGCAGACCGCCGAGTCGGTCGCCGACGCGATGATCGAGGCCAAAGCGGGCATGGCCGCGCAACTGGAGGCGTTCTCCGCCAACACCATCGAGTTCCTGCGCCGGGAACGGGCGCTGCTGCTCGACGGCGTCGGCGTGCCCGAGCTGTACGTGCCGATCCGGGACCGGCAGGTGCTGGTCGTCGCGGGCGGCCCCACGCACGCCGAGGAGCTGCGCGGGCTGCGCAAGTACATCCGCGAGCACCGGCCGGTGCTGATCGGCGTGGACGCGGGCGCGGACACCCTGCACGACGCCGGGTTCGCCCCGGACGTGATCGTCGGCGACCCGGACGTGATCGGCACCGCGACGCTGCGGTCGGGCTCCGAGGTCGTGGTGCCCGCGCAGGTCGACGGCCACGCGCCGGGCCTGGAGCGCATCCAGGACCTGGGCATCGGCGCGGTGACGTTCCCGGCGACCGGCAACGCGGAGGACCTGGCGCTGCTGCTGGCCGAGGCGCACGGTGCGTCGCTGGTGGTGACGGTGGGGGTGCAGGCCGGGCTGCGGGAGTTCCTGGACCGCGGCAACTCCGGGTCCAACCCCTCGACGTTCCTCACCCGGCTCAAGCTCGGCAACAAGCTCGTGGACTCGCACGCCGTCGCGACCCTGCACCGCGGCCGGGTGTCGACGGGCCTGATCGCCCTGCTGGTGCTGGCCGCGGTCGTGGCGATGACGGCCGCGCTCGCGGTGTCCGGCGTCGGCCAGGTCTACCTCGACATCGCCGCCGACGCGTTCCGATCCGTCGCCGACTGGTTCAAGGGGTTGTTCGCGTGATCTCGCTGCGCTACCACATCGTCTCCATCACCGCGGTGTTCCTCGCGCTGGCCGTAGGGGTGGTGCTGGGCTCGACCGCGATCAGCGGCCGGCTGCTGTCCGGGCTCAACGACGACAACGGCGCGTTGGGCCGGGAGGTCGCCGCGTTGCAGGCGGAGCGCAACGGCCTGGACGCCCGTCTCGCCGACGCGGAGCGGTTCGCGGGATCCGTCGGCCCGCTGGCGGCGAAGGGGCAGCTGGCCGAGCGGACCGTCGTGCTGGTCACCACCGCCGACGCGAAGCCGGACGACCGCGACGCGTTGACCGACCTGCTGCGCGCCGCGGGCGCGGAGGTCACCGGCGAGCTCCAGCTCACCGAGTCGTTCACCGACCCGGACAAGGCCGACCAGCTGCTCGACCTGGTCGCCCGGCTGCAACCCGCCGGCACCCAGCTGCCCACCGGCGGCGACCCCGGCACCAGGGCGGGCGGCCTGTTCGGTGCCGCGCTGCTGATCGACAAGGACACCAACCAGCCGCAGGCCACGCCGGACGAGCTGGCGGCGGCGCTGGGCGGGCTGTCCAGCGCCGGTTTCGTCAAGCCCGGCCAGAACCTGCGGCCGGCGCAGCTGGCCGTGGTGCTGACCGGCGGCGCGGTCGAGGGCGACTCGTCGGCCGACCGGGCGGCGGTGGTGGCCCGGTTCGCCACCCAGCTGGACCGGTCCGGCGCGGGCGCGGTGCTGGCGGGCGGCGCGGGTTCGGCCGACGGCACCGGCGCGGTCGGTGTCGTGCGGGCCGACACGGCGGCGACGTCCGTGCTGTCCACCGTGGACAACGCCGACACCGCGGCCGGGCGCGTGGTGGTGGTGCTCGCGCTGCGTGACCAGCTGGAGGGCAAGGCCGGGCGGTACGGGGTGGCGGGCAACGCGGAGGGCCCCGCGCCGGGCACGGCCGGCTGAGACACCGGGAACGGCGGAATGCGGCGTCGGGGCGGCGGACCGGGTGTCGGTCCGTCGGGCCGGAACCGGGTGTTCGTGCCTGGTTCGTGGCCGGTTCGCGGACCCGTCGAGCCCCGCTCGCACGGCCCTAGGCCATCCGAGTGACACGCCTCCGGACCCACCAGCGCGCTGGGTGACCGGCGGCGTGTTAGCGTTAGGGCCCGTGGACAGGGCGCTGAGCTGTGCGGAACCACCGCAGCCTGGCCCTAGCGGAAATCCAGACCACGGGGAGCCTCCTTGGTGCAGCAGGCACGTACGACCAAGCACGTTTTCGTCACCGGGGGTGTGGCGTCGTCCCTCGGCAAGGGGTTGACCGCGTCCAGCCTCGGACAGCTGCTCACCTCTCGTGGTCTGCGGGTGACCATGCAGAAGTTGGACCCGTACCTGAACGTGGACCCGGGCACGATGAACCCGTTCCAGCACGGCGAGGTGTTCGTCACCGACGACGGTGCGGAGACCGACCTCGACATCGGCCACTACGAGCGGTTCCTGGCGCGTGACCTCTCCGGTGACGCGAACGTGACCACCGGGCAGGTGTACTCCGAGGTCATCGCCAAGGAGCGGCGCGGCGAGTACCTGGGCGACACCGTCCAGGTGATCCCGCACATCACCGACGAGATCAAGCGGCGCATCCGGGCCATGGCCGAGCCGGGGCCCGACGGCGTCATCCCGGACGTGGTGATCACCGAGGTCGGCGGCACGGTCGGCGACATCGAGTCGCTGCCGTTCCTGGAGGCGTGCCGGCAGGTGCGCCACGACGTGGGCCGCGACAACGTGTTCTTCCTGCACGTGTCGCTGGTGCCCTACCTCGCGCCGTCGGGTGAGCTGAAGACCAAGCCGACGCAGCACTCCGTCGCCGCGCTGCGCAACATCGGCATCCAGCCCGACGCCATCGTGTGCCGGGCGGACCGGGAGATCCCGGACGCGTTGAAGCGCAAGATCGGCCTGATGTGCGACGTGGACACCGAGGCCGTGGTGGCGGCGGTGGACGCGCGGTCCATCTACGACATCCCGAAGGTCCTGCACGGCGAAGGGCTGGACGCGTACGTGGTGCGGCGGCTGGACCTGCCGTTCCGCGACGTCGACTGGACCGTGTGGGGCGACCTGCTCGACCGGGTGCACAACCCGTCCGAGAAGGTCCGCATCGGCCTGGTCGGCAAGTACGTCGACCTGCCCGACGCCTACCTGTCGGTGACCGAGGCGTTGCGGGCCGGCGGGTTCGCGCACCGCACCAAGGTCGAGATCGTGTGGGTGCCGTCCGACGAGTGCCAGACGCCGTCCGGCGCGTCGCACGCCCTGAGCGGGCTCGACGCGGTCCTCATCCCCGGCGGGTTCGGGGTGCGCGGCATCGAGGGCAAGATCGGCGCCATCACCTACGCGCGGACCCGCGGCATCCCGCTGCTCGGCCTGTGCCTGGGGTTGCAGTGCCTGGTCATCGAGGCCGCGCGGAACCTCGCGGGCATCGCCGACGCGAACTCCTCGGAGTTCGAGGACACCGGGTCGCCGGTGATCAGCACCATGGCCGACCAGGAGGACGTCGTCTCCGGGCAGCGGGACATGGGCGGCACCATGCGGCTCGGCGCGTACCCGGCCAAGCTGCTGCCGGGGTCGCAGGTGGCGTCGGCCTACGGGTCGGTGGAGGTGTCCGAGCGGCACCGGCACCGGTACGAGGTCAACAACGCCTACCGGTCGCAATTGAGCTCGGCCGGGCTGGTGTTCTCCGGGACGTCGCCGGACGGGCGGCTGGTGGAGTTCGTCGAGCTGCCCGCCGACGTGCACCCGTTCTTCGTGGCCACGCAGGCGCACCCGGAGCTGAAGTCCCGTCCGACCCGCCCGCACCCGCTGTTCGCGGCGTTCGTGAAGGCGGCGTTGGACTACCGGCTGGCCGACCGGCTGCCGCTGCCCGAGACCGCGGGGGTCGCGCAGTGACCGGTCGGCACGAGTTCGGAACCGTTTCGTCGCGGGACGTGCACGTCGGGCGCGTCGTCGCGTTGCGGGTGGACGAGGTCGCCATGCCTGGTGGCGGAACCGCGTCGCGCGAGGTGGTGGAACACCTCGGTGCGGTGGCGGTGGTGGCCTTGGACGATGCCGGTGCGGTCACGTTGATTGACCAGTACCGGCACCCGCTCGGCCGGCGGCTCTGGGAGCTGCCGGCCGGGCTGTTGGACTCCGGTGACGAGACACCGCTGGCCGCCGCACGGCGGGAGCTGGCCGAAGAGGTCGGGCTGGCGGCGTCGGAGTGGGTGACGTTGGTGGACGTCGCCGTGTCGCCGGGGTTCACCGACGAGGTGGTGCGGGTGTTCCTGGCGCGTGGGCTCACCGCGGTGGACCGCGACGTGCAGGGCGAGGAGGAGGCCGACCTGGAGGCGAAGAGCTTCCCGCTGGCCGAGGCGGTGGACATGGTCCTGGCCGGGGAGATCGTCAACGGCCCCGCCGTGTCCGGCCTGCTCGCCGCGCACGCCGTGGTCGCCTCGGGCGCCGAGGGCCGTCCCTCCGACGCCCCGTTCCGGGACCGCCCGACCCGCTTCGCCTCCCGCTCCTCCTGACCGTTCGACCCGCGGTACCTGGACGTAGGACTCTCGCGGGAGTCCTACGTCCAGCTCGCGCGAGTCGAACCTCCAGGTCGCGCGTGTCCTACGTTCAGGTCGCGCGTGTCCTACGTTCGGAACGGCCGTGTCCTACGTTCAGGACCGGTGAGTTCTACGGTCAGGTCGGCGGATAATGGCTGTCGTGGGTGTGCGTGGTCCGTTGGCGGTGGCCGCGGCGGCGGTGGCCGGGTGCGGGGTGCTGCTGTTCGTCGACCCCAACCAGCCGGGGTCGCTGCTGCCGCCGTGCCCGCTCTACGCGTTGACCGGCATCCAGTGCCCGGCCTGCGGGTCGACGCGGATGGTGCACGCCCTGCTGCACGGCGACCTCGTCGGCGCCTGGGAGTTCAACGCCGTCATGCTGCTGGTGGGGCTGCCGCTGCTGGTCTGGCTGTGGCTGCGGTGGTTCCGGGCGGCGAGGAACGGCAGGCCGACACCACCGGTGTCGCGGAAGGTGGGCGTACCGGTGGTGGCGCTGGCCGTCACGTGGATGCTCGTGCGCAACCTAGTCGCGTAGCTTGCGGCCCTGGCTGTCCGTGCCGCCGTTGACCAGCAGGATGATCCCGTCGATCAGGGACCAGATGCCGCACCCGCCGCAGGTCAGCAGCTGCGCGATGCCGATCGCGGTGTCACCGATGTAGAACCGGCCGATGCCGAACGGCAGCGCCAGCTGCAGCACGCCCGCCGCGATGCGCGACTTGTCCGACAGCGGCTGCCCGGTGAGCGGGTCCAGCCCGTACGGCGCGTTCGGGTTGAAACCGGGCTGGTAGCCGTACGCCGTCCCGTAGGTCTGGGACGGGTCGGCGTAGCCGGGCGGCGGGTAGCCGGGAGGGATGCCCTGGCCGGGCGTCTGGTAGCCGGGCGGCGGCGGTGGCGGCGGGTACGCGGCGGTCTGCGGGTACGCGGGCGGCAGGAACACCGGGTGCGGCAGCGGCAGGTCGTGGAACAGCGCGGCCAGGTCCTGCGCGGACTGGGCCGCGGACGCGTAGCCGACGCGCTGCTCGTACTCGCCGATCTCCAGGCGACCGGACGCGAAGTGGTCGTTCAGGGCGCTGATCGCCTCTTCGCGCTGCTGGTCGCCGATGCGCACCTGGTGTGGTTCCGACACAGGTCAACGCTAACAGCCGAGCACGCTTGGTCGAGCCGGAACCCGCTGGTCGACCTACGCTTCGAGGGTGCTGGTCGGAGTGCCGCGAGAGGTGAAGAACCACGAGTACCGGGTCGCCATCACCCCCGCGGGTGTGGTGGAGCTGGTACGACGGGGGCACCGCGTGCTGATCGAGTCCGGCGCGGGCGGTGGTTCCTCGATCCCGGACGCCGAGTTCGTCGCGGCCGGTGCGGAGATCACGCCGGCCGCCGACGACGTGTGGGGCGCGGCCGAGCTGGTGCTCAAGGTCAAGGAGCCGGTCGCCGAGGAGTTCCACCGGATGCGACCGAACCAGACCCTGTTCACCTACCTGCACCTGGCCGCGAACGCCGAGTGCACGCGCGCGATCGTCGCCTCCGGGATCGACGCCGTCGCCTACGAGACCGTGCAGCTGCCCGACGGCTCGTTGCCGCTGCTCGCGCCGATGAGCGAGGTCGCCGGGCGGATGGCCGCGCAGGTCGGGGCGCACTGCCTGGAACGCAACCAGGGCGGGCGCGGCGTGCTGCTCGGCGGCGTGCCGGGTGTGCCCGCCGGCAAGGTGGTGGTGCTCGGCGCGGGGGTGGCGGGCATGAACGCCGCCGCGGTCGCGCTGGGGATGCAGGCGGAGGTGGTCGTGCTGGACACCAACGTCAACCGGCTGCGCCAGATCGACTTCACCTACCGGGGGCACCTGCAGACGGTGGCGAGCAACTCCTACGAGGTGGAGAAGGCGTGCCGGTGGGCGGACCTGGTGATCGGCGCGGTGCTGGTGCCGGGCGCGAAGGCGCCGACGCTGGTGGGCAACGACCTCGTGGCGACCATGCGGTCCGGTTCGGTGCTCGTGGACATCGCCATCGACCAGGGCGGGTGCTTCGCCGACTCGCGGCCGACGACGCACGACGACCCGACGTACCGGGTGCACGACTCGGTCTTCTACTGCGTGGCCAACATGCCGGGCGCGGTGCCGCACACCTCGACGTGGGCGCTCACGAACGTCACACTGCCCTACGTGACGGCGTTGGCGGACAAGGGTTTCCGGCGGGCGATCAGCGAGGATCCGGCGCTGGCGAAGGGCGTGAACGCGGTGCGCGGCGCCGTCGTGCAGGCCGAGGTGGCCAAGGCGCACGGGATGCGGCACGTTCCGCTGGCCCGGCTGTGAGCCGTCGGGAGGGCGACGGCCCGGCCGTCGGCGGCGGTCCGGCTGCCGTCGGTGCTGGTGAGCGGCCTGTGGATGGTGGGGTTGTGGTTGGTCAGGCTGCGGCCGGCGAGGCTGCGGCCGGTGAAGCTGCGGCTGGCCAGGCTGTGGCTGGTCAGGCTTCGGCTGGTGGGGCTGCGAGCGATCCGGCCGCGGGTGGTGGAGCGCCGGAATTGTCGGACCCCGCCGGTAAGGTAAAAGCAGGGGTCCCCTTGGCGGGTACCCCTGCGGGGCGTGCGATGAGGGCCTACCTGGACCACCTGGCGGTGGAGCGGGGCACGGCGCGCAACACGCTCGACTCCTACGGCCGCGACCTGCGCCGCTACGCCGAGCACCTGGCGGCCAAGGGCGTCGACGACCTGGCCGACGTCTCCGAGGCCCTGGTCGGCGACTTCCTGGCGGTGCTGCGCGAAGCCGGGCTGGCCGCCTCGTCCGCCGCGCGCACGGTGGTCGCCGTGCGCGGTCTGCACCGGTTCGCCCACCTCGAAGGCATCACCGCGCACGACCCGGCCCGCGCCGTCCGCCCCCCGACACCGCCGCGCCGGCTGCCCAAGGCCCTGCCCGTGGACGACGTGCTGAAGCTCCTCGAAGGCCCCACCGAGACCCCGGCGCACCTGCGCGACCGCGCCCTGCTGGAACTGCTGTACTCCAGTGGCGCGCGGATCTCCGAGGTCATCGGCCTGGACGTGGACGACGTCGACGCCGCCGAGCGCACCGTGCTGCTCGACGGCAAGGGCGGCAAGCAGCGCATCGTGCCCGTCGGCCGCCCCGCCCTGCGAGCCCTGGAGGCCTACCTCGTGCGCGCCCGCCCCGTCCTGGCCAAAAGCGGCACGCCCGCGCTGTTCCTCAACGCCCGCGGCGGGCGGTTGTCCCGGCAGACCGCCTGGCACGTGCTCAAGACCGCGGCCGAACGGGCGGGCATCCGAGCCGAGGTCTCGCCGCACACGCTGCGCCACTCGTTCGCCACCCACCTGCTCGAAGGAGGCGCGGACGTGCGCGTGGTCCAGGAGCTGCTGGGCCACGCCTCCGTGACGACGACGCAGGTCTACACGTTGGTCACGGTCAACACCTTGCGCGAGGTCTACGCGACCGCCCATCCTCGCGCATCGGGTGGAACATGAGCGGCCCACGGGTACCGTGGTCGCACACCTGACCGGGTAACCACCCACTTCCGATGAGCCCGACGAGCTGGAGGTGCCGAGCAGGTGCCGAACTTGGACGAGCCCGAGCGCAGTGCGATCGAGCTGGGCGCGGTGTTGCACGCGTTGAGCGACGCCACCCGGCTGGCGGTGGTGCGGCAGATCGAGGCCGACGGCGAGCGCCTGTGCGGCGCGCTGGCGGTGGAGGTCGCCAAGTCCACGTTGTCGCAGCACCTGCGGGTGCTGCGGGAGGCGGGCATCACCCGGACCAGGGCGCGCGGCAACCAGCGGTGGGTGTCGCTGCGGCGGGACGACCTCGACGAGCTGTTCCCCGGACTGCTCGACGTCGTGCTCCGCGCGGTCGACCGGACGTGCCGCAAGACCGGTGACCGGACCGCCGAGCGGGTGGCGCCGGCGGCCGATCCGGTGGACGCGACGCGTTGAGACGCGTTGAGAACGATCGGTCCCGCTTCGGCGGGGCGCGTTGCTGGTGGACCGCGGTGTGCCTAGGCTGCGCCCAGGCAGAGGACTAGGAATCGGGAAGGCGATGTCGACACCGGAGCACGCGGGTCAGGCGTGGGGCGCACCCCCACCACCCCCGCCACCGTCCGGTGTGCCGCGCGCCTCGGTCGAGCTGAGCCTCGCCCCGCACGCCGCACCCGCGGACGAGGACCACACCGAGCAGGTCGCCGGCGACATGGGGCCGACCGGCCGCCCGTTGCGCTACGTCGCAGACCCACCGCTGGTCGCCCGGCACGGCCCGGCGAAGATCCTCGCGGTGTGCAACCAGAAGGGCGGGGTCGGCAAGACCACGTCCACCATCAACCTGGGCGCCGCGCTGACCGAGTACGGGCGGAAGGTGCTGCTGGTCGACTTCGACCCGCAGGGCGCGCTGTCGGTCGGCCTCGGCGTGCACCCGCACCAGCTCGACCAGACGATCTACAACGTGATCATGGAACGCGATGTCGGCGTCGCCGACGTGATCATGCAGACCCCGGTCGAGGGCATGGACCTGCTGCCCAGCAACATCGACCTGTCCGCCGCGGAGATCCAGCTGGTGTCCGAGGTGGGCCGGGAGCACACGCTGGTCCGCACGTTGCGGCCGGTCATCGAGCACTACGACTACGTGCTGGTCGACTGCCAGCCGTCGCTGGGACTGCTCACGGTCAACGCCCTCGCGGCGGCCGACGGCGTCCTCATCCCGCTGGAGTGCGAGTTCTTCAGCCTGCGCGGGGTCGCCCTGTTGATAGACACCATCGAGAAGGTCAGGGAGCGGTTGAACCCGAAGCTGGAGATCACCGGGATCCTCGCCACCATGTACGACCCGCGCACGCTGCACTCCCGCGAGGTGATGGCGCGCGTGGTCGAGGCGTTCGGCGACGTCGTGTTCGACACGGTGATCAACCGCACCGTCCGGTTCCCGGAGACGACCGTCGCCGGCGAGCCGATCACCAGCTGGGCCCCGCGCTCGGCGGGGGCGAAGGCGTACCGCGCGTTGGCGCGCGAGGTGATCGCCCGGTGACCCGACGCCCATCGCTGCCGGGCGCGTCCGAGCTGTTCCGCCTCACGACGGGTGCCACGTCCGCCGACGCGCCCGCGACCGAGCCCGCGGCGCCGGCGCAGCGGCGCGGCACCGGGCGGCAGAAGCACTCGACGAAGATCACCGTGTACGTGTCCGACGAGGAGCTGCTGGCGTTGGAGCACGCGCGGCTGGCGTTGCGCGGCGAGCACGGCCTGGCGGTCGACCGGGGTCGCGTGGTGCGCGAGGCCATCGCGATCGTGCTGGACGACCTCGAAGGGCACGGCGAGGACTCGCTGCTCGTGCGTAGGTTGCGCGAGCGGTGAGCGGGGACGCACCCCGGACCGAACCCGAAGTGGCCGCGCCGGTCGAGGTGGTCGAGCCGGTCGAGGTGGCTGAGCCGGTCGAGGTCGAGCCGGTCGGGCCCGCGGCGCCGGACGACGGTCGGTTCAAGGTCAAGCTGACCAACTTCGAGGGCCCGTTCGACCTGCTGCTCCAGCTGATCTCGCAGCACACGCTCGACGTGACCGAGGTGGCGCTGCACACCGTCACCGACGACTTCATCGCCTACATCCGGGCGTTGGGCGACCGGTGGGACCTGGACGAGACGACCGAGTTCCTGGTCATCGCGGCGACCCTGCTCGACCTCAAGGCGGCCCGCCTGCTGCCCTCGGGTGACGTGGAGGACGAGGAGGACCTGGCGCTGCTGGAGGCGCGGGACCTGCTGTTCGCGCGGCTGCTGCAGTACCGGGCGTACAAGCAGGTCGCGGCGCTGTTCGCGGAGCTGGAGCGGGGCGCCTACCGGCGCTACCCGCGGTCGGTGGCGCTGGAGCAGCGGTACGAGGGGCTGTTGCCCGAGGTGATGCTGGGGGTGGACGCGCGGCGGTTCAGCGAGATCGCCGCGGTCGTGTTCCGGCCCAAGCCGCCGCCGACGGTGTCCACGTCGCACATCCACCAGCACCGGGTGTCGGTGCGCGAGCACGCCGAGATGCTGCGCGTGCTGCTGGCGGAGGCGGGCACGGCGACGTTCGCCGAGCTGATCGCCGAGTGCACGGAGACGATGGAGGTCGTCGCGCGGTTCCTGGCGCTGCTGGAGCTGTACCGGGAGAGGGCGCTGGCCTTCGAGCAGCCGGACCCGCTGGGCGAGCTGCGCATCACCTGGGTCGGCGGGACGATCGACGAGGCGCAGGCGCAGGCCCGCGACGAGGACGAGGAGTACGGGTGAGCGACGACCGACCGACCGGCCCCGGGCCCGTGCCCGTGCCCGCCGAGGAGGCGGGCCGGGACGAGCACGCCGAGCCGGTGTCCGGGCCCGATGCCGATGCCGCGGTGGAGTCGGTCGCGGCGGGCTACGAGCCGGAGGTCGCCGAGCCCGAGGTCGCCGAGCCGGAGGTCGCCGAACCGGGGGTCGCCGAGCCGGAGGTGGCCGGACCCGAGGTGGCCGGACCCGACGTGGATGAAGCCCAGGTGGCCGGACCCGACGTGGCCGGATCCCAGGTGGCCGGACCCGGTGAGGTCGGCTCGCCGGTGTTGGCGCTGGTACCCGAACCGGAGGCGGGCGCTGACGAGGTCGCGGCGGACGACGAGGCCGGTGGGTTGCCCGACCTGTCCGACGAGTCGGAGTTCGAGGGCGCGTTGGAGTCGATCCTGCTCGTCGTCGACACCCCGATCGCCGAAGAACAGCTCGCCGCCGTCCTGGAACAGTCCGTGAAGCGCGTCACCACCGCCCTGCACCGGCTGGCCGCCCGGTACACCGAGCGGAACAGCGGCGTCGACCTGCGTAGAATCGGCGACGGCTGGCGGTTCTACACGCGGGACCGCTTCGCGCCATTCGTGGAGAAACTGCTGCTCGACGGGCAGCGCGCCAAGCTCACCCGGGCCGCGTTGGAGACACTCGCGGTCATCGCCTACCGGCAGCCCGTGACCAGGGCCCGGATCGCGGCGGTGCGCGGCGTGAACGTCGACGGGGTCATCCGCACGCTCGTCGCGCGCGGCCTGATCGCCGAGACGGGCACGGACTCCGACACGGGTGGCATCCTTTACCGCACGACCGAACTGTTCCTGGAGCGGTTGGGGCTGTCGTCGTTGGGCGACCTGCCGCCGATCGCCCCCCTGTTGCCCGAAGTGGATGCGATCGACGATGTCTGACCGAGCCGTGCCGAACCCCTCAGGTCAACCCGAGGGGATCCGGCTCCAGAAGGTGCTCGCCAAGGCGGGCATCGCCTCGCGGCGGGTCGCCGAGGAGCTGATCGAACTCGGCCGCGTCCAGGTCGACGGCGAGGTGGTCCGCGAGCAGGGCCGCCGCGTCGACCCGGACACCGCGGTCGTGCACGTCGACGGCGTGCGCGTGGTGCTCAAGGAAGACGTGGTGACCATCGCGTTCAACAAGCCGCGCGGTGTGCTGTCCACCATGCACGACGACGCGCACCGCCCGTGCGTCGGCGACTACCTGCACAACCGCAAGGAACGCCTGTTCCACGTCGGCAGGCTGGACGCCGACACCGAGGGCCTGCTGCTGCTGACCAACGACGGCGACCTCGCCCACCGGCTGATGCACCCGTCCTACGAGATCACCAAGACCTACCTGGCCGAGGTGCCCGGCCCGATCCCGAAGGACCTCGGCAAGCGCCTGCGCGCGGGCGTCGAGCTGGAGGACGGCCCGATCGCGGTCGACTCGTTCAAGCTGATCTCGTCCATGCCGGGCAAGGCGCTGGTCGAGGTGGTCCTGCACGAGGGCCGCAAGCACATCGTGCGCCGCCTGCTCGACCACGTCGGCCACCCCGTCGAGCACCTGGTCCGCACCGCCGTCGGCGACGTGCGCCTGGGCAACCAGCGCCCCGGTTCGATGCGGGTGCTCAACCGCCAGGAAGTCGGCTCCCTCTACAAGGCCGTCGGGCTCTAGCAGGGGAAGGCGCTTGGCGGAGGCCCCCTTCACCACCAAGCGCCCTTCCCCCCTTGCCGAGACCCCCCACCGGTCTCATCGCCATTCCTACGGCAGAAGGGTTGTTCAGTGTCAGCGCGTGGACGCTGAACAGGCTTCTCTGAACAATCGCCCTCGCCGAAGGGGGAGGGCGACGATGGCCGGACCGGAAGGCCCGTTGCGGGCCGACAGCCGTGACCTCGGCGAGTTCGCCGCGGACCTGCGACCCTGCGCGAGCAGGCGGGCAGCCCCGCCTACCGGCGGTTGGCCCGGGACGCGCACTACTCGGCGGCGGCCCTGTCGGAGGCGGCGAACGGGCGGCGGCTGCCCATCCTCGCGGTGACGTTGGCGTACGTGCGGGCCTGCGGCGGCGACGCCGTGACGTGGGAGTCGCGCCGGCGGGCGCCGGCCGGACGGCTCGCCGACGCCAACCCGCGCACCCCGCCCGACCCGACCGAAGCCCCGTACACGGGGCCGGCGGCGTTCCAAGTGCGGGACGCGGACCGGTTCTTCGGCCGCGACCGGGTGGTGCGCGAGCTGGTGGGCCTGGTCGCGCAACGCCGGTTCGCCGGTGTGTTCGGCGCGTCCGGCAGGCGCTCATCGCCGGTGACGACGACCTGCTGATCGTGGTCGACCAGTTCGAAGAGGTCTTCACGCTGTGCCCGGAGCCCGCCGAACGGGCCGCGTTCATCTCCGCGCTGACCACCGCCGCGACCACCCCGACCAGCCGCACGCGGGTGGTGCTGGGTGTGCGCGCCGACTTCCTGGGCCACTGCGGGCAGTACCCGGAGCTGGTGGAGGCGCTGCGCGGCGGGCACGTCCTGGTCGGCCCCATGTCCGCGGACGAACTGCGCGAGGCGATCGTGTCGCCCGCTCGGGCGAGGCGGCGTTCCTCTCCGAGCGCGTGGTGGTGGTCCCGCTGGCCGACCGGGTGCACGCGGTCGACGTGACGACCGGCGCGTCCACCGTCCTGGTGGGCGAGGCCGGACGGGGCGGCGTGGTGGCGTTCAGCCCGAAGGGCAGGCACTTCGCCGCGGCCGGGACCACCGACGGGTGGACCAGGCCGTGGGACGTGAAGACCATGGCGCAGACCGCCGAGTTCGCCGACCAGGACAACCGCGACGTCCCGATCATCGCGCCGGCGTTCGACGGCACCGGGGACCGGCTGGTGGTCGCCGGCGTCGACGGGGTGGTCGAGGAGTGGGACACGACCGTGCCGGCGCGGCCTGAGCGCCTGCGCCGGTGCCGGGCACGGGCCGGTGCGGCAGTCGGCCGTGTTCGCCGCGCACTCCTCGGGCGCCACCTCGGTGGCGTTCGCGCCCGACGGGCACACCCTGGTCAGCGCGGGCGACCCGGTGCTGCGGTTCTGGGAGACCGACCTGGACCGGGTGGTGGAGCGGATCTGTGCCACCGCGCACCCCGGGATCACCGGTCAGCAGTGGGCCGGCTACTTCCCCGACATGCCCTACGAACCGCCGTGCGCCAACCCCTGATCCCACTCAGTGGAAGGGTTACCTCGCTTCAGCGTCCGCTGACAGCAATTTGCAAGATCACATCCCGAAGTTTTCCCGCCACTCATTGTGGCGGCGGACTTCTCTCTCTAGATTGAGCCGGGTTGGCTGGGGTTGATCAACTGGGAAGAGGCGTTTGCGCGTGCGTGCGCTCACCCGAGGACTGCTCGGTGTGGCCGGGTTCCTCGTCATCTGGGAGCTGTTCGGCCGGTCCCGGCTGGTTCCCCCGGAGTACCTGCCACCGCCGTCCGTCGTAGCGGTGGAACTCGCGAAGTTGTTGGGGGACGAGACTTTCCTGCGGGACGTCGTCGCGACGGTCCTCGCCGTGCTCATCGCCGTGGGGCTGTCGACCGGGATCGCCGTCCCGCTCGGCCTCGTCCTGGGCAGCGTGGCGTCCGTCCGGCACGCCACCCGCGCGGTGGTCGAGTTCCTGCGGCCCATCCCGTCGGTGGCACTGATCCCGCTGGCGGTGCTGCTGCTCGGCATCGGGCCGGAAACCAAGATCACCCTCGCGGTGTACGCGGCCATCTGGCCCATCCTGTTCAACACCATCTACGCGCTCGACGAGCTCGACCCCCTGCTGGTCGAGACGGCGCGGGCGTTCGGCGCGGGCAGGGTGCGCGTGCTGGCGTCGGTGGCGCTGCCCAGCGCGTTGCCGTTCGTGCTGACCGGCATCCGGCTCGCCGCCACGACGAGCCTGGTCGTGGTGGTCAGCGTGGAGCTGCTGGAAGGCGGCTCCGGCGGCATCGGGCAGTTCATCGCGGACGCCCGCAGCGGCGGTGGGCGGATGGACATCGTGCTGGCCGGCACCGTGGTCGCGGGCGTGATCGGCTACCTGCTCAACGAAGGGCTGGAACGCGCCCAGCGCCGCTGGGTCGGCTGGAGCTCGGTCACCGGAGGTCGGTCGTGACCCGATTCGTCCAGCGGTGGGCGGTGTTCGCGGGCCTCGTCGTGGTCTGGGAGCTGCTCACCTGGTACGCCGACGACACGTTCTTCCCCCGCCCGACCGAGATCGCCGTGGCGGCGCAGGGCCTGTGGTTCTCCGGCCCGGCCGGCGACCTCTTCCTCACCGACACGGTGTTCGAGCACGTGCTGCCGAGCATCGGTCGGCTGCTCACCGGCTGGGGCGTCGCGGCCGTCGTCGGCATCTCGCTCGGCGTGGCGCTCGGCCGTTCCGCGACGGCCGCCGAGTACGCCGGGCCGCTGCTGACGTTCATGCGCTCCATCCCACCGCCCCTGCTGGTGCCGGTGTTCCTGCTCGTGTTCAGCATCGGCACCACCATGCAGCTCGCCACGATCATCTTCGGCGTGCTGTGGCCCATCCTGCTCAACAGCATCGACGGCGCACGTTCCGTCGACACCACGAAGTTCGAGACCTCGGCGGTGTTCCGCATCCCCAAGCCACAGTGGATCCTCGGTGTCGTGCTGCCCTCCGCGGCGCCGAAGATCTTCGCGGGGTTGCGGGTCTCCCTGTCGCTGTCGCTGGTGCTCATGGTCGTCTCCGAACTGGTCGGAACCGACAACGGGATCGGGTCGCAACTCCTCGTCGCACAGCGGGAGTTCGACTTCCCCGACATGTGGGCCGGGATCATCCTGCTGGGTGTCCTCGGCTACGCCCTCAACACCGTGCTCCTCGCCTTCGAGCGCAAAGCCCTTGCGTGGCAACCGAAGCAGGAGCGCACCCCCGCGACGGTGGAGGAAAAAGTATGACCGCGATGCTCGAAGTGGCCGACCTCGGCCACACCTACCAGGCGAAGGACGGCGCGCACACCGCGATAGCCGACCTGTCGTTCACCGTCGGCACCGGCGAGCTGGTCTGCGTGGTCGGTCCGTCCGGCTGCGGCAAGTCCACGCTGCTGCGCACCATCTCCGGCCTGATCCGCCCGACCCGCGGCGAGATCAGCCTGCACGGCAACGAGGTCCGCGGCGTGCCCGACGACCTGGCCGTGGTGTTCCAGGACTACAGCCGCTCGCTGTTCCCCTGGCTGACGGTGCAGAAGAACGTCGAGTTCCCGCTGCGCCGCTCGCTGGGCCGCGCCGAACGCCGTGCCCGCGCGGCCGAGGCGTTGGAGTGGGTCGGCCTGTCGGCGGCGGGCCGCAAGTACCCGTGGCAGCTGTCGGGCGGCATGCAGCAGCGCGTCGCGATCGCCAGGGCGCTGGCCTACCGGCCCGCGTTGCTGCTGATGGACGAGCCGTTCGCGTCGGTGGACGCGCAGACCCGGTTCGAGCTGGAGGACCTGCTGCTGAAGGTGCGCACCGAGCAGGACACCACGGTGCTCGTGGTGACGCACGACATCGACGAGAGCGTCTACCTGGGCGACCGCATCCTGGTGCTCTCCACGTCGCCCGCGTCGGTCGTGGCGGACCTGAAGGTCGACCTGCCCGCCGAGCGCGACCAGATCACCACGCGCGAGTCCGAGGCGTTCGTCGCGCTGCGGGCCGAGGTGGCCCGGTTGCTCAACGTCGGCAAGACCTCCGAGCAGGTCCGGGCACGGCGCCTGGCCAACGAGCAGCAGGCGGCGAAGTGGGCCGAGGCGGAGCGGGCGGAGGCCTCGCGGGCCGAGGCGGAGGAGCGCGCCACCACCTGATCGGCGTTCTCCGGCGGTAGAACCGCCCAGCGGGCGATTCGCGGCTCGTCGGCCCTCTCGGGGCCGGTGCCGCGGGTCGCCCGTCGTCGTGTTCCGGGGTGGCGGGCGCGGATTCGACGGAGGTCGTTCGCAACGATTCGACATCATTCCCGTCGGCGGGACGGTCGCGGCCGCGCACGAATGATCAGCGGGCCGTCATCACGTGCTTACCGGCCGTGGGGTCCGAGGGCTTCCGGGTCGGCGTCGCGGCCCATTCCATCGGTTATTCGTATGGGTTCCGGCGGTCCTGGCGGCGATAGCGCGGTCCGGGCCGGTCGTCCATCGGGTGGAATCGGCGGCGAATGCATCGGTATTTCGCCGGGCCGTTGCCGCGCGGTATCGCGTCCGGCGGAATCCGAATGTATCCGCCATCTCGTCCGGCCCTCGCCTTGTTCTCCGGGTCGAGCACACCCGAATGCCGTGGCGGAGAACAAGGCGCCGGTAATCCGGTCTCATTGCGGGCTGATTCCCCGGAACGCAGCCCGACTAATCGTGAGGTGTTCTCCTCAGGGCCCCACGTAGTTTTGGGCGAAATAGCCCGCCGACGACCCGGAGGCGATGAGGTGTTCGAGTCGGGCTTGACCCAACCGGCTCAGGAACGGTTCCGGCGACCGGTGGATCATGAACACCATCCACTGCGAGAACTCCTGCGCACGCCAGACGCGGCGCAGGCAGGTCTCGGAGTAGCCGCGCAGGCCCGTCTCATCACCCGTTCGGTGGTAGCGCGTCAGGGCGTCGGCCAGGACCTCGGCGTCGTGCAACGCGAGGTTCATTCCCTTTGCCCCCACCGGGGTGATGATGTGGGCCGCGTCGCCCAGGAGGTACAGGGTGCCGTGGTTCATCGGTTCGACCACGTGGCTGCGCATGTCCAGGATGCGCTTCTCCACGATGCGCCCCTCGGTGAGCTTCCAGTCCGAGTCCCGCAGCGCCAACCGCTTGTGCAGCTCCGCCCACACCCGCTCGTCCGGCCAGTTGTCCACGGTGTCGTCCACCGGAACCTGGAGGTAGTAGCGCGACACCGTGGAACTGCGGAGCATATGACCCGCGAATCCGTCCGGGTGAAGCGCGTAAATCACCTTGTGGGTGGATGGCGGGGCCTCGGCCAGGATGCTCAGCCACTCGATGCCGTGCTGGTGGCTGAACTCCTGCACCGCGCCCGCCGGGATGCTGCGCCGCGTCACGCCGTGGAACCCGTCCGCGCCCGCGATGAACGAGCAGTCGAGCCGCTCCCGCGTGCCGTCGGCGTTGGTCCAGGTCAGAGCCGGTTCGGTGGACTCGATGTCGTGCAGTTCGACGTCCGTGACCGACCACCGCACGGCGCCGCCGCGCACGTCCACGTAGTGCCGCACGAGGTCCTGGACGACCTCCTGCTGCGGGTAGATGTAGTGCGTCTGGCCGTCGTACAGGGTGGCGTAGTCCACCTCGTGCGCCTGCCCGTTCACGCGGAATTCGCAGGCGCCGTGCCTGTCCGCCTCTCGGAGCAACCGGTCCGCGAGCCCGTGCTCGGTCAACATCTGCACCGCGCGGTGCTCCAGCACCCCGGCGCGCGGCCGGGTCTCGATGTGCTCGCGAGTGCCTTTTTCCAGCACCACGCAGGGGATTCCCGCTTCACGGAGCAGGTTCCCCAAGGTCAATCCCGCGGGGCCCGCTCCGACGATGCCCACCGGGCGCCGGTTGCTCTGTACGGCCCATTCCGCGTCAAGATCGCTCACCGCATACCCCAACCTCTGGACAGCCTGTGCAAAGATGCTCACCGAAGGTAGTGGATCAGCCTTCGAGTGTCGGTCGACTGGGGTCTTGCCGATCCACTCGTGTCACTTTGAGTGGGCTCCGCAGTGCCTCTGTCGCCCGTGCATCCTGCCCCCGCAAAGTCGCCACTCCAACAGGAGATGCCCCCCATGACTCGAAGAGTCGGCCTCTCGGCTCGAAGGATCTTCGGCGTAGTGTCCGCCGTCGCGATGCTCGCCGTGGTCTCCGGCTGCGGTGCCCTCGGTGGTTCCGACGCCAAGCCCACCGAAGCCGCCGCACCGGGCAAGGTCGAGAAGGCCACGATCACGGTCGGCCTGCTGAACATCCTCGACGTCGCGTCCGTCCACGTCGCGAAGAAGAAGGGTTACTTTGAGCAGGAGGGTCTGGAGGTCAAGGCCGAGATCATCCAGGGTGGCGCCATGGCCATCCCGGGCCTGATCAACGGCAGCCTCGACATCTCCTTCGGCAACTGGGTCTCGTTCTTCGCGGCCGAGGCCAAGGAGGCGGCCAAGGCCGTCGACGGCCTCAAGCTGGTCAGCGACGGGTACCAGGCCAAGCCTGAGATGTTCCTGATCCTCGCCAAGGCGGACTCCCCGATCAAGTCGCCGAAGGACCTCGAGGGCAAGACCATCGCGATCAACACGTTCAAGAACATCGCCGAGCTCACCGCGAAGGCCACGTTGGAAGCCAACGACGTGGACCCGTCCAAGGTGAACTTCAAGGAGCTGCCGTTCCCGGACATGGAAGCCGCGGTCCAGAACGGCGCGGTGGACGCGGCCTTCATGGTGGAGCCGTTCATCAGCCGCGCCCAGCGCGCGAGCGGCCAGATCACCGTGCTGGACGCGGCGTCCGGCCCCACGGCCGACATCCCGATCGCGGGTTACGCCACGACCGGCAAGTTCGTGAAGGAGAACCCCAACACCGTCGCCGCGTTCCAGCGCGCGATGGCGAAGGGCCAGCGCGACGCGGCGGACCGCCCCACGGTCGAGCCGCTGTTGGTGGAGTACGCCAAGGTCGACAAGGAAACCGCCAGCCTCGTGCACTTCGGCGAGTTCCCGACCACCCTGGACGCCACCCGCTTGCAGCGCGTCGCCGGGCTGATGCGAACCTACGGCCTGCTGGAGAAGGACTTCGACGTCAAGCCGATGTTGGTCGGCACGCCGGGTAGCTGAACCGACCGGGGGGAGCTCGTCGCCGGGCTCCCCCCGCGCGGTGTTTCCCGTTCGGGTCGAGGGCGTGAAAAAACCATGAACGCCGGTTAGCGATCGTTTAGCGCGTCCCGCCCAGGTGCGCGCGACAATGGTTGATTTGCAAACTACCGGCCATCTCGTCCGAACGGCGGTATGACTCGGCGGATTTTTCCACCAAGATCCACCGGGTTTGTAGGGATGTGTCGTTTCTCCGGTCTGGGGAGTGTGCTGACGGTGCGCGGTCACGACGACCACGCCTCCGGGAGAGATCCGGAGCGGAATCAACTCGATGCGGGTGTCGCTGGGAGCGGTCCACCCGACTCGGGTCCCAGCACAGGCGCCGTGCCCGCCGACCGGGGAGTCTCCCGGTGGCGGCTGCGGAACTGGCGCCTGCGCAGCAAGCTGGCCGTGGTGCTCCTGGTGCCCGCGCTGAGCACGCTGACGCTCGCCGGGCTGAGGTTGAACACCCAGCTGGACGACGTGGAGCTGTTCGGCCAGATCCAGCGGGAGCTCCAGCTGTCCGCCCAGGTGGCGGCGGTCTCCGACGCGCTGCAACTGGAACGCGACGCCGCGGTCTGGTTCGTGGCGGGCGGCCGGCAGGAGAACGGGCCCGAGTTCCAGACGCGCTCCAGCAAGGTCGACGCCGAGGTCGGAAGGCTGCGCGACGTCGCGGCCGCCACGACCGGCGTCGACGACGCGGTGCGCGAGTCGTTCCAGAAGTCGTTGCAGTCGCTGGACGGCCTCAACGCGCTGCGGAACACGGTGACCACCACCAAGTACCCCGACATCTCGGTGCACAGCGCCTACGGCCAGGTGCTGGCCGCGCTCGCACAGGTGCACCGCGCCACCGCGAGCAGCCTGAGCAACGAGACGATCACCCCGCTGGCCGGCGCCAACCTCGCGCTCTACACCGCGAAGGAGCAGCTGTCCCAGCAGAACTCGATCCTGCTGTCCACGGCCAAGCGCGGCGAGTTCGCGCCCGGCCAGGTCAACGCGCTGCGCGCGGGGCAGTCCCGACTGGACGCCGCGCTCACCGACTTCGCCAACACCGCGAGCCAGGAGAACCGCCAGCTGCTGTCGGACACCGTGTCCGGCGCGCCGGTGGACGGTCGCAACCGGTTGGTGCAGCTGGCGCTGGTGCAGCAGGAGGACACCGGCGAGGTGTCCATCTCCGACCGCGACGTCATGGCCGTCGGCGAGGAGACCGCCGCGCTGCTGCGCCAGGTGTCGCAGGACATCGAGCGGCAGGCCAACCAGGCGGCGATCGACGAGACCGAGGCGGCCCGCGCGTCCGCGTGGCGTGACGCGGCGCTGGTCGCCGTGGCGCTGGTGATCGCGTTCGCCCTCATGGCCTTCGTCGCCCGCTCGATGCTGACGCCGCTGCGCGTGCTGCGCCGCACCGCGTTGGACGTGGCCCGCAACCGCCTGCCCGACGCGATCCGCCGGATCCGGACGCACCGCGACCCGGCCCGTGCCGCGGAAGAGGCGCTCGTGCCGGTGCCGATCAACACCACCGAGGAGGTCGGCCAGGTGGCGCGGGCGTTCGACGCCGTGCAGCGCGAAGCCGTCCGCCTCGCGGTCGAGCAGGTGGCGCTGCGCGCGAACGTCAACGACATGTTCATCAACCTGTCCCGGCGCTCGCAGGCGCTGGTCGAGCGGCAGATCACCGTCATCGACCGGCTGGAGCAGGACGAGCAGGACCCCGACCAGCTGGCCAGCCTGTTCGAGCTGGACCACCTGGCCACCCAGATGCGCCGCAACAGCGAGAACCTGCTGGTGCTGTCCGGCACCACGGTCAACCGCCGGGTCACCCGGCCGGTGCCGATCTCCGAGGTGCTCGGCGCCGCGGTGTCCGAGGTGGAGAAGTACGCGCGCATCCAGATCGCGCCCGCGCCGGAGCTCAAGGTCCAGGGTCGCGTGGTCAACGACCTCGCGCACCTCATCGCCGAGCTGCTGGACAACGCGACCGCGTTCTCCAAGCCCACCACCAAGGTGACCGTGCGGGCGATCGAGACCCGCCGCGGCGAGGTGTCCATCCGCATCCACGACCGCGGTGTCGGCATGCAGGAGCAGGACGTCGTCGACGCCAACACGAAGCTCGCCGACCCGCCCGAGGTCGACGTGTCGGTGGCCCGCGAGATGGGCCTGTACGTGGTGGGCCAGCTCGCCAAGCGGCACAACATCCGGGTCACGTTGAGCAACAACGACGACATAGAGGGTGGCGTCACGGCCCAGGTCGTGCTCCCGATGGACCTGCTGCACCGCGGCCCCGAGCCGTTGCAGCCCCGGCCGGTGCCCGCGGCGCTGCCGCAGCGCCAGGCCGTGCCGCAGCTGGAGGACAGCGGTGTCGGCGTGCTGGCCGGCGTGCCCAAGTGGACGCCGGAGATCGCGCCCGGCGGCTACGCGCCGCTGGACCTGCCCGCCACGACCGGACCGCAGGTCGTGCACACGCACGAGGCGGAGCCCGGCGGGTACTTCGAGGTCGAGCAGACCTCGGCGTCGGACCTGTTCACCGCCACCGTGGCCGAGACCGTGCCGCCGCCCGGCGAAGAGGTGCCGGACTACTCCTACCCGCCGTCGGCCGCGAGGCCCGCCCCGGTCGTGGTCGAGGAGGAGGACGACGCCTCCACCCAGCGGCTGCCGATATACGAGGACGTGCTGTCGCGCTGGTTCCAGGGCGGCGAGGCCGAGGGCGCCGTGCGCGGCGAGCTGGGCGAGCAGCAGCAGCCCGCCGTGCCGCCGGAGACCGCCTCGGAGAAGACGATGTTCGCCGACCGCGCCGAGCTGATGGGCACCGACGGCGGCGACGGCTCCACCCGCCACCAGGGCACCGCGTCGGAGCAGACCGCCTACACCGACCGGTCCGACCTGATCACGCCACCGGCCGCGCCGAGCCGGTCGACCCCGCCCGCGCCGCGCGGCGCCACCCCGGCCGGTCTGCCCAAGCGCGAGCCCGCGCCGTCGGCGATCCCGTCGTCCGGCGCGTCCTCGACGCCCGGCTGGGGCGCGGCCGCGGACGACGGCTGGACCGTGGCGTCCAGCGCCCTCAAGGCCCCGGTGGACGACACCACCACCGCGGGTCTGCCCAAGCGCGTCCCCAAGGCGCGCCTGATGCCGGGCTCGCTCTCCGCGCCCGCGTCACGCGGTTCGGCGCCGACGACCCCGCAGTCCGGGGGCAACGGCTCCCCGTCGGCCGGTCTGGCGACGGCCGCGCCGCCGCGTCGGTCCGCCGACCGGTTGCGGCAGCGCTTCGCCACCTACCAGCGCGGTGTGCAACTCGGCCGCCAGGCGGGTGACGACGCCGGAATGCCGTGGGAAGGTTTGTCGTTCGGGAACGAGGACAACACCTCCGCCGAAGGCGGTGGTCGGACCACCGCCGCCGGAGGCGGTAATCGGACCTCCACCGCCAGGGGCGGCAATCAGACCAAGGAGCAGAAGTGACCACCGCAACCGAGGAACTCGACAACTTCAGTTGGCTGGTCGATGACTTCGTCGCCCGGGTCGCGGGCGTCGCGCACGCGATCGTGGTCTCCGCGGACGGCCTGTTGCTCGCGTCCTCGGAGCGGTTGCCGATCGACCGCGCCGAGCAGCTCGCGGCCGTCTCGTCGGGCTTGGTGAGCCTCAACCTCGGCGCGGCGCGCTGCTTCGAGGCGGGCGACGTCAAGCAGACCGTGGTGGAGATGGAACGGGGCTACCTGTTCCTGATGTCCATCAGCGACGGCTCGTGCCTGGCTGTGCTGGCCGCGCCCAACTGCGACATCGGCCTGATCGGCTACGCGATGACCAGGTTGGTCGAGCGGGTCGGCGTCCAGCTCACCCCGGAGATCCGGTCGCAGCTGCACGTCGCCATGCGCGGCTAGGTCCCACCCACCCGGCGAGGTCCTACTACTAGGGAAAGCAGAGCAACATGAGCGGTGGCGCTCCCGGACGGGCGGGGTCACCCGCGGCGAGCCTGACCGTCACGTCGACGAAGATCGTGGTGGCCGGCGGGTTCGGTGTCGGCAAGACGACCTTCGTCGGGTCGGTGTCGGAAATCGTGCCGCTGACCACCGAGGCGGTCATGACCGAGGCCAGCGTCGGCGTGGACGACCTGTCGGCCACGCCCAACAAGATGACCACCACGGTGGCCATGGACTTCGGCAGGGTGTCGCTGGACAGCGACCTGATCCTCTACCTGTTCGGCACACCCGGCCAGCACCGCTTCTGGTTCATGTGGGACGACCTGGTGCGTGGCGCGATCGGCGCGGTCGTGCTGGTCGACACCCGCCGGTTGTCGGACGCGTTCGCCTCGATCGACTTCTTCGAGGACCGCGAACTGCCGTACGTGGTGGGCGTGAACTGCTTCGACGGCCTGCTGCACCACCGCATCGAGGACATCCGGGAGGCGCTGACGATCGACGAGTCGGTGCCGATCGTGCCCTGCGACGCGCGCAACCGGCAGTCGACCAAGCAGACGCTGATCACGTTGGTGCAGCACGCGATGCGGCAGCCGACGTTCGCCTAGCCTGCGTTCGCCTGGCCGACGTGCGCTTGGCCTGCGTTCGCCTGGCCGACGTGCGCTTGGCCTGCGTTCGCCTGGCCGACGTTCGGCTTGCCGAAGGCAATCGTTGATCGACGCCGAGGGGCCGTGACCGGAAATTCGGTCGCGGCCCCTCGGCGTGCGGGCCACACTCGGGCGGATGACCGAGCAACGGGCGACCCCCGACGTGGCGGCTTACTACGACCTGGTCAACGAGTGGGGTCCGAGCGACGACTTCTACCTCGACCTGGTGATGTCCGCGGACGCCGTGCTGGACGTGGGCTGCGGCACCGGCATGCTGCTCCACGTGGCGCGCGGCCGCGGGCACGCGGGCCGGCTGGTCGGCCTCGACCCCGACCCGGCGATGCTGGCCGTGGCCCGTCGGTCGACCGGGGTGGACTGGGTCGAGGGGCACCTCGGCACCACCGCGTTCGACGGCGGGTTCGACCTGGTCGTGATGACCGGGCACGTGTTCCAGGTCTTCCTCACCGACGACGAGGTGCGGGAGCAGTTCACCGCGATCGGCAGGGTGCTCGGGCCGGGCGGCCGGTTCGCGTTCGAGACCCGCAACCCCGGCGCGCGGGCGTGGGAGCGGTGGTCGCCCGAGCACGGCCTGGACATCGTCGGCGAGAACGGCGAGCACGTGCGCGTCGAGCACCACGTGGAGAGCGTGGAGAACGGCCTGGTGCGGTTCAACGAGACGCACACCAGCCCCGACTGGCCCGAGCCGGTGGTCGACTGGGCGACGCTGCGGTTCACCGGGGCCGACCACCTCGACGCGCTGCTGCGGGAGACCGGGTTCGAGGTGGCCGAGCGCTACGGCTACTGGGACCGGACCCCGCTCACCGGCACCAGCCGCGAGATCATCACGATCGCTCGACCAGGTCGGCTCCCGGCAGCGGGCAGTCGCTGACGACCAGCGCACCGGTCGCCCGCACGAGCGGCAGCACGGCGTCCAACGCCTTGCGCGCCAACGCCTCCCCCGGCGGCACGGCCGGTTCCACGCCGTACAGCCCGTGACGCTCCACAGTGGACAGTTCCGGCAGGGCGAACGTGACGTCGTGCAGCAGGCGGCGGACGCCCATGTCGCCCAACGCGACCAGGTTGTCGTCGACCGCCTCCTCGGCCGGGCCCGGTGCGGACAGGCACCGCGCGGACAGGCTCAGCCACAGCATGTCCGGCGGCAGCCCGGAGGAGCGCAACGCCTCGGCGACCCGCGCGGTCAGGTCCGGGTCGCGCGACTGGTCCGGTGACAGCCGCACCAGCACCGGCAGCCGTTCCGCCGCCGCGAAGGCGCACGCCTCGTCCAGCACCCACGCGGCCAGCTGCCCGCTGAGCCCCAGCTCGTCGGCGAACCGCAGGCACTCCTCGTGCGACACCGGTCCGTGCTCCGCCTCGTGCCACCGCAGCCGGACCGCCACCGCGACCCGCTCGCCGCGGCCGTCCACCGGCACGTAGTCCAGCGCGATCCCGCCGTTCTGCAACGCCCCCGGCATGGTCGCGATGAGCGACGACCTGGTGCGGTCGCGGGCGTCCCGCCCGGCGTCGTAGATGCCCCACTGGCCCTTGCCGCCGCTCTCCGCGCGGCGCAGCGTGCTGTGCGCCTGGCGCAGCAGCGCCATCGCGTCCGACCCGCGCGCCGACGTGCGGACGAAACCCATGCCCGCCGAGACGCCGACGCCGTGCCCGGCCAGCCGGACCGGCTCGACCAGCGCGGCCTCGATCGCCTCGGCCAGCGCGGAGATGCCCGGCGTGGTGGGGGAGTCCTCGATCAGCACCACGAACTCGTCGCCGCCGATGCGCGCCACCGTGGCGCGCTCGCCGGCCACCACCTCGGTCAGCCGCCGTGCCACCACCCTGAGCAGCTCGTCGCCCGCCTCGTAGCCGAGGCCGTCGTTGACGATGGCGACGCCGTCCACGTCCAGGTAGATCAGCGTGATCGAGCCGGGTCGGCCCAGCACCTGCTCCAGCTTCGGCAGGAAGCTCTGCCGGTTCGGCAGGCCGGTCAGCACGTCGTGCAGGGCCTGGTGGCGCAGGTAGTCGTGCAGCACCCGCTGCTCGGTGGTGTCCTCGACCACGGCGACGTGCCAGCGGGGCCGCCGGTCGGCGTCGCGGACCACGGACAGCAGCACGTCCGTCCACAGGGGATCGCCCGACGGGTCGGTGAACTCGCGCTGCACCCGCACCTCGTCCGGGGAGAGCGGCGTCGAGGTGAACGGTGCGTCGGCGACCAGGGTGGTGAGGTCCGCGGGCGACAGCATCGCCTCCAGCGCCGGGTTGGCGCCGACCAGCTCGCCGCGCGCGTCGAAGATCGCGATGCCCGCCGTGGACCCGACGAAGACCTGCCGGAACAGCTCCGGCAGCGCCCACGCCTCGATCGCCGCGGGAGCGCTTCCCTCGGCGGGGGTGACACGGACGGGCTCGGTCATGTGTGTGTGCGGCGGTGGGGGGGAGAGCAGTCGCCTGCATCTTCCGGACCAGTGGCCACCGCCGTCAAGGTCTACTCGATCGGGTTACACGCACACCCAGTCGGTCAGCACGGTCGTGCCGCCGACCTCGCAGCGGAACCGGACCGGACCCGACGGCGGCGGACCGAGCAGGAACATGCCCAGCTCGTCCAGCTCCGCCTCCTCCACCGGCCCGGTCGCGGTGACCAGCACGACCCGACCCGGTCCGGCGGGCAGCACCTGGCCCGCGACACCCGCCTCGGTGACCTCGACCTGCACGGACACGCCCTCGGCGTCGAACACGAGCTGCCGCGCCGTGTGCGCCGCCCGCGCCCGCACCGCCAGCTCCTCGTCCAGCACGGAGTCGTAGCTGGTCAGGGCCAACAACTCGGCGTCGACCGTGCGCCACGTGTACGCCGCACGCGCCGCCTGGAGGATGTGCTCGGGCACGTCGCGCTCCTCGGCGAGCGCCGCGCTCAGCTCCCGCAGGAGCACCTCATCGCTTTCCCACCCCGGATCGCCTCTCAACACCGACCACACCTCCTTCGTCCACCGGCCGCGGATCGACCAGCCTCAGCACCGCGGGAGTCTTGCGCAACTTGTCCAGGCACCTGATCCGGGTGGGCCCGATGCTGCCCACCGGGATCGCCAACTGCTCGCTGACCGCCGCGTAGCTCGGCGGCGGGTCGGCCATGAGCTTGGCCAGCAACGTCCGGCACTGCTCCGACAACATCCGGAAGCCCTCGCGCAACGCCTGCCGCCGCTGCGCGGCCTCCATCTCCTCGTCCAGGTCCGCCACCGCGTCGTCCAGGCTCGCCGGCTCGTCCTCGGACTGCGGGTCGAACGGTTGGGTGCGCTGCTGCGCCCGCAGCACCCGCAGGCACTCGTTGCGGGTGGTCGTGGCGATCCAACCGGGCAGCGCGTCCGCGTCGCGGAGCCTGCGCAGCTGCTCCACCAGCCGCAGCCAGACCGTCTGGTTGACGTCCGCCACGTCCGCCGGCCGCAACCGGTGCCGGTGCACCACCGCCAGCACCAGCGGCGTGTAGCGCTGCACGATCTCGTGCCACGCGCGCTGGTCGCCCTCCGCCGCCGCCCTCACGAGCTCGGCGTTCGGGGATGCAGGGGTCACGTCCCCTCCTCTTGTCCAGGGGATGCTGCGCCTCCGCCCCGGTCTGCGCCGACGCGGACCCCAGCCGGGTCACGGACTTCGGATTCTTCGCTGCCACACACTACGGAGCGGCGACGGGCCCGCCAGATACAGCGTTTGATGGCCGCTGCTCCGCAGACGGCGGCTCGGTCGCCTGGACGTCGATCGTTCGCGCCGGTTTCCGGCGATCGAAGGGCGTGATCACCGGAAACCCGGCGCGAACGATCGACGCGACCTCGCAGGCCGGCGATAGGTAGGTTGGTTATTCCACCAGGACGCCGTAGCCGGGGAAGAAGTGTGGTTGGCCGGATAGCAGGTGGTCGCGGGCTTGGGTGGCGGTCAGGTGGCGTTCGGTCATGGTGGCGGCGATCCGGCCGGCCACGTGGGGCGCGGCGAACGAGGTGCCCAGCCAGTAGGCGAACCGGTCGTAGACGACGGCCTCCAGGCCCGGCAGCTGCCACCGGCCCTTGAGGAAGGTGCTGGTCCGGTTGCCGACCGCGCACGCGTCGACCCAGTGCCCGTGGTTGGAGTAGCACGCCGGGGACCGGCTGCCGTCGCGCTCCTCCGCGATCGCGGCCACGGCGACCACGCGGGGCAGGGCGGCGGGCCAGCTCGGCCGGTTCGTGCCCTGGTTGCCCGCGGACGCGACGACCACCACCTCGCGGGGCAGCGCGTCGACCACCCGGCGGACCGGCTCGGACGCCACGTCGTCCTGGGTGAAGCAGCCCATCGAGATGTTGACGATCTGCACCTTCTCGTCGAAACCCGACAGCGCCCGGACGAAGTCCTCCTCGGTGCCGAGCCCGGTCGGCTCCAGCGCCTTCTCCGGGTCGACCCGGACACCCGGCGCGGCCTGCCGGACCACGCCGGCGACGAACGTCCCGTGCCCGCCCTCCAGGGCGAACACGTCCTCGTGCGCGTAGGCCGCGTCGACCTCGTTGGCCTTGGGCGTGAACGCGCCGCCCAGCCACAGCGGGTGGTCGGTCGCGGCGGCGGCGGAGATGCCCGTGTCCACGACGCCGACGACGACGCCCTTGCCGAGGCCGGTGGTGCTCGGATCCGGGTCCGCCAGCGGTGTGCCCACGCGTGGCGGCTCGCCCGGGTTGCCGTGCATGTTGCCGCCGTGCCCGACCAGCACGTGGTGCGGCTGCACGTACGGGGTGCGCTCGCCCGGCCACTGCTCCGGGTCGCGCAGCAGGCGCACGATCCCCGGGATGTCGTCGGAATTGCGGGACAGGAGCAGCCGGTTCATTCCGGCGAAATCCCTACCGCGGTCGTTGCCGATGTTGTTCTGCACGAGTTTGCGGCTGACCCGGTCGAGGTCCTCGGGAATGGTCAGCAGCTCACCGGCGACGAAGAGGAATTCCCGGCCCCGTTCGGCGTAGAGGCGGTAGCTCTTGTGCTGGCGGATGGCCTGGTGGAAGGCCTCTTGGTACAGCTCCGAGCGATTCGATGGTTCGGACACCGAGGCCTCACAGCAGCGTCGACGGGTGCTGGGCTTTTGCAAGCTACCACAGTGGTCCTGGGCATAAGGTGGGCTCGTGGCAGGGGTTTCCGCCGCCGCAGCGCTGGAGGCCCGGCAACGGGATCCGCGCGCGGCGATCGAGATGGGTCGGTCCGCGCTGCGGGCGGCGCGGGCGTCGGGGGACGACGAAGAGGCGTCCACCGCCGAACGCGCGATCGGTCTCGCGTGGCGGGAGTTGCACGACTTCGACGCGGCGCTGCGCCACTTGCGGCGGTCCGTGCGGATCGCCGAACGGGCGGGGTCGACGCGATCGGCGGCGCTGGCCCGGATGAGCCTCGCGTTCGTGCTCTCGAACACCGGGCGGCACGCGCAGGCGTTGCGCGCGATCAACGCGGCGCTGCCGCACCTGCACGGCGTCGACGCCGGCAGCGGGCGGATGCAGCGGGGCCTCGTGCTGCACTACCTGTGCCGGTACGACGAGGCGCTGCGCGAGTACAACGGCGCGATCGAGGTGGTGCGCCGGTTCGGCGAGCGGCTGGTGGAGGCGCGGGCGCTGAACAACCGGGGCCTGCTGCGCGCCTACACCGGCGGCCTGCGCGCGGCGGACGAGGACTTCGACCGCGCGGCACTGCTCTACCGCGACCTGGACCAGGGGCTGGCCGTGGCCGACGTGCGCTGGAACGCGGGCATCTCCGCGTCACGCGCGGGCGACGTGCCGCGGGCGTTGACGATGTTCGCCGAGGCGGAGCGCGAGTACCGGCGGCTGGAGGTGCCGCGGCCCGCGCTGCTGATCAACCGGCTGGAGCTGCTGGTGTCCGTGCCGCTGCTGGAGGAGGCGCGGGCGGCGGCCGACCGGGCGCTGGAGGACATGGGCGGCGACCTGGTGCTGGCCCGGTCGGAGGCGTTGTTCTACCGGGCCCGGATCGCCCTGCTGGAGGGCGACCTGGAGCGGGCCGTGGAGATGGCGGTCGCGGCGCGCAAGGGGTTCCGCCGGGAGAAGCGCGAGGTGTGGGCCGAGGGTGCGCGGCACGTGGAGCTGCGCGCGGCCTACCTGAGCGGGCAGCGGACCAGGGCGCTGGTGACCGCGTTGACCAGGGTGGCGTCCCGGCTGGAGGCGCTCGGCCAGCGGATGGCGGGCCTGGAGGCGCGGGTCGACGCGGCCCTGGTCGCCCGCGACCTCGGCGACCGCTCCCGCGCGGTGGCGGAGCTGACCACGGCGGGCGCCGCCCGGCTGGGCGGCCCGGCGGCGCACCGCGTGCAGGGCTGGTACGCCGAGGCGTTGCGGCGCGACCTGCTCGGCAACGCCCGCGGCGCGCAGATCGCGTTGCGGCGCGGGCTGGCGCTGCTGGACGAGTACCGGGTGTCGCTGGGCGCCACGGAGCTGCGGGCGCTGAGCGGCGCGCAAGGCGCGGCGCTGGCGTCGGAAGGCCTGCGCACGGCGGTCGCGGGCGGCCGGGCGGGACGGGTGCTGAGCTGGGCGGAGGCGTGGCGGGCCGGAGCGCTGCGGATGACGCCGGCCCGGCCGCCGGAGGACTCCGGCCTGGCCGACGCGCTGGCCGAGTTGCGCGCGGTGACGGCCGACCTGGAGGCCGCGTCCACCGCGGGCCGGCCGGTGGCGGCGTTGCGGCAACGGCAGGTGCGCGGCGAGCAGCGCGTGCGCGAGCTGACCCGTCAGACCGGTGGCGGTGGGGCGGTGTTCAAGCCGCCGGAGGTGGGGGAGCTGGCGCGGGCGCTGGGCGCGTCGGCGTTGGTGGAGTACATCGACCACGAGGGCGCGTTGCTGGCCGTCGTGGTGGCGGGAGGTCGGGCGTCGTTGCACCGGCTCGGCCCGCTCGACGGCGCGCTGCGCGAGCTGCGGCTGCTGCGGTTCGCCCTGCACCGGCTGGTGACGCTGCCCGAGCACGTCGACCGGACGGCGGTGCGCGCGGGCGCCGAGCACGCGGCGCGGCTGCTGCAGAACAGGCTGCTGGAGCCGTTGCGGCGGCGGATCGACGGCCGACCGCTGGTGCTCGCACCCACCGGGCGGCTCGGCGGCCTGCCCTGGTCGGCGCTGCCCGCGTGCCGCGGCCGCGCGGTGACCGTGGTGCCGTCGGCGACGGTGTGGCTGCGTGCGGCGACGTCCACCCTGGTTTCACACGATCAGGCGGTCCTGGCGGCGGGGCCGCGGTTGCCGGCCGCCCCGACGGAGATCGCGGCGATCTCGTCGCTGGGTTCGGTGTCGGCTTCGGTGCTGGTCGGCGCCGCGGCGACGGTGGACGCGGTGGCGTCCGCGATGGACGGCGCACCACTGGCCCACGTGGCCGCGCACGGCTCGTTCCGCGCGGACAACCCGCTGTTCTCCGCCCTGGAACTGGCCGACGGGCCGCTGACCGTCTACGACCTGGAGCGGCTGCGCACACCGCCCGCGCTGGTCGTGCTGTCGGCGTGCGACTCGGGCCTGTCGGCGGTGCGCCCCGGCGACGAGCTGATGGGCTTCACCGCGGCACTGCTGGGACTGGGCACCCGGACGCTGGTCGCGCCGGTCGTGCCGGTGCCCGCCGAGGTGACCACGCCGCTGATGGTCGACCTGCACCGCCGGCTCGGCGCGGGGCAGTCGCCCGCGGTGGCGCTGGCGGGCGCGCAGGAGGCGCACCGCGACAACGGCGACGCCGCGTTCGCCGCGAGCACCGGGTTCCTGTGCTTCGGGGCGTGAGCGACGGCGGGCCGCTCCGGTCAACCGGGAGTTCGTGCAGCCGACCTCGGACCGGTCGGATCGGATCGGCCGGGAGTTCGCGCAGCGGACCCGCGCCGGTCGGCCCGGATCGGTCGGGGGTTCGTGCGGACGCCCCCGCCCCAGTAGGTTGACCGGCGTGGAGCACAGCGCGGACCCGAGGGACATGTTGGCGGTGGCGGTCGCCGAAGCCCAGGCCGGGCTCGCCGAGGGCGGCATCCCGATCGGCGCGGCGCTGTTCACCGCCGACGGCACGCTCCTGGGCCGCGGCCACAACCGGCGGGTGCAGGACGACGACGCCTCCACCCACGCCGAGACCGCCGCGTTCCGCGCCGCGGGCCGCCGGACGAGCTACCGCGGCACCGTCATGGTCACCACGTTGTCACCCTGCTGGTATTGCAGCGGACTCGTTCGCCAGTTCGGGATACCGCACGTGGTGGTCGGCGAGGCGCGAACGTTCCAGGGCGGTCACGAATGGCTCGCCGAACACGGTGTCGAAATCACCCTGCTGGACGATCCGACCTGCGTTCGGATGATGACCGACTTCATCACCGCCAAGCCGGAACTGTGGTTCGAGGACATCGGCGAGGATTGACCCCGGCGAGGATTAACGCGCCGCGTCGCACGCGGACACAATCCCGACACGGGCCGACGCCACCATCAGCGGGCATGGAACCGTGGCACGTCGACGAACCCCTGGATTCCCTGGTGCTGGGCGAGGGCGCGGTGGCGGTGGAGGTACCCGCCAGCTGGGGCGCCGAAGTCAGCACCCAGCTCATCTCCGCCGGACCGCTCGGACCGATCCTCGCCATACCCGGCCGCCGGCTGCGCTGGCTGTTCCTGGCCAGACCCGACCCCGAGGACGAACCGCGCCACGTCCCACCACCCGACGTCCGCTACTGGCACGGTCCGCGCCGCATCCCGGCGACCGCGTCGCGGTGGGTGGTGCCCCCGGCGGGCGCACTGCCCCCGTTGGGGGCGGTGCGCTGCGCCATCAGGACGGTCCGGCGGTCCCTGTAGGACGAGGTCCGGCGGGACAGGGGGGTCAGAAGCGGCTCAACGCCTCTTCCACGGAACCGACGACGGTGAACACCGAGCTCAGCCCCGTCGCCTCGATCGGTCGCTGTGTCGCCCGGCTGGTCGCGACCAGCACCAGCGGGATGCCGAGGCCACCCGCCCGCTGACTGCCGACGACCAGAGACTCCAATCCGGCCGAGCCGAGGAAGCGCACCCCGCCGAGGTCCACCACCACACCCCGCACGTTCTCGACCAGGTGCTCCTTGAGCGGCCTGGTCAACTCGTCCGCGCTGCTCGTGTCCAACTCGCCCGACACGTGCAGCACCACCACGCCGTCCGAGGGTCTTTCGACCCGCACGGAAGCGAGCGTCGCCGCGGGTTCTGGCACGCCGGTACTCCTTTCACTCATCGACGCCGGCGCGGCGTCGAAAACCTCACGGTAGACCTCACCCGGCATCTTCGACCGTTTCGGCCAAGACGAGATCGACCAGCTCGCGGGCGTCGGGTGACGCACCGAACGCCCGGCGCTGCCGCGCCGCGCCGCTGCCGTGCGTGCCGAGCCAGGCCAAGTGGTCCTCCACAGTGGACAACGCGGAGGCGTCGGCGAGCGCGTCCGCGCACCACGACACCAGCTCGGCGGCCCGATCACGGGCCGGCACCAGGTTGCCGGTGCGCGGGTCGACGGCCAAACCGTCCACGCCGTCGCGCGCGGCCCGCCAATAGGCGGCGCGCAGCAGCACGTCGTTCACCGGTTCGGGGTCGGCCGACTCGGCGGCCGTGCGGGCGAACGCCCGGATGACCTCGGCGATGACGACCGCCTCGCGCGCCGTCATCGGGATGTCCGACACCCGCACCTCCACGGTCGGGTGCTGCTCGGACGGCCGCACGTCCCAGTAGACCATCCCGGCGTCGAGCAGCACCTCCGTCGCCTTCAGGGCGCTCACCGACTGGGCGTACTCGTCGGCCGACGCGAAGTGCGGCGGCGGGCCGCTGATCGGCCACCGCGACCACACGATCGAGCGCCAACTGGCGTAACCGGTGTCCTCGGCCTGCTCGATCGGGGAGTTCGCGCTCAACGCCAGCAGCGTCGGCAGCCACGGCCGCAGGGCGTTCGAGACGCGGATCGCCACGTCGTTGTCCGGCACGCCGACGTGGACGTGCATGCCGCACACACCCTGACCACCGATGATCGCGCGGTGGGTGCGCTCCATCATCCGGTAGCGGCGGTCGTCGGTGCCCGGCGGCGGCCCCAGCGTGCCGACCGGCGGGATCGCCGAGGCCAGCAGCCGGCAGCCCGCCGCGTGCGCGGCCTTGGCCAGGTGCAGGCGACCGGCGAGCACCTGCTCGGCCAACTCCTCGGCCGTCGAGCACACCGGGGTGGCGACCTCGATCTGGAACGGCGTGAGCTCCCGCTGCACGTCATGGCCGGCTCCGGCGTGCTGCGCGACCGAGTCGGCGAGCGGCACGGGTCTGCGCGATTCGGGGTCGACGAGGAGGAACTCCTGTTCGACTCCCACGGTCCACGGCTCGGTCATGTCGGTGCCATACCCACTCGACCGCAGGTTTAACCACAGTGTTGCGCCGGTGCGCCGGACGGCCTTCCAAGCAGGTGTTTCAGGCAGGTCCGGCAGGGAACCTGCCCGCTGTGAGACTGCGCCGCAGCGACCCGTCCACCCCCGGCTGGCGCCGCCGCGCCCGCGGCCGCGGGTTCAGCTACCACGACGTCGACGGCGCGCCGCTCGACCCCGCGTCGGTGGCGCGGATCAAGTCCCTCGTCATCCCGCCCGCGTGGCGCGACGTGTGGGTGTGCCCGCACCCGAACGGCCACATCCAGGCGGTCGGCACGGACGCGGCCGGGCGCCGCCAGTACCTGTACCACGAGCGGTGGCGGCAGGACCGGGACGAGGAGAAGCACGAACGGGTGCTCGCGCTCGCGCCCCTGCTGCCGGGGTTCCGGGCCGAGGTGGCGCGCGAGCTGGATGGGCGGGGGCGGTCGCGGGAGCGGGTGCTCGCGGTGGCGTTGTCGGTGCTGGAGCGGGGCGTGTTCCGGGTCGGGGGTGAGACGTACGCGGCGGACAACGGCACGCACGGCGTGGCCACGCTGCTGTGCTCGCACGTGACCGTGCGCCGGTCCACTGTGGATTTCCGCTACCCGGCCAAGGGCGGGATCGAGTTCGTCACCGCGGTGCGGGACGAGTCGCTGGCGCGGGCGGTCCGGGGGTTGCTGCGGGGGCGGGCCGGCGACGAGCGGCTGCTGGTCGACGCGCGGGGGTGCGTGGTCGGGTCGGATGACGTGAACGAGCGGTTCAAGGAGCTGGTGGGGTCGGAGTTCTCGGTGAAGGACCTGCGGACGTGGCACGCGACGGTACTGGCGGCGGCGGCGTTCGCGCGGGAGGGGCGGCCGGAGTCGCAGCGGGGGCGCAAGCGGGTGGAGGCGGCGGTGATGCGGGAGGTCTCCGAGCACCTGGGCAACACGCCGGCGGTGGCCCGGAAGTCCTACGTCGACCCGCGGGTGGTCGAGCTGTTCAATCGAGGGACGGTGATCAAGCCGAAGTCGGCCGATCGTGAGACAGTGGAGCGCGCCGTGCTGCGGATGCTGCGGAAGTGAATTTTTATCATTTCCGCATTTCCCCAACCCGGCGGGTCGTGAGGTCACACAATCGAGTGATCATCGACCGAAAATGTACGGAAACACTGTTCCCGATCCTCGGTTAAAACGAAGAGGAGCCCCCGACAACCACCAGCCTCACACCCCGCCACAACCACCCCAACACCCCGCCGCCACCCGCTCCGCCGCTTACACCTGGATCGCCGGGTCACGGCCGCTACTACCTGGATCGCCGGATCACGCGGAAACCGCCTCACCCGACAATCCGCCGAACCCGGCCGACCCGGAGCACGCCGCCCTGGATCACCCGGGTCCCGCCGACCCGGAGCACGTGCGCCCCGGTCTCGCCGACTGGAGCACGCGCACCCGGATCACGCGTGGAGCAGTGCGCCGACGTCCTCGTGCAGCCGAACCGCCCCGCCGACGAGCGCGATCTCGGCCCCGCACTCGACCGCGCGCAACGGCAGCACCTCGTCGGCCCGGCCGCCGTCGAACTCCCGTGAACCGACCAGCGTGTCGGTGAGCAACAGGGTGTCGACCCGGCCGTCGGCCAACGCCTGCCCGACCGCCTCCAGTCCGTGCACCGCCCGTCCGGTCAGCCGCGTGGACTCGTCCCGGAACCGCTCGACCACCGCCCGCCGGGCATCCTGGTTCGCTCGTCCGGCCAGGTGCAGCACCGCCCGGTCGGGTGATCCCTCCACCTCGACCACCAGGTGGTGGTACCGGGTCGGCAGCGCGACGCGCAGTGATCGGCGCCCCGCCACCGGTCCGGCCAGCACCAGCAGCGGCGCGCCGAGCCGGTCCACCAGCGCGGTGGCCTCCTGGGCGACGTCGGCCAGCTCGGCCGGGTCCAGGCGCCGTCCCGGCCGCCGGGCGCCCACCGACGCCACGGCCACCGGCCGCCCCGTCGGGTCGACGCCGCGCAGGTCCGCGCCGTGCTCACCGACCTGCACGACCACGTGCGGCAGGAGGGGTTCCGACAGGTCGACCAGCGGCAGGATGTAGGGCAGCGGCCCGAAGCGGGCGGTGTAGCCGGACGGTGGGACGGGGACGTACTGGTCCACCAGCACCCGCCCGCCGCCCACGACCAGACCGCGGCCGGCCAGGCCGCGGGGTGTCACCCCGGACGTGATCGCGTTGTGCGCCAATGCCACGAGGTACGGGTCGGCGGCCATGGCCTGGAGTTGGTCGCGCATCGCCCGCCACCGCAGGTCCACGTGATCGCCGACGTCGAGGAACACGGAGATGAACGGTCCTTCGACATCGGCCAGATTCGCCAAGCTCGCCGTGTGCATCGATCGGTCCTCCCCATTCGGGTCGTAGGGGTGGTACCCGAAAGGGGGGTGGTGCAACCGCCTTCGCCGCCGCCGTCGCGGTCCGTGCAACGTCAATCGGATCCGGTGGAATGGGAATAGGGTCTTACCCCCGAAAGTGTGGCGGGCGGGGTCAGTTCGAGCGGGCGGTGCGGCGGGCTCGTTGTTCGCACCACGCGCAGCTCTCGGCGAGGGCCACGGACGCGAAGCCGATCAGCAGGTGCACCGCGTTCCCCACGACCCCGGCGTCCATCGCCCCGCCCGGCTCGCCCAGGCCGAACGCGAACACGACCAGGAACAGCACACCCATCAACGTGCCGACGATCCGGGCCACCCGGGTCCGCAGCGCCGCCGCCCCGATCGCCACACCGGTCACCAGGTGCAGCACCGCCAACGGCGGTTCGCCGCGCAGGAAGTCGGCCACGCCCCACACCAGCAGCAGCCCGCCCAGGATCAGGGCTGTCCGCTGCGGCCACGCGAGCCCCGCCAGGCTTGTCACCACTGCGACCACCCCTCTGTCACCCCGCCGGTCGACCCGCAATCACCGAGCGCACCCGTCGAGCCCGAGCGCACCCGTCGAGCCCGAGCGCTACTCATCATCGAGCAGCGATCGCAACCGGGCCAGCGATCGGCTCAAAAGCCGCGAGACGTGCATCTGCGACACGCCGACCGAGTCCGCGATCTGGCTCTGCGTCATGCCCCGGAAGAACCGCAGCACGACGATCCGCCTCTCCCTCTTGGGTAGCCCGCGGAGCATCGGGTCCAACGCGTGTTGCAGCTCGACCACCTCCAGCGCCGGATCGTCGCTGATCAGGCGGTCGGCGTGGTTCAACTCCTCGCTGATCGACTGCTCGTCCAACGACAGCAGGTGGTACGCGGAGGTCGCGTGCAGCCCCTCGTAGACCTCGTCCACCCCGATGCCTAGGTGCCGGGCCACCTCGCTGGGCGTCGGCGTGCGCCCGGTGTGCCTCGACAGCTCGACCCGCGCGGTGTCGATGGCGACGCACAGCTCCTTCAACCGCCGCGGCACGCGCACGGCCCACCCCTGGTCGCGCAGGTAGCGCCGCACCTCACCGGTGATCGTGGGCACGGCGAACGCCAGGAAGTCGATCCCGCGCGACACGTCGAACCGGTCGACGGCGTTGATCAACCCGACCGCCGCCACCTGGCGCAGGTCTTCGACGGACTCGCCGCGCTCGGCGAACCGGTCGGCGATGTGCCTGGCCATCGGCAGGTGCTCGGTGACCAGCCGGTCCCGCAGCCGCTGGTAGTGCTCGCCGTCCCGTTCGGCCTCAGCCAGCGCGTGGAACAGCGGCTGGTAGTCCACGGCGCTCATGTCCGACACCCCATGTCCGACACCTCCGCCCGCCACCTCATGCCCGAAGCCTCATGCGCGACACCTCAGCTCGACCTGCAACCGGCCCTCCCCGTCAACCCAGGTGGCCACCGCGTCGGTCACGGAGCTGACAACCCGCCAGTACAACGAGTCATGATCGGGGACGGTGACGGCCGATGACCGGACCTCCGCCCGGAAGCGCACGGAATCACCTTCCCGGGCGAACCGGCACAGCATGACGGCCGAGGGGTTGAGGGTCCGGGCGATCAACGCGCTGCACGCCTCGTCCACCGCGATGACCAGGTCGATGGCCAGTTCCGGCGTGGACCGGGCGATGGCCCCCGCCACCGCGCGAACCGTCGAGAGGTGGGCCGGCCTCGCCGCCACCCTGAGCTCCACCTCCGAGCCATCCATGTGCGGCGACCGCTCCTTCACACCCTCGTCGTAGTCGCCGGGGGCATACCCGCGCACCCCGCCCGCTACACCAGTCCACACAGGACTGAGCAACAGAATCGTGAAAGCCGAACATGCCGTGGGCTGGTTCATCACGGTTTGCGAACGGTGGTAGGTAACCCTGTGATCGGAGTCATACTGATCGCCTCCCCGACATCCCCGGAGGCGCCTGGTGCTTGAGGCGAACAACCTTGAGGTCGTCTACGACGACGTGATGTTGGTGTTGCGCGGCGTGAGCCTGAGGGTTCCGGAGGGGCGGATCGTCGCCCTGCTCGGCGCGAACGGAGCGGGCAAGACGACGCTGCTGCGAGCGCTTTCCGGCCTGCTCGACGTGCACGACGGCAAGATCACCCGCGGCCGGATCACCCTGGACGGCGAACCGATCCACCGCTCCTCGCCGACGCGCATCGCGACGCTCGGCGTGAAGCAGGCGCTGGAGGGCAGGCGCATCCTGGCCGAGCTGTCGGTCGAGGAGAACCTGCGCATCGGCGGGCACAGCAGGCCGCGCGGCATCAAGCAAAACCTGGAACGGATGTACGAGTTGTTCCCCAGGCTGCGCGAACGGCGGCGGCAGAGCGCCGGCTACCTGTCGGGCGGCGAGCAGCAGATGCTGTCCATCGGCCGGGCGCTGATGTCCGAGCCGCGCTACCTGCTGCTGGACGAGCCGAGCCTGGGCCTGGCGCCGCTCATGGTGCAGCAGATGCGCGACCTCATCGTGAAGATCAACAAGGCGGGCACGACCGTGCTGCTGGTCGAGCAGAACGCGACCATGGCGCTGTCCATCGCCGACCACGGCTACGTGCTGGAGACCGGCAAGGTCGTGATGGACAAGCCGGCCGCCGCGCTGCTGGCCGACGAGGACGTGCGCGAGTTCTACCTGGGGCTGCGCGGTGAGGCCACCGCGCAGTCGTTCCGCGACGTGAAGCACTACAAGCGGCGGAAGCGGTGGTTGTCGTGAGCTCCCCCGACGAGGCGCCCGAAGTGACGGGCAACGTGCTGGAAGTGCGCGACGTGACGCTGTCGTTCGACGGCGTCACCGCGGTGGACGGCGTGTCGTTCCACGTGGCCGCGGGCGAGCTGTTCGCCATCATCGGCCCCAACGGCGCGGGCAAGACCTCGATCTTCAACGTGCTGTCGGGCGTGTACCGGCCGCAGACGGGCTCGGTGCGGTTCCGCGGCGAGGAGGTGCTGGGCAAGCGCCCGCACAAGATCGCCGCCATGGGCATCGCCCGGACGTTCCAGAACATCGAGCTGTTCGCCCACCTCACCGTGGTGGAGAACCTGATGCTGGGCCGGCACAACCACATGCGGTACGGGGCGTTGTCCGCGTTCGCGTGGGTCGGCCGGGCCCGGCGCGAGGAGCTGGCCAACCGGGAGGCCGTCGAGGAGGTCGTCGACTTCCTCGAACTGGAGCAGTGGCGCCGCCTGCCGGTGGGCCTGCTGCCGTACGGCGTGCAGAAGCGCGTGGAACTGGGCCGGGCGTTGGCGATGGAGCCGAAGGTGCTGCTGCTGGACGAGCCCGTCGCGGGCATGAACGTCGAGGAGACCGAGGACATGGCGCGGTTCGTGCTCGACGTCCGCGACGAGCTGGGCATCGCGATGGTCATGGTCGAGCACGACATGGGCCTGGTGATGGACCTCGCGGACCGGGTGATGGTGCTGGACTTCGGCAAGCCGATCCGCACCGGCTCGCCCGCCGAGGTGCAGCAGGACCCGGACGTCGTGCGCGCCTACCTGGGCGAGGACCACCAGAGCGTGGGAGGTGTGGCATGACCACGGCGACCGCCGCGGAGCTCACCACCGTCGTCACCCGCGTCCGCGACCGGGCCGTCGAGACCCCGGACGCGGTCGCGCTGCGGGCCAAGGACTTCGGCATCTGGCGGGAGGTGACCTGGGCGCGGTACTGGGCGCAGGCCGAGCTGGTCGGGCACGCCCTGCTGGCGCTCGGCGTCGACCCCGGCGACCGCGTCGCCATCCACTCGGAGAACCGCCGTGAGTGGCTCTACGCCGACATCGGCGCGGTGGCCGTGCGCGCGACCACCGTCGGCCTGTACCCGACCAACCCGGCCAGTGAGGTCGCCTACCTGCTGTCGCACTCCGGTGCGCGGGTGCTCATCGCCGAGGACCAGGAGCAGGTCGACAAGGCGCTGGCGGTGCTGGACGCCCTGCCCGAGCTGGAGCGCATCGTCTACCTGGAGCCGCGCGGCATCCGGCACCGCTACGACAACCCGAAGCTGCTGTCCTGGGACGACTTCCTGGCCCTGGGCGCGGAGCACCGGGCGAGCCACCCGGACGCGGTCGCCCGGCGGATGCGCGAGGCCGAGCCGGACGACGTGATGACGTTGATCTACACCTCGGGCACCACCGGACCGCCCAAGGGCGCGATGCTCACCGTGGCCAACGTCGAGTTCGCCATCGACTCCCTGGTCGAGGGCGGCGGGTTCACCGACCCGCCCCCGTCGCCCAAGGACATCACGCTGTCCTACCTGCCGCTGTGCCACGTCGCCGAACGCATCTTCACCACCTGGTTCAGCGCGTCGGCCGGGGTGCAGGTGCACTTCGCCGAGTCCATCGAGACCGTGCAGGCGAACCTGCGCGAGGTGCAGCCGACGATCCTGTTCGGCGTGCCCCGCATCTGGGAGAAGGTGTTGGCGGCCATCACGATCAGCGCGTCCAGCGCCACCTGGCTCAAGCGGGCGACCACCCGGTTCTGGCTGCGCGTGGCCGACGGGCTCGGCGAGCAGCTGGTGCGCAACGGCGGCAGGCACACGTTCGGCACCCGGCTCAAGTACGGCGTGGGCTGGCTGTTCTGCTTCCGCGCGTTGAAGGCCCGGATCGGCATGAGGCACGTCCGGTACGCGTCGTCCGGCGCCGCGCCCATCTCACCGCAGGTGCTGCGGTTCTTCATGGGCATCGGCGTGCCGATGCACGAGGTGTACGGGATGACCGAGAACAGCGCCGTCGCCACCGGCAACCGCCCCGGCCGGGTGAAGGTCGGCACGGTCGGCGAGCCGCACCCCGGCGTGGAGCTGCGGATCGCCGAGGACGGCGAGATCCAGACCAGGCACGCGGGCGTGTTCGCGGGCTACTGGCGCGACGAGGACGCCACCCGGCGGGCGATGACCCCGGACGGCTGGTTGCGCACCGGTGACGTGGGCGAGTGGGTCGACGGCACGCACGTGCGCATCACCGACCGGATGAAGGACATCATCATCACCGCGGGCGGCAAGAACGTGGCGCCGTCGGAGGTCGAGAACGCGCTGAAGACCTCGCCGTACATCAAGGAAGCGATCGTGCTCGGCGACCAGCGCCCGTACCTGGTGGCGTTGATCGGCATCGAGCAGGACACCGTCGGCCACTGGGCCAGGCAACGCCGGATCACCTACACCACCTACCGCGACCTCGCGGAGAAGGACGAGGTGCGCGAGTTGGTGCAGGGCATCGTGACGAAGGTCAACGAGCGGTTCGCCACCGTGGAGCAGGTCAAGAAGTTCCGCATGCTGCCCAAGGAGCTCGACCACGAGGACGGCGAGCTGACCGCGACGCAGAAGGTGAAGCGGTCGGCGCTGGCCAAGGTGTTCGGCGAGCTCGTGGAGGACATGTACCTCGGGGGGCGCGGATGACCGAGTTCCTGCAATCGCTGATCCGGGGTCTGGGCTCCGGGTCGATCTACGCGCTGCTGGCGCTGGGCTTCGTCATCATCTACAAGTCGACCAGGGTGATCAGCTTCGCCCAGCCGGCGTTCATGCTGGCGGGCGCGGTGCTGGTGAGCTACCTGGCGGCGGAGGTCGGGTTCTTCGCGGCCGTGCCGATCGCGGCGGTGCTGATCGCGGTGCTGGCGCTGGGCGTGGAGCGGACCGTGCTGCGGCCGATGATCGGCAAGCCGGTGTTCGTGGTCGCGATCATCACCATCGGCGTGGACGTGGTGGTGCGCGTGGTGACCAACGCGTTCATCGGGCTGGACGTGCGCCAGGTCGGCGACCCGTGGGGGTTGTCCACGGTGACGCTGCTCGGCGTCGAGGTGCAGCAGCGGTACCTGGTGATGTTCGGGACGACGGTGGCCGTGGTCGCGGTGCTGTTCGCGTTCTTCCGGTTCTCCCGGGTCGGGCTGGCCATGCGTGCGGTCGCCTACGACCAGGAGGTCGCGCTGGCGCAGGGCATCTCGGTCGGCTCGGTGTTCGCGCTGTCGTGGGCGATCGCCGGCGGGCTGGCCGCGCTGGCCGGGGTGTTCGTGGCCACCGGCGCCGGCGTGGACCAGCAGCTGTGGGTGATCGCGCTGAAGGCGTTGCCGGCGATCATCCTCGGCGGCCTGGACTCGCTGGGCGGCGCGGTCGTGGGCGGGCTCGCGGTCGGGGTCGTGGAGTCGCTGGTCGGCACCTACCAGGGTGACGTCGCGCCGTGGCTCGGACCGAACTTCGCGCTGGTCGCGCCGTACGTGCTGATGCTGCTGGTGCTGCTCGTGCGGCCCTACGGGCTGTTCGGCAGCAAGGAGGTTGAGCGCTTGTGAAGGGTCGTCCGGATCTCTACACCTCCTATGCGCAGGACATGGCGTTCCTCAACACGCGCCCCAAGCGGACGTGGACCGGGGCGTTGGTAGTGGTGGCGCTGCTGGTGCCGTTCGCCATCACCGACGACCTGCTCATGTTGCTGGCCACGGGGTTCGTCGCGGCGATCGGCGCGATCGGGTTGAACATCGTGACCGGGTACGCGGGTCAGGTGTCGTTGGGCCACGCGTTCTTCCTGGCCATCGGCGCGTACACCGGCGCGGCGCTGTCCGGGGACCCGGACGGGCGGGTGCTCGGGTTCGGCGTCACGTCGCTGCCGGTGTGGCTGCTGGCGTCCGGGCTGGTGGCGGGGCTCGCGGGGTTGATCGTGGCGCCGATCGCGGCCCGCTTGCGCGGGTTGTACCTGGCGATCGTGACGTTGGGGCTGGTGTTCCTCGGCGAGCACGTGTTCCGCGAGTGGACGTCGTTGACCGGCGGCCCCGGTGTGGGTCGGCCGGCGGCCGTGCCCGAGCTGTTCGGCGTTCGGCTGGACCGCCCGTCGGAGTTCTTCAGCGGGCCGCAGCAGCTGTACCTGCTGATGTTCGTGCTGCTGGTGATCTTCGCGGTGCTGGCGCGCAACCTGGTGCGGTCGCGGATCGGGCGTGCGTTCGCCGCGGTGCGGGACCGGGACCTGGCGGCGGCGGTGATCGGCGTCGACCTGACCCGGTACAAGGCGCTGGCGTTCGCCGTGTCGTCGTTCTACGCCGGTGTGGCGGGCTCGTTGTTGTTCGTGGTCAACGGGTTCTTCGACCCCGGCTCGTTCGGCCTGCTGCTGTCGGTGCAGTACATCGCCATGGTGCTCATCGGCGGCGCGGGCACCATCTCCGGCGCGATCATGGGCGCGCTGTTCATCACGCTGCTGCCGCGCATCACCCGGGAACTCCCGACGGTGCTGCCGTTCATCAGCGCAGACGCGACCGGTGCGGTCACGGTGTTCCAGGTCGAGGCGGTCCTCTACGGACTGCTGATCGTGGTGTTCCTCATCGTCGAGCCACGTGGCCTGTTCGGTATCTGGGTGCGCGTCCGCAACTACTGGCGCACCTGGCCTTTCTCGTACTGAAAGGGTGGATGGGATGGCAAGTCACAGAGCGGTGCTCGCGGTGCTCTCCGTGGTGGCGCTGGCAACCGTCGCCTGTCGCGGTGGCGACGGCGCGGCCCCGCAGGAGGGCAAGGGCGGTATCAAGGTCGATTTCGGTGTGACCAGCGAGCCGTGCCCGGACACCGGCCACAGTGACCGGGGCTGCATCTACCTCGGGTCGATCTCGGACCTGACCGAAGGGCCGTTCAAGACGCTCGCGGTGCCGATCACGGAGTCGCAGAAGGCGTTCTGGAAGCGCGTCAACGACCAGGGCGGCGTCGGCGGCTACGACGTGGACGTCACCACGTACGTCAAGGACAACAAGTACAACCCGCAGATCCACAACCAGGTGTACCAGGAGATCAAGGGCAAGGTGCTGGCCCTGGCCCAGACGTTGGGCTCGCCGACGACGGCGGCGATCCTGCCGGACCTGGAGAGCACGCAGATGGTGAGCGTGCCCGCGTCGTGGACGTCGCTGTGGGGCGTGGAGGAGGTCGTGCTGGAGTCCGGCGCGAACTACTGCGTCGAGTCGATGAACTCGGTGGACTACGCGGTGGACGAGCTGGGCGCGAAGAGCGTGATGGCCGTGCACCTGCCGGGTGACTACGGCGACGACGCGGCGGCGGGCGCGAAGATCGCGGCGGAGAAGCGCGGTGTGACGTTCACCAACGCGGTCACCCAGACGGGTCAGGACAACCAGGGTGGCGCGATCGACGCGGTGCTGGCGAACAAGCCGGACGTGGTCGTGCTGACCACCGGGCCGACCGACGCGGCGGTGATCATCGGCCAGACCGCGGCGCGCGGGTTCAAGGGCAAGTTCATCGGCACGTCGCCGACGTGGAACCAGGGTCTGATGCAGAGCCCGGCGGCGCCCGCCATCAAGGCGCTGTACCTGCAGTCCGCGCCGTGGAAGTCGTGGGCGACGGACTCGCCCGGGCACAAGGCGCTGCGTGAGGCGTTGCCGAGCGTGACCCCGAACGACGGTTACACGGCCGGGTGGGTGTGGTCGTACCCGTTGAAGGCGGCGCTGGCCAAGGCGGCCGAGAACAAGGACCTGACCCGGGCCGGTGTGCTGGCGGCCGTGCGGCAGCTGAAGTCGGTCGACTACGAGGGGATGCTGCCGGAGGGTGCGGGCAACTTCGCCGGCAACTCGAACGACTCGGCGTTCCGGCAGACGTTGATCTACAAGCCGGACGAGCAGGCGGCGACCGGTGTCGGCCTGGTGGAGGACTTCTTCACCGGACCGACGGCGAAGGACTTCAAGTTCGAGAAGCCCTGCTACCAGTAGGTCGCGCAGTAGGTCGTGCATTGGGTCGCGCGGTCGGCCCGGCGGTGCTCCACCGTCGGGCCGACCGCCGTGAGCTGTTCAGAAGGTGGCGGCGGCGAGGATGGTGTTCGATGCCCCCATGTCCACGCCGACCGCCGCAGGGTTACCGGATCCCTTCGCATCCCGGGCAGTGCTGATCGCTGCTCACTACCGGGTCCAGCGAGGGCTGCCCAAGGTGGCGGCGGGCGCGCGGGACCTGGCCGCGCTGCTGCGCGACGAGCGGCTGTGGGGACTCCCCGCGCAGAACTGCACGGTGCTGGAGGACCCCGACACCGTCGAGGAGGTCGTCGGGGCGATCAGGTCGGCCGCGCGCGCCGTGGGTCGCGCGGGCCGACTGCTGGTCTACTTCGCCGGTCACGGTCACCGGGACGACCAGGGTGTGCTCTACCTCGGGGTGAGGGGCACCGACCCGGACGACCTGCGTTCCTCGGCCCTGCGCTTTGACTCGATCGGGTTACCGGTGGGCTCCGCGGACGACATCGTCATCCTCGACTGCTCCTACGCGGCGAGCGCGAGTCGGCTCTCGACCCTCGGCGGCATCGCGGTCCTGGGCGCGACCGGTCACGACCGCCGGCTGGCGACGTTCACCGACGGCTCGCCCCAGACGGCTTTCACCGACGCCCTGCTTGAGGTGCTGCGCCGGGGTGTCGTCGGCGCGGGTGGCCTGCTCGACGTCGGGACGATCCACCTCGCGATCCGCGCGAAGCTGGCCAACCGCCCGGTACCGCCGCCGAGCCTGTACGTGCCGGACGACGGCGGTATGCGCCCGGTCGTGCGCAACGTCGCTGCCGGCGAACCGGGAGCGACGTCCGCCGGGGTGTTCCGGCGCTTGGACGAGTCGGACCCCTTCGAACTCGGCGTGCACCGCGGGCACGAGGATTCCGAGCTGCCCCCGTACGTTCCTCGCGAGGTCGACCAGCGACTGCGCGACCTCTTCGGGCAGCCGGGCGCCGCGGTGATCGTGGGCGAGAGCAGTGCCGGGAAGACTCGGGCTGTCTGGCAAGCCGCCCGCAGCCGGCTGCCGGACTGGCGGTTGTGGCGGCCCGAGTCCCTGTCCGAGCTGCGGGACCCGCCGGGCGGGTCGTTGCCGGCGCGCACGGTGGTGTGGCTCGACGACCTCGGGCGCTTCCTGCGGGACGCCGGTGGCGGGACGGTGTTCGTCGAGACGTTGGTCGACTTGCAGCGCGTCACCGTGTCAACGGAAATCCTGGTCGTTGTCACCGTCGACTCCTCGACCTGGGCCAGCTTGGTCGCCGAAGGGCACCCTGTGGCCGCCGTGCTCAAGCGCATGGGCAATGTCGTCACCCTCGATCCCGACCTCCGGCAGCGTGAGGCCCCGACCGGGCACGAGCCGGTGAAGGACTGGCGGGTGCGGACCCGCGGGTACGGTGACCGGCCGCCGGTTGCGGACCTGCTGCGGCGGGAGGCGATGATCGGCGCGTTGGCCGACCTGATCGCGCCCACGGCGTCCGACGGCGACCACGACCGGTCCGGGCCGACGGTGATCGCGCTGGACGGGCCGTGGGGCATCGGCAAGACGTCCCTGGTGGACCTGGTCGGGCAGGAGTTGGACAAGGCGCCGCGCGCGGTGCGTCCCGCCGAACCGGTGCGGCGGTTGCGGGCGCGTGAGGCGGATCGCGCGTTGAGCGGTCGGCGTGGCGCGCTGTGGGAACCGACGAACGTGGTGCGGGCCGAGTCGGCCGCCGAGCCGCCGTTGATCGCGGTGCACTTCGAACCGTGGGCGCACCAGACGAGCGAACAGGTGTGGGCGGGGCTCACCAAGACCATCCTCGACGCGGTCGGGAAGGTCCTGCTGCCGCGTGGGGAACCGGTCACCGAGCGGTACTGGTTCCAGCGCAACCTCGATCGCGTCGACCGGATGCGGGTGCGCCGCGCGTTGCGCAAGGGCGTCCTGTCGCCGTTGCTGGCGGTGGCGGTGTTCGCCCTCGCGGTCCCGATCGTGGCGCAGCTGGCCCGGTCCACCGACACCTACCGGTTGGCCTGGGTGGACATCGCGGGCTCCAACATCGCGGTGATCATCGCCGTGGTGGTGACCCTCGCGGCGGTCGGGCACTCGGCCTGGCGGTACCTCACCCGGCCCGCGGCCGACTTCCTGCCGGCCGACCTGTTCGTCGGCCCGGTGCCCAGCGGGACGTCCGACGAGGCGTTGCGCGACCCGTACCACAACGCCCGCTCCGGCTACCTCTACCTGGCCCAGCACGACGTGTTCGCGGTGCTGGAGGACGTGGAGACCAGCGGGCACCACATGGTGGTGTTCGTGGACGACCTCGACCGGTGCACGCCCGGCGCGACGGCCGAGGTGTTCGAAGCGGTCAACCTGTTCGTCACCCGCACCTTCCCGGTGACCAGGTTCGTGCTGTGCCTGGACACCACGGCGGTGGCGGCGCACCTGGACGAGGTCTACTCGACGCTGCGGAAGTCGGCGCTGCACGGCGACGACCCGAGCGCCGGCTGGAGCTTCCTGCGCAAGCTGATCCAACTGCCGGTGACCATCCCGCCGGTCACGCCCGACAGCGTGCCCGACCTGCTCGTCGGCCTGCTCGGCGAGGTGGTGCGGCCCGACCCTGTCCGGCCCGAGCCGGGGCAGGCCGGCCCTGGGCAGCCCGACCCGGGGAAGCCCGACCCGGGGAAGCCCGAGCCGGTTCGGCCGGAAGCCGGGGCCGGGGCGACGACCTCGGAGCCGGAGCCTTCGGCGCGGGCGGAGGAGCCGCGGCCCGCGATCGTGCCGATGGCCGCTCCCGAGGTCAACGCCGAGGTGGGGAACATCGAGCACGACGCAGGAGTGCTGGAGCGGATGGCCGAACGCCTGCGCGAGCAGCCGGCGCTGTCCGTGCGCGAGGCCAAGCGGATGCTCACGATCTGGCAGTACTACATCAGGGTGCTCATCCGGCTCGGCGACCGGCAGGGGCTCGTGGAGCAGGCCCGGCACCTGGTCGTCCTGGCCGAGATCACCGCCCGGTGGCCCGCCTCCCAACGGGCGCTGGGCCGCCGCACGGCCGGCCGCCACGGGCTCCAGCTCCTCGCCGAGGCGGCCGACGACGACTGGCGGTGGCTGCGGGCGCTGCGCGGCCTCGACCTGCACGGCGCCGAGCACCGCGACTGCGCGGCCGGTGTCCGCGACCTCCTGCTGCGCTACGACGGGGAGCGGGTGGCCGACCTGGCCGCCAGGTTGACCTAGGACCGCCGGCCCGAGGTGGTGGTCGGGGTCGCGGGGGGCACGTTCACCGAGGTGGTGCGGGGGTCAGGGCCGGGTCCGCCCAGACGCCCACGCGTTCCGGTCCCGGGCAGCCGCTGAGGTCGGCCGCCGGCGGTTCGACGCCGATGGTCAGCAGGCGTGCGCCGGTGAGGGGGACGTCGACCGGCTGGGGCGTGGTGCCCGCCGCGACCTCGACCACGCGTTGGTCGTCCACCAGGACGTAGAAGTCGAGTTCTTTCGTCTCCAATGAATCGTCCGCGATCGCGACCTGGGCGGTGAAGCGGTCGAATTTTGCGTCCACCGCGAATGTGAGCCGGGCCGACGCGCACCACGCGCCGGTGGCCGAAATGGATTTGGTGTACGTCACTTCCCGCACTTTCGCGGCGGCGGCGGTCCACGGGCTCTCCACGTACATGTCGTCGATCGAACTGCTGTCGACCGGCGGCAGGTCGGAGAGCCAGGTGGTGCCCGGTCTCGCCGCGGCGACGCTCTCCGCCGTCGCGGTTGTCGTGGCTGCGGTGGTCTCCACCTGCGGCAACGTGGCCGAACGCGCGTCGGCCGGAGTGGCCGGGTCGGCGTCGAGCGCGCCGCCGATGATGATGCCCAACGCCAGCACGGCCACGCCCGCGGCCGACAACCACACCACCGACCGGGTGCCGCGCCGCGCCCGTGGGGTGGTCAAGTCCTGGTCATCCATGTCGCCGACCCCTTCAGGTCCAAGACGTGAGCCGAACTCGGGCAAATGCCGGGTAATGCCTCGACTGGCGCAGCACGTTAGCACCGGCCGGTGGGGTGCAGGCGGAAAAGCGCTAATCCGAGTAGTTCCACGCGTTATCCGCACAATTGCGGCGGTGAATGGGGAAGTGTGCGGTCCGGGCGAGCCGCGACGGGTCAGATCAGGCCCTCGCGCAGCGCGAACGCCACCGCGTGCGCCCGGTTGCGCAGCTGGAACCGGTTGGTGACGTCGTGCAGGATCGACTTGACCGTGCGCTGCGAGTAGCACAGCTTCTCGGCGATCTCGCGGGTCTCGAAGCCGTCCGCGATCAGCCGCAGCACCTCGGTCTCCCGGTCGGACATGCCCGCCAAGGTCCAGCCGTTGGGGTTGAGCACGTTGCGCTGCAACCGCGACACCCGGTCCAGCAGCCTGCCGAGCAGGTCCGCCGGCAACGCGCCCTGGCCCGCTGCGGTGGCCTTCACCAAGCGCACCAGCGTGTCGGGCGTCGCGTCGCACCGGCGGATCACCGCGGACACGCCGTTGCTGACCACGTTGAGCAGCTCCGGGTCGGCGATGTCGCCCGCGACCAGCACGATGCCCGCGCCGCCCGGCACCTGGAGCCTGCGCAGGAGCTGACGCGCCCCACCGTCGAGCCGGTCCAGCACCACCAGTGCCACGGGCGCCGGCTCGTCCGGCGCGACCAACCGGATCTCCGGCCGCGACCGCAGCGCCGCGGTGACACCGGCCCTGGTGATGGGGTCCGTCGCGTGCAGGACGACCGCGATCTGGTGTGCGTTCATCTCGTGCTCCCGCCTCGCCGCCTGTATGGAGAGTCGTCAAGCCGTCACATGCCGTTTCAGCGAGCGGCGAGGTTCCCACGTTGGAGGGAATGGATCCGAAGAGTGGTGACGGATCGACGTATCACGGCGGGCCCTGCGTGCTCCATACGGATAGCGAGCATCACGGGAGGGTGGAATGGGGCAGACGAGTGGGCGGGCGGTCCTGCAAGTCCACCCGACGAGGCTGTGCAACCTGCGCTGCCTGCACTGCTACTCCAGTTCGGGACCGGACGTCGCCGAGTCGATCCCCGTCTCCGTGCTGTCGACCGTGGTGGGTGACGCGGCCGGGCTCGGCTACGACGTGCTGAACGTCTCCGGCGGCGAGCCGTTCCTCTACCCGGAACTGCCCGCGCTCCTGCGTGCCGCCCGTGCGGCGGGCATGCGGACCACCGTGACGACCAACGGGGTGGCGCTGACCCAGCGCCGGATCGGCCTGGTGCGGGGGCTGGTCGACCTGGTGGCGGTGTCGCTGGACGGCGACCGCGCCACGCACGACCGGATCCGGGACCAGGAAGGGTGCTTCGAGAAGGCCCTGGCCGGTATCCGCAGGCTCACCGAGGTGGGCATCCCGGTCGGGGTGATCACCACGTTGACCCAGGGGAATGCCACCCAACTGGGTGAAATCGCCTTGGCGGCGGCGCAATCCGGGGCCCTGCTGCTCCAGGTCCACCCGCTCGAACCCGAAGGCGCGGCGAACCGGTTGATGGCCGGCGAGCGGCCGGACGCGGTCGAGCTGGCCTACGCGGCGGTGGAGCTCGGCCGCATCTCCGAGGAGCACGGTCTCGCCGTGCAGCTCGACGCCGTGCCGCGGACGATGCTGGCGCGCAAACCGGAGGCGTTCATGGCCGTGCCGGTGGACGAGGAGCAGCCGCTCGGCCGGTGGCTGACCCCGTTGGTGATCGAGGCGAACGGCGCGGCGGTCCCGGTGTCGTACGGGTTCGACCGCCGCTACGGCCTGGGCAACGTGCAGAACCGGCCGTTGGCGGAACTGGCGCGGTACTGGGACGCCGCACCGTTCCTCGCGCTGTGCCGGTCCACGTGGCAGCGGCTGGTCGACGGCCGCACCGGGCCGCTGGTCCCGTGGTACGGGCACCTGGTCCGGGCGTCGAGGACGCACCGGCCCGCCACGGCCGGCCGCTGACGGTCGCGGGTGGTGGGCGAGGGGTTCGGTGGGGTGGTGTCAGCGGGTCAGGAGTTCTGCGGCGTCCAGGGTGTTGATCACCCGGTCGGGGGTGACGCCGCACTCCTCGGCCCGCTCGCACCCGAACGACAGCCAGTCCAGCTGCCCCGGCGCGTGGGCGTCGCTGTCGATCGAGAACGAGCACCCCAGCTCCACCGCCAGCCGCAGCAGCCGCCCCGGTGGGTCGCGGCGCTCCGGCCGCGAGTTGACCTCCACCGCCGTGCCGTGCTCGACGCACGCCGAGAACACCGCCTCCGCGTCGAACGTCGACTCCGGCCTGCCCTTGCCGACCACCAACCGTCCCGTGCAGTGGCCGAGCACGTCGACGTGCGGGTTGGACACGGCGGCGACCATGCGCCGGGTCATCTCCGGCGCGGGCATCCGCAGCTTCGAGTGCACGCTGGCGACCACCACGTCCAGCCGCTCCAGCAGCTCGGGCCGCTGGTCGAGCGAACCGTCGTCCAGGATGTCCACCTCGATGCCGGTCAGGATCAGGAACGGCGCCAGCTCGGTGTTCAGCTCCGCCACCACGTCCAGCTGCCTGAGCAGCCGGTCGGCGGACAGCCCGTTGGCCACCGTGAGCCGGGGCGAGTGGTCGGTCAGCACCATCCACGAGTGCCCGAGGTCGCGCGCCGCCTCCGCCATCTCGCGGATCGGGCTGCCGCCGTCGGACCAGTCGGAGTGGGTGTGGCAATCCCCCTTCAGCAACGCCCGCAGCGCCTGCCCGCCCACCACCGGCTCGCGGAACCGGCTCAGGTAGGTCGGCTCGCGCCCCGCCACGGCGTCGGTGATCACGCCGGCGGTGGCCTTGCCGATGCCGGGCAGGTCGGTCAACGTGCCCGCCGCGACCCGCCGCTCCACCTCGCCGTCCGGCAACGCCGCCACCACCTCGGCGGCCTTGCGGAACGCCCGGACCCGGTAGGTGGGTTCACCGGCGCGCTCCAGCTGGAACGCCACCTGTCGCAATGCCCAGAGGGGATCCACGCCTCCTGTCTACCCCGCCCGGCGCGGTGACGCGCGCCAACCGGGAGATCGGGTCGTGCGCCAACCGGGAGATCGGGTCGTGCACCGGTCGGGCACCAGGTCGGGCATCGCGACCCCGTGCGGTCCACTGCGGAGCTTGCGACTTGGTGGCGGTGCGTGCGGAAACCTTGCGGCTGCCGGTGCGCTGAACCGAGGATGTGCGCCATGTCCCCACGTGCCGGCACGGTCGGGTCGCGGCGCAGGCCCAGCAAGGGCGACCTGACGTCCCAGGCGATACTGGACACCGCCGAGCGGCTGTTGCAGACGCGCGCCCTGGATGACATCGCGGTCGACGAGCTCGCGTCGGGCGCGGGCATCTCGCGGTCGACCTTCTACTTCCACTTCGCGTCGCGGGAAGCGGTGCTGCACGCGCTGTCCGGTGGCATCCTCGACGCGCTCTACGAGTCGGCGTCGTCCTGGCTGCGGCGCGGCAGCGAGCCGCCCGAGGACTCGATCCGGCGCGCGTTGGGCGCGAGCCTCGCCCTGTGGCGCAAGCACGGCCCGGTGCTGCGCGCCGCCGTCCGGGCCCGCGACACCGACCCGCTGATGCGCGAGTTCTGGACCGGTGTCGCGCACCGGTTCATCGACGCGACCGCCTCGCAGATCGACATCGAGCGGGACGCGGGCGTCGCACCGCCGGGACCGGACGCCAAGTCGTTGGCCGCGGTCCTGGTGGCGATGAACGAACAGGCCTTCCTCGCCCGCTCCCGGTCCCGCCGGTCGACGGCAAGGGACCGGGAGCTGGTCGACACCCTGACCTGCGTCTGGCTGCGTTCGGTCTACGGGATTTCGGCCTGACGCGGGGGCGGGGGAGTTCAGCGGAACCAGATCCCGCCTGGAGCTTGGCGGTGGCCGAGGGCGCGGTACACGGCGTCCACAAGGGACTGGCCGCGCGCGTTGACGCCCACGCCCGGGCCCATGCGGTTCATCGCGTAGCCGAACGACATCCGGGCGGCGGGGTCGGCGAACCCCAGTGAGCCGCCCATCCCGGAGTGCCCGAACGCGTCCTCCGACATCAGCACGCCGCGCTCGACGGCGGGCAGGTGGTGGTTGCCCACCGCCTTGAGGAACCCCAGCGAGAACCGGGTCGGCCCGAGGAGCATCTCGTCGAACCCGGCCGACACCACCCCGGACATGACCGGGACCTGGGTCTCGTCCACCAGCCGCACCCCGTTGTACTCGCCGCCCAGCGCCAGCGGCCGGTACATCTGCGCCAGGCCGCGCGCGTTGCTCATCCCGCCGACCGCCCCGTACTGCGCCGCGTGCGCCTCACGGCTGTTCGACGCGGCGACGTACCCGCCGCTGTTGGCCACCAGCAGCGCCTGCATCGACTCGGGCCGCGTCATCGCCGCCACGTACACGGCGGGCACCGCCTCGCCGCGGTCCGCCGGGACGGTCGGCGCCACCAGCGGCTCCAGGTCCTCCGGCAACGTCAACCAGAAGTCCAGGCCCAGCGGACCGGACACCTCCTTCTCGAAGAAGTCCGCCAACGGCATCCCGGCCACCCGCCGGACCACCTCGCCGATCAGGTGCCCGAACGTCAACGCGTGGTAGCCGTGCCGCGTGCCGGGCGCCCAGAACGGCTCCTGCCGCGCCAGCAGGCCGGTCATCAGCTCCCAGTCGAACATGCCGCCCGGGGGCACCGGCTCCCGCACCGCGCTCAACCCGGCCTGGTGCGCCAGCAGGTGCCGCACCAGCGTGTCGGCCTTGCCGTTGGCCCCGAACTCCGGCCAGTACCGGACCACCGGCGTGTCCAGGTCCAGCTCACCGCGTGACGCCAGGACGTGCGCGCACAACGCGGTCGCGCCCTTGGTGCACGACCAGACGTGCGTGATCGTGTCCTCCGTCCACGGCCGCCCGCCGGCGTCACCGCCCCACAGGTCGACGACGGTCTCGCCGTCCACCGTCACGTGCACGCCACCGCCGAGCTCGCCGCGCTCGGCGAAGTTGCGTTCGAACTCGGCGCGAACCTCGGCGAACTCGTCGGCGCAGGTGCCCTCGACCGTCATCGGCCCTCCAGGTGCGGCAGTGGTGTGCACCGCCATGCCACCACCGTGAGCCACGCCACGTGAGTAGGGATTCCTCAGTCGGTAGGGTGGTGTGCCCAACGAGGGGAGGTCGCCCTTGTCGCCTTTCTTCGGCCGGGAAATCGAGCTGGCGGCCGTGTTCGACGTGGTCGAGCGCGTGCCCGCGGCCGGGTTGGTGGCCGTCGTGGTGTCGGGCGAGCCGGGTATCGGCAAGAGCAGCCTGCTGGCGGAGGTGGGTCGGCGGCTGCGGGACCGGGGTTGCGCGGTGGCCGCGGCCGAGTCGGACGACGTGAGCAGGCGCATCCCGTACGCGGCGGTGGCGACGGCGTTGCGTTCGTTGCCGGGGTCGGGGTCTGGGTCGTTGTCGGGGGCGGGGTTCGGGTCGGGGGCGGTGCGGGCCGCGTTGGACGCGCTCGACCTCACCGCGGAACCGGACGCGACCTGGTTCGGTCGGTCCTGTGAGCTCGTTGCCCGCGCGCTCACCGGCCTCAGCGCCGATAGGCCCGCCGCGCTCGTGCTGGACGACCTCGACCAGGTGGACGACGATTCGCTGGCCATGCTGGCCGTGGTGCTGCGCCGGGTCACCGCCGCGCCGCTGGTGCTGATCACGGCTGTGCGCGAGCACCACCGCAACCCCGGCGTCGAGGAACTGCTGGACCGGCTCGAACGGCACGCCGAGGTGGTGCGGGTGCGCCTGGCCCCGTTGAGCGGCGGCGACGTGGCGCGGATCGTGGAGACCGTGCTGGGCACGCCGGTGGACGACGGCCTGGCGCACGAGGTGCACCAGCGGGCGGACGGCAACCCGTTCTTCGCGGTGGAGATCGCCCGGTCGCTGCGCGAGCTGGACCTGGTCGCGGTCGACGGCGACCGGGCCAGGCTGACCGTGTCGCCGTCCGCGATCAGGCTGACCAGGCGGGAGGCGGTGCTGCGGCGGGTCGCGCCGCTGGACCGGGACACCCGGGCGGTGGCCCGCGCGGTGTCGATCTTCCGGCGGGTTCGGCTGGACCAGATCGGGCTGCTGGCCAGGGTGGCGTCACTGCCCGAGGACGTGGTGGTGGACGCGTTCGACGGTCTCCTGCGCGCGCACATCGTGGTGCGGGACGAGGACCGGGGCTACCGGTTCTCGCACGCCCTGGTCGGTGAGGCGCTGTACCAGGAGATCGGACCGGCGCAACGCCGGCACCTGCACAGCCTCATCAGCGCCCGGCTGCTGGACGACCGGGCGCGCGGGTTGGCCGTGGACGAGATGGAGCTGGCCTGGCACCTGGCGGAGTCCGCGCCGCCCGGCGACCTGCGCGCGGTCCGGGTGATGGCGCAGGCCGCCGACGCGAACCGCACCACCGCGCCGGAGACGGCGGCGGCGTTGTGCGCGCGGGCGTTGGAGCTGCTGCCGGTGACCGCGCCCGAACGGGCCGGGCTGCTCGCTTCGCAGTGCCGGGCGCTGGCGCACGCGTCCCGGCCGGCCGCCGCCATCGCGCCCGGCCTGGCCGCGCTGGAAGCCCTGCCGCCCGGGGCGGAGCGGTCGAGGTGCGCGGTGGTGGTGTTGAGCAGCTTGTTCCTGGTCGGGCGGTTGGTCGAGGCGTTGCGGCTGGCCGACGCGGAGGTGCGGGCGGGCGATGCACCGGCCGCGTTGCACGCGCAGCGCGCGCTGTTGTTGGTGTTCACCGGACGGCACGCGGAGGCGTTGGAGGCCGCGGACCGCATCGAGGCCATGCCGTTCACGTCCGCGGCGGAGGGTGTCGTGGTGTTCGACCGGCTGGCGGTGATCACGTCGATGCTGTTCCGGCACGACAAGACGGTCGAGTACGCCAACCGGTCCCTGGCCTCGGCGGACGGTCAGCCCGCGCTGGAGCTGCAGGCGCTGGCCGTCGGCGCGTCCACCGGGGCGTTGGCCGGTCTGGTGCACGACGCGTCGTGGCGGCTGCGTCGGGCGGAAGAGCTGCGGGAACGGGCGGGTGGGCACGCCTTCCGCGGCGAGCTGGAGGTGGCGCGGGCGGCGCTGGACTGGTTCGGCGGTGAGTGGGACGCGTGCCTGGAGCGGGTCGGCCGCGCCGCCGCCGAGCTGGAGTCGCGGCAGGAGCTGATGATGTTGCACGGCCTGCGCGCGATCGAGCTGGAGGTGCGCACGTGGCGGGGCGAGCTGGACGTGGCCGCCCGGCTGGCCGCGCTCGACCCGCCGACCAGCCCGAACATGGCCCGCCTGCACGCGCTGGCGATGGCCGGCTACCTGGCGGCGCGCGGTGACGTGGAGGGCGCCCGGACCACGTTGGTCGAGGCCGTGGACGACGACGGGATGACGGCGTACAGCTGCGTGCTGCTGGGTCGCCTGGTCGAGTTGGACCTGGCCCACGGTCGGGTGGAGGAGGCCCGGCAGACGGTGAAGCGGCTGCGGGTCGTGTCGGCCGATCGGGTGGCGCCGTGGACGCGGGTGACCGTGCGGCGGGTGATCGGGATGGCCGAGCAGGACGCCGGGGTGCTGCGCGAGGCGGTGGCCGAGGCGGAGGCCGGTGGGTTGGTGTTCGAGAAGGCGCGGTCGCAGCTGGCGTTGGGGGTGGTGGAGAGCGCGGCGGTGCCCGAGTTGCTCGACGCGTACGCGGTGTTCCAGCGGCTGGGGGCGCACGGGTTGCGGCGGCAGGCTGGTGGTCGGTTGCGGGAGTTGGGGGCGAAGGTGCCGCGGGCTCGGGCGAAGGCGCCCGGGGTGTTGACGGCGGCGGAGGAGAACGTCGCCCGATTGGTGCAGCAGGGTATGCGCAATCGGGACATCGCGGCGGCGTTGCACTACAGCCCGCGCACGATCGAGGTGTACCTGTCGCGGGTGTACGTCAAGTTGGGGGTGTCGTCGAGGTTGGAGTTGGCGAGGGTGTTGGACGGGCGGGGCTAGGGGGAGGTGCGGGGGGAGGGCGAGGGGGAGGGGCGGGGAGCAGGGGGCGCGCTTAGTTGTCGTGGTCTCCGTACTAACTCGGTGTTGGGTGGTGGGGTGGGGTGGTTGGGTCCGGCTCGATTTGACATGGGGCCCTTACGGGCACCCCAGGCAGGCCAAAGCCGGGCAGGCACGGCGGGGAAAAGCGTCCCGCC
>NZ_JBFAQZ010000032.1:0-71241 GCF_040673975.1 Actinosynnema sp. NPDC050801 | reverse complement strand
AGGAAACCTCTTGACGAGGTTCATAAATTTACTGGCTATTCGGCACGCTGTTGAGTTCTCAAAGAACACGCGCTCACCATCACTCATCACAACCAGGTGATTCGATCCGGGGCTTGATGTCCGCCGCGCTCCGTTCCGGTCTCTCTCCGGCCCGTTCCGCGCTGGCAGAGAGAAAGTTACACCCCGCCTAACGCGGAGACAAATCGGGGGTCTGGAGGCGCGTCTTCGCAGGTAGTACCCCCTGCGCGGCCCGTCAAACCGGATCATGTGTGATCGGGACCACTCAGACCAGTTTTCCATGCGGTGTGGACGGCAGGTGGACGGCCACCGACAGCCCCCCGCCGGGCACCGCGGTGGCGTGCACCTGACCCTCGTGAGCTGCGACGGCGGCCCGCACGATGGACAGCCCGAGCCCGGTCCCCGTACGCGCCGTCCGGTCGACCCCACCCCGGCGGAACGGCTCGAACAGCTCCTCCACCCGATCCGGCGCGACAACCTGCCCGGACGACGACACCCGCAGCAACGTCCACGAGACCCCACCCTCGGTGCGCACCTCGATCCACCCACCGGGCACGTTGTGCCGCACGGCGTTCTCCAGGAGGTTCCCCGCGATCCGCTCCAACAACGCCGGGTCACCCACCGCGGGCGCCGGTGCCCGCAGGAACGACACCCGGAGCTGGCGCTCCTCGGCCTCCACCCGTGCGGACCTCCACGCGGACTCCACCACGGCGTTGAGGTCCACCGGCTCGCGCACCGCCAACCCGAGCCCGTCCGTGCGCGCGAGCAGCAGCAAAGCGCTGACCAGCTGTTCGGCCCGCTCCGTCGCCCCGCGCACCACCCCGGCCATGCGGCGCAGCTCCTCGGCGTCGGCGTCCGGGTCGGCGAGCGTCACGTCCAGCTCCGTCCGGACCACGGCGAGGGGGGTGCGCAGCTCGTGGGAGGCGTTGGCGACGAACCGCCGTTGCGACTCGAACGCGGCCTGCAACCGATCGAGCATCTCGTCGAACGTGTCGGCCAGCTCGGCGACCTCGTCCCGGGGCCCGTCCAGCCGCAGCCGCTCACCCAGCGACTCGGCGGACAACCGGCGGGCCGCGTCGGTCACGTCGTGCACGGGTTGCAGGACGCGCCCGGTGATCGTCCACGCGAGCAGGGCCGCCGCGGCGACCACGCACAGGAACGCGATGGAACCGGATCGCAGCACGTCGTCCCGGGCTTGTTCGCCGAGCAGGTCCATCAACGCGCCGGCGTCCACCTCGCGCCCGTCCACGATGACGGTGCTGCCCTCGGCGAAGCGGGGTGAGGAGGCGATGACCCGGCCGACGAGCAGCCAGCCGAGCAGGAGCAGCAGGCCGCTGACGAACGCCACCAGGCCGGTCGCGAGGAGGGTGAGCCGCGTCCGCAGCCCGGGTCCGCGCCTGCGGACCAACTCACGGTTCAGTGGAACCTGCCGTGGGCACGCGGTAGCCGGAGCCGACGACCGTGTCGATGATGCCCGGTTCGCCGAGCTTCTTGCGCAGCGTCATCACGGTGACGCGGACGGTGGTGGTGAACGGGTCGGCGTTCTCGTCCCAGACCCGTTCGAGCAGTTCCTCGCTGGAGACCACCGACCCCTTGGCCGCCAGCAGCACCTCCAGCACGCCGAACTCCTTGCGGGTCAGCTCGACGGGCTGCCCGGCGCGTCGCACGGTGCGCCGGGCCGGGTCGAGCTCCACGTCGCGGGCGGTGAGCAGCGGCGGGGTGGCCGGGGTGGCGCGGCGGGCGAGGGCGCGCACGCGGGCGACCAGCTCGGGGAAGGCGAACGGTTTGGCCAGGTAGTCGTCCGCGCCGAGGGACAGGCCCGCGACCCGGTCGTCCACCCCGGCGCTGGCGGTGAGCATCATGACCCTGGTCAGGGCGCCGGAACTGAGGATTTCCTTGCACAGCTCGTCGCCGGACATGCCGGGCAGGTCGCGGTCGAGCACGACCACGTCGTACCGGGTCACGGTCGACTTCTCGTGGCCGGTCTCGCCGTCGTAGGCCACGTCGACCGCCATACCTTCGCGCCGCAGGCCACGCGCGATCGCGTCGGCCAGCGGCACCTCGTCCTCGACTACCAGGATCCGCACCACACAAAGGTGCCACACATCCCTGAGAAGGTGCTTAGCGTCAAGCTGTCGACCGCTCAGGTCGAAAGAGGAAAAGAGTCCTCGCCGGACGGGCAGATCAGCAGGATGACGGGTTTTGGGCGGTCCGTGCGGTTCCAGCGGGGGCCGGGTTTCGTGTCATCCCGCCGACCTCCCCAAGGGCAACCACACGCGTCAAGGGGGCGGCAGGGGTTCACCGCCGGGCAAGCCTCGGACAAGCCCCCTTGACACGCGCGGTTGGGCGGAGCCAGGTCGGCGGGATGACACGAACCCCTCCTTTGGGAGGAGGGGTTGCAGTGTCAGCGGGTGCGTTCGACGACGACGGTGTTGGCGGTCTGGAGTGCCCGCAGTTGGAGGAGGGCCGGGTGGTCCTCGGCGAGGCGGGCGGCGTTGAGGAGGGAGCGCAGGGCGGCGGTCTCGCCGCGGGCGCGTTCCAGGGTGGCTCGGGCTTCCGCGCGGGCCAGGAGTTCGGTCAGGGCGGCCTTGCGGAGCTCCGTGGGCATGACGACGTCGCGCACGGCCACTTCACGCAGGTCGATGCCCAGGGTGGTGGCGCGGGCGGTGACGGCGGTGTGGACCTCGGTGGCGATGGCGTCGCGGGAGTGGTCCACCTCGTCGTGGGCGCGGGTGAGGACCGCGGCGCGGAGGGCTACCTGGACCTGGAGGTGCAGTTCGACCTCGGGGGCGGCGGCTGCCTGGACGAAGCGGGCCGCGTCGGAGATCGCCCAGTGGAGGACGAGCGTGACGCGGATGAGGACGCCGTCCGCGGTGGGGATGTCCTGCCAGCCCGGTGTGTGGGAACGGGGTCGGACGTCGACGCGGTGGACCACGTGGCGGAAGCCGCGGCGGTGGCGGCCGGGTTCCAGGACTTCCACCAGCTTGCCGTGGCGGAAGACCACACCGCGTTCCCACGGCATGAGCGTGTGCTTCACCGGTCCCCCCTCCTGCCGCGCGGACCGCGACCCCGGCCGTGGGGCGGTGGGCGGGAGCACGGGGCTCGCAAGGCCCTGCGCCCCGTGGTCGACCGGGGTCGCGGCTTGGGTGTCGCAACCCGCCGCGTTGGCAACGCGCCTACTGAAAGGTGTGCCCGGCTGTGAGCGCGGAACTCGGGTTCGGCAGTGCCGTCCGAGCCGCTGACCGGGCGTGGGGAGGGTAACCGGCTACTTCTCGACCGTCGCGTCCATTTCCGCGGGCTGGGCGGCGACCACCCACTCGGTGATGCGGCGGGAGACGTCCTGGGCGGTCAGGCCGATGTCGGTGAGGACCTCGCCGCGTTCGCCGTGCTCCTGGAACTCCTGGGGGATGCCCAGGTCGCGGAGGGGGACGTCCACTGAGGCGTCGCGGAGTGCGGCGGCCAGTGCCCAGCCGAAGCCGCCGTGCCTGCCGTTGTCCTCGACGGTGACGACGAGGCGGTGGTCAGCGGCCAGGGTGACCAGGTCGTCCGACACGGGGAAGACCCAGCGGGGGTCGACGACGGTGACGCCGATGCCCTGGTCGGCGAGGCGTTGGGCGGCGGCGAGGCCGAGTTCGCCGAACGCGCCGACGGTCACGAGGAGGACGTCGGAGCCGGAGCGGTGCAGGACGTCGACCGCGCCGATCCGTTCGAGGGCGGGCAGGTCGGGGCCCACCGATGCCTTCGGGTAGCGGATGACGGTGGGTGCGTCGGGGATGCGGACGGCCTCGCGGAGTTCTTCGCGCAGCGAGGCGGCGTCGCGGGGGGCGGCCACGTGGATGCCCGGGATGAGGCCGCAGATGGACAGGTCCCACATGCCGTGGTGGGAGGCGCCGTCGGGGCCGGTGATCCCGGCGCGGTCGAGCACGACGGTGACGCCCTGCTTGTGCATGGCGACGTCCAGCAGGAGCTGGTCGAACGCGCGGTTGAGGAAGGTGGCGTAGATCGCCACCACCGGGTGCATGCCGCCCATGGCGAGGCCGGCGGCGGAGGTCATGGCGTGCTGTTCGGCGATGCCGACGTCGAAGCAGCGCTCGGGGTAGAGGCCCGCGAACTTGTCCAGGCCTGTGGGGCCGCGCATGGCGGCGGTGATGGCGACCAGGTCGGGGCGTTCGCCGCCGAGGGTGGCCAGTTCGTCGGCGAAGACGTGGGTCCAGGTGCGCTTGGACGGGCCGATGTTCTCGCCGGTGATGGGGTCGATGACGCCGGTGGCGTGCATCTGGTCGGCCTCGTGGTTCTCGGCGGGAGCGAAGCCGTTGCCCTTGCGGGTGACGGTGTGCACGATCACGGGTCCGCCGAAGGACTTGGCGCGGCGCAGCGCCGATTCGAGGACGGCGTGGTCGTGGCCGTCGACGGGGCCGATGTACTTGAGGCCGAGGTCCTCGAACATGGCCTGCGGGCTGAGGGCGTCCTTGATGCCGCGCTTGGCCGCGTGCAGGGCCGCGTAGAGGGGCTTGCCGACGAACGGGGTGCCCTGGAGGGCGCTCTTGCCGCGTTCCAGGGCGCGCTCGTAGCCGGGCTGCAGGCGCAGCGACGACAGGTGGTCGGCCAGGCCGCCGATGGTGGGCGAGTAGGACCGGCCGTTGTCGTTGACGACGATCACCACCGGGCGGTCGGTGCCGGAGGCGATGTTGTTCAACGCCTCCCAGCACATGCCGCCGGTCAGGGCGCCGTCGCCGACGACCGCCACGACGTGCCGGCGTTGCCCACCGAGCTGGTAGGCCTTGGCCAGGCCGTCGGCGTAGGACAGGGCGGTCGAGGCGTGGCTGTTCTCCTCGACGTCGTGCTCGCTCTCCGACCGGGAGGGGTAGCCGGACAGGCCGCCCTTCTGGCGAAGCGTGTCGAAGCCCTCGCGACGGCCGGTGAGGATCTTGTGCACGTAGCTCTGGTGGCCGGTGTCGAAGACGACGGAGTCGTGCGGCGAGTCGAAGACCCGGTGCACGGCCATGGTCAGCTCCACCACACCGAGGTTGGGCCCGAGGTGCCCGCCGGTCCGGGAGACCTTGTCGACCAGGAAACGCCGGATCTCCTCGGCGAGCACGACCAGCTCGTCCGGTCCCAACCGTTTCAGATCCGCCGGTCCGTGCACGGATTCCAGCAGCGTCACTCGCTCCACCTCACCCTGTGGTACGGCTCCCCGATTCGTCCGGTCAGTCTACGGACCGCGGGCTGAGACGCCTTTCAGCGAACGGGCTCCAGCAGGGCGACGCATTCCACGTGGTGCGTCATCGGGAACGCGTCGAAGGCCCTGAGCTGGGTCAACTCGTAACCGAGCTGGGCGAAGGAGGCTACGTCGCGGGCCAGGGCGGCGGGGTCGCACGCGACGTAAACCACACGGGCGGGTCGACTGCGGGCGATCGCGGTCACCACGACCTTGCCCGCGCCCTTGCGCGGTGGGTCCAGGACCACGACGTCGGGTGGCAGGTCGGTGAAGTCGGGCGAGTCGAGCACGGCTTCGGTGCGGCCCGCGTACCAGCTGATCTGCGGGTGGTCGGAGAGGTTGAGCTTGCCGTCGGTGACCGCGCCGTGCGAGGACTCGACCACGGCGACCGATCCGGAGGGGCCGACCTGCTCGGCGAGCACGGACGCGAACAGGCCCACGCCGCCGTAGAGGTCCCAGGCGCGTTCGCCGGGCTGGCAGTCCGCCCAGTCGCCGACGACCTTGGCGAAGGTGTCCGCGGCGGCCGGGTGGACCTGCCAGAACCCGTCGGCGCGCAGGTTCCAGGTGCGGCCGGCGGCCAGTTCGGTGGCGGTGCCGCTGCCCTGGCGGAGGCGGGACGGTCCGGGGACGGGACGGCCCCGGCGGATGACCGGCGGGCCGATCTCGGTCAGGTGCGTGCGGCCGCCGGCGTCACGGGTGATGACCAGCTCGGACTTGGGCGGCCAGGTGCGGTCGACCACGTCGTCGAGGGCGTCGGGCACGGCGATGACGCAGTCGTCGACCGGGATGACGTGGTGGCTGCGGTGGGCGCGGAAGCCGGGGCGGCCGTCCGGGCCGACGGCCATGCGCATCCGGGTGCGCCAGTCCTCGGGACCGCCGGGCAGGTCCTCGACGATGACCTCCCAGTCGAGCTTGGCCAGGCGGTGCAGCTGCTCGCTGATCACGGCGGCCTTGAGCTCCCGTTGGGCCTCCCACGACGCGTGCTGCCAGTCGCAGCCGCCGCACAGGCCAGGCCCGGCGAACGGGCACGGGGCCTGCACGCGGTCCGGTGAGGCCTGGAGCACCTCGACGGCATCACCGCGGCAGAACGAGCCGCCGGTGTCCTCGGTGATCCGCACCACCACCCGTTCGCCGGGCAGCGCGTGCCGGACGAACACGACGCGGCCCTCGTGCCGGGCGACGCAGTGCCCGCCGTGGGCGACCGCGCCGACCTCGACCTCGATCAGCCGCTGCTTCCAGGTCGCCGTCACTTGCCGTCCCCCTGGTCGTTCCCGCCGCGCTTGTCCAGGCCGCGCCGGATCGCGCCGGGCGCCACGACGTCGTCCTTGTCGGTCACCTTCGAGGATGAGGCCAGCTGCCACGGCACGCTGGTCACCATCACGCCCGGCTGGAACAGCAGCCTGCCCTTGAGCCGCAGCGCGCTCTGGTTGTGCAGGAACTGCTCCCACCAGTGACCGACCACGTACTCCGGGATGAACACGGTCACCACGTCGCGCGGGTTGTCCGTGCGGACCCGCCTGACGTAGTCCAGGACCGGTTTGGTGATCTCGCGGTAAGGCGACTCGATCACCTTCAGCGGCACCTTGAAGTTCTCCTTCTCCCAGTCGCGCACCAGGCGGCGGGTGTCGCCGTCGTCCACGTTGACGGTCACGGCCTCCAGGATGTCCGGCCGGGTCGCCTTGGCGTACGCCAGGGCGCGCAGGGTCGGCATGTGCAGCTTGGAGACGAGCACCATGGCGTGGTTGCGGGCGGGCAGCAGCTTCTGCCGCTCCTGCTGGCGCAGCTCCTCGGCGACCCGGTCGTAGTGCCTGCGGATCGCCGTCATCAGGGCGTAGAGGGCGGCCATCGCGGCGATGGCGATCCACGCGCCCTTGGTGAACTTCGTGATCAGCACGACGACCAGCACCGAGGCCGTGAGCGCCAGGCCGAACGCGTTGATCGCCTGCGAGCGGCGCATCCGGCGGCGCGCCATCGGGTCGGCCTCGGTCTTGAGCAGCCGGTTCCAGTGCCGGACCATGCCGGTCTGGCTCATCGTGAACGACACGAACACGCCCACGATGTAGAGCTGGATGAGCTTGGTGACCTCGGCGTCGAACGCGATGACCAGCACGATCGCCGCGCCGGCGAGGAAGACGATGCCGTTGCTGAACGCGAGCCGGTCGCCGCGGGTGTGCAGCTGGCGCGGCAGGTAGCGGTCCTGGGCGAGGATCGAGCCGAGCACCGGGAAGCCGTTGAACGCGGTGTTCGCGGCCAGGACGAGGATCAGCGCGGTGACCGTGGTGATGAAGAAGAACCCGACCGGGAAGCCCTCGAACACCGCGCCCGCGATCTGGGCGACCATCGTCTTCTGCTCGTAGCCCTCGGGCGCGTTGACGAGCTGGTGCGCCGGGTCCTCGGCCATCTTCACCCCGGTGAGCTGGGCCAGCACGATCAGGCCCATCAGCATCGTGACCGCGAGCATGCCCATCGCCAGCAGCGTGGTCGCCGCGTTGCGCGACTTCGGCTTGCGGAACGCCGGCACGCCGTTGCTGATCGCCTCGACGCCCGTCAGCGCCGCGCTGCCGGACGAGAAGGCGCGCAGCACGAGGAACAGGAACGCCAGGCCCACGAGGTGGTCGTCCTCGGCCCGCAGTTCGAGCCCCGCGCTCTCGGCGCGCATCTCGTCGCCCAGAACGAAGCCGCGGAACAGGCCGTAGCCGATCATGAAGATGATGCCGGCCATGAAGGCGTAGGTCGGGATGGCGAACGCGCTGCCGGACTCGCGGATGCCGCGCAGGTTGATCGCGGTGAGCAGGACGATCGCGACGACCGCGAACTCGGCCTTGTGGGTGGCGACGAACGGGATGGCCGAACCGATGTTCGCCGCGGCGGCGGAGATGGAGACCGCGACCGTGAGGATGTAGTCGACCAGCAGGGCGCTGGCCACCGTCAGGCCGGCTCTGCGCCCCAGGTTGACCGTGGCGACCTCGTAGTCGCCGCCGCCGGAGGGGTAGGCGTGCACGTTCTGCCGGTAGCTCGCGACGACCGTGAGCATCACGACGACCACCGCCACACCGACCCACGGCGCGAGCGCGTAGGCCGACAGACCCGCCACCGAGAGCACGAGGAAGATCTCCTCGGGGGCGTAGGCCACGCTCGACATCGCGTCCGAGGCGAACACGGGCAGGGCGATGCGTTTGGGCAGCAGGGTGTGGGCTAGGCGATCGCTGCGGAAGGGCCTGCCGACCAGGAGGCGCTTGGCCGCGGTTGCGAGCTTGGACACGGGTCGAGAGCGTAAGGGGTGGTGACCACCTGAGCGTTGTCGTCGGGTAAGCACCATGTCGCTTGTGACGTGGGTCGCGGGTCCGATGCGGGTGGTGTTCGCGTGTGCGACGGGTGTTCGTTCGCGTGTTCGACGGGTGTTCGCTCAGGGCGGCGGGTACCGGCTCGACGGGGCCGGCGCCGTTCGGGAGGTGTGCGGTGCCGGGACGCAGGTCCGACACTGCTCTCGCTCGTCCATTAGGAACGGTAGGTTCTCCGTAGGCGTCGTTCGGGGAGGCTTTCGTGCACGTGGTGATCATGGGCTGCGGCCGGGTGGGCTCGTCCCTGGCCAAGGCACTCGAACGCCTGGACCACCAGGTCGCGGTGATCGACAAGGACGCGCAGTCCTTCCGCCGGCTCGGCTCGGACTTCCACGGCCAGCAGGTCGTCGGCAACGGGTTCGACCAGAAGGTGCTGATCGCGGCCGGTGTGGAGCGGGCGGGCGCGTTCGCGGCCGTGTCCAGCGGCGACAACTCCAACATCATCTCGGCCCGGGTGGCGCGGGAGACGTTCGGGGTGGAGGCGGTGGTCGCGCGGATCTACGACGAGAAGCGCGCCGCGGTGTACGAGCGGCTGGGTATCCCGACGGTGGCGACCGTGCCGTGGTCGACCGACCGGTTCCTGCGGATGCTGCTGCCCGAGGGCACCGCGACGGCGTGGCGCGACCCGTCGGGCAGCGTGGCCGTGCTGCCGTTGGAGCTGCACGAGGACTGGGTCGGGCGCACGGTGCGTGACCTGCAGGAAGCCACCGGGTGCCGGGTGGCGTTCGTGATGCGGTTCGGCACCGGCGTGCTGCCCGACTCGAAGACCGTGTTCCAGGCCGACGACCAGGTGTACGTGGCCGCCCTGTCCGGCACCGTGACCGATGTGGCCGCGGCTGCGGCTCACGCGCCCGAGGAGAGCTGAGTGCGTATCGCCATTGCGGGTGCCGGTGCGGTGGGTCGGTCCATCGCGGCCGAGCTGGTGTCCGACGGGCACCAGGTGATGCTCATCGAACGGGACCGGAACCACTTCGAGCCGCACACCGTGGACCAGGCCGAGTGGGTGCAGGCCGACGCGTGCGAGCTGTCGTCGTTGGAAGACGCCGGGATGCAGCTGTGCGACGTGGTGATCGCGGCCACCGGTGACGACAAGGTCAACCTGGTCGTGTCGTTGCTGGCGAAGACCGAGTTCGCGGTGCGGCGCGTGGTGGCGCGGGTGAACGACCCGGCGAACGAGTGGCTGTTCACCGAGTCGTGGGGGGTGGACGTGGCCGTGTCGACGCCGCGCATCCTGTCCGCGCTGGTGGAGGAGGCGGTGACGGTCGGCGACGTGGTGCGGCTGATGACGTTGCGCCAGGGTCAGGCGAACCTCGTGGAGATCACGCTGCCGGGTGACACCCCGTTGGCAGGGTCCCCGGTGAACGGGCTGGCGCTGCCGCGGGACGCGGCGCTGGTGACGATCCTGCGGGGTGGCCGGGTGATCGTGCCGACGCCCGATGACACGCTGGAGGGTGGGGACGAGCTGCTGTTCGTGGCGGCGGCGGATGTGGAGCAGGAGATTCGGTCGGCGTTGGGGTACTGACCCGTCTCGGCTGTTTCGCTGACCGGCTGTTTCGCGGCGGGCTGTTTCGCTGGCCGGGTGTCCTGCTGCGCTGGTCGTGGCAGGTCAGGGTGGGTTCAAGAGATTAAGAGCGTCCTCGCCGGACGGGCAGATCAGCAGGATGACGGGGTCTCGCGGTCGACTCCCCTACCAGCGTGGGTCGGGGTCCGTGTCATCCCGCCGACCTCCACAAGGGCAACCACACGTGTCAAGGGGGCCGTACCAGCGTCAGGTGCGGTCCGGCTCCGAGTGCCCCCTTGACACGCGCGGTAGGGCTGCGCCAGGTCGGCGGGATGACACGGACCCCTCGATTGAGAGAAGGGGGCAGTGGACGGCCGCGGCGCTGCTGGTGCGGGTTATCTGTCCTCGGCCCGGGCCGGAGACGGGGCGGGGCGTTGTTCGGTCGAGGTGTCGAGCAGTTCGTCGTAGATGGTCGGCTTGGCCTCGGTTTGGGCTCGGAGGCGTTGTTCCGCTTCGCGGTTCTCCTCCTCTTCCCTGGCCAGGGCGGCCTTGAGGCGCTTGTCCGAACGGCGCACGGCCCACACCGTGGCGACCAGGGCCACGGCCATCAGCGGGTAGCCCATGGCCAGGCGGGCGGCTGCCAGCCAGCCCACGGAGGCCTCGTCGTAGAGCCAGCGCTGCACCACGAACCGGGCGCAGAAGACCAGCGCCCACACGAGGGTGGCGATGTCGTAGTCGCGGACGGTGGCCTTGTCCTTGCGCCACGCCGTGCCCTGGCCGTTGAGGAATGACCAGATCACGCCCGCCAGCGGCCACCTGACCAGGATCGACCCGATGAACACGCCGCCGTAGACGAGGCTCTGCCAGATGCCGAACAGGAAGAAGCCCTTGGCGTCGCCGGTCCGGTAGGCGATGAACGCGGCGATGCCGACGCCGAAGACGGCCGAGACGGCCGGCTGCACCGAGCCCTTGCGCATGGCCAGCACGATGCCGATCACGACGGAGAACCCCAGCGCGCTCCAGATCGCGGGCATGAGCCCGGCGAACGCGTTGACCAGCACGAACACCACGACGGGCAACGAGGAGAACAGCAGGCCGCTCACGCCGCCCATCTGCTCCAGGAGGGTGGGCTGCTTCTCGGACTCGTTCACAGGTGTCATGAAGCGTTCTGCAACTCGTAGTAGGGGTTGTAGAGCACCTTGCGCCCGTCCCGGACGGCGATCCGTCCTCTGGCCTTGATGGTGCGGCCGGGCTCGATGCCGGCGATCCGGCGACGACCGAGCCAGACCAGCGTCACGCCCTCGGTGCCGTCGTACAACTCGGCCTCCAACGTGGCGGCGGCGTCACGCGGGCACAGCTCGACGCTGCGCAGCCTGCCCAACACCGTCACCTCCTGACCCGACTTGCAGTCGCACGCGCGGATGGCCCCGACGGCCTCGGCTTTTCGGGACAGGTCGTCGGCGTCCAGCTCACTGACGTCGGTGGTCAGCCGACGCACGAGGCGGCGCCAGTAGCCACCCCCAGTACCAGTCATCCCCGACTCCTGGATTGCGCGGGGCCTCGACGACGAAGCCCGTCCAACAGCCAGCGTAACCGGGTACACCCGACCGGGTATCCGACTGGGGGAGGATCTGGCGTCATGAGCTCGTCACGCGCCGTTCTGCTGCCGGGCACCGCGTCCGACGAGGTGTTCGTCGCCGCGGTGTTCGCCCGCCCGCTCGCCGACGCCGGGTTCACGCTGGTCGCGCCCCCGTCACGGGGTGTGCGGGAGCACGTCGAGGCGTTGGACGCGGCGTGGGACGGGTCGCCGCTGGTCGTGGGCGGTGTGTCACTGGGAGCGCACGTGGCGGCGGCGTGGGCGGTGCGGTATCCCGAGCGGTGCGCCGGGCTGCTGGTGGCGTTGCCGGCCTGGAACGGGGACCCGGCCGACGCGCCGGCGGCCCTGGCGGCACGGGCCAGCGCCTCGGTGGTGGAGTCGGCGGGCGTCGAGGCCGCGCTGACCGGGGTCGACGGGTGGCTCGGCGCTGAGCTGCGACGGGCGTGGCCGCGGTACGGGTCGCGGCTGGCGGAGGTGTTGCGGGAGGCAGCCGGGTCGTCGGCGCCGACCGCGGCCGAGTTGAACGGGGTGACGGCGCCGGTGGGGGTCGCGGCGTGCAGCGACGACCCCATTCACCCCTTGGACGTCGCCCGGACGTGGGTCGAGGCGCTCCCCCGTGCCGCTCTGCGCACGACGACGCTGGCGGCGTTGGGCGCGGACCGGGAGTCCCTGGGCCGCGCCGCGCTCGCCGCCTACCTCGCCACGTCGGCGGTCTAGCCCTGCTGCTGGGCCTGGATGTGCCGGGCGATCGCCTCGGGCAGCTCGATCGGCAACGGCGTGCGGACCGGCATCGGCTGCTCGCCGCGCACCACGATCGTGTCGCGCAACACCGTGTAAAGGGCGTCGGTCGCGCGCACGCCCTGCTCCTCGGTCGGCGCTGCGGCGATGCCGCGCAGCATCCACCGGGGGCCGTCCACGCCGACCACGCGCAGGTGCACCTCGTTGTTGCGGGCGGTGATCTCCTCGCCCCAGTCGCCGTTCTCCCGCAGGATCCGGAAGCCCTCGGACTTGAACTGGGCGATCATCTCGCTGCTGACCTCCGGCCACAGCCGGTCGGTCTTGGGCGCGGCGAACGCGCTGACGGTGAGCTGGCCGACGGTGGTCAGCAGGTTCACGGCGTGCACCGCGCCCTTGTCGTCCAGCTGCACCTGCAACTGCGCGCCGTCGGGCACGGGCAGCCGGATCGAGCCGAGGTCCAGCCGGTTCAGGCCGTCGTTCGGGGCCTGCTCGGAGTCGAACGGGCCGTCGTCGGCCTCCTCCTCACCGTCGAACTCGACCTCGGGTTGCGCCGTCCCCCGGTTCGCGGAGTGCCTACCGCGCTTGCGGCGCTTTCCGAACATCGCCTTCACCCCTCCGTCCGGGCGAGCACGTCGTGCCCGCCTGTAGAGCCGTAGCCTCCCGCACCCCTCGCGGAGTCGGGCAGCTCGTCGACTTCGCGGAACACCGCGTGCTCCACCTTCTGCACCACCAGCTGGGCGATCCGGTCGCCGCGCGTGAGGACCACCGGCTCGCGCAGGTCGTGGTTCACCAGGCACACCTTGATCTCGCCCCGGTAGCCGGCGTCGATCGTGCCCGGGGTGTTGACCACGCTCAGGCCGACGCGCGCGGCCAGGCCGGAGCGCGGGTGCACGAATCCGGCGTACCCCTCGGGCAGCGCGATCGCGACACCCGTGCCGACCACCGCGCGTTCGCCGGGTTCGATCACCACGTCGGTGGTCGTCACCAGGTCCGCGCCGGCATCACCCGGTCGGGCGTATGCCGGGAGCGGTACGGCGGGATCGAGCCGGGACAACAGGACCTCGACGCTGGGCACGGCGCGCGAGACTACCCTGGTGGCGTGAGCGAGAGTGCTGTGACCGCCCCGACCGCGTTCCGCGAGCGGTTGTACGTGCCCTGGTGGGGCTGGCCGTTGCCGCTGGCCGCGGCCGTGCTGCTGGCCGCCGAGATCCACATGGGGTTCCCCGGAGTGCGGTCGTGGCTGCCGTACCTGATCACGGTGCCGCTGGTCGTGCTGCTGATCGTGCGGATGGGCTCGGTGAAGGTCGAGGTGTCCGGCGGCGAGCTGCGGGTCGGCCAAGCGCACGTGCCGCTCGACCTGCTCGGCGAGGTCGAGGTGTTCGACGCGAAGACCAAGCGGAAGGCCATGGGGCCGAACCTGGACCCGATGGCGTTCGTCGCCCACCGGGGGTGGATCGGGCCGATGGTGCGGGTCGAGTTGCGCGACCCGGCCGACCCGACGCCGTACTGGCTGTTCAGCGTGCGTTCGGCGGAGAAGCTGGCGGCGCTGCTGCGCGCTCGGTGAGGCTGAGCGACGAGAGGTCGACGGGGACTGGGCGCCACCCCGGCGGTGGGGGTGAGCGCCCAGGTCTGGTCGTAGGTGCTTGTGTGCTCGGTTCGGTGGCGCTTCGCCTGTTCGGTGGTGCTCGGTTCGGTGCGGTCGTGGCTGATCAGGCCGGTCGTGCGGGTTCGTGCGCGGTCGTGCGTCAGGCGCAGTCGCGGCAGATGTACTGGCCGTTGACTTCCTCGGCCAGCCTGCTGCGGTGGTGCACCAGGAAGCACTTCGAGCACGTGAACTCGTCCGCCTGCTTCGGCAGGACCTTGAACGTGAGCTCCTCACCGGACAGGTCGGCGCCCGGCAGCTCGAAGTTCTCGGCGGTCGCGTCCTCGTCGATGTCGACGACCCCGGACTGCGTTTCGTTGCGCCGCGCCTTCAGCTCCTCTAGGGAGTCCTCAGCGAGTTCGTCCGCCTCGCTGCGACGCGGTGCGTCGTAGTCGGTCGCCATACTTCTTTCACCCCTGCGGTCAACGGAGACTGTTCGTGTCGCTGGATAACGCACCAGCGCCCCTTTTTGTGCCCTCCGTCCCCAGTGACGGAGGTCTCGCTCGTGCGGCCGGGCGCCAACCCCCTGTTCATCGACGCTTTCAGGTGTCCGGCGGTGCGCGGAGCGCCGAGAGGGTAGCTCATTGATCGGGGGGTCGCGCAGCGGGTTCCCCCTAATTGAGCAGACGGGTGACAGGCCCTTCCCACGCTGGCCAGATAGGCTGGGACGGGCATCACTCACCCGGTGCTCCCGCGCTGCGACGCCCGACCAGGGCGTTGACCGTCCGCGACCGGGTGATTGCGGCCCGCTACACCCACGCCCGAGACGCGGGGCCGCGGGGCGCGGCATAGCCTGATCACTGTCAACACTGGCCCAGGGGAGGTCGACGGACGTGGGACCCGGTACGGGGAGCAGCGGGTCGTCGCGGTACCGGAAGCGACGGCCGTGGCCGGCGCTCGTCCTGTTCCTGGTGCTCGCCGTGACCGCGGTGGTGGTGTGGAACCGCGTGTTGTCCGACGCGGGCGACGTGGACGCGGCGATCAAGTGCAACCCGCCTGGCGGGATGCCGTCGCCCTCGGCCGGCGCGCCCGTCGCGCCCGCGGCCGAGCCCGCGCCGCCGTTGGGCACGGTGCTGGGGCACGACGCGCTGGACCGCACCGACCCGGTGCCGGTCGGCGCCGTGCAGTTCCGGGTGTTCAACGCCAGCACGCAGCGCAACCAGGCGCGGTTCGTCGCGACGACGTTGATGGAACTGGGGATGAAGCAGGCGGCCGAGCCGGGCAACGACCCGGTGTACCCGGCGCAGGACATGACCTGTCGCGGTCAGATCCGGTTCGGCGCGCCCGGTGCGGGTGCGGCGCGGACGTTGAGCCTGATCGAGCCGTGCCTGGAGCTGGTGCGCGACGAGCGCCAGGACGCGACGGTGGACGTGGCGATCGGCCAGAAGTTCAGCGACGTGAAGCCGAGCAGCGACGCCCGCAAGGTGCTCGACCAGCTGGCCGAGTGGGCGGTGCAGCAGCCCGAGCAGCAGGGCGGCCAGGCCGCCGAGGGCTCCACGCCGCTGTCGCTCAACGCCGACAACCTGAAGGCCGCCCGCGACATCGAGTGCTGACCCGCAACCGCGCGAGTCGAACGCCCGGCGCCCGCGTGTCGAACGTTCAGGACCCTCGAATTCCACGTTCGGGACGTTCGGTTCAGGGGTCCTGGAGGTTCGACTCGCGGGACGCGAAGGTTCGACTCGCGGGGTCTGGAGGTTCGACTCGCCGGTCAGACCTTGGCGAAGCCGGCTTCCAGCAGGGCGGTGAACAGGGCGTCGGCGATGCCGGGGGCGGCGGCGAAGGTGGCGTCCGCGCCCAGTTCCGGAGCTTCACCCGGTAGGTGGACGACCGCGCCCGCCTCGCCCGCCAGCAGCGCCCCGGCCGCCCAGTCCCACCGGCCGAGGGTGTGCTCGGCGTAGGCGTCCAGCCGGCCCGCGGCGACGGCGCACAGGTCCAGCGACGCGGCACCGGCCCGCCGCATGTCCCGGACCTTGGTCGCCAGGCCCGCCCACGCGTCGGCCTGCCGCTGCCGCCGCTCCGGCCGGTAGGCGAAGCCGTAACCCAAAAGGGACAAGTCCAATCGGGTGGCGTCGGAAACCCGGAGCCGCCGCCCGTCCAGCCACGCCCCACCGCCGCGCGCCGCCGTCCACACCCGGCCGCTGACGGGTTCCACCACCGCGCCCGCCACCGACGCACCGTCGACCTGCGCGGCCACCGACACGGCGTAGTGCGGGATGCCGTACAGGTAGTTCACCGTGCCGTCGATCGGGTCGACGACCCAGGTCAGGCCCTCGACGGCGGCACTGCCGCCCTCTTCCTCCCCGATCACCGGCTCACCGGGCCGCAACTCGGCGAGCCGTCGCCGGACCAGCTGTTCGGACGCGCGGTCGGCCGCGGTGACCACGTCGGTGGTGCTGCTCTTGGTGTCGACATCGGTCACGGCGGCTTCGCGCATGGTCACGGCCAACTCGCCGGCCTCTTGGGCCACGAGCACGGCGACGTCCACCAATGTGCGCGGATCGAAACGCAACTGTTCCTCCTGCGTCACTCTCACGGGACTATCGGAGAACTGCAGGCTAATGTCTGCGGCCACGGTTACTGAATCGAGTAGGAAGGGCCACGGGGATGGGCATGACCCGCGGGTTCGGCGTGGACATCGGCGGTTCCGGCATCAAGGGCGGGCTCGTGGACCTCGAAGCGGGGGCGCTGGACGGTGAGCGCCTGCGCATCACCACACCCACGCCGTCGACGCCGGACGCGGTCGCCGACGTGGTCGCCGAGATCGTCGAGAAGTTCAACTGGGACGGTCCCGTGGGCGTCACCCTGCCGTGTGTGGTGAAGCACGGCGTCGCGCACTCCGCGGCCAACGTGGACAAGGCGTGGATCGGCACGGACGCCGCCGCCCTGTTCGCCGAGCGCCTCGGCAGGCCGACCGACCAGGTCGTCGTGCTCAACGACGCCGACGCCGCCGGCATCGCCGAGATGCGGTTCGGTTCCGGTGTCGACCGGGACGGCTTGGTGGTGCTGCTCACGTTCGGCACCGGCATCGGCAGCGCCCTGTTCCTGGACGGCAAGCTCGTGCCCAACACCGAGTTCGGCCACCTGGAGGTCGACGGTCACGACGCGGAGAAGCGCGCGGCGGCCTCGGTGAAGGAGGACAAGGGTCTGACCTGGGCCGAGTGGACGCCTCGCGTGTCGCGGTACATCAACGTGCTGGAGAACCTCATCTGGCCGGACCTGGTCATCGCGGGCGGCGGTGTCAGCAAGAAGGCGGAGAAGTGGCTCCCGCTGCTGGAGGTGCGCACCGAGGTGGTGGCCGCCGCGCTGAAGAACGACGCGGGCATCGTCGGGGCGGCCGTGGCCGCCGCGCAAGGTCTCCGGCACTGATTTACGCAGCGTTCCACCTGCGAGAACGCGTGCCGGACCACCTCGGATGACGCCGTGGCGCAACGGCACGCGATTCTCGTCGTTACAATGGAACGGTGCCCCGCTGACGAACGATCCGGCGGGGGATCCCCCGTACTCAGGCGACCGAGGTTCGCGCCCTTCGGTCGGCCTTGATCGACAGTCGCGAAAGGGCGTACGTGGCAGCCGCGAAGACTACTCAGGCAGCTCAGGCTGACGCCGAGGAGACGCCCAAGGCCACCTCGGCGAGGAAGGCCCCGGCGAAGAAGCCGGCGGCGAAGACCGCCGCGGCGGGTAAGACGGCCACGCGGGCGCCGCGCAAGACGGCCGCCAAGGCCGCCGCTGCCGCGCCTGGCAAGGTGAAGAAGGACGGCGAGGAGCCCGAAGACCTCGAGGGCGCCCCAGACGCCGAAGACCTCGTCGACGACGTCGAGCTGATCGACGAGCCGGTCGAGGAGGAGCCCGCCGAGGAGGAGGCCAAGCCCGGCGAGGGCGACTTCGTCTGGGACGAGGAGGAGTCGGAGGCCCTGCGGCAGGCCCGCAAGGACGCCGAGCTCACCGCCTCGGCCGACTCGGTCCGCGCCTACCTCAAGCAGATCGGCAAGGTCGCCCTGCTCAACGCGGAGGAGGAGGTCGAACTCGCCAAGCGCATCGAGGCCGGCCTCTACGCCGCCGAGCGGGTGCGCCGCGCCGAGGACGAGCAGGAGAAGCTGACCCCGCAGATGCGCCGCGACCTGCGGTGGATCGTGCGGGACGGCGAGCGGGCCAAGAACCACCTGTTGGAGGCGAACCTCCGCCTGGTGGTGTCGCTGGCCAAGCGCTACACCGGTCGTGGCATGGCGTTCCTGGACCTGATCCAGGAGGGCAACCTCGGTCTGATCCGCGCGGTGGAGAAGTTCGACTACACCAAGGGCTACAAGTTCTCCACGTACGCGACGTGGTGGATCCGCCAGGCGATCACCCGCGCGATGGCCGACCAGGCCCGCACCATCCGCATCCCGGTGCACATGGTCGAGGTCATCAACAAGCTGGGTCGCATCCAGCGCGAACTGCTCCAGGACCTGGGCCGCGAGCCCACCCCGGAGGAGTTGGCCAAGGAGATGGACATCACCCCGGAGAAGGTGCTGGAGATCCAGCAGTACGCCCGGGAGCCCATCTCGCTGGACCAGACGATCGGCGACGAGGGCGACAGCCAGCTCGGTGACTTCATCGAGGACTCCGAGGCCGTGGTGGCGGTGGACGCGGTGTCGTTCACGCTGCTGCAGGACCAGCTGCAGTCGGTGCTGGCCACGTTGTCCGAGCGCGAGGCGGGTGTGGTGCGGCTGCGGTTCGGCCTCACCGACGGCCAGCCGCGCACGCTGGACGAGATCGGCCAGGTCTACGGCGTGACGCGCGAGCGGATCCGGCAGATCGAGTCGAAGACGATGTCGAAGCTCCGGCACCCGTCGCGGTCGCAGGTGCTGCGCGACTACCTGGACTGATACCCGGCCCGAAGATCACTCTGAGCAAGGCCCCTCGGCCGTTCGGTCGAGGGGCCTTGCTCTTTTCACTCGCTTCATCACCCGTTCGGACGCTGCACGCACTCACGCTCCGTGCTGTTCTGGACTGGGCGCAGCCGCCGGGGGGCGGCACAGGGGAACGCGCCGACCCAGGGGGAAGCAACCATGAGTGAACGTCGCACTGAAGCACGCCTCTCGCGCCTGGCCTCGGCCGACGCGCTGGACCGGCAGCCGTGGCCGGAGCACGTCAACAACGGCGAGGAGGGCGACTACCCGCACGTCGCCAACTACAGCAAGGGCCTGCCGCACGACGAGGTCGGCGAGGTGCGCCCCGAGGCCTACAACACGCTGCTGAGGGCCCTGGCCACCGGTCGGTCGGAGGACTTCGAGCGCGTCCCGCTCGGCGGGAGCGTCAAGCTCACCAACCCGCAGGCCGGGCTGGCGTTCGACCTGGAGGGCCCGGACCCGCAGTCGTTGGCGGTGCCGCCCGCGCCGCGCATCGACAGCCCGCGCAACTCCGCCGAAGCGGTCGAGCTCTACTGGATGGCGTTGACCAGGGACGTGCCGTTCACCGCGTACGGCGAGCACCCGGTGATCGCGCAGGCGGCGGCCGAGCTGTCGAGGTTGAGCGACTACCGGGCGCCGAAGGTCGACGGCCGGGTCACGCCCGGCACGATCTTCCGCGGCAGCACGCGTGGTGACCTGCGCGGACCGTTCCTGTCGCAGTTCCTGCTGCGCGACATCCAGTACGGCACGCTGCGCATCCCGCAGCTGCACGACACGGTGCGACCGGGCCGTGACTTCCTGACCGACTTCGACGCGTGGCGGGTGGTGCAGTCGGGCGCGACGGTGAAGCCCGTCAAACGCGACCAGGTCAACCGCCGGTACCTGCGCACGGCCCGTGACCTCGCCAACTACGTGCACTTCGACGCGTTGTACGAGGCGTACCTCAACGCGGCGCTGATCCTGCTGGACCTGGGCGCGCCGGTCGACGCGGGCAACCCGTACCGGCACTCGGCCAACCAGTTCGGGTTCGGCACCTACGGCGGGCCGCACCTGCTGTCGCTGGTGACCGAGGTGGCGACGAGGGCGTTGAAGGCGGTCTGGTTCCAGAAGTGGTTCGTGCACCGCAGGCTGCGGCCGGAGGCGTTCGGCGGTCGGGTCCACGCGCACCTGTCCGGTCTGCGGGACTACGACATGATCGACCGCGAGGTGCTGGACTCGGAGGCGGTCAAGCTCGCCTACGAGAAGCACGGCTCCTACCTGCTGCCGCAGGCGTTCCCGGAGGGCTCGCCGACGCACCCGTCGTACGGCTCGGGTCACGCCACCGTCGCGGGCGCGTGCGTCACGGTGCTGAAGGCGTGGTTCGACGAGTCGTGGGCGCTGCCGGACCCGGTGGTGCCCAACGCCGACGGCACCGCCCTCGTGCCCCACACCGGTGGCGACGTGCTCACCGTGGGCGGGGAGTTGGACAAGGTGGCGGCGAACATCGCGACCGGCCGGAACATGGCGGGCGTGCACTGGCGGTCCGACTTCACCGAGTCCGTGCTGCTGGGCGAGGCGGTCGGGATCGGGGTGCTGCGCGACCACGTCCGGGTCAACCACGAGGACGCGTCGTTCGGCCTGACCCGGTTCGACGGGCGTCGGCTGACGATCTGAACGGGCCGTCGAACGGTTCGTGAACCGGACGGATCACGTCCGGATGGTGGAACCGGGGGCCGTGTTCGCTCTGGGCTGACCAAAGTGTTACCGATCACAGCGGCCGTTGCCCGGAACCCACCTTCTGGAGCAACGACCGTGCGTCGAACGCCGTATTCGCAGGTAGGGAAACCGTTGCGGCGACAGCGGAACGTGAGCACGGGCGGATCGATCGGTGGGAATTCCCTGGTTCCGACCACCCGGGCGCCGGGTAAATGACGAGTGACGCGGGTCGCCACGATCCAGGGAACACTGACTTACGCCCGTGCGTCTGCAAGAGTAGAAGCAGCGAACACGGCGCACCCGCCAGATGCGAGGTGGTCGCAGCTAGGTGTGAGGGCACCGATCCCCGGTGCCGGGACGGAGGGAGATTTCCATGACTACGACGCTCACCCGCCCCGCGTTGACCGCTGCCGACCGCTGCGACCGCTGCGGGGCTGCTGCCCAGGTTCGCGCCGTGCTCCCCTCCGGGGGCGAGTTGCTGTTCTGCGGGCACCACGCCCGTGAGCACAGCACCAAGCTGCGTGAGCTCGCTGCCGAGTTGCAGCAGGGCTGAACACCACGAGTCCCGGCAAGGGGCTCGTAGCACCCTAGCCGTCCGGGGCGGGGATCCGAGAGGATCCCCGCCCCCCTCATATTGCGGCCCCCTTCCCGCCGCCTCGGCGATACTCGACGTGACGGAAGGGGTGCTGGTGATCGAGTCGGTGGATCTCGTGGTGGCGGCGTTGGCTGCGGGCGCGACGGCGGGTGTGACGGACACCGCTTCGACCGCGGTGAAGGACGCGTACCAGGGTCTGAAGTCGCTGACGCGGCGCGCGTTGCGCCGTGGTGGGGTCGAGGAAGAGCCGACCGATCCCGAGCAGCTCAAGGCGGCTCTGACCGCCGCGGACGCCGGGGCCGACGCCGAGCTGGTCGCGGCGGCACGCCGGGTGTTGGAGTTGGCGGACCCCGAAGGCGCGGCCAAGTACCGCGTCGACGTGCACGACAACCAAGGCGTGCAGATCGGCGACGGCAACACGATGACGTTGAACTTCGGCAAGTAGCTCCGCCGTGGAGGTCCACGACAACTTCGGTGTGCAGGTGGGTGACGGGAACACCCAGCACATCCACCTGCCCCCGGCGCCACCGGTGGCGTGGCCCGTGCGGGTCGGGGTGCTGCCGCCCGTCGCGGACCGGTACCAGCACCGCCAGGTCGAGGCGGAGCTGGTCGGGAAGTCCGCGGTGCTGTCCGGTTTGGGCGGTGTGGGCAAGTCCCAGGTGGCGGCACTGCACGCGCACACCGTGTGGCGGGACGCGTCGGTCGACCTCGTGATCTGGATCAGCGCGGTGACGCGAGCCGCGGTGGTCAGCGGCTACGCCGATGCGGCCGACCGGGTGCTGCGCAATCCCGGGAGCAGCTCGGAGGACTCGGCGGCGGCCTTCCGGTCGTGGCTCGGCTCCACCGACCGAACGTGGCTGATCGTCCTGGACGACGTGCAGGACCCCGCGGACCTCAGGGGTCTGTGGCCCCCGACCACCGCGGCGGGCCGGGTCGTGGTGACGACGCGCCGACGTGACGCCGCGCTGTTCCGCGACGATCGCCGGTTGGTCGAGGTCGGTGTGTTCACCGAGGCGGAGTCCCTGGCGTACCTGACCGCGAAGCTGCCCACCCACGAACAGCTCCGGGAGCTGGCCGAAGACCTGGGCCACCTACCGCTGGCGTTGGCACAGGCAGCGGCGTTCATCGCGGACAAGCCGCTGCTCACCACCGCCGACTACCGCAAGCGCTTGGCAGACCGCCGGCGGACGCTGGCCCAGGTGATGCCGGCGGAGGAGGAGCTGCCCGACGAGCACCGGGACACCGTCGCGGCGACTTGGTCCCTGTCGATCGAGCGCGCCGACAGCCTTCGCCCGCACGGTCTCGCCCGGCCGTTGTTGGAGATCGTCAGCCTCCTCGACCCGGCGGGCACCCCCGTCCCGGTGTTCACGCGGCTCAACGTGCTGGTGCACCTGGAGGTGGACGCCGAGGCCGTCGGCGACGCACTGGCCTGCCTGCACCGGCTCAGCCTCGTCACCCTCGACGCCGAGGCGGTCCGGGCGCACGCACTGCTGCAACGTGCCGTCCGCGACACCATCGAGCCGGAGCGGCTCACTCCCCTGGCGCACCTCGCGGCGGACGCGCTCCTGCTGGCCTGGCCCGCGCACGAGACCGACAGCGCACTGGCCGGCGCGCTTCGATCCGCCGCGAACGCCCTGCACGCCCACACGACACCGGCCCTCTGGACTCCCAGGGCACACGCCGTCCTCTTCCACGCCGGGAAATCGCTCGGTGAGGCGGGCTTGATGGGCGACGCCGTCGACCACTTCCGCGATTTGTGGCAACAGGCGGAGTTCCACTTCGGGCCCGACCACGCCGACAGCCTCCACGCCCGCCACGAAGTGGCCTTCTGGAGCGGGAGGGCAGGGCGTTACGCCGACGCCATCACCGAGTACGAGAGCCTGGTCCGGGACACCACTCGCAACCTGGGCCCCGACCACCCGGTCACCCTGATCGTCCGGAGCAACCTCGCCACCCGGCGGGCGGAGGCGGGCGACCCGGCGGGCGCGATCACGGAACTCGAACGATTGCTCGCCGCCCAGCTCCGCGTCCTGGGGCCGGACCACCCGGACACCCTGGCCGCGCGGACGAACCTCGCCGGCTGGCGGGCGGTGGCAGGCGACCACGTGGGCGCGATCGCCGAGCTGGAGGGGGTACTCGCGGACCACCTCCGCGCGGTCGGGCGTGATCACCCGAACACCCTTGCCGCCCGCCACAACCTCGCCGGCTGGCGCGGCAAGGCGGGCGATCACGTCCGAGCCGTCGCCGAACTCGAACAGGTGGCGCTCGACCGCCGCCGCGTCCTGGGCCCGGATCACCCCGACACCCTGTTCACCCGCTACGTGCTGGCCTACGACCGCGCGGAGCTCGGCGAGACCCCCGTTGCCCTGACCGAACTGCGCGCCGTGCTCGCCGACCAGCTCCGGGTCCTGGGGCCGGACCACCCGGACGTCGCGCTCACGCGCATGAGCCTGCGGAGACTGTCAGATGTCGCCGAGGACGGGCTCGAAGGCGAGTTCGGCGGCGCCGATGAGCTTGGCGTCACGGCCGAGGGGCGACGAGACGATCCTGGTCCCGCCGACGGCACGTGACACCAGCGACCGCTTCTGCACGGTGCGCCGCAGCTGCTCCACCAACGACTCCGGCAGCGCGGTGAACAGGTCGCCCAGCACCACCAGTTCCGGCCCGAGCATGTTGACCACCGTGATCAGCCCCATGGCCAGCCACTCGGTGAACTCGCCCAGCCGGTGCGCCACGCTGTCCGGCGAACCCGCCAACGACCGCAGCTCCGCCACCACCGTGCCGCGCGGCGAGTCCTCGGGGATCGCCAGGGCACGGCACAGCGCCGCCTCCCCCACCTCGGTCTCCCAGCAGCCCTGGCAGCCGCAGTAGCAGCGCCGGCCGCCGGGGCGCACGACCATGTGCCCGAGCTCCCCCACGTAACCACCGGTGCCGCGCAGCGGTTGGCCGCTGGAGATCACGCCGCCGCCGATGCCGACGTCGGCGGAGATGTAGACCATGTCCGACGAGTCGCGGGCGGCGCCGCGCACGTGTTCGGCCAACGCGCCCAGCTCGGCGTCGTTGCCGACCTGGACGGGGACCTTCAGCACCGACGACAGCCGTTCACCCAGCGACACGTCGGTCCAGTGCAGGTTCGGCGCCTCGTGCACCAGGCCGTCGGAGCGGCGGACCACGCCCGGCACGGACACGCCGACACCGACCGCCTGCACGTCCAGCTCGTCGGCCAGGAGCTTGGCCGAGTCGGCGACGTGCGTGATCACCTCGCCGGGGTCGCGGGACCGGTGGTGCAGGTTCCACGAGTCCCGGCCGAGGATGTCGCCGCCCAGGCCCACCATGGCCATCGCCACCTGCTCGACGCGGATGTCGATGGCCATCACGACGGCCGCGTGCGGCTGCGGCAGCACCAGCAGCGACGGGCGGCCGGCGCCGGAGCGCTGCGCCGGCACCCGTTCGGCCACCACGCCGGACTCGGCCAGGCCGTCCACCAGGGCTTTGATCGTGCTGCGGTTGAGGCCCAGCTCAGCCGCCAGCGAGGCCCTGGTGGAGGGCCCGTCCACGTGCAGTCGGCGCAGCAGCGCCGTTCTGTTGTGTCTTCTTACCTCGTCGGGTCGGGCTCCCGCGGTCGGTGTGCTCACGTCAGCGCGCGGCGGTGGCCGCCCGGCGGCGGGACAGCGCGTCGACGCTCGCGGCGAGCAGCAGGACCAGGCCGGTGACGATGAACACGACCGCGGCGGGCTGGTCGAGCAGGCCCATGCCGTTCTGGATGATCGCGAGCACCGCGCCACCGATGACCGCGTCGCGCAGCTTGCCCTTGCCGCCGAACAGCGACGTGCCGCCGATCACGGCGGCACCGACCGCCATCAGCAGCGTGTTGCCGCCGCCGGCGTTCGGGTCGACCGAGCCGACCTTCGACGAGTAGACGATCGCGCCGACGGCCGCCAGCGAGGAGGCGATCACGAACACGCTCATCCGGATCTGGGCGACGTTGATACCGGCCCGGCGGGCGGCTTCCTGGTTGCCGCCGACGGCGTAGACGTGCCGGCCGTAGCGGGTGCGCTCCAGCACGAACGTGCCGATGACCAGCAGGACGAGCACGATCGGCACCACGAACGGCACACCGGTGATCTCCACGAGGTCGCTCTTGGAGCGGTTGAGCGTCAGGGCGTAGGTGGCCACCGCGCCCAGCAGCAGGACGATGCCGACCTTGGCCAGCACGATCGGGGTGGGCGACGCGACGAGGCCGCGGCGCAGCCTGCTGAAGTGGCGGCCGAGCACGACCGCCGCGTAGCCGCCGGCGGCGATGACGAACAGCGCCCACGAACCCGCGGTGCTCAGGTTGCCGTTGGCGACGTTGAACAGCACGTCGTCGCGCAGGCCGAGCGTGCCGCCCTCACCGATGAACTGGAGGATGACGCCGCCCCAGGCCAGGAACAGTGCGAGGGTCACGACGAACGACGGGATGCCGACGCGGGCCACGAGGAAGCCGGTGATGCAGCCGATCGCGGTGCCGACGCAGACGGCCAGCAGCATCTCGATCCACGGGTTGGCCGGCACGCCGACCAGGGCGATGATCAGCGCCACCGCCGACAAGGCGGTGCCCGCCCAGATCCGCATCACCGCGGCCAGCACGGCGGCCAGCGCCAGCAGGCCGCAGAAGAGGTAGAAGACGGTGTCGCCCATGCCGCCGAGCAGGTTGCCGCCGTTGATCAGGTGCAGCGCCATCACCGAGGCGGTGACGCCGGACGCGGTGCCGGCGGACAGGTCGATCTCGCCCAGGAGCAGGACGAACACCAGGCCCATCGCGATGATCACGACGCTCGCGCCCTGCGCGAGCAGGTTGGCGATGTTGCCCAGCGTCAGGAACGTGTCGGCCAGCGAGCTGAACACGATGAGCAGCACGACGACGCCGAGCAGCGCGGGCAGGGAGCCCAGTTCGCCGCCACGCAGCCGGGCGGCGTAGTCGCGCACCGCCTCGCCGGTGGACTGGGATGTGGTGTCGATGCCGAAGTCGGAGATCGCCGCGCCCTGGGGTGCGTCGGGGGCGGTCTCGCTCGTGGTGTTGGACATGCTGCGTTCCTCGTCGTGGGGAGCTTTGCGCGGCGGCATCAGATGGTCGCGGTTTCGGGTCGGGCGATGCCCAGGTCCCCGGAGCGGCCGGCGGTGATCAGCTCGACCACCTGGCCGTGGGTGACGTCCTTGGTGTTGACCTCGGCCGCCATCCGGCCCAGGTACAGGCAGGCGATGCGGTCCGCGACCTCGAACACGTCGTTCATGTTGTGGCTGATCAGCACGACGCCCAGGCCCTGCTCGGCGAGCCTGCGCACCAGGTCGAGCACCTGGCGGGTCTGCGCGACGCCCAGCGCCGCGGTCGGCTCGTCCAGCAGCACGACCTTGCTGTTCCACAGCACGGCCTTGGCGATCGCCACGGTCTGCCGCTGGCCGCCGGACAGCGACGCGACCTGCGTGCGCACCGACTTGACCGTGCGCACCGACAGCGAGGTCAGCGTCTTGCGGGCGGCCTGCTCCATGTCCGCCTCGTCGAGCATGCCGAGCTTGCCGCGTTCCCGGCCCAGGAACATGTTCTGCACGATGTCGAGGTTGTCGCACAGCGCGAGGTCCTGGTAGACGACCTCGATGCCCAGGTGCGCGGCGTCACGCGGGCCGTGGATGTGCACTTCCTCGCCGTCGAACAGGACCTGACCGGAATCGGTCGGGTGGATGCCCGCGATGCACTTGACCAACGTCGACTTGCCCGCGCCGTTGTCACCGACGAGTGCGGTGACCTGGCCCGGGTGCACGTCGAAGTCGATGTCGTGCAGGACGTGCACGGGACCGAAACTCTTGTTGATGCCGCGCAGTTCGAGGATCGGCTCGCTCACTGGAAATTCCTCCGTCTAACCCGTCTGAAGGGTCTAACCCGTTCTCAGGTGTTCGCCCACGCAACGGTGGGCACGCCGGAGCGGGGTGCGTCTCCCACACCCCGCCCCGGCGCGAGCCTTGACCTACTTGATGCCGAGCTCGGTGCAGACGGCGGCCAGGTCGGCGACGCAGACGTCCGCCGCCTTGACGAAGCCGGCGTCCACGACGACCTTGACCTTGTCCTTGGTGATCAGCTGCGCGGGCAGCAGGACCGACTTGACGTCGCGGTTGCCGGTGGTGTCCTTGGTGACGCCGGTCGCCATCTTGTCGGCGGCGGCCGTGTCGCCCTTGGCCAGCGCGGAGGCCAGCTTGGCGGTGGCCTCGGCCTGCTCGTTGATCGGCTTGAACACGGTCATGAACTGGTCGCCGCGCAGGATGGCCTGGAGGCCCTCCGGGGTGGCGTCCTGGCCGGTGACCGGGACCTTGCCGTTCAGGCCGTACTTCTTCAGCACGGTGATGATCGCGCCCGCGAGGCCGTCGTTGGCGGCGACGACGCCGTCCACCTTCTGGCCGTTGCCGGTCAGGATCTGCTCGAACGTGGTGCCGCCGACCTGGTTGTCCCACTTGTCGATCGGCTTGGACTGGACGAGCTTCAGGTCGCCGGCCTCGTACTTGGGCTTGAGGACCTTCTGCTGGCCGTTGTAGAACAGCGTCGCGTTGTTGTCCGTCGGCGCGCCCTCGATCTCGATGATCTCGGCCGGCTTCTTGCCCGCCGCCAGCGCGGCGAGGCCCTCGACGAGGCCCTGGCCCTGCAGCTCGCCGACCTTCTCGTTGTCGAACGAGACGTAGTACTTCGAGCTGCCGCCCAGGTTCAGCCGGTCGTAGTCGATGACCGGGATGCCCTGCGCCTCGGCCTTCTTGGCGACCGTCGCGCCGATCTCGCTGTTCGGCGTGGCGATGATCAGCACCTTGACCCCGGCGTTGATCATGCCGTCGGCGAGCGTGGAGAACTTCTGCACGTCGCCCTGGGCGTTCTGGATGTCGGCCTGGAGGCCCTCGGCTTCGAGCGCCTTCTTCAGGAGCGGCTTGTCGAAGCCCTCCCAGCGCGCGGAGCTGGCGGTCTCGGGGAGGATGACGCCGACCTTCGCGCCGCCCGAGCCGCTGTTCGTGTTGGTGTCCGAGGCGGGTGTGTTGCCGCCGGACGTGTTCGCGCCACATGCCGTCATGGCCACGGCGAGGCCGGTGCCGAGGGCGATGAGAGCGAGGCTCTTGCTGCGCATTCGCCATCCCTTTCACGCAGAAGCGTAAATGTTGTGGCGCACAACGTATGCCGGGACAGGCGGTGACCGGAAGCACACTTGACCGGTAAAGTAGGCACGATGCGCTAACGACGCGGTAACCGAACAGACACCTGACTACTCCCATTGCAGTAGTCAGTCACATCAGGTCACAACAAAGGTCACCACGAACGCAGAGTAGCGATCCGTTCCTCGAGCTGCTCGATGCTCGCCATCGCGGTCGGCGGGCCGCCGCAGTACTCGCGCAGCTGGTTGTGGATCTTGCCGTGCGGCTTCTTGGTGCGGTGGTGGTGCATGGCCACCAGCGTGTTGAGCTCCTTGCGCAGCTGCGCGAGCCGTTCCTGCACGCTCGCCGAGCGCGTCGGCGCCGGTGGCGGGGGTGCGGCGACCGGGCGCTTGCTGGCCTCGACCAGCTGCTTCTCCTGCCGCTGCCGCAGGAGGGCGCGCACCTGGTCCGGTTCGAGCAGGCCGGGCAGGCCCAGGTACTCCTGCTCCTCGTCGCTGCCCGCGAACGCCGCCGTGCCGAACGACGAGCCGTCGTAGATCACCTGGTCGAGCTCGGCGGAGGCGCCCAGCGCGGTGAACGCCTTCTCCTCCTCGCCCGGCTCGTCGGAGACCTGGTTGGCCTGGGCCAGCAGCTCGTCGTCCCAGCCGTCCTTCTCCCGGTGCGGCTTGCCCAGCACGTGGTCGCGCTGCTGCTCCAGCTCGCTGGCCAGCCCGAGCAGCACCGGCACGCTGGGCAGGAACACGCTGGCCGTCTCGCCCCTGGCGCGGGCCCGCACGAACCGGCCGACGGCCTGGGCGAAGAACAGGGGCGTCGAGGCGCTGGTGGCGTACACGCCGACGGCCAGCCGCGGCACGTCCACGCCCTCCGACACCATCCGGACCGCGATCAGCCAGCGGTCGGTCGACGCGGCGAACTCGGCGATGCGACCGGAGGCCTTCGGGTCGTCGGACAGCACGAGGGTCGCGTCGTGGCCGGTGTGGCGCTTGAGGATCTCGGCGTAGGCCTTGGCCACGGTCTGGTCGGTGGCGATCACCAGGCCGCCCGCGTCCGGCATGCCGCCCTGGCGCAGCTGCGTCAGGCGCATGTCGGCGGCCTTGAGCACCGACGGCATCCACTCGCCGGTCGGGTCCAGCGCCACCCGCCACGCCCGCGCGGTCTGCTCCTGGGTCAGCGGCTCGCCCAGCCGGGCGGAGAACTCCTCGCCCGCGCTCGTGCGCCACTGCGCCTCGCCCGAGTACGCCAGGAAGATCACCGGCCGGACCACGCCGTCGCGCAACGCGTCGGAGTAACCGTAGGAGTGGTCCGAACGGCTGCGCTGCACCCCGTCGGGCCCCGGCTCGTAGCTGACGAACGGGATCGGCGAGTCGTCCGATCGGAACGGCGTGCCGGTCAGGCACAGCCGCCGCACGGCGGGCGTGAACGCCTCGCGGATCGCGTCACCCCACGACTTCGCGTCGCCGCCGTGGTGGATCTCGTCGAGCAGCACCAGCGTCTTGCGGTTCTCGGTGCGCACCCGGTGCAGCGTCGGGTGGGCGGCGACCTGGGCGTACGTGAGCGCGACGCCGTGGTAGTCGCGGGAGGTCACCGCCATGGTGTTGCGGAAGTTCGAGTCGATCGCGATGCCCGCCTCGGCCGCCGCCTGTGCCCACTGGTGCTTGAGGTGCTCGGTGGGGGTGACGATCGTGACGGCCTCGATCGTGCGGTCGGCCAGCAGTTCCGCCGCGACGCGCAGGCCGAACGTCGTCTTGCCCGCGCCGGGCGTGGCCACGGCCAGGAAGTCCTTGGGCTTCGCCGCCAGGTACTTCGTCAGCGCGCGGCGCTGCCAGGCGCGGAGGGGTCGGGTCGTGGCGACTTGCGGTTGCGACAACCTCGAACCCCTTCTGCGCTGATCAGCGGCGGTGCCGCGGAGGTGCGGCGGTGGTGTCGCGGTGGCGGACACGCAAATGCCCTCGGTGCGGGTGACCGTCGAGGGCATCGACAGCCTACCCGCTGCACCCGGGGCGCACGGTCTCCGATGCCGCGAAATCACCCGCCATGCACCATGCTTGATGTTGCGATGGGTTCGCCGAGGGACGACACAGCACGCAGCGCGGGTCGCAAGGGCCCCCTGCGCCTCTTGGCGCGCACGTTGTCCAAGGCCTGGGAAGGCAGCATCTTCTCCGAGGCGGCCGAGGCGGCGTTCTGGCAGATCCTGTCGTTCCCCCCGTTGCTGCTGGGGTTGCTGGGCAGCCTCGGTTACCTCGGTGACTGGTTCGGGCCGGAGGTCGTGAGCTCGGTCAAGGACCGGATCATCTCGACCTGCCGCACGATCTTCAGCCAGGACGTGGTCAACGACGTGATCGTGCCCACCGTCGACCAGATCCTGACCACCGGCAAGGGCGAGATCGTCTCGGTCGGGTTCCTGATCTCGCTGTGGGCCGGGTCGTCGGCGATGTCGTCGTTCGTCGACGCGATCACCGCGGCGCACGACCAGTACGGGGTGCGCAACGAGGTGTGGCAGCGGATCTTCGCGCTGCTGCTCTACATGGCGAGCCTGGTGCTGCTGATCGTCGGCCTGCCGGTGCTGGCGCTGGGGCCGGAACTGCTGACGCAGATCTTCCCGACGTCGTGGCAACCGACGATCGGGTTCTGGCTCAACGCGTTCTACTACCCGGGCATCGGGGTGCTGCTGGTGGTGGCGTTGACCTCGCTGTACAAGCTGTCGCTGCCCAACAAGCTGCCGTGGCACCGGCTCGTGCCGGGTGCCGTGCTGGCGATGGCGGTGTTCCTGCTGTCGTCCATCGGCCTGCGCCTGTACATCCAGTGGATCACGACCACCGGGTACACCTACGGGGCGTTGGCGACGCCGATCGCGTTCCTGCTGTTCGCCTACCTGATCGGGTTGGCGATCACGCTGGGTGCCTACTTCAACAGCGCGTTGCAGGAGATGTGGCCGGCGAAGATGACGCGTCGGCAGCGGCGGCGGTGGCAGCGGCTGGAGATCGAGCGCGCCGCCGAGCGGATCAGGTCGGACGAGGGCAAGCAGGCGTGGCAGGAGCAGGGACCGCCGCCGGACACCGAGCACACCGCGCCGTCACCCGCCGACACGAACCACACCGTGCCGTTGCCGGTGGAGCGGCGGGTCGAGCGGTCGGCGGACAGCGCCGAGGAGCGGGGCACTCGCGAGTCGCACGGCACCTGAGCGTTCGCGTGGTCCGAGCGTCGAGACCGGGGCGTCCGGCCGCCGGGGGCGAAGACCCATTCGGGTACAGCCGCTTCCTCGTCGCCTACTTCACCGCGGGATCCACCCTGGTGCCGGTCTTCGGCGCGAGCCCGTGAGGGCACGGGTCGGGCCCCGGCGGGTCGGTGCCGGGGCCTTCCTGGCGGTCGGACCTACTCGCCGCCGCCCTTGGGCAGGCCTTCGTAGATCTTCTTGCAGTCCGGACAGACGGGGGAGCCTGGCTTGGGCGACTTCGTCACCGGGAACACCTCACCGCACAGCGCCACCACGTGCGTGCCCATCACCGCGCTCTCCGCGATCTTGGCCTTGCGCACGTAGTGGAACATCTTCGGGGTGTCGTCCCCGGTGTGGTCCGTGCCTTCCGGCCGGGTCTCCACCTCGGGCAGAGTCTGCGTGCTCACGCGGACAGCGTACCTGGGATGATGGCCCCTCGTGAGCACGCCGAGCGTCACCGAAGAGGTCCGATCCGCCCTGGCCGAGAACCGGCCGGTGGTCGCGTTGGAGAGCACGATCCTGTCCCACGGGCTACCGCCCGGCCGCAACCGCGAGGTCGCCGAACGGCTCGAAGGCGTGGTGCGCGCCGCGGGCGCGGTGCCGGCCACGATCGCCGTGCTCGGCGGCGTGCCCAAGATCGGGTTGACCCCCGCCGAGCTCGACCACGTCTGCGACCCGGCCAACGACCTGGTGAAGCTGTCGCGACGGGACCTGGGCGCGGCGTACGCGCTCAAGCGTGATGGCGCGACGACCGTGGCCAGCACGGCCGCGCTGGCGCACGCGGCGGGGATCGGGGTGTTCGCCACCGGTGGCCTGGGCGGTGTGCACCGGGGCGCGCGGGAGACCTGGGACGTGTCCGCCGACCTGGACGTGCTGGCCACCACGCCGGTGCTGGTGGTGTGCTCAGGCGTGAAGTCGATCCTCGACATGGGCGCGACGCTGGAGCTGCTGGAGACCCGTTCGGTGCCGGTGCTCGGCTTCGGCACGGACCGCTTCCCCGCGTTCTACCGGCGCGAGTCGGAGTTCGGCGTGCCGTGGCGGGTGGATTCGGCCGCCGAGGCCGCGGCCGTGGTGGCGGCGCACCGCGGGGTGCCCGGTTCGGCGGGCGTGCTGCTGGCCAACCCGATCCCGGTCGACTTCGAGATGGACGCCGACCTGCACGACTGACTGCTGGCGGAGGGCTTGGACCTGCTGCGCGAGCGGGACGTGCACGGCAAGGAGGTCACGCCCGTGCTGCTGGAGCACTTCCACACCGCCAGCGGCGGGGTGAGCCTGGACGCGAACGAGGCGCTGGTCGTGTCGAACGCCTCGCTGGCGGCGGCGGTGGCCGTGGAGCTGGCGGCGTGACCGAGCTCCTGAGGCCACCGACGGGGCACGGCACAGGCGTCGTGGTCGTCGGCGACGCCGGGCTGGACGTGGTGGCCCGGCACGCCGGACCGATCGTGCACGGCGGCGACTCGCGCGCGGCGGTGACCATCGAGCCCGGTGGCGCGGGCGCGAACACGGCGGCGTGGCTGGCCGCGTGCGGCGCGTCGCCGGTGCTGGTGGCACGGGTCGGCGCGGACTCGGCGGGGCGGCAGGTGCACGCCGAGCTGACGTCGGCCGGGGTGCGGTGTGCGTTCGCCGTGGACACCGGCGCGGCGACGTGCTGCGTGGTGGTGCTGGTGGACGAGACCGGTCAGCGCAGCATGTTGCCCGACCGGGGCGCGAACGCCCGGTTCTCCCCCGCCGACCTCGACCCGGGGTTGCTGCGCGACGCCTCGCACCTGCACCTGTCCGGGTACGTGCTGCTGGACCCGTCGTCGCGGCCGGCCGGGTTGGCGGTGCTGCGCGCGGCCCGCGAGGCGGGTCTGACCACGTCGGTCGACCCGCAGTCGTCGGCGTTGATCTACGACGGGTTCCTGGACGACGTGCGCGGGGTCGACGTGCTGCTGCCCAACGCCGAGGAGCTGGTGGCGCTCACCGGGTCCGCGGTGCCCGCGTCGGCCGCCGAGCTGCTGGACGTGGTGGGCGCGGTGGCGTTGACCTCGGGCGCGGCCGGCGCGAGCTGGGTCGACCGGGAGGGCGTGGTGTCGGTGCCCGCCGAGGACGTCGAGTGCGTGGACTCGACCGGCGCGGGTGACGCGTTCGACGCCGGGTTGCTGGCGGCGTGGCTGTCCGGGGCGTCGCGGCGGGACGCGCTGCTCGGTGGTGTGCGCGCGGCGGCGCGGGCGGTGTCGGCCGTGGGCGCCCAGCCGTCGCGGCGGGGTCAGCCCTCGATGACGTGATGCGGGCGCGCCTCGATGGCGCGGTGCTCCTTGACCATGCGGCTGGGCTTCTCCGCCTTGCGGGGCGGCCGGTCGTTCGCGATCAGCACGGCCATCCACGGCAGCGGCACGGAGAGCACGATCAGCGCCAGGGCCAGCCACCAGGTCTGGTAGAAGACCATCGCCAGGATGAGGCACGGGATGCGGGCGCCCATCATGATCGCGTACTTGCGCTTGCGCGCGGCGTGCTGCTCCTCGTACGAGAGAGCCGCCTCGGTGATGAGCACCGGTGTGCCGTCGCGCTCAGGACTGACCATGCACCCATAGTCCCACCGCCCGACCCGGAACGGCACCTCCCGGTCTGCCAATTCACAACCGCCGCGCCCCGGCGGCGGCGACCGTAGGATCCGGCTGTGGTGGCCCTTGATCGGCTCGTGGACGTGCTCGGCAGCCTCGGCACGCACCTGAGCTGCGCGCCCAGGGGCCGGGATGTCGAACTGCGCGGTGTGGCGCTGAACGATCCGGCGGAGCACACGACCGCCGCACCGGACGACGTGCTGCTCGGGTTGGGCGTGCCGTCACCGGCGGCGGCGGCGCGGTTGGTCGGTTCGACCGCCGCGGCGGCGGTCGTGCTGCACGGGTCGCCGCCGTTGGACGAACGGGTGCACGCGGCGGCGAAGCGGTCCGGGGCGGCGGTGCTGCTGGTGGATCCCTCGGTGCCGTGGGGCCAGTTGGCGAACGTCGCGCAGACCCTGGTGCTCGGCGGGCAGGGGTCGGGTGACCTGTTCGCGGTCGCCGACGCGATCGCGGCGGTGGTCGGCGGGCCGGTGACGATCGAGGACCAGCAGTCGCGCGTGCTCGCCTACTCCTACCGGCAGCAGGGCGTCGACCCGGTGCGGGTGCAGACCATCCTGGGCCGGCGGGTGCCGGAGGAGGCCTGGCGGGCGCTGGACGACTACGGCGTGTTCACCCACCTGGCGAGGTCCGACGAGCCGCTGTTCGTGCCGAAGCTGACCGACCAGCTCGGCGGCCGGCTGGTGGCGGCGGTGCGGGCCGGGCGCGAGCTGCTCGGGTCGGTGTGGGTCGAGGTGGACGACCCGGTCGACGCGGTGCGCGAGGCCGCCCTGGTGGACGGTGCGCGGACGGCGGCGCTGCACCTGTTGCGGGCGCGGGCGTCGGCGGATTTGGAGCGCCAGGCCGAGGCGGACCTGGTGATCGAGGCGCTGGAGTCCGGGCTCCCGGCGAACCTGGCCAGGCTCGGCCTGCCGTCGACCGACCTGCGGGTGATCGCCGTGCAGGCGCACGCGGGTGAGGGCGAGCACGGGGCCGCGCTGCTCGCGTTCTCCCGCGCGACGGCGGGTTTCGGCTGGTCACGGCCGGGCCGTTCGGCGTTGTTCGGGAATGTGATCTACACCGTGCTGCCGTGCGGCGAGGACCCGTCCGCGGCGGTGGAGTGGGTGCGGGCGCTGGAGCGCGAGCTGCCGTCGGAGGCCGTCGTGCCGGCCGGGGTCGGTGGTCGGGCGGACGCCGCGTCGCTGTCCGCGTCCCGCAGCGAGGCCGACGAGTGCCTGGCGCTGTCGGGCGGCGAGCCCGTGGTGTACGACCAGGCGTGGGCGCGGGTGCTGCTGCGCCGGTTGGCCGGGGTGGCGGAAGCGGGGCGGTTGCCGTCGCGCGGACCGGTGGCGGACCTGGTGCGGCACGACGCCGAGCACGGGACGCAGTACGCGATGACGTTGCGGGCGTGGTTGGCGGCCCAGGGTGACGCGCGGGAGGCCGCACGGGCGCTGTCGGTGCACCCGAACACGTTGCGGTACCGGATGCAGCGGATGGCCGCGGTGACGTCGTTGCCGTTGGGCGACCCGGAGCAGCGGCTGGCGATGGCGATCGCGTTGGCGATCAACCCGTCCGGCTCGTGAGCCCTCCGAGCAGCAGGTCCAGGCCGAACGCGAACCGCTCGGCGGCGGTCTCGGCGGTGAACAGGTGGCCGGTGGCCTGCATGTTCGCGAACGCGTCCGGTGGCATCGAGTCCAGGTACTCCCCCATCTGCCTGCCGCGCGCCGCCACCTCGGTCGGGTCGACCGCGCGCCAGGCGCTGCCCTCGTAGGCGAACGCCTTGGTGTAGAGGCTGAGCGCGTCGGCGGCGTAGGCGGCGTGGGTGAGCGACAGGCCGCCCGCGCGCAGGAGGCTGAGCAGCGCTTCACCGTGCCGCAGGGCGTTCGGGCCGATCGGGATCATGACCTGCCAGGCGACCTTGGCGATGCCCGGGTAGGCCTGCATGGCGGCGACCTGGGCGCGCAGCAGCTCCCTGATCTGGTCCCGCCAGCGGTCGGGGTCGGGCGCGGGCAGCGGCACCTCCTCCAGCACCTGGTCCAGCATCAGCTCGACCAGCTCGTCCTTGGTGGCGACGTGCGCGTAGAGCGAGGCGGGACCCGTGCCGAGGGCTTGGGCGACCCGCCGCATGCTCACCGCGTCGAGGCCTTCCCGGAGCAGGACGTCCAGCCCGGTCCGGACGACCAGCTCGCGGGACAGGCGCGGCTTGACCACCGGCTTGGCGGGTGGCGTGCGCCAGGGCGGGTCCTGCGAACTCATGCGAACACCGTACTTGACGCGAACACCGTTCGTGGGGAACATCGTTCGTGTGACGAACACCGTTCGTTCGGAAGGGAAGAGAATGAGCGACAGAGGTGTGCCGACGGACGTGCCGTCATGAGGGATCCGCTGGTGGAGGTGAGCGCGACCGTGGCGGCGTCACCGGACTCCGTGCTGGCCCGGGTCGTGCAGGTGGTCCACGACGCCGGCGGCGGCTGGATCGAGGTGGACCGGGCGCGCCGGACCGTGGCCGTGCAGGGCGGCTGGTGGTACCGGGGCGAGTACGAGGTGGAGGCGGTGGGCGGCGGCGCCCGGCTGACCCACCGGGTGCGCAACGTCGCGGCCCGCGGTCGCTGGGCGGTACCGCTGGCCAACCGCCTGTTCATCGGCTTCCGCGCGCGGACCGAGCGGAACTTCGCGGCCCTGGTCACGACCCTGAGCTGACGACTACCTCGTGCTCGTGCGCACGGTGACGGCCCACGCCGCCGCACCGACCGGTGCACGGTCACCCAGCGCGATCAGGGCACACGTCCGCCCCTGTTCCAGCAACGACTGGGTGACCGTGGTGAGCCCTTCACGCCGGGCGTCCGGGCCGTCGTCCCAACCGGAGACCGCGACGTCCTCCGGCACGCGGAGCCCGCGACGGCGGGCGGCGTCGAGGACGGCGAACGCCAGCTGATCGCTCATGGCGACCACCGCATCGGTGTCGCACGAGTCCACGAGCACGTCCGCCATGGCCGCCGCTTCGGCGCGGTCGTTGCGGGCCACGACGGCCACCGGCAGGCGATCCGGGTCGCGGCCCGCCTCACGGCAGTGGTCGTGGACGCCGAGGAGGCGTTCGCGGGTGACCGGGAACGCCACCCGGTCGGGGTCCGGCCCGATTTCCAGCCGGGCCCTGCGATCGCGGTCGAACGGGAAGCTGAGCACGGTCGGGCGGCGAGCGCCCGGGAAGGTCCGCGCGGCCAGCTCGCGGGCGGAGGCGCGGTTGTCGATGCCCACCACCCGGGCGCCCGCGGTCGCCGGGCCGCCGTGGACCGCCACGGGTTTGCCCAGCCCGGTCACCACGTCGAGCACGGGGTCGGAGTCGACCGTGGTCCAGACGATGTAGCCGTCGACGGACGCCGAGCGCACGCGGTCGACGTCCTGCTCCTCGCCGGTGGTCGGGATGAGGTTCAACCCGATCCCCCGCTCCCGGCAGACCTCGGCGACACCGGTCAGGAACCGACGGGCCTGGGGGTCCTCGAACGCGTACGCGAGGTGCTCGCCGAGCACGACGCCGATCGCGTCGTTGTGCCGGCGGCGCAGGGACCGCGCGGTCGGGTCCGGCCCCCGGTAGCCCAGCTCGGCGGCGACCTCCCGGACCCGGCGCAGCGTGTCCGGCGCGACCCGGTCCGGCTGGTTGTAGCAGTACGACACCGTCATCGGCGAGACGCCGCTGCGGCGCGCCACCTCCGCCATGGTGACGCGCGGTGATCCGGCGCTGGACATGGGCGCAGCCTATCTGTGTATCGTTACACAATGCGCGGTGGACGGACCGGAGTGGCCCTGGCGGCGCTCAGCTCAGCCTGCTTCACGTCGGTGACCTCGGAGAACCTGCCCGTGGCGCTGCTGCCCCAGCTCGCGTCGGGCCTCGACGTGCCCGAATCGGCCATCGGCCTGCTGATGACCGGGTACGCGGTCGTCGTCGCGGTCACGGTGGTGCCCCTGGTCACCGCGACGGCGCGGGTGGACCGCCGCACGACCGCCCTGGTCACGGTGGCCGCGATCGCGGTGTCCAACCTGCTGCTGGCCGTCGCCCCGGACTACCGCGTCGCGGTGGTCGCGCGGCTGGTCTCCGCCCTGGGCCACGGGGTGTTCTGGTCGGTCGTCGCGGCGATGGCGGCGCGACTGCTCGGGCCCGACCGGGCCGGTCGCGCCACCGCGGTGGTGTTCGCCGGGAACTCGCTGGCCTTCCTCCTCGGCCTCCCGCTCGGCTCGTGGCTCGGCGCGACGATCGGCTGGCGACCGACCATCCTGGCGGTGGCCGGTGTGGCGGCGCTCGCGGCGGCGCTGATCCGCGTCACGGTGGACCCGATGCCCGCGCGGCGGTCGACGGCCCCGATGTCGGAGGTGCGGCAGGTCGTGACCGACCGGTCGCTGGTCCTGGTCAACCTGGCCACGGTGGTCGTGGTGACGGGCCACTTCGCCGCGTTCACCTACATCACCGCGATCATCGCCGACCACGTCGGCCTCACCGGGTCCGCGACGTCCGGCCTGCTGCTCGCCCACGGCGCGGCGGGGCTGCTCGGCCTGGTCCTGATCGGCCGGCACGTCGACCGGCGGCCCCGGAGCACCGCCCTGGTCGTCACCGCCGGCCTCGCCGCCTGCATGGTGGTGCTGCTGGTCTCCGGCTCGCCATTCCTCGCGGGCGCCGCCGTCGTGCTGTGGGCCGTTCCCGCCGGCGGGATCGGCGTGGTGCTGCAAGCCGCGGTCCTGCGTGCGTCCGACCGGCCGGACCTCGCGTCGGCGGTCTACATCGTCGCCTTCCAGGTCGGCATCGCCCTGGGCGCCTGGGTCGGGGGCGTCTTCCTCGACCGCGGCGCCCTGCCGCTCGCGGTGGCCACCGCCGCGACGTGCGGCCTCGCCGCCGCCATCGTCGTGCGCCGGTCCGCCGCGTTCCGGCCCGCACCGGTCGGCTGAGGTCCTCGGTGGGGCTGCTCAGGCGCGTGCGGGCGGGGCGCGAGACCATGACCGCGTGCTCCCTGATCTTTCTGCCGACCTGACCGCACGCCTGCGCGAGGCGTTCCGGGCCGCCGACTACGACGCGGACGGGGTGGTCGACGTGCTCGGGCCGCAGGCCCACGCCGCCCTCGGCCGCGGCGAGCCCGAAGCCGCCCGGCGGGCCACCCTGGACGCGGGCGCGCTCGGCACCCTGGTCCGCCTGTTCCTGCTCGGCGACACCGAGCCCGAGGCCGCCGTCCGGGCGGCGCTGCCCGACGTCGACCTGGACACCGCGGTCAAGGCCGAGGTGTTGCGCGGTGACGGCGACGGGCTGCGGGCCGGCCTGGACATCCGCCCCTACGGCGACGACGAGGGCTCCTGGTGGGTGATCGCCGACCAGGACGCCGACCAGCGCGGCGGACCCGTACCGGCCGACCACGTGCTGGGTGTCGGCCACGCGTCCATCAGCCTGGCCCGCGCCACGTCGCGCCGCCAGGTCGACACGCTGCTCGACCTCGGCACCGGCTGCGGCGTGCAAGCCCTGCACGCGAGCCGCCACGCGCGGCGGATCACCGCCACCGACCTGTCCGAGCGCGCGTTGGCCCTGGCCGCGGGCACGTTCCGGATCAACGAGGTCGACGTCGAGCTGCGCCAGGGCGAGTGGTTCGGCCCCCTGCGCGGCCGGCGGTTCGACCAGGTCGTGTGCAACCCGCCGTTCGTGGTGGGCCCGCCCCGGATCGACTACACCTACCGCGACTCCGGCCTGGCCGGCGACGACGCGAGCGCCCTGGTCGTGCGCCAGATGCCGTCCTTCCTCAACGAGGGCGGCGTGGGCCAGCTGCTGGCCTCCTGGCTGCACCGCAGGGGCGAGGACTGGGCCGACCGGGTCTCGGCCTGGCTGCCGCGCGGCGGCGTGGACGCCTGGTTCGTGCAGCGCGACGTCGCCGACCCCGCCCTGTACGTCGGCACGTGGCTGCGTGACGCGGGCGTCGACCCGCGCGGCGCCGAGGGCCGGGCCAAGGCGTCGGCCTGGCTGGACTGGTTCGCCGAGAACGACGTCGAGGGCATCGGGTTCGGCTTCGTCACGCTGCGCCGAACGGACGCCGAGCACGCCGAGGTCGTGTGCGAAGACCTCCGCCACGCCTTCGACGACCCGCTGGGCCCGGAGTCCGCCGCCTGGCTGGACCGGGTCGCCTGGCTGCGCGCCACCGACAACGCCACGCTGCTGGGCACCCGCTTCACCGTGCCGGAGACCGTGCTGCTGGAAGAGGTCTCCGCGCCGACCGAGGACGGCTGGGAGTCGGTCGTGCGCCGCCTGCACCGCACCGACGGCCCCGGCTGGCAGCACGAGCTGGACGAGACCGCGTCGAGGCTGCTGGCGGGCTTCCGGGGCGCGTTGCCGCTGGAAGACTTGGTCACGCTGCTCGCCTACGCGCACGACCTGGACGCCGACGCGCTCGCCGCGTCCGCCCTGCCGGTGGTCCGCGAGCTGGTCCGCCACGGCATGGTGGTGCCCGCGTGAGAGCGGTCGTGGCGCGCGTCACGGAGGCGTCGGTCACCGTGGACGACGAGGTCGTGGGCGCGATCGACGAACCCGGCCTCCTGGTGCTGCTGGGCATCCACGTCGACGATGACGCCGACAAGGCGCACGTGATGGCCCGGAAGCTGCACGAGCTGCGCGTCCTGCGGGACGAGGAGTCGTGCGCCACGACCGGCGCACCCCTGCTCGTTGTGAGCCAATTCACACTCTACGGCGAGACGAGGAAGGGTCGGCGGCCGTCGTGGACCGCCGCCGCCCGGCCGGAGCACGCCGAGCCGTTGGTCGAGGAGGTCGTGTCGGAACTGCGCCGCAAGGGCGCACGGGTACAAACCGGACGGTTCGGCGCGATGATGTCCGTGCGGAGTGCGAACGACGGCCCGTTCACCGTGTTGGTGGAACTCTAGATCCTTCTCAGGCAATCCTCAGGATTCGCGGCGCAACCGCTGTGACCGCAGTGACGTCTTCAGGTCGTGGGAAGCGGGAACCATTTCGGCCCGGTTCGCGTTTCCCCCAGTGTCAGACACCGAAAGGTGTGCCGCGCAACGCAGCGCGGAGTGCGCGACACGACCGCACTGCCAGCCCGCGACACAAGGGGGAGGGAGCTCCATGACCGTCCCGAAGCTCCTCGACCGTCAGGTCGGGAACGAGACGACCAGCACGAGCGCCGAGTTGGACCTCGACGCCCAGGGACCGGCCGCAGACCTGGTTCGGGTGTACCTGAACGGGATCGGCAAGACAGCGCTGCTGACCGCGGCCGACGAAGTGGAACTCGCCAAGCGGATCGAGGCGGGGGTCTTCGCGCAGCACAAGCTGGAGACGCATCCGGACCTGCCGGATGAGCGCCAACGGGAACTGCGCGCGTTGATCCGCGATGGTCACGTGGCAAAGAACCACCTTCTCGAAGCGAATCTGCGCTTGGTCGTTTCGCTGGCGAAGCGATACACCGGACGCGGAATGCCGCTGCTCGATCTGATCCAGGAGGGGAACCTGGGCTTGATCCGCGCGGTGGAGAAGTTCGACTACACCAAGGGCTTCAAGTTCTCGACCTACGCGACCTGGTGGATCCGCCAGGCGATCACGCGGGGAATGGCGGACCAGGGTCGCACGATCCGGCTGCCCGTCCACCTCGTGGAGCAGGTCAACAAGCTCGCCCGGATCAAGCGCGACCTGCACCAGCAGTTGGGCCGCGAGGCGACCAACGACGAGTTGGCCAAGGAGTCCGGCCTGTCGCCGGAGAAGGTGGTCGACCTGCTCGACCACGCCCGCGACCCGGTGAGCCTGGACATGCCGGTCGGCACCGAGGAGGACGCCCCGCTGGGCGACTTCATCGAGGACTCCGACGCCACCGACGCGGAGAGCGCGGTCATCTCCGGCCTGTTGCAGGACGACCTGCGCCGGGTGCTGGCCACGTTGGACCCGCGCGAGCAGTCGGTGATCCGGCTGCGCTACGGCCTGGAGGACGGCCAGCCGCGCACGCTGGACCAGATCGGCAAGCAGTTCGGCCTGTCGCGGGAGCGGGTGCGGCAGATCGAGCGCGAGGTCATGTCGAAGCTGCGGCAGGGCGAGCGGGCGGCCAAGCTGCGGGCCTACGCGAGCTGACGCGATCTCCCGCGGCTGATGCGATTCAGCGGGGAGTCACCGTCACGCGGTATTGACTTGTGACGCTGGTCACGGCACGGTCGTGCGATACACGAGCCAAGCGACACCTCCGCCCCATTTCGCGGAGGTTGTCGCATGCTGAGGAAGGTCGGGGCGGTCGGGGGCCGGCCCGGCCTTCCGCATTTCCACGGCACTCCAGGTGCCCAGAGCTCCAGGTGAGCGAGCGCTCCAGGTGAGCGAGCAGAGCCCAGGTGCTCAGAGCTCCAGGTACTCCGCGAGCTTCCCGCGGAAGAACCGCACGTGCCCTTCGTGCTCCGCGCCGCTGTAACCGCGCGGCACGCCCTCCACGATCATCACCATGCACAGGTACGCGCTGTAGAGCGCGATCCGGGTCTCCTCGGCCTCGGTGAAGCCCGAGATGCCGTAACCGGTCTTGAAGTCGTCGTCCAGGTCGGTGAAGGACGCCACGGTCGCGATCTCCGCCAATGGGTCGCCGAACACCGCCCGTTCCGGGTCGATGATCCCCTCGATCCGCAGGCCCGCCTCCCGGCTGCCGGTGAGGAAGATGTTCGCGTCCCACAGGTCGAAGTGCACCAGCACCGGCTCGGTGACCTCGTCCAGCAGGTGCGCCCGGGCCTGCACGGCGGGCCGCACGTCGGGCAGCTCCACGCCGAACCGGTCCGCGTCGGCCAGCACCGCGTCCACCATCGCCGTGAACGCCTCGCGCCACGTCGCCGCGTTCGGCCCCTGCGCGTAGCCGAACACCTCACCCCGGATGGTGTGCAGCTCACGGGTGATCGCGCCCAGCTCACGCCGCAGCGCGCCGTGCTCGGCGTCGCTCAGCCGGGACCGCGCCGACCTCCACGACTCGCCGTTCAGCGCCGCCATCAGCAGCAGGCCGTCCTCGTGCAGCAGCACTTCCGGCACCGGCAGGCCGCGCGCCGCCATCAGCTCGAACGCCAACGCCTCCGTGCGCATCAGGTCCTGCTCGTAGGTGAGCAGCGGCACGTCCGGCGGCGGCGCGACCTTCAGCACGACCTCGCGGCCGTCGGTCGCGGTGAGCCGGTAGGCGGTGTTGAACATGCCCTCGGTCAGCTCGACGTGCGAGGCGAGGGGCACCCCGAGCACGCGGCGGACCAGGGCGTCGAGTTCGGCTTCGGGGAGCCGGCGCTTGGTGAGGCTGTCGAACACGACGCGAATCACATCACGCCGCGGGGACGCGGCGGCGGGATCGGTATAAGTTCGGCGGAACCCGAAGCGCGCAAGGGAGCCCGCGACGTGACTCCGCCGAACCTCTTGGCACCTCAGTTCCAGTACACCGACGTCCTGCCGTTGGCCAAGGACAACCACACCGACTACCGGCTGGTCACGCCGGACGGTGTGTCGGTCGTCGAGGCGGCCGGCCGGACGTTCCTCCAGGTCGAGCCCGCGGCGCTGACGCTGCTGGCCAAGGAGGCCATCCGGGACATCCAGCACCTGCTGCGGCCCTCGCACCTGGCCCAGCTGCGCGCGATCGTGGACGACCCCGAGGCCAGCGGCAACGACCGGTTCGTCGCGATGGACCTGCTGCGCAACGCGTGCATCTCCGCGGGCGGCGTGCTGCCCATGTGCCAGGACACCGGCACCGCGATCGTGATGGGCAAGCGCACCGAGTCCGTGCTGACCGGCGGAACCGACGAGGAAGCGCTGTCGCGCGGCATCTTCGAGGCCTACCAGGAGTTGAACCTCCGGTACTCGCAGATGGCGCCGACGACGTTCTGGGACGAGAAGAACACCGGCACCAACCTGCCCGCGCAGATCGACCTGTTCACCGCGCCGGGCGTGGAGCCGAAGTACGAGTTCCTGTTCATGGCCAAGGGCGGCGGCTCGGCCAACAAGACGTTCCTGTACCAGGAGACCAAGGCGCTGCTGAACCCCTCGCGGCTGGCCAAGTTCCTGGACGAGAAGCTGCGCTCGCTCGGCACGGCCGCGTGCCCGCCGTACCACCTCGCCGTGGTCGTCGGCGGCCTGTCGGCCGAGCAGAACCTGAAGGTCGCCAAGCTCGCCTCGGCCCGCTACCTCGACGGCCTGCCCACCGAGGGCTCGGCGCTCGGGCACGCGTTCCGGGACGTCGACCTGGAGCAGCAGGTGCTGGAGCTGACCCGCAACTTCGGCATCGGCGCGCAGTTCGGCGGCAAGTACTTCTGCCACGACGTGCGCGTGATCCGGCTCCCCCGGCACGGCGCGTCCTGCCCCGTCGGCATCGCGGTGTCGTGCTCGGCGGACCGGCAGGCCAAGGCGAAGATCACCCCCGAGGGCATCTTCCTGGAGCAGCTGGAACGCGACCCGGCGCACTTCCTGCCCGACGTGACCGGCGAGGACCTGTCCGACGAGGTCGTGAAGATCGACCTCACCCGGCCCATGGCGGAGATCCGCGCGACGCTGTCGGCGTTGCCGGTGAAGACGCGGGTGTCGTTGACCGGTCCGCTAGTGGTGGCGCGGGACATCGCGCACGCGAAGATCAAGGAACGGCTGGACGCGGGCGAGCCGATGCCGCAGTACCTGAAGGACCACCCGGTGTACTACGCCGGGCCGGCCAAGACGCCCGAGGGGTACGCCTCCGGGTCGTTCGGGCCGACCACGGCCGGGCGGATGGACTCCTACGTCGAGCAGTTCCAAGCGGCCGGCGGGTCGTTGGTGATGCTGGCCAAGGGCAACCGGTCCAAGCAGGTGACGTCCGCGTGCGCGACGCACGGCGGGTTCTACCTGGGGTCGATCGGCGGTCCGGCGGCGCGGCTGGCCCAGGACTGCATCCGCAAGGTCGACGTGCTGGAGTACGCCGAGCTGGGCATGGAAGCGGTCTGGAAGATCGAGGTGGAGGACTTCCCGGCGTTCGTCGTGGTGGACGACAAGGGCAACGACTTCTTCGCCGAGACCTCCGCCCCGACCCTCCAGATCTCGTTCCGCAGGTAGCCCTACAGGTCGAAGACGCCGAGCTTGGCGCCGCGCGTGAAGAAGTCCCACTCGCTGAAGGTGAAGCGCTGTGGGGCTTCTTCGGGCCGGTTGCTGTTGCGGACGAGCACTTCCTCGGCCGTGCGCATGACCTCGACGCAGTTGTCGCCGCCGCCGCTGAACTTGGTCCACTCGCCTGGCTTCAGGGTCATGTGGTCTCCTCGGTGATCCGGGTCAGGAGTTCGCGGCTTTCCTCCACTCCCAACGCCTTCGCCCGGGTGTAGTCGAACCAGCGGCTCGTCTTCTCCAGTTGGTCGAGCCCGTCCACGAACTGAGCGCCGTACGGGGTGTCGACGCTGACCAGCGATGGCAGCTTCTCGGGCAGCCGGAACAAGGTCAGCGTAGTGCCGGTCAACGCGTGCGCCCCGGCGTCCTGCGGCATCACCTGCACCACGACGTTCTCCGACTCGGTCATCGCGAGCACGTGCTTGAGCTGGTCGCGCATGACCTCCGGGCCGCCGACATTGGCCCGGAACGCCGGCTCCGCGATCACCGCCCACAACCGCAGCGGTGGTTCGCGGTCGGTCAGCAGCGCCTTGCGCTCCATCCGCAGCTGGAGGTTCTTCTCCAGCACCTCCCCACCGAGGCCGATACCGGCCATCAGCGCGCGGGCGTACTCCTCGGTCTGGAGCACGGCCGGGACCAGCTCGAACGACGAGTACAGGGCTTCGGTGGCGATGGCCTCCACGTCGAGGATGCGGCGCAGCCAGGGCTGGATGGTGCCGCCGATCTTGCTCTTCGGCCTGCGGCGGTGCGCGTCGGAGTTGAGGGCGAACAGGTCCTCGCGGGTCGCCTCGTCGGCTCCGTAGAGGTCGAGGAGCTTCTCCAGCTCGGCCTGCTTGACGCCGCTGATCGCGTTCTCGATGTTGCTGATCTTGGTCATGGTGCAGCGCAGCACCTCGCCCACGCGCTCGCGGGGCACGCCGGCCTCTTCGCGCATGCGGCGCAGCGTGGTGCCGATCTGGATGCGGGCGGCACTGCGGTGTGGGCTGGTCATCGTTCTCCTCGATCATCACCCGATCGGGACTTGTCGGCATCCTGTACGTACGAGATAGTAGTCCCGAGTGCGGAGAGTGTACAACCAGAGGCGGGGAGTGACGACATGGGGTCGCGGTTCCATCAGCTGAGCTTGATCGAGACGAGTGGGAGCGGGGTGTACTTCCGGCAGATCGCGCGGGCGCCCGTGGCCGATGACGAGGACTTGCACGGCTGGATGGTGGGGATGCTGGCGGCCCACCGGTGCAACCTCGGACTCTACGTCGCCGAGACGGGCACCATCGTGGCCGACGAGGACCAGGTCGACGCCGACCTGTGGCTGGCGTGGGACGGGGTGGCCGCCTTCTCGACCACCGAGTAATCGTTCGCGTCCGGCGCGGCCCTGTAGGACCTTTGCCGCATGACGTTCGATGAACTGGTGGCCGAGGGCGCGGCCGTGCCGGTCGAGGGGTGGGACTTCTCCTGGTTCGAGGGCCGGGCGACGGAGGGGCGGCCGTCGTGGGGCTACTCGAAGCTGCTGGCCGCCCGCATGGCACGGGCGCAGGCGGCGCTCGACGTCCAGACCGGTGGCGGTGAGGTCCTGGCGGAGATCGCGCAGGCACCGCCCGTCCTGGTCGCGACCGAGTCGTGGCGGCCGAACCTGGAGATCGCCCGCCGCAACCTCGCACCGCTGGGCGCGAAGGTGGTCCGGGCCGAGGACGACGGACCGCTGCCGTTCCCGGATGAGTCGTTCGACCTGGTGGTGAGCAGGCACCCGGTCGTCACCCGCTGGGACGAGGTGGGCCGGGTGCTGCGGCCGGGCGGCACCTACCTGTCGCAGCAAGTGGGCGCGGGGACGTTGCGGGAGATCACGGACTTCATGATGGGACCGCAGCCCGTCAGTGACGAGCGCAGTACCGAGCGCGCGGTGGCCGGGCTGGAGGCGGCCGGGCTGACGGTCGTGGACCTGCGGTCGGAGTCGTTGCGGGTGGAGTTCTTCGACGTCGGCGCGGTCGTGCACTTCCTGCGCAAGGTGGTGTGGGCGGTGCCCGACTTCACCGTCGAGGCGTACCGGGACCGGTTGGTCGCGATGCACGAGCACATCGGGCGGGAGGGGTCGTTCCGGACGAGTTCGGAGCGCTTCCTGGTCGAGGCCCGCAAGGACGGTCAGCCGCGGGTGTAGATCACGCCCAGCTTGTCGACCTCGCTGCCGGAACGGCCGGTGAAGCCCGCGATGTGCCAGCCCGCGGGTGCGGTGAACGTGACCGCGTCGCCGGTGGGGGTGCCCGCCGAGATCGTGCGGCCGAGGTTGGTGGTGATGCGGACCGAGAAGATCCGGGTGCGGCCGTCGCGTTGGCCCTGGCTGAGCGTGGCCGCCGTGAGGTGTTCACCGGGCTGGAGGGTGAGCGCGGTCGGGGTGCCGCCGGTGCCGCCGTGGCTTCGAGCGGTTCCGTCGGTGAGCGTGATGCCGACGCGGTCCAGGCGCGCCCCGCCGCTCAGGGTCACCTCGCGCACGGCGGTTCCGGGTCGGATGGCGTCGACGTCGGTGAACGGGGTGCCGTGCGGGCCGCCGAACTGGTCGCTCATGCGCAGGTGGTCGGCGAGCCGCCAGTCGAAGCCGACCGCGTGCGGGTAGTGGTCGGACAGCGGTTCGCCGTCGGCGTCGAGGAAGGCCGAGTGGTCGTTGCGGTAGGTGGTGGCGGTGAGGTCGACGAAGGCGTTGTCGCGGTAGAAGACCTTGTCGACGACTTCACACGTACTGGTGACGTTCTGCGGGTCGCACACCAGCGCCGGTGCGCCGGCGGCGGGTTCGGCGCCGCCCCGGATCAGCTCCACCCAGGCGTCGGTGAGGCCGTTCGGGTGAACCAGGTCGCGGATGTTGTCGCCGGTGCGGGTGTAGCGGGTGTTCGTGTCGCCCATGATGATCACGGCCTGGCCGGCGGAGGTGCGGGTGACGTACTGCGACAGCTGGGTGATGTTCGCGCGGCGGGCGGCCAGGTCGGCGTCCGTGCTGCCGGCGTTGGCGTGGACGTTGTAGAGGTCCACGTGGACGCCCTGGGCCAGGCGGATGCGGGCGAACGTGAAGCCCTTGGGCGTCAGGCAGTCGGTGCCGTTGCACCGGTCCCACTTCACCCGCGCGAAGTCGCTGTACGGGTAGGCCGAGAGGGTGTTGAGGCCGTCGCCGAACGGCACCCCACCGCTGGTGGGGGTGCGGTGCGGGTGGTTGTCGGCCGCGTAGAGGGCGGCGTGGTAGTTGAAGTCCTCTTGGACGTTGACCACGGCGTAGTCGCGGATGCGGGCGCCGATGACCGGGGTGTTCTTCGCCGGGTCCGACGACGACAGCGGTTCGGGCAGCCCGGCGACGTTGTAGGTCAGCACGGAGAACTGCCCGCCGGCGTCGGCGGCGAACGCTGCCGGTGCGGCGGAAACCGATGCGATCGGTGCGGCCGACGCGGTGACGCCCGCGACCGCGAGCACGATGCCGAGGAGTCGTCTCACGCCACCGAAGTGTGGCGATCCGGGCTCGCGCCCGGAACCCATTACGCGAATGTTTTTCAGGTGTTCACCCGGTCAGCCCACCTGTCGTCCAGGCCCACCGGCCCCGTCCTCCGGTCACGCCGTGTCCTCGCGGACCTCCAGGACGATCCGGCGTGCGCCGAGGGGCGCGTCGAGGGTGACGTTGATCGGCACCGAGCGCAGCTCCTGCGTGCACATGATGCCGCTGGGCGGCGGGTAGTAGGTCGTGACGAGGGTGATCGACACCTGGTCGCCGGACTGCGCGGTGACCTCGGCGCTCGCGGTCTTGCAACCTCCCGCCATGCCGACGACCTGCACCGTTCGGCCGTCCGAGGACGTCCACGCCTGCGGCGTGTAGGTGTCGGGAAGCGTGCCGCGGTCGACCTGGGCCGGCGGCACCTCGGTCGGCCCGCCCGCCAGCGGCGCGGCGCTGGTCTGCGGCGGCGGGGCGGTCGGTTGGGTGCCGCCAGGGGATGACAACGTTGTCGGAGCAGCTGACGAGGCTGTTGTCGTGGTCGCGGGGGCGTTGTTCGACGACTGGTCGTGCAGGCCGTTGCGAGCGGTGCCGGTGCATCCTGCGAGCGCGAGCAGGGCGACGACGACGGCGACCTTGACGTTCCTCATAGCTGGAGGACGGTACTCGGGCCGGTGAGGTTGCAGGGGCGATGCCCGGCCGACCGGGGGCAGGCCGACCGGGCACCTGGGGGGAGGTCTGCTTCCGGTGCGCTACTTCTGGTCCTGGCGGGCGGCCAGGACGACCTTGCGGTCGCCGAGCGGCGCGTCGAGCTTCGCGGTCAGCGGCGGGTAGCGGATGTCCATCGTGCAGACCGGCTGGTCGAGCGGCGTGGTCTCGACCAGCACCACCTTCACGACCTGGGCGTTCTGCTCCGCGACCTCGACGCTCGCCTTGCCGCAGCCGGCTTCCTGGGCGATGACGCCGAGCACGGTGCCGTCACCCTCGGTCCAGGTGGTGGTGGGGTTGCCGTCGGGGATGGCGCTCGCGTCGATCCTGTCCTTCGGCACCTCCTTGCCGCCGGGCGGCACGGGGCTGTCGAACTCCGGGTCTTCGCTGGGTGAGGTGGTCGGCGCGGCCGACGTGGTCAGCGTCGGCCCACCGTCGCCCGGACCGACGGGCGTGGACGTCGCGCAGGCGGCGAGCACGACCAGCAGCACACCCGCGCCGATAACGGTTCCAAGGCTTCTCATGTGAACAGGACGGACCAACCCACCCCCGCGGTTGCCCACCCTTCTTCACAGTTACCCGTTCAGCTGACCCGCGAGTCGAACACTCAGAACCCGCGAGTCGAACCGCCAGGACCCGCGAGTCGAACCGTCAGGACCCCTGAGTTCAACGCTCAGCACATGGGACGGCTGACGTGAGCGTTGAACTCGGGGTACCTGAACGTTCGACTCGCGGGCGCTGGGCGTTCGACTCGCGCGTTGCGGGGTTAGGAGGGGAGGGATTGCTTGATGGCCTTGATGGCGTGGCGGAGGGCGGTGAGGCGGGAGGCGGAGGCCAGGCCCGCGTGGTAGAGGTGGAACTCGCGGACGCCGGCCTCGGCGTAGGCCAGCCACTCCTCCAGCAACGCCTCGCCGTCCGCCGGCTTCGGCGGCAGGGCCAGCACGTACGCGGCCGTGCGCACGTCGGCCTCGGCACGCAAGGCGCGGATCGCGGGCACGGAGGCGTCCACACCCGGCCAGCACGTGAGGGTCAGCACGTCGACGTCGGCGTCGACTCCCCCGGCCACCGTGGCGAACGGTCCGGTCCCCCACGGGTCGGCCGTCGCGTGCATGGCGATGCGCGTGGACGGCGACGTCGACCGGATCAGCCCGACGAGCTCACGCCGCAACGAGCGGGTGAGGCCGGTGCGGACCTCGCGCACGTGGGCAGCCTGCTCGCCCAGGGCCTCCTCCACGCTCGTGACACCGTTGTCGACGCCCGCACGCACCAGCGCGCGCAAGCCGTCGACGTCGTCATACCGCCGAACGCACCCCGCGCAGAAGCACAGCGACACCAGCTTCTGCTGCACGGCGGACCAGTCCGCGCCGTCGGTCTTCTCGTGGTGCCCGCCGTGGAAGAACCCGAGCGGCCCGCACGCCTCCAGCACGATCCCGTCCGGCCGCCCCAGCTCCAGCACCTCGGACACCAGCGTCCGGGTGTACTCGACCACGTCGTCGTTCGACGGGCACAGCGCGTACGGGTACACGTCGCCGAAAGCGTTCCGCACCGCCACGTCCGGGTGAGCATCGCCCAGCCGGCTGCTGTGCGTCAGCACGGTCCACGCGTACACCGGCAACCCGGCGGCGCGCAGCGACTCGGCCGCCGTGCTGTAGGAGTCGTGGTCCACCCAGGACGGTGCCGCGGGCGCCAACCGCTTGCCCCGCCACACCTCCTCCCGCACCGGCAGGTAGAACGCCGCGTGCCGCGCGTCCACCATCCGACGCGTCGGGTGGAACGGCGTCGCGGCTCGCACCGTGTGGTACGACGCGGCCAGGGCCACCGCGTCGACGCCCAACGACGCGACCCGTTCGACAGCGGACGGGTCGCCTACGACGTCCCAGGGGTACAAGTGCGCAACGGTGGTCACCACCGGGGGCGCTTCCTCTCGTAAGACGGATCGTGCTTCTGCATGTAACCGGTGTCGTCGCGCTGCACGAGCCCGCACGTCCGGTAGTTCTCCGCGAGCCGTGCCAGCGCGTCGCGGTCGAGCTCCACACCCAGACCCGGCGTGGTCGGCACCGGCAACGCGCCGTCGACGAACGTGAACGGTGTGGTGATCACGTCGTCTGGAACGTTCCATGGATAGTGCGTGTCGCACGCGTAGTTGAGGTTCGGCGTGGACGCGGCGAGGTGCGTCATCGCGGCCAGGCTGATGCCCAGGTGCGAGTTGGAGTGCATGGACAGGCCGATGCCGAACGTCCGGCAGATCCCGGCCAGCTCCTTGGACCGCGACAGCCCGCCCCAGTAGTGGTGATCGGACAGGATGACCTGCACCGCGCCCACCTCGACCGACCGGGCGATGTGCTCGAACGCGATCACGCACATGTTCGTCGCCAGCGGCATCGGCGCACGTGCCGCGACCAGCGCCATCCCGTCGATGTCCGGCGCCGGGTCCTCCAGGTACTCGACCACGCCGTCGAGCTCCTCGGCGACCTTCAGCGACGTCTCCGGCGTCCACGCCGCGTTGGGGTCCAGCCGCAGCGGGTGGTCGGGGAACGCCTCGCGCAGCGCGCGGATCGCCTCGATCTCCTGCTCGGGCGGGTAGACGCCGCCCTTGAGCTTGATCGAGCCGAACCCGTGCCGCTCCACCAGCAGTCGCGCCTGCGCCACGATGCCCGCCGGGTCGAGCGCCTCGCCGAACTCGTCCGGTTCGGCGCCGGGGTGCCCGGCCCACTTGTAGAACAGGTAAGCGCTGTAGGGCACCGCGGACCGCACCGCGCCGCCAAGCAGGTCGCTCACCGGGCGGCCGAGGGCCTTGCCGCGGATGTCCCAGGTCGCCACCTCGAACGGCGAGAACACCCGGTCCACTGTGGACTCGACGGTGAGCGGCCCGGTCAGCCCGTGCCGGTCGGACCCGGCCTCGCCGCCCAGCGCCGCCGCGATCCGGGCGTGCATCTCGTTCAACGAGTGCACGTCCAGACCCACGAGCGCGGGCGCCGCCGTGCGCATCCGGTTGAGGTGGCCGATGTCGCCGTAGCTCTCGCCGAGCCCGGAGATCCCCTCGTCGGTGTGCACCTCCACGATGGTGCGCAGCGCCCACGGCTCGTGCACGCCGACCGAGTTCAGCAGCGGCGGGTCGCGGAAGGCGACGGGCGTGATGACGATGTCGGTGATCTTCATGCGGCCAGGCTCCGTCCCGCCGCGACGATCTTCTCCAGCTCCGCCACGTGCTCGGGCGTCGGGTCGAGCAGCGGCGGGCGGACGCCGCCGACGTCGAGCCCGGTGGCCCGCACCGCGGCCTTGACCAGCGACACCGCGTAACCGGGCACCTTGTCGCGCAACTCGACCAGTGGCTTGTAGAACTCCATCAGGTAGCGGTTGACCAGGGCGTCGTCGCCGCTGTGCACGGCGTTGTAGAAGCCGAGCGAGATCTCCGGCGCGAAGCAGAACACCGCCGAGGAGTACAGGTCGACGCCGATGCCCCGGTACGCGGGCACGGTCAGCTCCGCGGTCGGCAGGCCGTTGAAGAACTGGAACGGCTTGTCGACCGCCGAGCGCACCGCGAGCACGATGCGGTGCAGCAGGTCGATGTCGCCGAGCCCGTCCTTGAACCCGACCACGGTCGGCAGCGACGCGACCTCCACCGCCGTCTCCGGCGTGAACACCGCGTTGTTGCGCTGGTAGACGATCAGCGGCAGGTCGGACGCGCCCGCCACCTCCGTCACGTACCGCACCAACCCCTTGGCCGGGTTGGTGACCAGGTACGGCGGCAGCAGCAGCAAGCCGTCCGCACCGACCTTCGCGGCCGCCCGGGCGATCCGCTGGGTCGTCGGCAGCGGGCCACCCGCGCCCGAGAACACCGGCACCCGCCCGGCGGTCGCCTCGACCGCCACGGCCACCGCCCGTTCGACCTCCGACGGCTCCAACGCGTGGAACTCGCCGGTGCCGCAGGCGATGAACACGCCGCCCGCGCCCGCCGCCACCCCGCGCTCGACGTGCTCGGCCAGCACGTCCTCCGCGAGCACGCCGTGCGCGTCGAACGGCGTCACCGGGAAGAACAGCACCCCATCCAGTTGCATACCCAGACCTTCATCCCTTGATCGCTCCGGTGGTGAATCCCACGCAGGAAGGACTTGTGCGGCGAACCGTGCGATCCGCCGAGCGCGGGTCGGCACGGGGAGCGGTGGATCCGGGGGAAGATCCTCGAACTCCCCGCGCCTCGCGCGGTCGCCGCCCCGTCCCGACCAGCGGGGCGTGGACGGCTGGGTGACCACGGATTTCCTTGTGCGCCAACGCACAGGCGGCGAACGCGTCGACGACAAGGTGAGTGGAGCGGCAGGGCACCATCGGCGCTGATGAGCGAGTCCCCACCGACGTGGCACCGGTTCCGGTGCCGATCCGTGGGGCGATCCCGCCGTTGGGATCGCCCCACGGGGTGGGTAGCGACGGCACCGCCGCCACTGGCCGTCGCTCCCACGTCTAGGGCGGTGTCGACCGGTGTCACCGGGCCACCCTGGGTGACCGGGCGGTCCAAGTCCAGGACTTGCGCAACCCCGGCCGTGCGATGGATTTCACCGGTTCGGCGGATGCCGCCGTTCCGGCGGGGTCGGGCTCGGCGAGGAGTCGGTCGCCGGGAGACTGGGTGCGCGGCTCGGCGGGCCTCGCCGCGCGGCGCGTCGGGCCCGGGGACGGCGTGCCGCGGCGCGGCCGGTGCGCGAATCCGCCGGACGGTCGGTACTCGCAGGTCGGGTGCGTGACGGTACCCGCAACGGTCGCTACAGCGACGGCCGTGGCGCACCGGCGGGAGAGTGTCATGGACGGTGACTCCTGTTCACACCGTACTGTTCATATATGTGAAGCGGGGTCGTACTTGTGAACGTGTTGGCCGGACTGTAAGAATCGGCGCAGCGACGTGTCAAGTGCGTGTTGCCGGAACGTTTCCCGTGGAGGACTTGGTGACTGGACCCGCGTCACCCGCTCGGCCGAACGCGGTCAAGTCGGCCGATCGGACTGTGGAACTGCTCGAAGTGCTGTCGGCGTCGGACCGCCCGCTGACCCTGACCGAACTGCACCGCGAGCTGAGCTACCCGAAGTCGAGCCTCTACATGCTGCTGCAGACGCTCGTCGCCCGGGGATGGGTGGAGCTCGACCCCACCCGCGGCACGTACGGCATCGGCGTGCGCGCCCTGCTCGTCGGCACGTCGTACCTCGACCACGATCCGGTGGTGCAGGTCGCCATCCGGGTGATGGAGCAGGTGCGCCGGGAGATCAACGAGACGGTCCACCTGGCCCGCCTCGACGGCGCGGACGTGGTGTACCTGGCCAGCCGCGAGTCCGAGCACCACCTGCGCGTGGTGTCCCGCGTCGGTCGCCGGCTGCCCGCGCACTCCACGTCCCTGGGCAAGGCGCTGCTGGCCGCGCGCACGCCGGCGGAGGTGGACGCGATACTGCCCACCCGGCTGACGCCGCTGACCCCGAACACGATCATCGAACGCCCGGCGCTGCACGCCCAGCTCGCCGGCTTCCGCGCCGTCGGGTACGCGCACGAGCGCGAGGAGAACACGCCCGGTCTGGGCTGCTTCGCCGTCGCCCTGCCCTACCGCAACCCGGTGCTCGACGCGATGAGCTGCTCGGTGCCGCTGGGCCGGCTCGACCCCGACCACGAGCGGCAGGTCGTCGAGGCACTGCTGCACGCGGCACGCACGATCACCGAGCTGCTGCGCCAGTTCGGCCGCTGATTCCCGTCCCGAATCCGAAAGGGCTCGACGTGACCGCACGAATCCTCATCACCGGCGCCGCCGGCATAGTCGGCACGCTCATGCGCACCCGCCTGGCCGCGCCGGACCGGACCCTGCGCCTGCTCGACATCGCGCCGCTGCCGCCCGCCGCCGACGGTGAGCGGGTCGAGCTGGTCACGGCGTCGGTCACCGACCAGGCCGCGATGGACGAGGCGTGCGCGGGCGTCGACGCGGTGATCCACCTCGGCGGGCACAGCCTGGAGCGGCCGTGGGCGGAGATCCTGGACGTCAACATCAACGGCACGCACGTAGTGCTGGAGGCGGCGCGCCGGGCCGGGGTGTCGCGGGTCGTGCTGGCCAGCTCCAACCACGCGGTCGGGTACTACGAGCGCGCGTCCGGCGAGGCGGGCGACTACCTGTTCCCGCAGCCCGACACGTACTACGGCGTGAGCAAGGTGGCGTTGGAGGCGTTGGGCAGCCTGTACGCGTCGCGGTACGGCCTGGACGTGGTCGCGGTGCGGATCGGCTCGTGCTTCGAGAAGCCGCGTGACGCGCGGATGCTGTCGACGTGGCTGTCGCCGGACGACGGCGCGCGGCTGTTCGAGGCGTGCCTGTCGGCGCCGTCGCCGGGTTTCCGGGTGATCTGGGGAGTCTCGGACAACACGCGCCGGTGGTTCTCGTTGGCCGAGGCGGAGGCGTTGGGCTACAAGTCGGAGGACGACTCCGAGGTGTTCGCGGACGAGGTGCTGGCCGCGGGCTCACCGGAACCCGGATCGCCGGCCGTGACGTACCTGGGTGGCGTGTGGTGCACGCCCGAGTTCGACACCGCGGTGAAGGAGGCCGGCCGATGAGCGACGGCGTGCAGGGGTTCGACCCGCGTACCGGCGAGCCGGTCGGCGAGGCGGTGCCGGAGACGTCGGACGTCGAGGTCGACGCGATCGCGCGGGCGGGCGCCGCGGCGTTCCCGTCGTGGTCGTCGCTGCCCGCCGTCGAGCGGGCCTCGGTGCTCGACGCCGTGGCCGACGCGCTGGACGCGTCGACCTCGGAGTTGGTGGAGATCGCGGACGCGGAGACCGCGCTCGGCGTGCCGCGGCTGACCACGGAGTTGAAGCGGACCACGAACCAGCTGCGGCTGTTCGGCGGGGTGTTGCGCGAGGGCAGCTACGTCGAGGCGACGTTGGACTCGGCGAACCCGGACATCATCCCGCCGCGGCCCGTGCTGCGGCGGATGCTGCGTCCACTCGGGACGGTCGGGGTGTTCGCGGCGTCGAACTTCCCGTTCGCGTTCTCGGTGGCGGGCGGCGACACGGCGTCCGCGCTGGCCTCGGGCTGCACGGTGGTCGTGAAGTCGCACCCGTCGCACCCCGGCACGTCGCGCGAGACCGCACGGGTCGTGCAGTCGGTCGTCCCGGCGGGCGTTTTCGGCATCGTGCACGGCCAGGCGGCCGGTGTGGCGCTGGTCAAGCACCCCGAGATCAAGGCGGTCGGGTTCACCGGCTCGACCGCGGGCGGTCGGGCCCTGTTCGACCTGGCCTCCGCCCGACCCGAGCCGATCCCGTTCTACGGCGAGCTGGGCAGCGTGAACCCGACCGTGGTGCTGCCCGGGGCGGCCGCCGCACGGCCCGAGGGGTTCGCGGCGGAGTTCGTCGGCTCGCTCACGCTCGGCGTGGGCCAGTTCTGCACCAACCCCGGCCTGCTGTTCGCGCCGGAAGCCCTGGTGCCGGCGCTGGCCGACGCCGTGTCGACGTCCGTGGGCGGTCCGATGCTCAACGAGCGCATGGGCGACTCGTACCGTTCGGGCACCGATGGTCTGGCCGCGTCCGGGCTGGTCGAGCTGGTCGCGTCGGGCACCGCGCCCACCGAGGGCTGGAGCGTCGAACCGCGCCTGTTCCGGGTGCCGCTGGCGACGTTCGAGGAGAACCTGGAGAAGCTGACCGAGGAGCACTTCGGGCCGGCGGCGGTCGTGGTGACCTACCGCGACGTGGCGGAGTTGGAGACGGTCCTCCCCCGCCTGCCCGGGACGCTCACCGGCACCGTGCACGCCGCCGAGGGCGAGCACCCGGAGGCGGGGCGGGTCGCGGAGGCGTTGCGGCCGGTCGTCGGGCGGCTGATCTTCAACGGTTGGCCGACCGGTGTCGCGGTGGCGTGGGGCATGCACCACGGCGGCCCGTGGCCGGCCACGACGAACCCGCTGCACACGTCGGTCGGTGCGACTTCGATCCGGCGGTGGGTGGCGCCGGTGACCTACCAGTCCTGGCCGGACGCCTTGTTGCCCGCCGAACTGCGCGAGGGCAACCCGTTGGGCATCCCGCGCCGGGTGGACGGCGTGCTCGGCATCCACTGAGGCCCGTGCGGGTGGGAGGTGGCGTCGGCCGGACCCGGCCTGGCGCCACCTCCCACTCCCGGCCGGTGACAGCGGGTCCGTCCGGCCCGGAGATGGTCGGGTGCGGCCGGCCCGGAGACGGCCGGGTGCGGCCGGCCGGGAGACGGTCGAGTGCAGTCGAGGACCGCCGGGTGCGGTCGAGGACGGTCGGGTGCGGTCGAGGACGGTCGTCATCGCGGCCGAGCTGTGGTCGAGCCGCACTCACCCCCGCGCAACCCGCCCGCCCACCGCGCCGTAGCCCGATTGCATACAGAATGTTGTATGAGGTCGCCGTCCAGCTCGTCTGATGGGCGGATGCGTGGCCGCCTACAGAGCCTGTCACTCGTCCCGGTGAGCGGACCGTTTTTTGTATACGAAAATCTGTATGTTGAATCCGGCATCACCGACACCTGCCCGAGGAGGCGACCGTGAGCCGGCCCAGCTCGCCGCTGATCGGCGCGGGGAACAACCGCCGTGCGGCCCGCGACTCGTTGAGCGGCGCCGTAGCCCGCAAGGTCGAGCGGCCCGCACCGTTGCGCCAAGCCGTCTACGAGGCCCTGCTCGACCTGATCGTGAACCGTGCCCTCAAGCCCGGTCAGCACTTGGTCGAGAACGAGCTGGCCGAGCACCTGGGCGTGAGCCGCCAGCCGGTGCGCGAGGCGTTGCAGCGCCTGCAAACCGAGGGGTGGGTCGACCTGCGCCCGGCGCAGGGCGCGTTCGTGCACACCCCCACCGACGAAGAGGCCGACCAGCTCCTCGGCGTGCGCAACGTCCTGGAGACCTACTCCGCCAGGCTCGCCGCCGAGCACGCCACCGAAGAGGACGTCGAGCAGCTGCGGAAGTTGCAGAACGAGGGCGTCGCCGCGCTCAAGGCCAAGGACGTGGAACGGGTCGTCGCCGCGAACGCCGCGCTGCACGCGTTCATCACGCAGCTGTCCGGCAACACCGTGCTGGCCGAGATGATCACCACGGTCGACCGCCGCGTCCGCTGGTACTACGCGCCGCTCGCGCTGATCCGGGGCCAGGACGCCTGGACCGAGCACGCCGACATCATCGACGCCATCACCCTGGGCGAGCCGCAGGAGGCCGCCAGGCTGATGAACCAGCACACCGAGCGCACCCGCACCGCCTACCGCGAACACCGGGACGCCACCCAGTCGAAGTAGGTCATGCGGTAGGTCACGCGGTTGGGGTGTGCGCGGCCGACCACCTCCGCGCCTCACCTGACCAAGCCGTCGTCGGGTACGCCGCCGGCTCCACCACCCCATGCCGAGCGGAACGGCCCGGCTGTCGCGGGGACTGCTCAGCCGGACCTGACCGCGGTCACCACCGTTCGACGAGCGGCTCGTCGTGCTCTCCCCGCCGCCACTGCTCGGTGACGCGGCCGAGCCGGGCCGGTGATGCCACACCGCGCACGGACGCGACCTTGCCGTCCCGGACCTCCAGGACCGCCATGCCGACCACCCGGTCCTCGAACACGGCCAGTACCGCCGGCGAGCCGTTGACCATCCCGGCGTGGATCGAGGGCGAGCCGCCGACCAGCTTCCGCTTCGCCGCAGTCGGCTTGAACGCGGCTCGCGCGGCGGCGGCGAACTGCTCCGGATCGGTGTAGCGCAGCAGCTTCTCGGTCAACCCCGCACCGTCGGTGATCGCGGTCGCGTCGTCGGTCAGCAACGCCACCAGCCGTTCGGTGTGGCCCGAGGAGGCGGCGTCGAGGAACGCCTTGACGATCCGCCGCGCGGTGGCGCGGTCGACCTCAGCGGTGGTGCGCCCGGCGGCGATGTGGCGCCGGGCGCGGTGGGCGTGCTGCTGGCTCGCGGACTCGGTGATGTCGAGGATCCCGGCGATCTCGGCGTGGCTGTAGGAGAACGCCTCCCGCAGGACGTAGACGGCGCGCTCGACCGGTGTGAGCCGTTCCATCAGCGTCAGCACCGCCAGCGTCACCGATTCGCGCTGCTCGACGGTGTCCGCCGGACCCAGCATCGGGTCGCCGTCGAGCAGCGGTTCGGGTAGCCAGGCGCCGACCGCGCGTTCACGCCGCGCCTTGGCGGAGCGGAGGCGGTCGAGGGACAGGTTGGTGACCACCTTGGTCAGCCACGCCTCGGGCACCTCGATGTGGTCCCGATCGGCCGCCTGCCAGCGCAGGAACGCGTCCTGCACGGCGTCCTCGGCGTCGGCGGCCGAGCCGAGCAGGCGGTACGCCAACGAGGCCAACCGGTCCCGGCTGGCCTCGAAGCGCTCAACGGTCGCGCTGTCCATGAGCGCCACGCTAGGCGGTGACCGCCTCGGCGGGACGGTCGGCCGTCGCCGTCGCCGCGGCCGGCGCGGTCGCTTCGGTCGCCGCGCGGAGCTTGCGGGTCGGCATGCCGTAGGTCGGGTGGCCCACGCCGAAGGCGGCGCCCCGGAGGATGGCCGCCTTGAGACGTGCGGCCGGACGTCCGCGCAGGGCCCAGGACTTCGGCCTCACGTCGCGGCCGACCGCCTGGAAGATCGCGTCCCGCCGACCGAGGCTGATGTGGTTGCCGACGTAGACCAGCGAGGTCTTCGCGATCTTGCGGCCGGTCAGGTCACCGATGATCGAGGCCACCGCCTGCATGCCGGTGAAGCCGGCCGAAGCGCACGACATCGGCAGCGGTCGGCCGTTCTCGCCGATGGCGTGGACGCTGTCGCCCGCGGCGTAGACGTCGGGGTGCGAGACCGACCGCATCATGCGGTCGACCCGGATCTGGCCGTTGGCCTCGACGTCGAGGCCACTGGCGGCGGCGATCGGGTGGGCCGCGAAACCCGCCGCCCAGACCGTCACGTCGGCGGCGAAACCGGTGCCGTCCTCGGCGAAGGCGCCCGTCGCCTCGACGCGGTCGACGGTGGTGTGCTCGTGGACCGCGATGCCGAACCGGTCGAAGGCCCGCAGCAGGTGGCGGCGGGCCTTCGCGCCCAGCCATCCGCCCAGTTCGCCGGTCGTGACGAGGCTGACCCGCAGCCCCGGCCGGGACTCGGCGATCTCGGTGGCGACCTCGATCGCGGTCAGGTTGCCGCCGACGACCAGCACCGTCCCGTGCCCGCCCAGCTCGTCCAGCCGACGGCGCAGGCGCAGCGCCGACGGCCGTCCGGCGACGTGGAAGGCGTGCTCGGCCACGCCCGGCACGCCGTGGTCGGCGACGGTGCTGCCCAGCGCGTAGAGGAGGGTGTCGTAGTCGAGCCGGTCGGCGCCCTCGCCGTCGGTGACGGTGACGGTCCGGTGCTCGACGTCGACCTCCGTGACGTGCGCCAGGCGCAGGCGGATGCCGGTGCCCGCGAACATCTCCGCCAACCCGCGGGGGCGCAGGTCACGACCGGCGGCGACCTGGTGCAGGCGCAACCGCTCGACGAAGTCGGGTTCGGCGTTGACGACGGTGATCTCGAAGTCGTCGGGGTGCAGGCGGCGGACGAGGTTTCCAGCGGCGTGGGCCCCGGCGTACCCGGCTCCGAGGACGATGACGCGGTGCGGCATGTTCGTGCTCCTGTCTGGTTCGCTCCGCCTCTGAACGAGACGGCGAGCCGATCCCTGACAGACTTCGACTATGACGTGGATCACCGCGGGCGTCGGCAGTGCCCGGTGGAACCGCGACCGGTCCGGCCGCGATGTCAGTTCGCAGTCAGGTCGACGGTGGTGGTGGCGCCCGCGGTGACGTCCACCGCGACGGGGTGCCACTGAAGACCTCCGTTGGTCGGGGTGAACGCGATGCGGACGGATTGGGCCCCGAGCCCGGTGGCGGTGTACTGGTTCGTGCTCTTCACGCAGGCTGCGGGGCGGCCCAGTCGCCGGTCTTGGCGGTCGGCGGCGTTGCCGGACCACTGCCAGGCGTAGCGGCCGGAGCGGTCCGGGAACTGGACCGGCCAGTCGTAGGGCCCAGGCCGCCGATCGCGTAGGCGCCGCTGCCGCAGGTGCAGTTCGGCTCGTAGGGGTTGACCGACCACGGGGCGGCCGGGTGACGGTGACGCAGACGCCAGACACCTCCGCGCCGGTCGCGGCGTCGGTGACCGTGCCGCTGATGGTGCCCGCCAGGTCCAGTCGGACGGTCACCGACGTGGTCTCGCCGGAACGGACGGTGTGCCAGGCCGCCTGGTCCACGTCGCCCGTACCGCCGTCCGGGCCCACCCACTGGCTGCTGTGCACGCCGTCCACCGGCTTGGCGAAGAGCTTGGTGCGGCCCGTGAAGCGCATGCCCCGGCGCAGCCGTCCGGCGGAGTCGGCGCAGTTGTCCGGGTATTGCGGGACGGAACCGCGGTCATCCTCGTCCACCTCGGCGACGCACGTGCTGGGCACGGGCTGGTCGGTCACCGCGTCCACGAACGTCCGGTCCAGCACCGCCTCGCGGTCCATCGCGATGGAGGCGGTGGTCGTCTGCTCCGCGACGACGTCCTGGTCGACGGAACCGTAGAGGTAGCCCGCGGGCGGAGTGGCGGTCACGTGCCAACGCCCCACGCGCGCCGGGCCGAGTTCCACCCTGCCGCCGGAGTCGGCGCAGCCGCTGACCAAGTGCGGCCCGCTCGCCGACACGCACACGCCCGGCATCGGCGCACCGGTCGCGGAGTCGGCGAGCGTGATCTCCAGGCTGCCGACCGGCAGCGCCACCTCGTCGACCGCGGTCTCCTCCCGGCCACGACCGTGATCTGCTGCGCAGACCGCGAATCGTGCTTCCCCGGCCACCACTGCCCGGTGAACGACGGCCACTGGTAGCGCAGCTCGTACTGACCGGCGGGCACGGCGGCGAGCCGGTGCCGGCCCTCGGCGTCGGTCACCACCGAGTCCCGGCCGTTGCCGTGCTGGTCGGTCAGGTCGACACGGGCCTGCGCGACGGATGCGCCGGTGGCGCGCAGGAAACTTCCCGCCACCGAACCGGCCTCCGCCGCCCCGGCCGTCGGCGTCACCACACCGGCGACCACCAGCGCGGCCACGAGCACGCGCGAAAATCCCAGGACGGACGTGGGCCCTCCCCTGCTCCACGATCCAGTGACCACCACGGACCAGCAGGGCACGCGCACGTCGTGGGACATGCGTGATTACGCCGATCGCACGCTCGCGCTCCTGCGGAGTGCGGATCTCTGCCTCACACGACGCGGCGACGGCCCGCGTAGACGTTCACCGACGTGCCGCGCAGGAGACCGACCGGGTCATGCCCACCTCGGCGACCAGGCTCACGGCTGGCGACGACGGCGCCGGCACGGCGGCCGGCAGCGGGGATCCGGCCATCGCCACCTCCTGCACCAGCTCCAACGACGCCCGGCCGCCGACCATCAGTACCGCGCTGGCGAGCGGCCGACCCCGGTTCCTCGGCGCCCAGCCCACCTCGTCGACCACGCGAACAGGCCCGCCCGTGAGGTCGAAGACCCGTTGTGCGGCAGGAAGTTCGTCCGGCAACGCGGCCCGGGTCTCCGCGTCGCAGCCGTCGGTGGTCGTGACCACGCAGTACCGGATCGTGGTCACGTACCCGGCGGCGCGCACCACGCCACCGCTCGCCGACAACCCGGTCGCCAGGCGTCGACCACGCTGTCCACCACCCGGACCGCCCGACGCCTGCTCACAAACGTCTCATGTGGACTCCTCGTCTCTGGCCGTCCCTTGGCGCAGCCCGTAGCCACGTCCCTGGACTCACTGGATCCGGTGGCGATGGCGGCGGCCACGCTGGTCGGTTCCGGAGTCCGGTCGAGGTGACCGACACCCACGACCGCCGGGCGCCGGTCACCAAGGCCGTCTCCGCGCGCCGGCCCACCGACCGGTCTCGACGGCGCGGAGCGGCTGGACCGGACCCGAGTACTCATTCGATGCTGGTAACTCCTCTCATCCGATCTCGGGGACGGTCCTGGGGTTCACGGGGTGGCCAGGGCTTCCGTCGGGGACAGGCGGCTGGCGCGAACGGCCGGGTAGAGGCCCGCCAAGGCGCCGATCACGGCGGTCGCGGCCATGCCTCCCAGGGTGGCCCAGGCCGGGACCAGGGCCGGCCACTGTTGGTAGGTGGAGTAGGCCGTCGTCACGAGGACGCCCAGGACAGCTCCGGCGGCGCCGCCCAGGGCGGACAGGAGCAGTGATTCGGTCAGGAACTGGGCGCGGATCTGAGCCCTGGTGGCGCCCAGGGATCTTCGGAGGCCGATCTCGGCCCGGCGTTCCAGGACCGAGATGACCATGGTGTTGGCCACGCCCACGCCGCCCACCAGCAGCGCTACGGCGCCCAGACCCAGCAGGAGGGCGTTGAGGGTTTCGTCGGTGGCTTGTTTGGCCGCCAGGACGTCCGAGGGGCGGGACACCTCCACTTCGTCGGGGTGTTCGGGATTGGCGGTCGCGGCCAGGTTGGCCTGGACGCTGTGCACGGCCTCCTCCCTGGACCTGGCGTAGACCGTGGTCGGGTAGCCGTCGAACCCCAGCTCCTGGCCGGCCACCGGCCAGCCGACCAGGGCCGCGGTGTCGAGTTCGGGCGCGAGGGGTGTGGGGTGCAGGACGCCCACCACGGTGAACCACTCGCCGCCCAGGTGGACGGGTTCGTTCGGCGCGGCGACGCCGAGGCGCTCGGCGGCTTTGTGGCCCAGGACCACGGCCGGGTACCGGGCGGTGGCCTCGTTGAGGAAGACGCCCTTCGCGACCGTCGCGCCGACGGTGTCCAGGAGGTCCGTCCTGGTGGCCAGGACGGCTATGCCGCCGGACTCCGTCTCGGGGATGTGGTCGTTGCGGTAGACGTGGGCGTCGACCACCCTGCCGGTCGCGGTGGTGGACAGGACCGGTTCCATCCGGCCGATCATGCCCACCGACTCGCTCGGCAGGTGCGTCTGCTCGCCGAACAGGGTCTGGCCCGGGCCGACGGTCAGCAGGTTCGTGCCGAGCGCGGCGAGGCGGCGGTCGAGGTCGGCCCGGCTGGACGTCGAGATTCCCACGACCGAGATCATCGCGGCGATGCCGATGGCGATGCCCAGCGCGGACAGCACGACCCGCGTCGGCCGGGCACGGAGGCCCGCGCCGCCTACGCGAAGGACGTCGGCCGGGCTGAGGCGAGCCGGTCGCAGGTCAGCCATCACCCACCACCCGACCGTCGCGCACGTCCACCCGGCGCGGCAGGGTCGCGGCCACCTCCTGGTCGTGCGTGATGACCAGGACCGTGGTGCCCGAGGCGTTCAGGGACCGCAGCAGCCGCAACACGCCCTCACCGGACTTCGAGTCGAGGTTCCCGGTGGGCTCGTCGGCGAGCAGCAACGCCGGCCGCCCCACCACGGCACGGGCGATCGCCACGCGTTGTCGCTCGCCACCGGACAGCTCGTGCGGCCGGTGGGTCAGCCGGTGCCCGAGACCGACCGACTCCAGCGCCGCCACGGCACGTCGGCGGCGTTTCCCCAGGCCGACGCCCGTGTAGAGCAGGCCGTCGGCGACGTTGTCCACAGTGGACACGCCAGCGGTCAGGTGGAACTGCTGGAACACGAACCCGATGACGCCCGCCCGCAACGCCGACAGCGCCCGGTCCGACAGGTCGCCCACCGCGTGCCCCTCGATGCGCACCTCGCCGTGCGAAGGCCGGTCGAGGGTGCCGATGAGGTTGAGCAACGTCGACTTGCCGGACCCGGACGGGCCCACGATGCCCACGAGCTCACCGCGCTCGACGGTGAGCGACACGTCCCGCAGGGCGACCACCCCCTGGTACTCCCGACCCACCTCGTGCAACCGCACCACCGGCGTCATCGCGGCACCCCGACCTCGACGCCCTCGGCGATGCCCTCGCCGACGACCTCCACCCGACCGGCGGCGAACAGCCCCGTCTCCACCGGCACGTACCGGGTCGCACCGCCCTCGACCACCTGGACGCCGTACTCGCCCTCACCGAGTGACACCAGGGCGCCCACCGGCACCGCCAGCACGCCCTCCTTGCGCTCCGACACGAGCAGGACGTCCACTGGGGCCGAGTCGAGGCGCCCCAGCGCCGCCTGGTCGGCCACCGAGACCACCACCTCGACCGTGGTGGTCGGGCTCGCGCCCGGCTGGGCCGGACCGGCGGTAGCCACGGTGCCCACCGACTCGACCCTGCCCTCGACCGACTTGCCGTCCGGCAGGGCCACGGTCGCCGGCACGCCCTCGGCCACCAGGTGCTGCTTGCCCACCTCCAGCGGCACGACCACCACTCGGGTCGTGCCCGTGTAGGTGAGCACCGGCCCGGTCGCCCGACCACCCGGCTGCGCCTTGAGCTCCGCCACCCGAACCTCACCACCGGCGACCACGACGTCCGTCGGCTGCACCACGCCCGTCTGCGGCACGCCCAGCGCCTGCTGCCACGCGCGCACCGCCGTGGCCGTGGCCGCGGTGTAGGACTCGTCCGCGGTGAACCCGCCGTAACCGAGCGCCAGCAGGTTCTCCTCCAACTGGAGGACGTCCCGGCCGGTGACCCCGGCGGACAGCGACCGGTACGCCGGTGTGGCGCCGAACAGCAGCGGAACGGGCCGGTCGTCCACCTCGTACACCGCCTGCCCGCGGCCGACGACCGCGCCGGGCTCGGGCAGCCAGGTGACGGTGCCCTGCGCGCCGACGGGCACGGCGGTGGCCGCGCCGTGGCTCAACGAACCGGCGACCCGCTCGGTGCGGGTCAGCGTCGTCGTCACCACCTCCGCCGTGGCGGGCGGCAGGTTCGCCGCGCTCGCGGGCGCCGGGTCCGCGCCGCCGAGCCTGACCGCGGCGACACCGCCCGCGCCGAGCACGACCAGCACGCCCGCTCCCCAGGCGACTCGCGCACGGCCTCTCATCGGCCCAGCACCGGGAGCTTGTCCCGACAAGCATCGAGCGCCGCCCGGAACGCGGGGCTGTCGCGGTCGACCTTCCCGAGCCCGCTCATCTTGCCGCCGTTCGGGTCGGGGTCGGGCACGTCGACCCCGTTGTCCCGCATGCACCGGGTGAACTCCCGCAACCGGTCGAGCTGCTCCGGGTCCAACTTGGACAGATCACCACCGCCCGGCAGGAGCTCCCGGCACGCCTCCCTGGCCCGCTCGAAGTCCGGGTCGGTGCGGTCCACCTTCCCGAAGCCACCCGGTTTGCCGCCGGGCTCCGGGTCCGGCACGTCCACTCCGTTGTCGCGCATGCACCGCGCGAACTCCCGCAACCGGTCCTCCTGGCTCATCGCCGCGCTCGACGACGGCGGCGCCGACGGCGCGGCGCCGACCGTGCCGCACCCGGTCAGCGCCAGCGCCAACAACACCGGCACGATGCTGAATCGCATGTCCCCTCCTCCATCGGTGGGGCCAGTCGACCAGCGGGGCCATAACCAGCGCGTAACCACGACCGCTTATGCGGAGGTTATGGTGCCCGGCGCACCATGGACCGCATGCGCATCCTCGTGGTCGAAGACGAAACGACGCTGGCGGCGACCATCGCCGAGTGGTTGCGCCGCGAAGCGTTCGCCGTCGACGTGGTGCACGACGGCGACTCCGCGCTGGAGCGCCTGTCGGTCAACGACTACGACGTGCTCGTGCTCGACCGGGACATACCGCGCGTGCACGGCGACGACGTGTGCCGCCGGGTCGCCGACTCGGGCGCCGAGACGCGGATCCTCATGCTCACCGCCGCCGCAGCGGTGCGCGACCGGGTGGAGGGGCTGGCCCTCGGCGCGGACGACTACCTGCCCAAGCCGTTCGCGTTCGTGGAGCTGTCCGCACGGGTGCACGCGCTGCTGCGCAGGGTCCGGCCGCCGAACCCGCCCGTGCTCGAACGGGCGGACCTCCGGCTCGACCCGGCCCGCCGCCAAGTCACCCGGGCGGGTGAATTCATCCCGTTGGCCAACAGAGAGTTCGGGCTGCTCACGGAACTGCTCCGCGCGCAGGGCGCCGTCGTGACCTCCGAACACCTGCTGGAGAAGGTGTGGGACGAGCACATCGACCCGTTCACCAACGCGGTGCGGGTGACCATGGTGAAGCTGCGCCGCAAGCTCGGTGAGCCGCCGCTGATCGAGACCGTGCCCGGTGTGGGATACCGGATCCCGTGATCGGCCGGTGGAGCATCCGCGGCAGGCTGACCGCGCTCTACGGCGGGTTGTTCCTGCTCGCCGGTGCCGTCCTGCTCGCGGTCACCTACCTGCTGGTGTGGCAGAGCCTCAACGGCAGGCTCCAGCCGCTCACCGACGTGGTGAGCCTGCGCGAGTTGCGCGAGGCCTCCTCCGACGACCTGATCACGGCGGTCCGCACCGCCCAGACCCGCTACCGCGACGAGGTGCTGGACTCCCTGCTCACCCGAGGAGGCCTCGCATTGCTGTGCGTGGCCCTGATCGCGGTGGCGTTCGGGTGGCTGCTGGCACGCGGCGCGTTGCAGCCGGTGCACCGCATCACCGAGACCGCACGCCGGATCGCGCAGGGCCACGGCCTGCACGAGCGGATACCGCCGACCGGTCCCGGCGGCGAGGTGGCCGAGCTGGCCGAGACGTTCAACGCGATGCTCGACCGGCTGGACCGCGCGTTCGACGGCCAACGCCGGTTCGTCGCCGACGCGTCCCACGAGATGCGCACCCCGCTCGCGGTGAAACGGGCGCTCATCGAGGTCTCGATCACCCGACCGGGTGCCTCCGCGGACGCCAAGCAGCTGGGCGCCGAGCTGCTGGAGGTCAACGCCCGCCACGAACGGCTCATCGACGGGTTGCTCACGTTGGCCGACAGCGAGAACGAGCTCACCGAGCGCACCGCCACCTCGGTCTCCGACATCGCCGAGCACGTGCTGTGGCAGTCGAGGGCCGTCGCCGAACGGGCCGGCGTCGACCTGCACCACGAGTTGGCGCCGTGCGAGGTCGTCGGCGACCCGGTGCTGCTGGAGCGCCTGGTGCGCAACCTGGTGGACAACGCCATCAGGCACAACCGCCGGGACGGGTGGGTCGACGTGAGCGCCGGACCAGGGGCCCTGGTGGTGGCGAACACCGGTCCGAAGATCGAGCCCTACGAGGTGGAAGGGCTGTTCCGACCGTTCCGCCGGCTCGACCGGGTCGCCACCACCACGGGCGATCGAGGCCTGGGTCTGGGGCTGTCGATCGTCCGGGCCATCGCCACCGCCCACGGTGCGACGGTGACCGCGACACCGGGGGCGGACGGCGGCTTGGCTGTTGCGGTCAGGTTTGTCGGAGGGACGTGAGGAACGCCCGGAATGGACGGTCCGCAAAGGTCAATCTCGATCCAGGTCGTTTACTGTCCCTGACGCTGGTCGTGCTCCGTCCCACGGCCAGCTCGACGCAGTTGTTCCCCGCGCCGGAGTAGGTGCTCTTACGCCACGTTCTGTCGTTTCTCATGTGTCCTTCACCGCGGTTGCCAGTTTTCTGATCAACGAAGCCGACTCCTTGGGCGACAGGGCGACCTCGCTCACGATTTCCTCGAAGTGCAACAGGTACTTCTGCACGTCGGCGCGATTGTCCACCCACTTGCCACCACCCGCGTACTCCAGGTACACGGCCGAAGGATCACTGTCCTCGAAGCGGAGAGCGGTCGCACCACCACCCGACATGGTTCCGTGAGCACCGGCGCCGAACGGAACCACTTGTATGGTGATGTTGTCCTGCTTCCCCTTGTCGAGCAAATGCGACAACTGCTCGCGCATGACGGAAGGCCCGCCGACCATCCGGTGCAGTGCCGCTTCGTCGATCACCGCGTGCAGGAGCAACCCGGGCAGTCGGCGCTGCCGGTTCGCCAGTGCCGCGGTCACCTGTTCCACCGAGACCGACGCATCCATGAACCGCTGACCCGCGAGCCTGATCGCCACGGCGTAGGCGGGCGTCTGGAGCAGACCCGGGATGACGATCATCTCGATGGTGCGCACCTCGGTGGCGTCGGCCTCCTGCCGGGCGTAGGTGCGCGCTTCGGGCGTGTACGCCGCGGCGTACACCAAACGGGTGCCATCCTGCTTCGCGTCCTCCCACAACGCTTCCGCCTCACGCCGTTCGGTATCGGTCGCCCCGTAGAGCCCGAGCAGCGCGCCCAGCTCGGTCCAACTCGGACTGATGTAACCGTTCTCCATCCGCGACAGCGTCGACTGCGTCTTCCGCGTCAGCGCGTGGTAGTCGATCTCGGTCTTGCCCGCTCGCTTGCGCAAGGCGTTCAGGAACTGCCCCAGCTTGCGCTTGCGTCGGGTTTGGACGGCTGCCATGCGGATCTCTCCTCGCTGGAAAAGAACTGCGAACACCCTAGTCCGGTTCCGCGTTCTGCCCAGTTTCACTCGATCGAGCGCTTACAAGGTGCATATACACCCCTATTACCGCACCTGGCCGGCCTTCCACCCGCCCAGGGACCGGCGAGCTCGCCCGCCGCCCGCCGTTGGCTGCGCCGCCGGTGTCCCAAGCCGTACGACGTGCCCGACGACCTGGACGGGTGATCAGCGCGGACCGAAGTTCGGCCACATGTACATCTCTCAGGTCCGACAGCGCAACGTCAAGGGGGTTCCGCGGCACCGCGATGTGGATCTCATGCTCACCGCGCCCGGCGGACCGCGGTGAGGACGGCTGAACACGGACCGCCGGCACCCGCCACCCGGGGCGTTGGCGCCGGCCGGCAGCGGTCCCGCGCTGGCCCGCAACCGGTGCCCCGGTTCGGGAACCGGGCCGCCGCGGCCGACGGAGGTGCGATCGGGTTCGCCCGGGACCTGGTGGTGGATCGACCCGACCCGGCCCGGAGGATCCGCCGACGCCGACGACCGGAGCGCGACGGCGATACCGCCCGAACGGCGCAGCGGCCGGTGACGCCGGTCGAGTCCGGCGTTTGACCTTGGAGTGCGCTCCAAGGTCTACCGTCGAGTCATGCGTGTTGCTGAACTGGCCGACGCGGTGGGAATCCGCCCGGACACGGTCCGGTACTACGAGCGCGCGGGGCTGCTGAACCCACCGCCCCGCACCGCCGCCGGCTACCGGGTCTACCAGGAGGACGCGGTCGAGCGGATCAGGTTCGTGCGGGGCTGCCAGCGCCTGGGGCTGAAGCTGCGCGAGATCGCCGACCTGCTGGCCGTGCGCGACACCGGCGTGTGCCCGTGCGAACCCGCCGAAGAGCTGCTCCACCGCCACATCACCGAACTCGACGCGGAGGTCGCCCGACTGTCGGCGCTGCGCGACGAGCTGACCGCGATGGTGCGCGAGCTGCCCACCGGGCGCTGCCCGGACATCGAGCCGGGCACGTGGTGCCCACCAGAGCCGACGACCCGAACCAGGACAGGAGGTGACCGATGATGAACAGCGAGTGCGAGTGCGACTGCGGCACGGGCTGCTGCTGAGTTGAACGAGGTCGGCGAGGCGCCCGCCGACCCCACCCGACCGGTTCCGGCGCGTCCGGGACCCTACCGTCCACAGTGGCTACGCGAAGAGTTTTCAAGCCCGTGACGTCCACCGGGACCGGAAGTCTGTGAAATCCGCCTGAAATTGTCGGACACCCGGTCCATCATGGCCCGCATGGCAGACGCAATCGTGGCCGAAGGACTGGTCAAGCGCTACGGGAAGGTGGTCGCCCTCGACGGCCTCGACCTCGTGGTGCCGGAAGGGACCGTCATGGGCCTGCTCGGGCCGAACGGCGCGGGCAAGACCACAACGGTGCGCGTGCTCACCACACTGCTTGAGCACGACGAGGGCAAGGCGACCGTCACCGGGTTGGACGTGGTCGCCGATGCCAAGGAGCTGCGTCGTCGGATCGGGTTGTCCGGTCAGTACGCGGCGGTGGACGAGAACCTGACGGGGTTCGAGAACCTGGACATGGT
>NZ_JBFAQZ010000031.1:0-77775 GCF_040673975.1 Actinosynnema sp. NPDC050801 | reverse complement strand
TCATCCTTCTGTCGCAAGAGCGATGATCAACCAAGGGCTGCTTCCATGATCAACCGGGGTGTGCGTCACCCGTCCGGGACCTTAAACGGCAAGCTTAGGGATCGTCCCTGATGTCCGCACGGCAGTCGCTGCTCTACCGTCGCCGCCAGCGCCGACGCTCCCGGCAGGCCGGCCGCTCAGCCCGCACGTCACGGAGGCCCCGATGAAGGCGATCGTCCAGGACCGCTACGGCTCGTCCGAGCTCTTACGGCTGGAGGAGGTGGACAAGCCGACGCCGGCCGACAACGAGGTGCTGGTGCGGGTGCACGCGGCTTCGGTCAACGCGGCCGACTGGCACATCATGCGCGGCGACCCGCGCGCGGCGCGGCTGGTGATGCCGGCGGCGTTCGGCTGGTCCGGTCCCAAGCGGCGGGTCCGCGGCCGTGACTTCGCCGGTCGTGTCGAGGCGGTCGGCAGGGGCGTGACCCGGTTCGGGGCCGGTGACGAGGTGTTCGGCGACCTCGGCTTCGCCGACGGTGCGTTCGCCGAGTACGCGTGCCCGCCGGAGGACCTGGTGGAGCGCAAGCCGGCGGGCCTGACGTTCGAGCAGGCGGCGGCGATGCCGGTGGCGGGCAACACCGCCCTCGTCGGCGTGCGCGACCTGGCCCGGGCTCGCCCGGGACAGCGAATGCTGGTCAACGGCGCCTCGGGCGGCGTGGGCACGTTCGCCGTGCAGATCGCCAAGTCGTTCGGCGCCGAGGTGACCGCGGTGTGCAGCACTAGGAACGTCGACCTGCTCCGGTCGATCGGCGCGGACCACGTCGTGGATTACACGAAGGAGGACTTCGCCGGGCAGGGGCACCGCTACGACGTCGTCTTCGACCTCGTGGCGAACCGCTCGTTGGCCGACCTCCGCCGCGCTCTGACGCCCGAGGGGACCTTGGTGCTCAGCGGTGGCGGTGTGTCGGACGGCGGCAGCCTCGTCGGGCCGATGGGTCTGAGCGTCAAGGCCGGGCTGCTGTCCCGCTTCGTCCGCCAGCGCCTGGTCCAGCTGACCACGACGACGAGCCGGGAGAACCTGGCGACGCTGGCAGGGCTGGCCGAGTCGGGCGCGCTCGTTCCGGTGATCGACCGGACCTACCCGTTGGCCGAGGCGCCACAGGCGATCCGGTACCTCGAACTGGAGCACGCCCGGGCCAAGGTCGTCATCACGGTCGCCCCGCCGGACTGAACCCGCTCAGGCCCGCGCTCCGCCGGGGTTACCAGGTGAGGACGGAGTCGTCGGGGGGTTCCGGCGGGCCGAACTTCCTCAGCTCGGCGGCGATCACGTTCCGGACCCTCGGATCGAGCAGGTACGAGAAGTGGTCGCACTGCACCGGGATCGCGTCGTCGAGCCTTCCCGCTGCCGATTCAGCTGACACGACCAGGTCGTTCGGGGCTTTGGCGAAGATGGCCTCGGAAAAACCCGAGGCGAGGTACAGGCCGTAGCTGTCGAGCAGTCCGTTCTGGTCCGTGTACCCGCTGACGGTCACCGTGTTGACCGGTTTGCGGTGGAGGAACCCGCTGAGGTAGGCCGAATCGGGCAGCATCGCCTCGAGACCCCTGGGAGTTTCGGTTTTCAGGACGAACCCGGCGAGGCGCGTACCCACATCGATCACGGGGCCACCGACAACACGAAGCGCACCCAGCAGTACCTTCACCCCGAGCTGTCCGACACGGACCGCTTCGACCACCGGCGTGCCGAGGAACGGCGTGCCAAGGGCCACTACCCGAACGTCGACGTCGGTCTCGCTGGTCAGGACGTCAGCGACGTGCCGCGCGACGAGACCACCGCGCGAGTGCGCCACCAGCAGGAGTCGCCGAGTACCGAGGCGCGTTATCTCCCGGACCAACTCGTTGACGTTGTGGTGCACGGGCAACCACGTGTCGTGCTCGAATCGCAGCACCGGGAGGCGCGGATCGGCCACTGCCCGCAGGTCGGCCGCGAGCGGGACCGCGCACGCCATCGTTCCATGTACGGCGATCACCACAGCCCCGGGCTGCGGGTCGGACTGCCGGACGTCAGGGCAGCTGTTCGCCGCATCCCGGTACTCGGGGTGGTGCTCGAATCGAATCCGACGTTTCTTGGCCGTCGGGTCACCGGAATCGCGGTTGACGACCTTGCCCACCCAGTGGACCATTCGACCGACGAGCACCGCCCCACCCCGCACCGCCCTGAGGTGGATGGGATGCCGCCCTGAACCCGTCGTGCTGATCCCGTCCACGACGGCGGTGTTGTAGCCGGCGTACAGCCGCCAAAGCAGGCTCTGCTCGACTGGCTCCCCCTTGACCTCCCGCCGCAGGGCCGCCGATATCCCGTCCACTTCCACCCGTTGTGACGCGAGCTCGACGGAGTACGTGACCTCGACCGACGTCGCGCCTGGAGGGACGACGACGACGAACGAGTCGGAACCGAACGCCACAGCGCCGATCGCCTCACCTCCCGAACGCATCACGATGATGGCCGAAGCGGTGGAGACCCCGGGGTCGACCACTCGGAACTCTGCGTCATTCCCGTACGCGGACCGCGTCGACGAATCGACTTCCCCGGCGAGTGCGGCCCACAACGCTTGATCCGCACTCCACCTACCGAACGAGGCGCGGTCGACCTTCCCGATAGGACTCGTCGTCTCAGGGGTGGCCCCCAGCACCAGGTCCGAGTCGAGTCCTTCCCGGACCACGCGCTCAAGCAAGGACCGGTCGAGTCCGCTGCCGCCCCAGAGCCGGTGGCCGACATCCAGAACGTCGACGAGACGGTTGTCGAGCACATGAGGAACGCCGGACCGCAGATCGGCGCCATGACCGACGATCTGAAGGACCGGAGCACTGCCCGGTCCTTCAGCGCCGATCACTTCGAGCCCGAACATCCTCCCAGCGTAGTTGCGGTGCCGTGACCGTGCAGGGTGGTGCTGCGGTCAGATGAAACGCCAGAGGTGGTCGTTGGTGCCGTTGTCGTCCCAGATGACCACCTGCGCGCCCTGCGAGGTGGAGCCGCCGTTGACGGCGAGCACCCGGCCGCCGTTGGCGCACTGGATGCGGAAGTAGCCGTTCGCGCCGTAACGCAGCCGCCACTTGTGGTCGGAGGTGCCGTTGTCCGCCCACTGCACGACGCGGGCGCCGTTGCCGGTCGCCGCGCCTTCGACACCGAGGACCTTGCCGCTGTTGCCGTTGCGCAGGCGGAAGTAGCCGTCGGGGTCGAGCACGGCGGTCCACAGGTGGTCCGCGGTGCCGCTGTCGCCCCACTGGATCACCGGTCCGCCGTCCGCCGTCGACATGTCCAGCACGCCCAGGACGAGGCCGCTGACCAGGTTCTGGATGCGGTGCGCCCCGGTCGGCACGAACCGCCAGTTGTTGTCCGCGGTGCCGTTGTCCGGATCCTGGACGGCCTGGGCGCCCTGCGCGGTGGAACCGTTGAGGATGCCCAGCACCTTGGCGCTGTTGGCGTTGCGGATCCGGTGGGTGCCGTCGCCGTTGTCGACGATCGTCCAGCGGTGGTCGGCGGTGCCGTTGTCGGCCCATTGCAGCACGCGGGCGTTGTCGGCGGTGGACATGTTCTCCACGCCCAGCACCTTGTTGCTGTTGAGGTTGCGCAGCCGGACCGCGGTGCCGTCGGGGACCAGTTGCCAGTTGTGGTCCGGCGTCCCCGTGTCGCCCCACTGCAGGGCGGATCCGCCGTCCGCGGTGGACATGTCCCTGATGCCGAGCACCATGCCGCTGGCGGCGTTGACCAGCCGGTAACCCGCGTCGGTGCCACCGCCGGTGTTCCAGTAGACGGTGTAGTTGAAGCCGTGGGCGTCGTGGAACGGGCCGAGGTTGACCGTCGCGCCGTTGGCGGTCGCGGTGAACGCCAACGCCGAGGTGTTCGTCCGGGTGACGGAGTTGACGTTGAGCGACGGGAGCCCGGACAGCGTGGTGTTGCCGTAGTTGCCCGCCAGGACGACCGGGCCGTAGGTGATGGCGGCGACGCCCGGGTTGTCGTTCGCGGCCACCATGATCACCCGCATGGGCAGGCGCAGCGTCACCACGTCGCCCGAGGTCCACGACCGGGTGACGCTCGCGTAGCTGCCCGGCGTCGTGGCGACGTTCTGGGCGACCCCGTTGACGCTGATCGTCGCACCGCTCGTCCAGGCGGGGATGCGCAGGCGCATGGTCCACGACCCGCCCGCGTTGCCGGTCACGGTCAGGGTCGTGGTGTCCGACACCGGGTAGGTCGTGGTCTGGGTGACGGTGATGCCGCGTTCCGACCAGTTCAGCACCGACGGGGTGTAGAGGTTCACCGTCAACGTGGTACCGCTGCGGAAGAAGACCGAGCCGGCCAGAGAGGTGTTGACCTCCAGGGCGGTGCCCTGGCAGCACCAGAACGTGCCGTAGTCGGTGCTCCAGTTGCCGCCGCCCCACGCCGGTCCGGTGTTGCCGCGGCGGTGCCCGGGGTTGAGACCGGTGAAGTAGCAGATGTGCCCGTGCGGGTCGGCGGGGTTCTGCTGCCCGATCAGGTGGTTGAGCAGGGCGCGTTCGTAGAAGTCGAAGTAGGAGGCGCGGTTGGGGTCCAGCAGCCACAGCTCGCGGGTCAGCTTGAGCATGTTGTAGGTGTTGCACGCCTCGGCCGTGTCGGTGTTGAGGTAGGCGGCGATGGCGTTGGGCGCGCGGAAGTGCTCGGCCTGGCTGTTGCCACCGATCACGTAGGTGTGCGCCCCCACCGTGATGTTCCAGGCGTTGGACGCGATGTCGCGGTAGCGCGTGGTGCCGGTCGCCTTGTACTCGCGGGCCGCGCCGATCCACTTCGGCACCTGCGTGTTGGCGTGCAGACCGTCGAACCGGTCCTGGTTGGCCGCCAGCGGGTCGAACACGGCGGCGTGGTCGAACCGCTGCGCCGCCACCAGCCAGCGGGAGTCCCCGGTCTGCTGGTAGAGGTCGGCGAGCACGGCGTTCATGCCGCCGAACTCCGTGCCCAGCACCCGCTGCATCTGGCTGTAGGACAACCGCGACGTCCGCCAGTCCACCCAGCCCGCGAACCGCAGCAGCACGTCACGCGCCTGGGTGCTGCCCAAGTACCGCCAGACGTCCAGCAGGCCCGCCAACGTCTTGTGCAGCGAGTAGTACGACACCGACTTGGGCGAACCCGCCTCCATCGCGTCGAAGTCCGACTCCGGGAAACCCGACAGGTAACCGGTGTTGAACCCCGCCGCCGCGTTGTTCGCCTGGCACTTGGCCAACTCCGCGACCACGTAGTTCGCCCGGTCACGGCACGTCGTGTCGCGCAGCACCGCCCACGCCTGCGCCCACGCACTCAGGAAGTGCCCCTGGCTGTGGGTGCGGAACGGGAAGTCCGGCGCCTCCCAGCCGCCCAGCGCCGCCGCACCCTGCGTGGACAGGCGGTGGTTCGCGCGGAAGTTGTACAGCAGCCGGTCGACATCGATGAACTTCAGGTAGGACAGCGTGCGGTTCTGGTTGTCCAGCCAGCGACCCTGGGTGAGGCGGACCTGTTCGAGTTCGAACGGGAACGCCGAGACGCCGATGTCGCCTCGGATCGGCGGCACCACCACGGCCCCGGCGACCGGGGCCACCGAGGGGACCAGGGCCGGCGCGGCGGTCGAGAGGGCGGCGACCCCGGCTGCCTGCAGCAGCCTGCGACGGTTCAAGGGTGAGGATGACATGGATGCTCCCTGGATCGGCTGCCGCCGCTGCCACGAACAGCCGCGGGCACACCTTTGTGCTCGTCAGGATGAACCGATCGTCGACAGACGCCCGTGCCGATCGGTGAGGCAGGCCTGCGCCTGGTTCCGCGTTCCCGGTACGGCGGTGCGGTGCCGGTCAGCGTCGAACCGGCCGACGCGGGCGTGGTCCGGTGCACGGCGCGGCTGGGTATCGCATGGTCGACAACCTCTCCGTTGGGGTCGCACGCGGTTCCCACCGACGGTTGGACAAATGTTATCGTTAACAATCTGCCCTGTGAGGCACGTCATCGTCCAACCTCGGTGTGGCGTATAGGTAGCAGCCGGGTTGACGCGTTGTCAACGGTCCGGTTACGGCTCATGCCTACCGAAATGCACTAAAGCTGTTAACGCTAACAGCGTTCGGCGACCGTCGGCCCCCACGTCGGCGGCAGTCGACCGTGCCCGAATCCGGGCACGACATTTGGTCCGGTGGTTGGCTGTGGCCATGCTGGAGCCCGTGGGCGACGAGGTGCCGGACGAGTTGGTCCGGCACGTGACCAGGACTACCGGGCTGCCTCCCGCGCTCGCGCGGCGAGTGGCGTCCGACGTCATGGGCTACTTCGTCGAGACGGCGGAGGAGTACGTGCTGCGCCGGCACGCCGAGCTGCGGCGCGACGGGGTGGGCAACGCGAGGATCTGGGCGCTGCTGCGGGAGGAGCTGGACGTGCGGCCGGTGGCCGCGCCGCCGCTGTCCGAACGCCAGCTGCGCCGGATCGTCTACGGCTAGGTCTACGGCTGGGTCTACGGCTAGAGGAGAACACCCGATCATGTGCGGAATCGTCGGTTACGTCGGTCCGAGGGACGCCGTCCCCGTGCTGCTGGAGGGCTTGCACCGGCTTGAGTACCGGGGCTACGACTCGGCGGGCATCGCGGTCGCCGACGGCGGCGAGTTGCGGGTCGTCAAGACCGCCGGGCGCGTCGGCGACCTGCGCAAGGTCGTCCCCGAGGGCACCGCGGGCGCGTCGGGCATCGCGCACACCCGGTGGGCCACCCACGGCGAGCCGACCGACCGCAACGCCCACCCGCACGTGGACGCCGCCGCACGCATCGCGATCGTGCACAACGGCGTCTTCGAGAACTCCGACCGGCTGCGCGCCCGCCTCGTCGCCGACGGCATCGCGCTGGCCTCCGACACCGACAGCGAAGTCCTCGCCCACCTCGTCGCCCGCAGCACCGCAGCGACCCTCGAAGACGCCGTGCGCGAAGCGCTGGCGCAGGTGGAAGGCACCTACGGGGTGGTCGTGATGGACGCCGACCGGCCGGGCCAGCTGGTCGCCGCGCGCCGGGGCAGCCCGGTCGTGCTCGGCGTCGGCGAGCAGGAGATGCTGATCGCCTCCGACGTCACCGCGCTGGTCCGCTTCACCCAGCAGGTGATCTACCTGGACGACGACGAGATCGCCACGGTCACCGCCGACGGCTACCGCACGTCCACCATGGACGCCCGTGCCACCAGCACCACCCGCTCACCCACGGCGATCGACGTCGCGAGCGCCGAGTACGAGCTGGGCGAGCACCCGGACTTCATGTACAAGGAGATGCGGGAGCAGCCTGACGCGGTGGACCGGTGCCTGCGCGGACGGCTGGACCACCGGTTCTCCTCGGCGCGGCTGGACGGCGTCGGCCTCACCCCGCAGGACTACCAGCGCATCCGCCGGGTCAAGCTGCTCGGCTGCGGTTCGGCCTACTACGCGGGCCAGTTGGGCGCGCAGCTGATCGAGGAGCTGGCCCGCATCCCGGCCGACGCCGAGCCGGCCTCGGAGTTCCGCTACCGCAACCCCGTGGTCGACCCGGACACGCTGTACGTCGCGATCAGCCAGTCGGGTGAAACGCTGGACACGCTCGCCGCCGTGCAGGAGCTCAAGCGCAAGGGCGGTCACGTCATCGGCGTGGTCAACGCGGTCGGCAGCACCATCGCCCGCGAGTGCGGCCACGGGATCTTCCTGCACGCCGGTCCGGAGGTGTCGGTGGCGGCGACGAAGTCGTTCACCACGATGGCCGTCGCGCTGGCGATGCTGGCGCTCGACCTGGGCCGGGTGCGCGACCTGTCCATCACCGAGGGCCGACGGCTCGTCACCGGGCTGTCGCAGCTGCCGCACCAGATCGCCCAGGTCCTCGCCGCCGAGGACGACATCGCGGCGATCGCCCGCAAGTACGCCGACGCGCGGCACATGTTCTTCGTCGGCCGGGTGCGGGGTTGGCCGGCGGCGCGGGAGGGCGCGCAGAAGCTCAAGGAGATCTCGTACGTGCACGCCGAGGCCTACCAGGCTTCCGAGCTGAAGCACGGGCCGTTGGCGCTGATCAACCCCGAGATGCCGACCGTGGTACTGGTGCCCGACGACGAGCTGCTGGCCAAGAACACAGCCACCATCGAGGAGATCAAGGCGCGTGGCGGCCCGGTCATCGCGGTCACCGACGCCGACCTGCCCGCGGGTCTCGCCACGGACGTCATCCGGGTGCCGAAGGCGCACGACGCGTTGGCCCCGATCACCTTGTCGGTGCCGTTGCAGCTGTTCGCCTACCACCTCGCGCACGCGCTGGGCCGCGACGTCGACCGGCCGCGCAACCTGGCCAAGAGCGTGACCGTGGAGTAGTCGTTAGGTTAGCCTAACCTGCATGCCCCGGTACTCGACGTTGGACCAGCTGCAGCTGAAGGTGCTCACGAAGGCCGCGAGCCTGATCACCGCGCCCGCCAACCAGCGCGACGTGTTCGACCAGTTCGTGATGGTGGTGGGCGCGGTGGCGGACGTCTCGGCGCACGTGCGGCGGGTGACGTTCCGGGCGGACGAGTTCGCCGACTTCCGGGTCACCGGTCCGGACGAGTGCTTCGGCCTGCTCATGCCGCCGCCCGGCAGGCCGTTGACGATGCCCAGCGCGGACCGCGTGAACGTCCGCACCGCGATCCGCGCCCTCCCGGCCGAGGACCAGCCGGACCTGCGGTGGTACACGGTGCGGGCGCACCGGCCGGAGCTCGGCGAGATCGACGTGGACTTCGTGCTGCACGGCGACGCGGGCCCCGGCACCCGCTGGGCCACCCGTGCCGCGCCGGGACAGTCCGCGGGCTTCCGCGCGGGCAACTCGGGCTACCGCGCGCCCTCGGCGGGCACGATCCTGCTGGCCGCGGACGAGACCGCGTTGCCCGCCCTGTGCGCGATCCTGGAGTCGGGCGTCCCCGCGGACACGCGAATCTTCGCCGAGCTGCCGGACGAGAGCTACCGCCCGGACGTCGACGCCCCCGTCACCTGGCTGTACCGGGGTGGGGACACCCCGGGCTCCCACATCCTCCGCGCCCTGACCGAGAACCCCTCCCCCGCGCCGGACTACGCCTGGGTGTGCGGCGAGTCGACCCTGGCCACCGACATCCGCCGCCACCTGGTGAAGGACCGCGGCGTGGACCGCCGGTCGGTCACGTTCAGCGGCTACTGGAAGCTCGGCGCACCCCGCCTGTGACCCGACGTCGCGCCTCCCGGCTCGCTGCTTCGTCGAGACCACCGGATGCCACCGGACGCCGGCGAGAACATCGGGGCAAATCCCCGCCGGACGTCCGGGTCGCGATCGACCTCGATCCGGCCATGCCAACCACGCCGGATCGAGGTCGATCGTCGTGCTGCTTCCTGGAGCACAGCGCCGATCTGCGCCGGCACTACTCCCGAAACTCTATGAAGTAGTCGTAGTCACCCGGCCGCACCTCACCTTTGAGGACATCGGCCAACCGGTCGAGACTCGCGCCGGTCACCGGGAACGAATCCCCACGCAGGTTCGGGTAGTCCCCGACCAGCGACTTGACCGCGGCATGATCGATCGACTCGGGAAGCGATATCTCCGCCACGAAGGCATCGCCCTCCTTCTCGAACGCGAGCAGTACCCAGCTCATCGCTGACACTTCCGTCCCGGAACAGGCCCCTTGACGTTGCCCTTGCTGTCGGTGATCGGTTTACCGGTCTGTGGATCGAAGGCGCCGAGGTGCCGCCCCCTCCTGTTGTACATCTCGACCTCACCGTGCTGGGAGTCCCACTCGTAGATGGCGTTCCTGTCCTCCCAGCGTGCCCGCAATCCACCGCCGCCCTTCACCGAGGTCTTGGACTTCACCCGCTTGGCGTTGGGGAACCCGGGCAGGCTGGGTGGCGGGCCGGTGTAGCCGCCGTCATTGTGGACCAGTACCGGTGTACCGCCCGCGATGACGTAGTACGTGTGGACCGTGTTGACGGAGAGGTTGTACGTGCGCAGCGTCGATGTGAAGTGGCGCGCCTCCCGGACCACGGCACGCCCATTACCAGGCGTGTTGAGCTCGTCGCCGATCTTGAGCTCGGCAGCGTTCGTCCACTCCTGGGTCGTGGCGTTGTACATCAAGTGGTGCGCGGTCGCACGGATCGTCCCGGTGCCATCCGGGTTGGAGACCGTCAGATCGACGTAGTCCTTGTCGGCGTCGGTGACGATGACCGCCATGACCTCGTGCTGCTCGGTGTCGCTGCTCTCGGGCTCGCTGTTGGCGACCTTGTCGCCGACCTCGATCTGGTCGAGGCGCTTGGTCGTACCATCGGCCATCAGGACCGGGGTGTCGCCGGTGAAGCTGTTGGCGCACATCGGAGAGGACCCGGAACTGGAGCCGGACCTGGAGTTGGTCCCGCCGGGCATCTTCTTCAGCGCCCGGTAGGAGGCGACCGAACCGAGGATGCCTTCACCGAGGCTGCCGTATACCCCGTAGTTGTGGGCGATCACGTCGTGCCAGACGCCGTCGCGCTCGCAGCCCTTGAGCCGGGAGCACGCCACTTCCAGCTGGCTGAGCATGGTGGCTTCATCGAGTTCGCCGTAGAGCGCGCGGCTGCCGTAGTAGTCGCCGTTCAGCTGTTTGATGATCTGCCGGCGCAGCGGCTCGGCCCACTTGGCGCTGTGCTTGTTCAGCGAGTAGTTGCCGATGTAATACTCTTCGGTTTCGTAGTTGTACGCGGTGCTGAAGCCGCCACCGTGGTCAACGGTGCCCCAGTTGTCCGGGTTCTCCATGTTGTCCGGGTCGGCACCGACGTTGTCGTAGTTGGGCGCGCTGCAGCCGTCACCGTCGGGACCGCAGTTGGCGATGAGGCCGGTGGGGTCGCTGAACGTCGTGGGGTTGTTGTCGGCGTAGACGTAGCCGGTCCACTGCTGGGCGTTGTCCACGTCGAGGATCGGGTCGACGCTGATGAAGCGGCCGGTGGCGGGGTCGTACTTGCGGGCGCCGATGTCGGTCAGGCCAGTGGCCTCGCTGACCGGTTTGTTCAGGAACCCGTGGCGGTCGGGCCACGGGACGCCTTCGACCGCGTCGAGCTGGTTGCCGTACGGGTCCATGGTGCGGCGGCTGACGGCGAAGCCGACGGACTCGACCGCGACGGACATGGTGCTGTGCAGGTCGGAGACCAGGTACGTGGGGTTGGTGTTGCCGACGCGGACCGCGATGTTGACGCCGTTGTGGAGGTAGTAGCGGGTGCCCACGACGGTGCCGGTGGTGTTGTCGCGGGTGAGTTCCTGACCGGGCAGGAACAGCGTCGTCTTGCCGGGGTCGCGGCGGATGAGCTGGTTGCCGTCGGCGTCGTAGACGTACTTGGTGATGCCGGTCGGCGAGGTGACGGTGTCGAGCCGGTTCTCCTCGTCCCAGTCCAGCTTGTGCTCGCCGGAGGGCAGGACGCGGCGAATGGTGTTGCCGGTCTCGTTGTACTCGTAGGTGTTGAGCGACTGGCCGGTCGGGCCCTTGGTGGTGGCGCTGGTCAGGCTGTGCGGCCGAACGGCACCGGCGGGGTAGGCGTACTCGGTGGTGGTGTCGCCGGTGGCGCCGGGCAGGGCGTGCCGGGTCTGGGTCTCGCGCAGGCCGCCGGGCTTGAAGGACCACGACGTCCAGTACGGGACGCGGCCGCCGATGTTGGCGTGGCCGGGGGTGGTGGACGGGCTGGCGGCGCAGTTGTCGGTGGCGGTCCAGGCGTTGTCCAGCCGGCGCAGGCTGTCGTAGGAGAAGCACTGGGTGCGGACCGGCGCCTGGCCTTCCAGGCCCTGGGTGTTGACGGTCTTGGTGACGTTGCCCGCCGCGTCGTAGGTGTAGCGGGTGTCGTCGACCTGGGCGTCCGCGGCCTGCGCGCTGAAGTTGGTCTGGGTGAGGCGCCGGGTGTGCTGGTCGTAGTCGTAGGTCAGCTGGGCCCAGTTGTTGCTCGGGCCGAGGGTGAACTGCCGAGCCTCGCCGAACGGCGTGTACGCGGACTCGGTGGCGTAGGCGTTGTAGCCCATGGTCGTCACCGGCTTGCCGTACCGGTTGTACGTCGTGGAGACGATCTCGCCGTTGGGGAAGCCGCCGGCCGCGGTGGCGTGCTGCACGTAGGTCTGCAGGCCGGTGGTCGTGTAGCCGTAGCTGGTGGTGTAGGTGGCGTTGAGCCCGGTCTCGGCGACGGGGATCCGGGTCACGGTCTTGCTGACGAGTCCCTGGCCGTTGTAGACGCTGGGGCCGGAGTCGTAGGCGCCGTGGGTGGTGTAGCGGGTGGAGTACCAGGGCAGGCCGACGCCGTTCTGCGCGCCGTCGTAGCGCCACTCGGCGAGCTTCCGGCCGGTGGTGGAGCCCAGGTGTTCGGCGGTCTTGCGGCCGAGTTCGTCGTAGGTGAAGGCCAACGTCCGGTTGCGGGCGTCGGTGGTGGTGAGGATCTGCCCGGCCAGGTCGTAGGTGGTGCCGGTGGCGCCGGCGTCGGGGTCGGTCTGGCCGGTCTTGCGGCCCAGCAGGTCGTAGCTGAACGTCCACTGGTTGCCGACCGGGTCGGTGAGCTTCTTCAGCTCGCCCAGCGCCGTGTACTCGCGACTGGAGGTCTGGAAGGTGCCGCCGGTGACGGTGTCGCCGGTGATGGTCGGCGGCGCGGTGTAGTCGTGGGTCAGGGTCTGGCGGCCGCGGACGTCGGTGACGACGGTCCTGGTGACGCCGCCGTGCGGCGGGAACACCGTCGTCCGGTCACCGCCGTGGACGGTCCTGGTCTTCCACTTCAGGGTGTCCCCGCTGTAGGAGGTGGCCAGGGTCGGGCGGCCGGCGCCGTCGAAGTCGGTGACCGTGCGGTCGTTGACCTGGGCGTTGCTCAACCCGACCAGGGTCGTCGCCGGTGCCCCGGTCGTGGCCCACCGGTTGTAGGTGTGCCGGACCCGGCCGTGCGAGTCGTAGAACGCGTCCTTGCCGACCGTTCCCCCGCCGATCGCGTCGGTCTGCGTCTGGCGGGACTGGCCGAACGCGTCGAACAGGTCGACCTGGGTCAGGTAGTTGGTGCCCGTGCCGTAGTCGACGAGCGTCTTGGTGGTGATCGCCAGCGGGCCGTCGTTGCGGAGCAGGTAGGAGTAGGTGGTGGTCGCGCCCTGCGAGGCGGCCTTGCTCTGGCCCGGCTTCCAGACCGCGGTGAGCCGGCCCAGCGCGTCGTACTCGGCGTCGGTCCGCCGGCCGCCGAGGTCGGTCGTGGCGGTGGTCATGCCCCGTGCCGGGTCGAGCTCGACGGTGCTGGTCTGGCTCTTGGCGTTGGTGGTGACGGTCTTGGTCAGCACGCCGCCGTCGACCGGGGTGTACGCGGTCGAGGTGGTGCGCTGCAACGCGTTGGTCTTGCCGGTGGTCCGCCCGGACACGTCGTAGGTGGCGGTGCCGGTGGTGGCGTAGGTCAGCACGTCGTTGGTGTTGACGGTGGCGGCGTCGACGCGCGTGTCGTCGCCGAGGGTCACCTGTCCGAGAACGGTGTGCTTGTCGTAGTACGTGCGGGTGGAGTTGAGGATCGACGTCTGCGCCACGTCGTCGGCCGGGCACGCCTGTTGCGACGAGGTGGTCTCCGCGACCCGGTTGCGGACCCAGGTGGTGGTGCTGTCGGCGTAGGTGGTCCTGGTGCACAAGTCCGGGACGCCGTCACCGGACTCGGTCCGGTTGGTCGGCCTGCCGATGCCGTCGTACCGGGTGGTCGTGGTGGCGGTGCGGGTGGCGCCCGCCGCCAAGTGGGTGATCTCCCGGTTGCGCGTCACCCCCACGATGTCCGCGGTCAACGAGGGAAGCCCGGTGCGGGCTCGGGTCGCCGTGGTGCCGATGACCGACGGTTCGGTGAGGCTCGTGGACAGGCGTGCGCCGCCGTCGCCGTTGAACGACTCCACCTCGAACGCGGTGTCGGCGAACTTCGCGTGGTCGGTCATGGACTCGCCCAGCGAGTTGGTCACCGACGCCGGCCGACGCCCGCTGGCCGGCAGGGTGTCGCCGTCCATGCCCCGGAAGTAGCTGGTCCGCACCAGGGTCTGCTTGTCGGCGACCCCGTCGAAGGTGTGCCCGGTGTTGCCGGTGCGGGTCTCCACCTGCCCGTAGCCGCGGAACTGCCCGTAGCTGCGGTGCTCGGCCCGGACGAGCTCGGAGTCGTCGTAGTGCCACGCCGGCGTGCCCAGGTACTTGTACGCGGTCACCTGCGTCGGCGACACCGCGTTGCGGTCCTGCACCTCGACCTTGTCCACCACGTACTTGTGGAAGTAGTCCAGCGTCGGGTCCTCGTTGCGCGGCAACGTCCAGTACACCGGGTAGCACCGACGGGTGTTGTGCGCCACGTCGGTGGGCACGCTGGTGGCCGAGCAGTCCTTGCCGCTGTAGGTCACCGAGATCACCGAACCGGTCTCGGTGTTGACCTGGGTCAGGCGCTTGTGCGCCATCGCCGGCATGTCCCGGTAGCCGAACACGCGGTTGTCGTAGTCCTGGTAGGCGAACGTCACCGCGGGCAACGCCGTCGCGGTGGTGCCCTTGTGCCCGGTGCGGGTGATCGACGCCAGCAGCAGGTCCTTCACCGAGTCGTCGGTGTGCGGGAACTGCTGCGCCAGGCGGTACTCGTCGACCTTCACCGCGCCGGAGCCCTGGTTGTACTGGGTGGTGATGGTGGACAGCCGCTTGGTCGACCAGTACGAGGGCGAGTGGTTGTTGCACACCGCGCCCTGCTTGCACTCCTGGTCCTGCGGCACGTCCGGCCACTGCTTGGCGTTGACCGAGTCGAACTTCGCCGTCGAGCAGTCGAACGTCGAGCTGGGCTGGCAGCGCTCGACCACGTCGAACACGACCTGGTTCGGCGCCACCGCACCGTAGATCGACCCGCCCACCGTGCGCAGGCCGTAGTCGATCCGCTTGAGCGTCCCGCCGCGGGTGTAGGCCACACCGGTGGTCAGCTTGTTGGCGCCGTAGTAGTTCGTCTCCGGCGCGTAGTAGTAGGACGTCACGTTGCCGTGCGTGTCCTCGACGAAGTCCAGGTTCCACCGCCACGCCTGCATGCACCACGACGACCCGAACCCGCTCGGGTTGTAGCACTTGTCACCCGATCGCGGCCCGTACACCGGCACCGTCCACGCCGAGTTCGTCTGCTCCTGGTTCGTGTAACCCGGGCCCCGGTTGCGGCCGAAGTAGAAGCTCACGCCCGCGGTGTTCGTGACCTTCCAGTACTCACCGTCCACGACACCGTTCGACGCGCCCTGCACCAACTCGATCCGCGAACCACCGTCCTGCGCCGCACGCCAGGTGTTCGTGGCCTGCTCGAACACCAACTCGGTCGCCTGACCACCCAGGTCCATCGTGACGACCTGCCCGGCCCAGCACAGGTCACCGGTCTGCTGCGCCTGCGGCAACGTCTTGTCCGCGGCGCACGTGCGGTAGCTGCGCTCGATCGAACCCGGCGCGTAGTCCCAACCCTGCCCGACCCACGAGCCCTGGTTGTTCGTCGCCATCGTCCGACCGTCCACACTGGATGACCCGTAGGACAGTGCCACCGACGGCGCGACCGTGCTGCCGTAGGACGCCGGCGGCAGCGTGATCGGGTACGACCACGAGAACGAACCGGCGTTGCCCGCCACCGCCCACATCCCCGACGGCGACAACGACGACGCCTGGAACGTCCCGTTAGGACCCTCGCCCGCCGCGGTCACGGCGAGCACCACCGGCGCGGCGGCGAAATCGGTCCGCACGGTCCTGTTCGCGGTGTCGTTCGTCGACGCCATCGGCGTGAGGACCTGGCACTCCGGCACCTCGGGCGTGGTCAGCGCGCAGTCCGGGAGGCGATCGAGCTTCAACCTGGGCCCGAAACCACCACCGGCGGCGTTGCGGAACGCCGAGTAGTCCACCCCCACCGACAGCCGACCGTCGGTCTCCTCGGCGGGCGTCACGGCGACGACCACACCGGTCACACCGGCCTTGCGCGCCACGTCCTGGTCGGCCACCTCGACGTCGACCCGCTGCTCACCGCCGCCCTCCGCGGCGACCGTCACCGGCAGGTCACCCGCACGCTGCGCGGCCGCACCCGCCGACACCGACGCCCGACCCGCACCCGGCCACGACGCGTCACCGACCTCCGACGCGACGGGTTCCGCCACCGGCGGCGGTGGTGCCGGCAGGGCCAGTTCCACGCGCGGGGTCAGCTTCTCCGGCTGCGCGATCGGCGGCGTGCCGATCCGGACCGCGTCGGAGGTGAGACCCACCGCCAACGACGCTGCCACCAACGCGGCGAGGGACAGGGACAACGTCCGTCTCGACCACCCGGGACGGCGCGCATCCGCGGTCGACGGGCGCGCTGAATCTCCACCGAGCATGTTCGAAGCCCCCCAGAGAACGGACCGTGATCGGTCACAGGCGAGCGGAACAGTAAGCGATCAATCCTCGTTTGGGGAAGGAATCCGCTCGTGCGGCGAGCACCGTCGAACCGTCCGCGGGAAGCCGGTCGCCCGCCGCGTCCCGACCCCGTTGCCGTCGCGGTCCCGCCGGCAGGACAGGGCCCCGCAGCCGGCGATCGGGTGTCACCCCGCGTGTTGCGTGGTGCAACGCGCCCGCCCGGCGGGACGATGTGGGGGTAACGGTGTTGCGGTGATCGGGGTGTGCTGGTGGGTGGTCCGGCTCGGCGGGTGTTCATCGGCCATACCTCGGAGCTGCGGCGGTTCCCGGTGGGCGGGTCGTTCGTGGCGGCGGCGGAACGGGCCGTGAAGCGGGTGCGGGACGCGCCGGTGGACATGGAGTACTTCACCGCCGGTGACCTGCCGCCCGCCGAGCTGTGCCGCCGCCGGGTCACCGAGTGCGACGTGTACGTGTTGGTCGCCGGTTTCCGGTACGGGTCGCCGGTGCGCGACCGGCCCGAGGTGTCCTACACGGAGCTGGAGTTCGAGGTCGCCACGGAGTTGGGCAGGCCGCGCCTGGTGTTCCTGCTGGACGAGGAGGCGGTCGGGCCGGGCGTGCTGTTCCGTGACCCGGAGTTCGGGGCCCGCCAGGAGGCTTTCCGCCGACGGCTGCTGATGGACAGCGGCCTGACGGTGAAGGTGGTGCGGACACCGGAGGAGCTGGAGACCGCGGTCACGCAGTCCCTCACCGAACTGCCCACCGCCGAACCGGCCGACGACGGCGACGGCGACCCGGCGGGCGGTGGCGGGGTGAGGGTGTGGAACGTGCCCGCCCGGCTGCACGGTTTCACCGGCCGCCGGGACCTCCTCGACGGGTTGTCCGCAGCGTTGGCGGGTGACGGGCCGGTGGTGGTGCGGGCGATTGCCGGGATGGGCGGGATCGGCAAGACCAGCACCGCTATCGAGTACGCCCACCGCCACGCCGAGGACTACGACGTGGCGTGGTGGATCGCCGGCGAGGACCGCGACCTGATCCCCCAGCAGCTGATCAGGCTCGGACAAGCACTCGGACTGGTCGGCCATGGCGCTCCGGTCGAGGCCGCCGTGCCGCGGGTGTTGGGCGAGCTGCGCCGACGCGACCGGGTACTGCTGGTGTTCGACAACGCCGAGCACCCCGACACCGTGGCGTCGTTCTTGCCCGGCGGAAGGACCAGAGTGGTGATCACCTCCCGTTACCCCCGCTGGGACGGTGTTGCCACGACGCTGGAGCTGGACGTGTTCAGCCCGACAGAATCGGCCCACTTGCTGCGGTCCAAACTGCCCTCCTTGACCGACGGGCAGGTCGAGGCGATCGGGGAGGCGCTAGGGCACTTACCGTCGGCGCTGGGTCAGGCCGTCGCCGTCCTCGCCGACAGCACCCTCACCCCCGACCGCTACCTCGATCTGCTGGGCACCCGTGCCCGCGAACTGCTGCGCCGCGGCCACGACAGCAACAGCACCGGAGGGCGGGTGTCAGTGGCCGCGTCGTGGTCACTGGCCTTCGAGGCCCTGGCCGACCACGACTCCGCCGCACTACAGCTACTCACCCTGATCGCCTGGCTCGCCCCCGAACCGGTGCCGCTGGCTTTGATCACCGCCCACCCCGACGTGCTGCCGGCGGCACTGGCGTCGGTCGCGGCGGACCCGTTGGCGATCACCGACACGGTGCGCGAGCTGCGCCACCGCGCACTCATCCGGGTCGAGGCCGACAGCCTGCAACTGCACCGCATCCCCGCTGCCCTGCTCCGCACCACCGACCCCGACCAGACGCCGGGCTGGGCGGCGACCGCGTTGCTGCTGTTGCGCCACAACCAGCCGAGAGACGCATGGAACAACCCGGAGGTCTGGCCGCAATGGCAACGACTGCTGCCCCACCTGCTGGCCGTCTCCGCACCCGACCGCGAACTCCTCCTCACCGACTACCACCACGACCTAGCGCAACTCCTGCACAGCATCTCCACATACCTATCCGCCAGCGGACAACCCCGCCAATGCCTCCCCCACGCCCGACGAGCACACCAACTCGCCCATGACCACCTCGGCGACGACCACCCCACCACCCTCGACTTCGCCAACAGCCTTGCACTGCGGCTACGCGCATTGGGTCGGTACCGAGCCGCACATGACCTGAACGAAGACACCCTCGCCAGACGCCGACGCGTCCTCGGCGACGACCACCCCATCACCCTCATCTCAGCTAGCAACCTCGCGGGCGACCTGAGCGACCTCGGTCAGCACCAAGCCGCACACGACCTGAACGGTGACACCCTCGCCAAGAGCCGACGCGTCCTCGGCGACGACCACCCCAACACTCTCGCCTTCGCCAACAACGTCGCGAGCGACCTGAGCGACCTCGGTCAGTACCAAGCCGCACATGACCTGAACGAAGACACCCTCGCCAGACGCCGACGCATCCTGGGCGACGACCACCCCTACACCCTCACCTCAGCCAGCAACCTCGCGGGCGACCTGACCGACCTGGGTCAGCACCAGGCCGCACGCGACCTGGACGAAGACACCCTCGCCAGACGCCGACGCATCCTGGGCGACGACCACCCCTACACCCTCACCTCAGCCAGCAACCTCGCAATCAGTCTGACGAACCTGGGTCAGCACCAGGCCGCGCGCGAGTTGAACGAAGACACCCTCGCCAGACGCCGACACGTCCTGGGCGACACCCACCCCGACACCTTGCTGACCGCCCGGAACCTAGTGCGCGTCCTTCGAGAACTCGGCGAGCACGATCAGGCGGACGATCTCCAGAACTGGATCACGCAGAACACCCAGCCCTGACGCGCACGACGTCACAACGCCAGTCGCGGCCAGGATGCCGTGTCGCGCAACAGCTGCCGGTCGTGGGTGGCGATCACCACGGCGGCCGGGGTGGTGGCGAGTGCGGCGGTCAGCTCGTCGACGAGCGCGGCCGACAGGTGGTTGGTCGGCTCGTCCAGCAGCACCACGTGCGGGCGGGAGGCCAGCACCAGGGCCAGGTCCAGCCGCCGTCGGGCGCCGACGGACAGTTCGGCCACCGGCCGGTGCCGGTCGTAGGCGTCGAGCAGGCCCAGCTCGGCCAGCTCCGGACCCGCCCCGGCGAGCCGGGCGTCGTACAGCTCCGCGGCGGTGCGCCGGCCCGGAGGGTCGGACTCCTGGCCCAACCACCCGACCCGCACCGAGCGGGCGCGGGTGACCGTGCCCGTGCTCGGCTCCAGGTCGCCCGCCAGGACGGCGAGCAGGGTTGACTTGCCCGCGCCGTTCGGGCCGGTGACGACCAGTCGGTCCCCGGCCTCCAGCGCCAGGTCGACCGGACGCGCGAGCCTCCCGGTCACGGTCACCCCGGCCGCCCGCAGCAGGGTCGCACCGCCGTGCCCGGGCAGGTCGGGCATGGCGAACCGGGTCGGCGGCGGCGGGACGGCCACCACGTGCGCGGTCAGCTCCTCCTGCCGTCGGTGCACGGCCCGGACCAGGCCGGGCGCGCGGGTGGCGCGGGTGTGCTTGCCGTGGCCCTTGTCAGGCCGCCAGTTGTCGCGCAGCCGGTTCCGCGCCGCGGCCAGGTCGTCGGCCAGGCGCTGCCGCTCGGCGACCTGCTCGGCGTGCAGCGCCTCCCAGCGGGCGCGCTCGGCCCTGCGTGCCTCGACCTGGTCGGCGTGGCTGCCGCCGTACACCCGTGGTCGACCGTCGCTGGACGGGTCGAGGTCGACCACGGTGGTGGCCACGTCGGCCAGCAGCGCCCGGTCGTGGCTGACCAGCACGACCACGCCCGGGTGGGCGCGCAACCGCTCGGTGAGGTGGTCGAGCCCGCCCGCGTCGAGGTGGTTGGTCGGCTCGTCGAGCAGCAGCACCGCGTGCCCGGCGCCGAGCAGGCAGGCCAGCCGCACCCGGTGGCGCTGCCCGACCGAGAGGGTGCCGAGCGGGCGGGTGCGGTCGGCGACGGCGTCGAGGGCGGCCAGCGAGACCTCGACGCGCCGGTCGGCGTCCCACGCGTCGAGCGCCTCGGCTTCCGCGAGGGCGGCGGCGTAGGCGTCGTCCGCGCCGGGACGACCGTCGGCGAGCGCCTCGGTGGCGTCCTCCAGGCGAGCCAGGGCGGCGCGCACGGTGGCCAGTTCGAGGTCGATCAGGGCGCCGACGGTGTCGGTGGCGCCGAGCGGGATCTGCTGGTCGGCGACGCCGATCGAGCCCGCGCGGTGCACCTCGCCGCGGTCGACGGGCAGGCTGCCCGCCAGCACGCGGAGCAGGGTGGTCTTGCCTCGGCCGTTCTCGCCGACGACGGCGACCCGGTCACCGGCGGCGGCGACGAGGTCGACCCCGGCGAGCACGGGCCGGCCGCCGAAGGAGACGTGCACATCGGACACGCGGACGTGCGCCGCGCGCACGAGGGCGGGCGAAAGGTGGGACGACATGAGGGAATGCCTCCGACGAGAGGTGATGAGCAGGAAGGACGAGGTCCGGTATCGCGGTTTCGCGGTACCGGCGGAGGCGTCGTCCCTCAGAGGTAGAACTGCGGCTGCATCACGTCACGAGGTTACGACGACCGCGCAGCCAGTCGCATCCGATTTCCGCGCGACGCGTGAGGTGGTCCGGTACACCTGGCACAGTCGTCACCATGCCGTCGGACGACCTGCCGGACTGGCTGCCGGCCTGGTGCGCGGAGCACTTGGGTGACGAGCCGGTCGGCGTGCTGTTCGAGCTGCGGCAGATGTCGGCGGTGTTCGGGCTGCGGTTGGCCGACGGGCGCGAGGTGGTGGTGAAGGCGCGGGAGGACGGCGGTCGGGCCGCGTCGTGCGTCGCCGCGCAGGCCCGGTTGGCGGAACGGGGTTTCCCGTGCGCCCGGCCACTCACGCCCGCGGTCGGCGTCGGCGCGCTGGCCGTGCACGCCGAGGAGTCGCGGCCCGGCGGTGAACTGCTGCGCGGCGACTCGCCGGACGTCGCGGTGCGCTACGCGGCGGTGTTCGCCCGGCTGATGGCCGAACTGGCCGACGTGACCGTCGCGCCGCCGCTGCCGAACCCGCGCTGGGCGCGGTGGGACCACGCGGATCCCGGGTTGTGGCCCGCGATCGCGCTGCTGGACGACCGGGACCAGGCCGCCGTGCCCGCGCACGTGGTCGACACGGCCGAACGGGCCCGCAAGCGGTTGCTGGCCGCCGACCTGCCGTGCGTGCTGGGCCACGCCGACTTCGAGGCGCAGAACCTGCGCTGGCGCGACGGCGACGTGTGGGCCGTGCACGACTGGGACAGCCTGGCGTGGCAGCCGGAGGCGGCGCTGGTGGGCGCGGCGTGCGGGTCGTTCCCGAGCACCACGCCGCCGACCCTCGCGCCGATCGACAGCTCCGACGCGTTCCTGGCGGCCTACCAGGAGCTCCGGGGACGCCGGTTCACCTCGGAGGAGCTGGAGCTCGCGTGGGCCGCCAGCCTGTGGCCGGCGGCGCACAACGCGCGCTGGGAGGCCCTGCACGGCGACACCCCGTTGTCCGGCGAGGCCGTCCGCGCGCAGGCGGCCGAACGCCTCCGCCGGGCTAACGCCTAACAGCCGGTGGTGCTCCGACTCCACGGTCGTCACCCGTCAGGGTGAAGCGGTAGGAGCCGCAACCTCGCCGCAGCGGATCTCGTTCGTGGTCAGTAGGATCCGGGCTCGTGACTGAGCAGCAGCCCGAGCCGTTAGTCGACGAATCCACCTCGATCGCCAAGCCGGCGGCGGACGTGTGGCGGGCGATCACCGTCGCCGAGCTGCGGGCCGGCTGGTGGGGCGACCTGGACCTCGACGCGACGGTCGGCGGGCGGTTCGAGGAGCCCTGGACCGACGGCGACGGGCGGGAGGTGCTCACCAGCGGAACCGTCACCGAGGTCGTCCCAGATCAGTTGCTGGTGCTGTCGTGGGCGGACGAGGACTGGCCGGCGACGACGCGGGTCGAGGTGCGGCTCACCGAGAACGGTGGCACGACGTCGGTCCGCCTGCGGCACTCGGGGTGGGGTGCGCTGCCGGGTGGTGAGGCCCTGGCCGCAGAGCACCGGGCGGGTTGGCGGCTGCACCTGAACAACCTCCGCACCTACGTCGAGCGCACCGCCCGCGACTAGCCCAACGCGGCGTGGGCGGCGTCCACGGCGGCCGTGCGCAGGGCGTCGACCGGCTCGTCGGCGAACACCAGCACGCAGTCGGCGAGGCCGCCGAGGGCCACGGTGGCGCGCGTCGCGTCGGCCAGTGACGGCTGGTCGCCGACCAGCAGCACGGCCAGCCGCAGGCGCCAGTCCAGCACCCGGTCGACCAGGCCCAGGTCGGACAGCGCGACCAGCTCGCGCACCATCAGCGCGACGACCTCGCGGTGCTTGAAGTGGAAGTCGAAGTAGCCCTCCAGCAACGGCCGGGGGCCTTGCGGCGGGCGTGACTCCAGTTCGGCCACGAACGCGTCGCCGTCGTCGATCAACGGCTGCACGATGCTGCGCACCAGCTCCTCGCGTGACGCGAAGTGGTAGTAGAGCGCGGGTTTGGTGACCCCGAGGCGGTCCGCGATCTCCTGGAGGCTGGTCCCCCGCACGCCCTGCCGGAGGAACAGCTCGCGCGCCACCGCCTGGGCACGTGCCTTCGTGTCGGAGCCCCTGGCCATGCCGCCCAGCTTAACGACCGGTCAGTCGACCCTTGCGCGCCGACCGCCCGCGAACTTACCATCCGTTAAGTAAGGAGGATGGTCATGAGGGTTCTCGTCTCCGGCGCCAGCGTCGCCGGGCCGGTGCTCGCCCACTGGCTGACCCGGTACGGGTTCGAGGTGACGGTGGTCGAACGGGCGCCCGAGCCCCGCAAGACCGGCGGCCACGCGGTGGACCTGTTCCGGCCCGCGATGGACGTCGTGGAACGCATGGGCGTGCTGCCGCGGCTCATGGAGCGGGTCACCGGCACCGACCGGATGGTGGTGCACACCCCCGGCAAGCGCCCGGTCGAGGTGGACCTGGGCCGGTTGTTCGGCGCCGTCTCCGACCGGCACGTCGAGATCATGCGCGACGACCTCGCCGAGGTGTTCCACGACGCCACGCGCGACGACGTGGAGTACGTGTTCGGCGACTCGATCACCTCCATCGGCGACGACGGCGACGTGACCTTCGAGCACGGCGCACCGCGCAGGTTCGACCTGGTCGTCGGCGCGGACGGCCTGCACTCGAACGTGCGGCGGCTGGTGTTCGGCGACGTGCCGGAGCTGTTCATCGGCGCCTACCTGGCGGTGCTCTCGCTGCCGAACTACCTGGGCCTGCGGGACAGCTCGATCGCCTACTCCGACGTCGACCGGATCGCCGCCATCTACAGCGCCGACCACCTGCCGGACGCGCGGGCGGTGTTCCTGTTCCGCACCGAGCGGCCGCTGGACTACCACTACCGGGACCTGCCGCGGCAGAAGCAGCTGCTGCGCGAGGCGTTCGCGGGCGCGGGCGGCGAGGTGCCGCGGTGGCTGGAGCGGTTGGACGGCACGTTCTACTTCGACTCGATCACCCAGCTGCGCATGGACACGTGGTCGCGCGGCCGGGTGACGCTGGTCGGTGACGCGGGGTTCTGCCCCGGTCCGGCGGTCGGCGGCAGCACGAGCCTCGCCGTGGTCGGCGCGTACGTGCTGGCGGGCGAGCTGGCCGCGGCCGGTGGCGACCCGGCGGTCGCGTTCCCGGCGTACGAGGCCGAGATCGGCGACTACGTGCGCCGCAGCCGGGCGTTCGCGGTGGGCACGGCGAGACGGCTCATCCCCGCCAGCACGCGGGAGCTGTGGGTGCTGCGGCAGGCGATGCGACTGTTCGCCCGCCTGCCGCGACCCCTGGGACGGGCGCTGGCCAGGATGAACGGCAACGGCGTGCGGCTGCACGACTCGGTGGTCCTCAAGGACTACGCGCCGGTCGGGTGAAGGACCCGTTGCTCCGCGGCTCGCGCCGCGGAGACCGGTCGCTCACCACTGGATGTCGGTCAACGCCTCCAACGGCGCGCGGTCGTCCAGCGACTCGGGCACGACCAGCGCGTCGGCTTCCTTCAGCGCCGCCGGGAACGTGAAGCCGCACCTCTCCTCGACCTCGCCCAACGCCACCTGGAACACCCGGAACTCGTCCAGGTCGAGCGACTCCAGCTGGTTCAGGTTCTGCGTCAGCACGAACGCCCGCGCCTTCAGCGTCCCGGCGGAGACGAACGCGATGACCTTCCAGTACTCGCGCGGCAGCGCGACGCCCCGGAACACGCGGTCGTCGGACCGGAACACCGGGCCGCCGTAGACGCTCACGCGCAGGTCGTCGACGTCCACGTCGGACAGCACCGCGTCCTCCAGCCGACCCCACAACCCCTGCCGCATGCTCTGGTTGAAGTCGTCCATCTGGGGCGTGATGTTGGTGAAGAAGAACGAGTCCACGTTCGCCTGCTCCGCCACCGCCTTCGGCCCCCACAGCAAGTCCGCGCGCCGCGCCACGTGCCCGCGGTCGAGCCGGTTGCCCCGGTACAGCTCGTCGCCGACCTGGAACCGCGCCGGGAGCCGCGGGTCGAGCACGAACGGGATGCCGGTGCGGTTGATGGACTTCAGGTCGCCACCGTCGATGTTCCACGCCACCCAGAACGCGAACCGGCGCGACTTGCTCTGCGCCAGCGAGAAGTGCGTGTAGTCGACCACCACGGACCCGTTCAGCTCGACCGCGTCGGCCCGCGCCGACTCGCCCAGCTCCGGCAGGCCCGCGGGCGTGCCGAGGAAGTCCTCGTCGAACCCGACCGGTGCCGCCGCCACCCGGAGCTTCCTCGGCGGGTTGAGCGTGATGCCCAGCTTCTCGAACACCGAGCCGGACAGGCACGCCAGGGCGTGCTCGTCCGGGCTGTCACCGGCCTCGCCCGCGAAGTGCAGGCCGGCCATCGTCTTGCCGGTCTTGCCGTTGGACGCCTTGAACACCCACGCGGAGCCGGAGTCGCCGCCCATGCTGATCTCGCCGTCGGCGGCGGGGCGCGCCGGGTCCGGCCCGATCTCGAAGCAGCCGACCTGGCGCTGACCGACACCGGGGCCGTAGTCGATCTTGACGAGGGTGTCCACGCGGCGGACCACGCCGTGCGTCACGCCGGTCGTCCGGCCGCTCTTGACGACCTTGTCGCCCAGCTCGGGCTCGCCGAGCCGGTCCACGGCCACGCCGAGGTCGAGGATCTCCGACTCGAACCGCCGGTCCTCGATGGTGGCGATGGCGCAGTCGCCCGCCGCGCCCAGGTGCGACCGGACGAGCCGGCCCAGCCGGTTGCGGTCGGTGCGGTTGTCGTCGTGCACGCCGGGCTGCACCACGTCCTCGCCGAGCGCGCCCTGCGGTCCGTGCAGGACGTGCCAGTTGCTCAGCACGTACGGGGTGCCGTCGACCCGGTCGTAGACGACGCAGCCGAAGGTGCCCGCGGACACGCGCACGTGCCCCAGGCTCACCCCCGGCACGACGGGGTCGATGCGCGTCTTGCGCACGTTGCTGACGGTCTCCTCCACCACGTGGAAGTCGACCCGGTAGTCGCGTTGCAGCACGTCGGTGGGCACGGCGACGCCGTCCACCTCGATCGTGCCGGGCAGCAGCGCGGTGCCGAGCGCGCGGAGCGCCTCGGGCTCGGCCTTCTGCCGGACGGTGAACTGGATGGCGATCTCGTCGGTCGGCTCGCCGTCGGCGACCTTGTAGCCGATGCCGATCGAGGACACGTTCGGGTCACGCAGGTAATCGGCGCCCTTGGTGCGCACGAACCGCCTCAGCGATGCCTGCAAGCCGTTGTTCTTCTTGACCATGAGCGCAACCCCCTGTGTGTGCGCGCCGGTGGCCTTGCTGTCGCTGTCCCCCGATCAGGCGTTAGCCCTTACGATGCTCGTTCACCCATTCGGCCCAACGACTGGCCACCGAATGCAGTCTCCACCCCCGAGACGGCTGAAAGTTGACCATCAGACGACTGATCGTTGAACTCTGATCGGACCTGTCGTCGCGGGCGTGGGCGTGCTGTGGTTCAAGTCCCTGCACGAACTTGGAGGAGTTGTGGGAATCGGACGCACAGCGGTGGCGGCTGCCCTGTTAGCCGGGCTCGTCGCCGCACCAGCTCACGCCACACCCGCTCACGCCACCGCCCCGGTGCTGTACCAAGGGCACCCGGACGCCGTGGCGGGCAGCTACATCGTGGTGCTCAAGCGGCATGAGGACCTGGCCTCAGCCCGGTCCGCCGCGCCGGGCGTCACGTTCACCTACCGGACGGCCCTGTCCGGGTTCGCCATCCGGGGCAGCGCCGCGCAGGCCGGCCGGCTCGCCGCCGACCCGCGCGTCGCCTACGTCGCGCAGGACGTGCGGGTGCGGTTGGAGCCGCAGGAGCTCGCCGTGCAGCCGAACCCGCCGTCGTGGGGGCTGGACCGGATCGACCAGCGCTCCCTGCCGCTGGACCGGAACTACACCTACCCGAACACCGCTTCCTCGGTGCGGGCGTACATCTTCGGCACCGGCATCCGGTACACGCACCAGGAGTTCGACGGCGCGGCCGTGCCCGGCCTGGACACCGTCGGCGGCGTCACACCGCCCGGCAACGACTGCAACGGCCACGGCACGCACATGGCGGGCACGGTCGGCGGCCGCACCACCGGCGTGGCCAAGGACGTGACCCTGGTGTCCGTGCGGGTGCTGAACTGCCAGGGCTCGGGCACGTACTCGCAGATCATCGCCGGGATCGACTGGGTGACCCGCGACGCGGCGGCGAGCGGGCGGAAGGCGGTCGCGCTGATGACCCTCGGCGGCGGGCTCAACCAGCCGTTCAACGACGCCATCACCAGGTCGATCAACGCCGACGTGCACTACTCGGTGGTGTCCGGCAGCTCGAACGCCAACGCGTGCAACTACTCCCCCGGCAGCACGCCGCTGGCCACCACCGTGGGCGCGACCGACGCCAACGACGCGAAGGCGAGCTTCTCGAACTACGGCCCGTGCATCGACTTGTGGGCCCCGGGCGTGAACATCACCTCGGCGTGGGGCACGTCGGACACCGCGTACTCGACCATCAGCGGTTCCACGGCGTCGGCGCACGCGGCGGGCGTGGCGGCGCTGTGGCGGCACCGGTTCCCCGGTGACTCGGCGGTGACCGTGGCGAACGCGCTGCGGGCCAACGCCACGCCGGGTGTGGTCACCAACCCCGGCGCGGGGTCGCCGAACCTGTTGCTGTTCATGGGGATGATCCCGGTGTAGGTCAGCGCAGCCCGCGGTCGCGGGCGTGGACGGCGGCCTGCGTGCGGTCGCGCAGGCCGAGCCGGCCGAGGATGCGGGAGACGTGGTTCTTCACCGTGCCCTCGCTCAGGTGCAGGCGTCGGGCGATCTCCCGGTTCGTGGCGCCGGTGGCGACCAGCCGCAGCACGTCCACCTCGCGATCGGTGAGGCCTTCGAGACCCGGCGGGCGTTCGTGGCTCGGCGGGTGTTGGGGGCTCGGCGGGTGTTCAGGACCGGGTTGGCGTTCCGGACCGGGCGGGTCTTCGCGGCCCGGCGGGTGTTCGTGGTCCGGCGGGCGGTCGTGGCCCGGCGGGCGGTCGTGGTCGAGCGCGGTCGCCAGCCGGGCCGCCGCGGCCGGGTCGAACTGGACCACGCCCGAGTGCGCGAGCCGGACGGCGGCGGCGAGTTCGGCGGCGGGCCGGTCCTTGAGCAGGTAGCCGCTCGCGCCCGCTCTCAGGGCGCGCACCACGTACTCCTCGTCGTCGAACGTGGTGAGCATGACGACCCTGGTGCGCGGGTTGCGGCGGCGGAGGAGGCCGAGCGCGGCGATGCCGTCCAGCACCGGCATCCGCACGTCCATCAGGACGACGTCCGGGTCCTGCTCGACGGCCAGGTCGACGGCGGCCTGGCCGTCACCGGCCGTGCCGACCACCGTGATGCCGGCCTGGATGCCGAGCAGGGCGGCGATGCCCTCCCGGATGAGCTGCTGGTCGTCCACCACGACCACGCGCACGTCGCTCATGGCGTCGCCCTCGGCACGACCACAGTGAGCCGGGTGCCCGCGTCGCCGTCGACCCGCACGGAGCCCCCGGCCTGCGCGATCCGCTCCCGCAGGCCGCGCAACCCGAAGCCCTCGCGGTCGCGCGGGAAACCCGGTCCGTCGTCGGCGACGACGAGCCGTGCCTCACGCGGCCCGCAGTGCACGGTGACGGTGACCCGTGAACCCCCGGCGTGGCGCATCGCGTTGGTGATCCCTTCCTGCGCGGCCCGGTAGAGGGCCAGCAGGGCGCCGGGGGCGTAGCGGGATTCGTCGCCCGTGCAGGCGACGGACACCCCCAGGCCGCGGGCGAGGTGCCCCAGCGACTCGGCCAACCGGAAGGGCTCGCGCAGGGCGCGGACCGACGTGCGCACGTCCTCCAACGCCCGACGCGCCGACTCGCGGGCGTCCTCGATCGCGCGGTCGGCCGACGCCGGGTCGCGGTCGCGGAACGCCGAAGCCTTCTCCAGCAGCACCGACACGGCGGTGAGGTGGTGGCCGAGGGCGTCGTGGACGTCCCGCGCCACCCGGTTGCGCTCGGCGGCGGCCGACAGTTCCGCCATGGCCAGCGCGAGGACCAGGCCGATGCCGAACATCAGCAGGTCGGATACGTGCTCGACGGACCGCGTCCACCCCGGCACGGTGAGCTGGAAGGCGACGACCAGGAAGACCACACTGGCCGCCCCTACCCCCACCGCGACCACCCGCCCGAACGCGAAGTAGGCGGCGAACGGCAGGAGCAAGAACAACACCCGCGCCATCCCGGAGCCGTCGGAGAACGCGACCAGCACGACGAGCAGGGCCTGGACCGCGAGGACCGCGGCGGCCGGGAAGCGCGATCCGACCGCGTCCACGGCGACGATGGCGGCGAGGCCGAGCACGAACGGCACCCACCGCGTCTCCCCGAGCCCGGCGACCCCCGCGTAGCCGCCGGCCACCAACACCGCCCCGCACAGCAGGGGCGACAACCACGACAGAGGACGCACACCCGCAGGCTACGTGGCACACCGCGTTCCGGATCCTCTCCGCCGACCCACCGGCCCGACCCCGGACGCCTCCACGAACGGGTGAATCTCGCGGATCCGTGAAAAACCCATGCAGAAAACGCCGTTATCGACGAAGTCGAACGTCGGTTGAAACAACGAGGCCGCGACCAACCACCCGACCGCCCAAAACCACCCCACCCCGGCACGCCCCACCCCCGCCACCATGCCTCGCCACACCGCCATACCGCCCCGCCCCACCACACCGCCCAGCCCCACCACACCGCCGGGCCTCGCCACACCACCCAGCCAGCCCCGCCACACCACCCAGCCACGCGACCCAGCCCCGCGACCCGGCCCGCTACCCAGCATGCGACCCAGGCCCGCCACACCACCCACCCGCCACCCGCCACCCGCCGCCCGCCACACCACCCGCCCGCCACCCGCCGCCCTGCCCCTGCCCCGCCCCGGACCCAGACCCGGACCCAGGGCAGGGGGCAGGGGGCGGCACGTGTCGATCGGCACCCCGGGAAGTGGCCGGTCGGCACTCCCGGTGGGCCGGGGCGCGCTCCTAGCGTTCCCGGCATGACGTTGCTGTTGCGATTCGGCGCCCTCTGCGGCGCGCTGTCGGGCCTGTTCATCGCCCTGCCGGGAGCAGTCGAGGGGTTCGTCGGGGAGACGACCGCCACGAGCCTCGTGATCGGGGTGTCGCCCGCGTTGGCGGCGCCGCTGCTCACCGCGCTGTACCTGAAGCAGCCGAGGACCACGTTGGGCGCCGTGGGGTACGTGGTGAACTTCGTGGGCCTCGGGCTGTTCGGGGCGGCCGCCTACGCGTTGAACATCGTCCTGTTCCACCTCGACGAACCGGTGCTCGCCGCGCCGACCGTGGCCGTCCTGACGGCCAGCGCGCTGATCTTCGCCATCGGCACGGTGCTGTTCGCGATCAGCATGATCAAGGCCCGCGTCCACCCGCCGATCCCGGTGTGGACCTACGCCGTCGCGCTGCCCGTCTTCACCTTCGCCGCACGGCTGCCGGACACCCCGCTGACCAGCGCGCTGCACGTCGTCGTCGGTGGCGCGCTGCTGTGGCTCGCCCTGTCCGTCTACCCGCCGGCGACGCGACCGGCGGCGAACAGCAGCAGCACGATCACCGCGAGCGCCGCGTAGGGCACGAACACTCGCGGCCGGCCACGGGTGCCGGCCCACGTCAGCACCACCGACACCGCCCACACCAGCGCGGTGCCGCCGGCCGCCACGATCATCGGCAGCCGACCGTACGAGCAGACGCCCGACACCGAGTACTCGCAACTGCCCGTCGGCGTGAACGCCATCAACCCGTACACCATGGCGATCGGCGCGAGGACGCACAGCAGCACCGTGCCGAGCACGGCGGGACCTTTCATGGACCCGCACGGTAGCAGCACCACCGTGCGGGTCCACAAAGGACTCACCGACCCGCTACGGTGCCCAGGGCGCGGTCACGGCCCAGCTCACGTCCGCGTCGTAGGACGTCGGGTTGTCGTACACGTGGGCACCGCCGTTGACCGCCACCCACACCTCCTCCGCGTAGTGCCGCACGCTGGCGCCGAGCTCGTTGACCGACGCCAACCGCACGCCGCCGGCGCCGGGCTGGGCGCAGAACGTGGCGTCCCGACGGAACAGGTCGCTGCCGTCCGACGCGCCCAGCCTCACCCGGAAAGCCGCGTGCCGCAGGTACTGGCCCGGGAGGTTGCGCGACTCGAACGAGTAGCACGACGGCTCCGACAGGCCACGCCGCACGATGAACGTCGCGTCGGCCTTGAGCAACGCGTCGCTGCCCGCGCCCACCACGTCGGTGCGCGCGAGTGCGTCGCGGTGCCGCAGGTACCGGTCGGTGAAGCCGGGCGTGGTCACCCGGAACGACCGCGCCTGGTCCAGCGGCAGGTCCGCGCCGCTGCGCCACAGCGGGACGACCGCCGCCCACGTCGTGTCCGCCGCGAAGCTCGTCGGGCTGTCCCAGGGGTTCGTCCCGCTCGACCGCGCCAGGTACACACCCTCCTGGTAGTGCCGGATGAAGTGGCCGGGCAGGTTGCGCGACTCCAGGAGCGTGCCGCCGTTGCCGGAGCGCGCGCAGAACGTGGCGTCCCCGGCGAACCCGGCCGACCCGTCGTTGACGTCCGACCGCACCCGGGACGCCGAGTGCCGCAGGAACCGCCCCGGGAAGTTGCGCGACTCGAACGACAGGCAGGCCGCGTCGGACAACCCGGGCCTGGCCCAGAACGTGGCATCCAACCGGCCGGTGTCGTCGCCGATCACGTCGGTGCGCGCCAGCGCGTCGCGGTGGCGCAGGTGCCGGTCGGTGAAGCCGGCGGTGGTGACCCTCAGCGAGATCGCCTCGCCGCGCCCGACCTCGGTGCCGCTCGCGATCGCCAGCACCCGCCGGTTGACCTCGCGCACCCGCGCCTCGGTCATCTTCAGCACCTGGCGGTCGTAGGTGTAGAAGCCGTTGACCTCGTTCTCCACGTCGTAGGGTTCGGTGTAGACCGACGCGGACAGCCCGCGCGAGTGCACGAACCGGCCGACCTCCTTGGTGATCTCCACGTACCGGCCGGTGAGGGACGTCTCGTCGGGGAACAGCTCGCCGTAGGCGAAGCCGGCGCCCGGCTGCCACTCGTGGCCGACGACGCGCCGGCCCAGCCCGCCGAACTCGCCGAGCACCGCGATGCGGTTGGCGTCGGGCAGCCGGGTGGCGCTGGACATCTGGTAGGCGTGGTCGTCGATGACGTCGCCGTTGCCCGGGTCGGGGTCGGAGACGCAGCAGTTGGAGCCGGAGTTGTGGTTGATCGGCCGGGTGTTGTCGATCGACCGGACGAGGTTGACGATCCGGCCGGCGTCGTACTCGCCCCAGCCCTCGTTGAACGGCACCCACTGCACGATCGACGTGATGCCCTTGAGCTGCTCGATCATCCGGCGCAGCTCGGACTCGAAGTGCGTGCGCCCGTTGGGCACGTCGTCGACCGCGTCCAGCGACGGCATGTCCTGCCACACCATCAGCCCGAGCCGGTCGGCGTGGTAGAACCAGCGGGCGGGCTCGACCTTGATGTGCTTGCGCACCATGTTGAAGCCCAACGCCTTCTGCCGCTCCAGGTCGAACCGCAGCGCGGCGTCGGTGGGCGCGGTGTAGATGCCGTCGGGCCAGTAGCCCTGGTCGAGGGTGCCGAGCTGGAACACGAACTTGCCGTTGAGCAGCGGGCGCACCACACCGCCGACCACCGCCTTGCCCAGCGACCTCATGCCGAAGTAGCCGGTGACGACGTCGCCGCCCAGGGTGACCCGCAGGTCGTAGAGGAACGGGTCGTCCGGCGACCACAGCCTGGCGTCGGGCACGGGCACGCGCAGGTGCGCGCCCACCGTGCCGGTGGCGGTGCCGACGACCCGGCCTGCGGTGAGCACCTCGGCCCGCACCGGTTGGCCGGCGGTGCCCTGCACGACCAGGTCGAGCACGCCCGCCGGCACGTCCGGTGTGGTGTCGAGGCGGGTGACGTGGTTGGCGGCGACCGGTTCGAGCCACACCGTCTGCCAGATGCCGGACGCGGCGGTGTAGAAGATGCCGCTCGGGTTGCGGCGCTGCTTGCCGATCGGGTACTGGCTGCCGTCGACGGTCGACCGCACACCGACGATGACCTCGTTGGCGCCGGCCCGCAGGGCGTCGGTGACGTCGAACGAGAACGCGTCGAAGCCGCCGGTGTGGACGCCGACGGCGACACCGTTCACCCAGACGCGGGTCTCCCAGGTCACCGCGCCGAAGTTGAGCTTCACCCGGCGGCCGTTCCAGCCGGCCGGCGTGGTGAACGTGCGGCGGTAGAACATGTGGTCCTCGTGCCGCTTGATCCCGGACAGCGCGGACTCGATCGGGTAGGGCACCAGGACGCCCTCGGCGAGGGTGCGGCCGAACGGTGGCGAGGACAGGTTGGGCGCGCCGGCGAACTCCCAGACGCCGTTGAGGTTGAGCCAGTCGGACCGGACCAGCTGCGGGCGCGGGTACTCGGGCAACGCGTTGGTCGGCGACACCTGCCCCGTCCACGGGGTGGTGAGGGGCGCCGGTTTGGGCTGCCAGACCGCCGCGGAGGCGGTGCCGGGCAGCGCGATGACGAGGGTGCTCAGGACCAGGAGTCCGGTCAGACCGGACAACAGCTTGCGCATGGTGGCTCCACGGTCGGCAGGGTGCTGGTGACGTGGGTGCTCGTGACTCGGGTGCTGGATGACGTGGGCGCTCGGCGATGTGGGCGCCGGCGATGTCGGTGGTGGGTGACCTGGGTCACTTCCCGTTCTTACATCGTTGATACAACGTTGTAAAGGTCTGCGCGGGCCGGCTACCATCCCGGTCGTTGCCGAGATTCGCCCGTGCCGGGATCGGCCGCCGGGCGACCGAGCACCCGACCAGAGCACCGGAGGTGCCGCTTGGCCACGCTCAAGGACGTCGCCGCGCTGGCGGGCGTGTCGGTGAAGACGGTGTCGAACGTGGTCAACGGCTACGCGTTCGTGAAGCCGGAGAACCGCCGCCGGGTCGAGGAGGCGCTGCTCACCACCGGCTACCGGCCCAACCTGGGCGCGCGCAACCTGCGCCGCGGCCGGACCGGCTCGCTGGCCCTGGTGCTGCCGGAGCTGGTCGTGCCGTACTTCGCGGAGCTGGCCGGGCTGGTGCTCGACGCGGCGCAGGAGCACGAGTGGAACGTGCTGATCGAGCAGACCCTGGGCACCCGCGAGGGTGAGCGGGACACGTTGGCCTCGCTCGGCCCGCACATGATCGACGGCGCGATCGTGAGCCCGGAGGCGTTGGAGGCGCGGGACTTCGGCGAGCTGGCGCCGGGCATCCCGGTGGTGATGCTCGGCGAGCACTCGGTGGACCTGCCGATCGACCACGTCGGCATCGACAACGTGGAGGCGGCGCGGGTGGCCGTGGCGCACCTGGTCGACCTGGGCCGCAAGAGGATCGCGGCGATCGGCGCGCACCCGCACCGCGGCACGGCGGCGCAACGCCTGGAGGGCTACCGGCTGGCGCTGGCCGAGGCGGGCCTGCCGGTGCGCGACGAGCTGGTGGCGACGGCCTTGAACTACCACCGGCGTGACGGTGCCGGGGCGATGGCGCGGTTGCTGGCCGCGCACGAGCCGCCGGACGCGGTGTTCTGCTTCAACGACCTGCTGGCGGTCGGCGCGGTGCGCGCCGCGGCGGAGCGCGGTGTGCGCGTGCCCGCCGACGTGGCGGTAGTCGGGTTCGACAACACCGAGGAGGGCGCCTACAGCCTGCCCTCGTTGACCACGGTCGCGCCGGACAAGGTCGCGATCGCGCGGGCCGCGGTGGACCTGCTGCGCAAGCGCGTGGACGACCCGGAGCGGCCGCCGGAGCACCTGCGGACGCCGTTCTCGTTGGTGGTCCGGGAGAGCACGAGGGGTGACGGATGACGCGTGACGGGGTCTTCGAGGCGCCGGGTCGGATCAACCTGATCGGCGAGCACACCGACTACAACGACGGTTTCGTGCTGCCGATCGCGTTGCCGCACGTCGTGCGGATCACCGCCGCCCGCCGGGACGACGGGGTGCTGCGGGTGGCGTCGCGCCAGGCGAGCGGTGTGGCCGAGCTGCGCGTGGTCGACCTCGCGCCGGGCGTGGTGACCGGGTGGGCCGCCTACGTGGCGGGTGTGGTGTGGGCGTTGCGCGAGGAGGGGCACCGGATCGGCGGTTTCGGCCTGCTGGTGGACGGCCGGGTGCCGCTGGGCGCCGGGTTGTCGTCGTCGGCGGCCTTGGAGAGCGCCACCGCGCTGGCGGTGACGGAGTTGTCCGGTGTCGCGTTGGACCGCCGCACGCTCGCGCGGATCGCGCAGCGCGCGGAGAACGAGTTCGTGGGCATGCCGTGCGGGATCATGGACCAGTCGGCGTCACTGCTGGCCCGCGAACGGCACGCGTTGCTGCTCGACACGCGCACGATGGCGACCGAGCACATCCCGTTCGACCTGGCGCCGGCCGGGCTCACGCTGCTGGTGGTGGACACGAAGGCGCCGCACCGGCTGGTGGACGGCGAGTACGCGGCGCGACGGCGCGACTGCCACCGCGCGGCGGAACTGCTGGGCGTGCCCGCGCTGCGCGACCTCGACCGCGCCGAGCACGACCTGCCCGACCGCCTCGCCCGCCGGGTGCGGCACGTGGTCGGCGAGAACCGGCGGGTGCTGGAGGTGGCGGAACTGCTCCGCGCCGACCGCATCCGCGACATCGGCCCGCTGCTGACCGCCTCGCACGCGTCACTGCGGGACGACTACGACGTGACCGTGCCGGAGCTGGACGTGGCGGTGGAGGCGTTGCTGACGGCGGGCGCGCTGGGCGCCCGGATGACCGGCGGCGGCTTCGGCGGCTGCGTCATCTCACTGGTGGAGGCGACCGCCGTCGAAGCCTGTGCCGCGGCCGTCCGCACCTCGTTCGCCGAACACGGCTTCGCCACCCCCGACTGCTGGACCGCGACCGCGGCGGCCGGGGCACGCCGGGCGGACCACCTCCCGGCGGCGTCGAGTGGCTGTCGAGCAGCTACCGCCTAGGCGCCGGGTACCCGGTAGTCCGGGATCCTGGTCCGCGCCTCGTCCATCTCCGCTGCGGTCAGCAGCGGGGTCGTGCTGAGCTGGACGCTGCCGCTCTGGTTGACCACGAGCGACAGTGCGGCAGCCGCGGAGGGCTCGGCGTCGACGACGATGACCACGTCGTCCGGACCGTAGGCGAAGTAGAACGCCTCGACCTTCCCACCGATGGACTCCGCGAGGGTGCGAACGTAGGCCTCACGCACGGCGAAGCCCTCTTTGACCACACCCTGGAAGCCCGCCGGTGTGTATTTGGCGTGGATCAGGAATTTCGCCATGGTGCACCTCGTCGATCAGAAGTTGTCGGGTGCTCCCCCACCGCCAAGGTAGGTCCGCGGTCGAGTGACCACCACTCGACTGCGGACACCCGCCCTCCGGGTCACCCGTCCGAAGTGCCGGGCCGAAGCGACCGCATGGGACTTCCACATCAGCGACGCTCGACGCCATTCGGGAAGTTTATCGCTCACCAATACGTCGCCTAGTTGGGCAGGCGTTCACCTGGGACGTTCGGGCGACGCCCTGCGGGGACCGTCATCCCACCCCCGCCGCAGGCCTCCCGCACTCCACCGGGCGTACACGTCGGGGATGGCCGCTGATCACCTTCGGCGTGTACGCAGTACCGGAACGCGTTCTTCCCGGCCCTGCACCGAAGGAGAGCCGATGTCCCCATTGACCCGACGAACGCTCATCGCGGGCGGCATCGCGAGCGCCGGCGTGACGGTCCTCGCGCCCACCACCGCGAACGCCATCTCCTACCCGTTCACGTTGGGCGTCGCCTCCGGTGAGCCCGCCGCGGACGGTTTCGTCATCTGGACGCGCCTCGCGCCCAGCCCGCTCAACGCCGACGGCCTCGGCGGCATGGGCAGCGCCTCCGTCGCGGTCGAGTGGCAGGTCGCCGCGGACCGGCGGTTCACCGAGATCGCGCGCAGCGGCACGGCGACCGCGACGCAGTCGTGGGCGCACAGCGTGCACGTCGAGGTGGCGGGCCTGCTGCCCGGTCGCGAGTACTTCTACCGGTTCCGCGCCGCCGGGCACATCTCCCCCGTCGGCCGCGGCGTCACCGCGCCCGCGGCCGGCACCAGCCCGTCGCTGACGATGCTGTTCGCGTCCTGCTCGCACTTCGAGGAGGGCTACTTCACCGCGTACCGGCGGATGGCCGAGGAGAACCCGCACCTCATCCTGCACCTGGGCGACTACATCTACGAGGGCGGCGCGACCACCACCAAGGTGCGCCAGTTCGCGCCCGCCGCGGAGATCGCGAACCTGGCCGACTACCGGGTGCGGCACGCGCAGTACAAGACCGACGTGGACCTCCAGGCCGCGCACGCCGCCGCGCCGTGGCTGGTCGTGTGGGACGACCACGAGGTGGAGAACAACTACGCGGACCTGGTGCGCGGCAACACCTCCCCCGCCGGCGACTTCAAGGTGCGGCGTGCGGCGGCGTACAAGGCCTACTACGAGCACATGCCGCTGCGCGCCGCGCAGGCGCCGGTCGCGGAGAACATGCAGCTCTACCGCCGGGTCCGCTGGGGCGGGCTGGCCACGTTCCACATGCTCGACACCCGCCAGTACCGCGACGACCAGGCGTGCGGCGACGGCACGAAGGTGTGCGCGGAGGCCGACGACCCGGCACGCACCCTGCTGGGCGGCACCCAGGAGGCGTGGCTGCTCGACGGGATGCGCCAGAAGCTGGGCACCTGGGACTTCCTGGGCCAGCAGGTGTTCTTCGCGCAGAAGCTGGCCTCGGCCGACGGCGCGAAGTCGATGGACTCGTGGGACGGCTACAGCGCCAACCGCGGCCGGTTGCAGCGCGGCTGGGACGCCGCGGGCCTGCGCAACACCGTGGTGCTGACCGGTGACGTGCACCGGTCGTGGGCGAGCAACCTGATGAACGACTACCGGGCGCAGGACCGGGTGGTCGGCACCGAGCTGGTGACCACGTCGGTCACCTCGGGAGGCGACGGCAGCGCCGCGGACACCGGCCTGTCGAGCCTCAACCCGCACGTCAAGTTCTTCAAGAACCTGCGCGGGTACGTCCGCACCGTCACCTCACCCACCCAGATGAACGTCGACTTCCGCTTCCTGGACCGGGTCACCACGCGGGACTACCCGGTCCGGACGTTGCAGAGCTACGTCGTCCAGGCGGGCAACCCCGGATTGCAGGCACCGTGAAGAAGCTGATGACGATGATCGTGGCGCTCATGCTGCTGGGCGCCGGCACCGCCTCGGCGGCGGTCACCTGGACCGCCGCGAACAGCACCGCCACCGGCGACCAGGACAACGCCGCCGTGGCGGCGGTGCGCAACGGCTGGACCGCCGTGGTGTGGGAGGACGACCGCGACGACGCTACGCCCACCGACCCCGTGCACAGCGACGTGTGGGTACGCCTGTTCAAGGACGGCGTGTCGCGCTACGAGAAGAAGCTGTCCACGGGCGGCACGGGCAACTGGCGGCACGTGCAGCCGGACGTGGCGGTGCACGACAACGGCACCGCGGTCGTCGTGTGGGCCGACGACGGCGAGGGCAACGGCTTCTACAACATCCAGGTGCGGGTGCTGAACACCAGCGGCACGGTCACCGGGTCCGCGCGGGCCAACGCCGACACCGCCGGGCAGCAGCTGAACCCCGCGGTGGCCGCCGACCCCGACACCGCCGGTTTCGCCGTGGTGTGGGAGGACAAGCAGACCACCACCAACGCGACCGTGCGCGTCGCCGGGTTCGCGTCGGTGACGTCGAAGACGTACGAGGCGCAGGTGCACACGACCGGCGGCACGCACCAGCGGCCGGACGTGGCCATGGGCGCGGCGGGCAACGCCATCGTGGTGTGGGACGAGGACGGTGACGGCAACGGGTCGTTCAACGTCGGCCGCAAGATCCTCACCCCGTCCGGCGGGGTGAAGCTGGCGCAGGGCGTGGCCAACGCGAGCGGTGACGGCCAACAGCGGCGGCCGGTCGTGGCGGCGAACTTCAACGGCGACCACGCGGTGGCCTGGGAGACCGACCACACCGGCACCGCGCAGGTGGGCGTGCGGTCGTTCGCCGCGGGCGGCGCGGCGCGGACTGCCGCCGACGTGGTGCTGCCGGGCACCGACCCGCAGATCGGCATCGACGACCAGCTGAACGTCGTGGTGTCGTCGGTGGAGGCGCAGGACGTGGTGTCGCAGGGCCTCAACCCGGACGGCACGGTCACCGGCAGGTTGCCGCGCGTGCCGACGGTGTCGACCGCGACGGGCAGGCAGGACGAGCCCGCGCTGGGCGTCGACGCCTGGGGTCGGATCACCGTGGTCTACACCGACGACAACGACGGCAACGGGTTCGACCAGGTCTACCTGGGCACCGGGCTGGTCAACAGCACCTGGTGAGCCACGTGCGGCGCGCCCCTGCCCAGGGGCGTGCCGCGGGTGTCAGCGGTCGGCTTCGAACTGCTTCGCGAGTCGCTTCGGCGCGCGGCACAGCCACGCCTCGGTCAGCAGCTCCTCCAGCTCGTCGACGCCGATCGCGTCCAGCCGCACCAGCACCGCGGCGTAGCCGTCGAAGTGCGGGGTGGTGAAGTAGACCGACGGGTCGTCGGCGAGCAGCGCCTCCTTCGCGCCTAGGTCCGGCACGCTCGCCGCGAGCACCGGGCCGTCCGGCGCGGTCGGGCCCAGCGCGGCCAGGTCGGCCTTGCGCAGCGGTCGGTCCCACGCGAACGCCTTGTCCTTCACCCGCCACGCGGGCCGTTCGTCGTAGGAGGGGCGTTCGGTGACCTCGGGCAGCGCGGCGGTGATGCGGTGCACGTCGTCCCAGGTGGCCATGGGCGCAGACGATAGACCGGTGGTCCGACGATCCGCCGGACGAAATCGTTGGCACAACCAACATCTTCCGCTATCGTTGGCTTCACCAACATTGGTGAGACCAACGGAGCTGTGGACCATGATCACGCCCTTCACCCTCGACGTCCCCCAGGCCGACCTGGACGACCTCGCCGACCGGTTGGCGCGCACCCGGTGGCCCGAGGAGCTGCCGGACGCCGGGTTCGACTACGGCTTCCCCCTCACCGAGGTCCGCGCGCTGGTCGACCACTGGGTCGACGCCTACGACTGGCGGCGGCACGAGGCGGAGCTGAACGCCCTGCCGCAGTTCACCACCGAGATCGACGGCCAGCGGGTGCACTTCCTGCACGTCCGCTCGACCAAGGCCGACGCGCTGCCGCTGGTGCTGGTGCACGGCTGGCCGGGGTCGGTGCTGGAGTTCCTGGACGTCGTCGAGCCGCTCTCGCGGGACTTCCACCTGGTCATCCCGTCGATCCCCGGCTTCGGCCTGTCCGGCCCGACGACCTCGCGCGGCTGGGACGTCCACCGGGTGGCGCGGGCGTTCACCGAGCTGATGGACCGGCTGGGCTACCGGCGCTACGGCACGCAGGGCGGCGACTGGGGCTCCGGCATCGCCAGGGCGATGGCCGTCGCCGCGCCCGACCACGTGGTGGCCGTGCACGTGAACTTCCTGCCCACCGCGCCGGTCGAGGGCGTCGAGCTGTCCGCCGAGGACGAGAAGCGGCTGGACCGGACCCGGGCCATGATGCGCAACCGGCCCGGCTACCAGATCCTGCAGGCGACCCGGCCGCAGACGATCTCCTACGCGTTGACCGACTCGCCGGTCGGGCAGCTGGCCTGGATCGCGGAGAAGTTCACCGAGTGGACCGACCCGGATTCCGAGATCGACGTGGACCGGGTGCTGACCACCGTGATGCTGTACTGGCTCACCGGCACGGCGGGCTCGTCGGCCCGGCTGACCCGCGAGTCCGGCATCGGCTCGAACGCCTGCCCCGCGCCGCTCGGCGTGGCCGTGTTCCCGCACGACATCGTGCTGCCCGTGCGGCCCCTGGCGGAGCTGGGGTACCGGGTCGAGCACTGGAGCGAGTTCCCGAGGGGCGGCCACTTCGCCGCGATGGAGGCGCCGGACCTGCTCGCCGAGGACATCCGGACCTTCTTCGCGGGCCGCTCGTAGCGGTCTACACGACGAGGGAGACGCCGGTCGCCGTGACCACCACGGCGACCGCGGCGTCCAACACCCGCCACGCCGAGGGCCGCGTGAACGCACCCGTCAGCCACCGCGCACCGAAACCGAGCGCGCTGAACCACAGCACGCTGCCCGCGATCGCGCCCGCCCCGAACCACCACCGGTCGCCGCCGAACCCGGTGGACGCGGTGCCCAGCAGCAGCACGGTGTCCAGGTACACGTGCGGGTTGAGCCAGGTCAGCGCCAGGCAGGTGACGATCGCCGCCGCACCCGTCGCACCCGCACCCGCCGCGCCCGAGGTCGTGCCGCCCGGGTCCAGCGCGGCCGGGCGCAGCACCCGCCGTGCCGCCAGGACGCCGTAGCCGACCAGGAACACCGCGCCGACCCACCGCACCACCGTCAACGCCGACGGCCACGAGGTGAGCGCCGCACCGACTCCCCCGACGCCGAGCGCGATCAGCAGCGCGTCCGAACCGGCGCAGATGGCCACGATCGCGGGCACCTGTCGGCGCAGCACGCCTTGGCGCAGCACCAAGGCGTTCTGGGCGCCGATCACGACGATGAGGGACAGTCCGGTGCCGAGCCCGGCCAACAGCGCGTACATCACACCGTCGACGGTAGGAAGCACCCGGGCATAAGACCAGCTACGGTTTCTTACGTATCATTAGCACTCGTGATGCTCGATCCGGAGTGCGTGCGCACCCTGCTGGCCGTCGTGGACGAGGGCACGTTGGACGCCGCAGCCAAAGCGCTGCACGTCACGCCGTCGGCGGTGAGCCAGCGGATCAAGCTGCTGGAACAGCGGACCGGCCGGGTGCTGCTGGTCCGCTCGAAACCCGCGCGGCTCACCGACTCCGGCGAGGTGATCGCCCGGTACGGGCGGCAGCAGGCCCTGCTGGACCGCGACGCGCGCGAGGCGCTCGGTCTGGTCGAGGACCCGACCCCCATCCCGGTCGCGGTCAACGCCGACTCGCTGGCCACCTGGTTCCGCCGCGTGGTGCGGGAACTGGCCACCGACGAGGGCCTGGTGCTGAGCGTGCGGCGCGACGACCAGGACCACACCGCCGAACTCCTGCGCCAAGGCCTCGTGGTCGGCGCGGTCACGTCGACACCGCAGCCGGTGCAGGGCTGCGTCGTCCGTCCACTCGGGAGCATCCGGTACCACGCCGTGGCCACCAAGCGGTTCACCCGGCGGTGGCTGGCCGACGGCCGACCGCTGCACGACGCGCCGGTGATCGTGTTCGACGAGAAGGACGACCTCCAGGACCGGTTCTGCCGCGAGCTCTCCGGCCGCAACGCCTCCGCCCGCCGCCACCACCTGCCCGACGGGCACGTGTTCGAGGACGCCGTGGCCGCGGGCGCGGGTTGGGCGCTGCTCACCGAGCACCAGATCGCCACCCACCGCAGGCTCGTGCACCTGGCGCCCGACAAGCCCGTGGACGTGCTGCTGCACTGGCAGCAGTGGAAGCTCGACTCGCCGCCACTGGCCCGCGTCGCCGACGCCGTGTTCCGGGCCGCCGCGGCGGAACTGCACTGAAGGCCCTCAGACCGGGCCGGGTACCCGCCGCGGCCCGAGCCGCACCGGCGACTCCTCAGGCCGGCGCCGGATACACCCATCGGTGATGTACGTGTGAGCGGTTCGCCGGTCGTTCACCGCCCGGCCGCCCGACCATCACCACGCAGTGTCCGCACGTCCCTACTGTCTGCCAAGCCCTCACTGCCGTCGTTCCAGAGACGAAGGGTTTCGCATGTCAGCACGCAGAGCGCCCCTGGCCCTGCTCGCCATCGGCGTCGTCACCGCCGCCACCCTCACCGCCATCGCCTCCTCCGAGCATGTGCCCACCGCCACGGCCGCCACCACCACCTTCACCCCGACCGCCGACACCCACGTCGACAACTCCGCCACCGGCACCAACCACGGCACCTCCGGCCAACTCGGCGTGGACGGCTCGCCGATCAAGCGGATGTTCCTCAAGTTCACCGTCTCCGGCGTCTCCGGCACGGTCGGCAGCGCCAAGCTGCGCCTGCACACCGACGACGTCTCCGGTGCCGCCGGCCCGGCCGGCGGCACGTTCCGCGCCATGACCGACACCACCTGGTCCGAGACCGCCGTCACCTGGAACAACCAGCCCGCCATCGACGGCGCCACCCTCGGCGCGCTCGGCTCCGTCGCCCGCAACGCCTGGTACGAGGTCGACGTGACCCCGCACGTGCGGGCCAACGGCACGGTCAGCTTCGGCGTCACCTCCAGCAGCACTGACGGCGCCGACTACGACTCCCGCGAGACCGGCGCCACCGCGCCGCAGCTCGTGGTCACCACCGGCACCACCACGACCACCACGACGCCACCGCCCAGCGGCGACCCGGTCCTCGTCGGCGTGGGCGACATCTCGAACTCCGGCTCGGGCGACACCGCCACCGCCGCCCTGCTCGACAACATCCCCGGCACCGTCTTCACCACCGGCGACAACGTCTACAACAGCGGCACCGCCACCGAGTTCGCCAACTACTACGACCCGACCTGGGGCAGGCACAAGGCCCGCACCCGCCCGTCGCCGGGCAACCACGACTACGGCACCAGCGGCGCGACCGGCTACTACGACTACTTCGGCGCGCAGGCCGGCCCGTCCGGTCGCGGCTACTACTCCTACGACCTCGGCAACTGGCACGTCGTGTCGCTGAACTCCAACATCGGCATGGCCGCCGGTTCCGCGCAGGAGCAGTGGCTGCGCGCCGACCTGGCCGCCAGCACCAAGCCCTGCACCGCGGCGTACTGGCACCACCCGCTGTTCACCTCCGGCGCCAACCACTCCCCCTCCACCGCGACGCGCCCGCTGTTCCAGGCGCTGTACGACCACAACGCCGACGTGGTGCTGTTCGGCCACAACCACCAGTACGAGCGGTTCGCGCCGCAGAACCCCAACGGCGGCCTCGACACCACCCGCGGCATCCGCACGTTCGTCGCCGGCATGGGCGGCGCGAGCCACTACGGCTTCGGCACCATCCGACCCAACAGCGAGGTCCGCAACAGCAGCACCTACGGCGTGCTCAAGCTGACCCTGCACAGCAACAGCTTCGACTGGCAGTTCGTGCCCGTGGCGGGCCAGACCTTCACCGACAGCGGCACCACCGCCTGTCACTGACCCGACGACCGCCGCGCCCGGTCGTCCCCGGCCGGGCGCGGCGCCCGCCCGCTCCGGAGGTGCGCCGTGTACCTGTCCACGATCACCCGTCCCAAGACCGCCGGCTGGAAGGGGATCGGCGCCAACGTCTTCGCGCTCGGCGCGGTCAGCCTCGTCACCGACGTCTCGTCCGAGATGGTCACCGCGGTCCTGCCGCTCTACCTCGTCGTCGGGCTCCAGCTCAGCCCCGCCGCCTACGGCGTCATCGACGGCGTCTACACCGGCGCCACCACCCTGCTCCGGCTCGTCGGCGGCTACCTCGCCGACCGGACCGACCGGCGCAAGCGCGTGGCCGGCCTCGGCTACGCCCTGTCCGCCGTCGCCAAGGTGGGCCTCCTGCTGGCCGGCGGCTCCACCGCCGCGCTCGGCGCGGTGATCACCCTCGACCGGGCGGGCAAGGGACTGCGCACCGCACCGCGCGACGCGCTGATCACGTTGTCCACCCCCGCCGGCGACCTCGGGCGGGCGTTCGGCGTGCACCGGGCGATGGACGGCATGGGCGCGTTCGCCGGACCGCTCGTGGCACTGGCCGTCCTCGCCCTGGCCGGCGGGTCGTTCGACTCGGTGTTCATGACCAGCTTCTGCATCGCCGCGCTCGGCGTGGTGATCCTGGTGCTGTTCGTGCGCGACCACCGCTCACCCGTGCCGTCCGAACCCGTGCGGGCCAAGGCGATCGGCGGGCTGTGGCGCGACCGCGGGGTGCGGCGGGTCGTGCTGACGGCGTCGCTGCTGGGGTTGGCCACGATCGGCGACGGGTTCGTGTACCTGCTGCTGCAGAAGCGCGAGGGCCTGTCGATCGGGTGGTTCCCGCTGCTCGCGGTCGGCACCAGCCTGGTCTACCTGCTGCTGGCCGCACCGCTGGGCGCGCTGGCCGACCGGGTCGGCCGGCTCCCGGTCATGCTGGGCGGCTACGTGGCGCTGGGAGCGGTGTACCTGCTGCTGTTCGGGCCGCTGGGAGGGTGGGCGCTGGTCGTCGTGGTGGTGGCGCTGTACGGGGTGTTCTACGCGGCCACCGACGGCGTGCTGATGGCGTTGGCCGGGCCGCTGCTGCCCGAGCGGATGCGCACCACCGGCATCGCCCTGATCCAGAGCGGGCAGGCCCTGGCGTACCTCGGCTCGTCCGTGTTGTTCGGTCTCGCCTGGCAGTTCTGGGGCCCCGAGGCCGCCACCCGCCTGGCCGCCGCGGGCGTCGCGCTCACCCTGGCCGCCACCGCCGCACTCCTGGGACGCCGCTCATGACCACCCGCACCCGCCTCCTGATCACCGCACTCGTCGCCGTGCTGCTCGGCGCGGTCGCCGTGACGTACACCGCCCTGTCGAAGCCCGAGCCGGACGAGGTCGCGTCGACCGCGGTCAGCGGGCCACGGCTGATGGTGCTGAGCAACGGCCGACTCTCCACGGTGTCCCGGTCCGACCCCGACGGGCCGCGCGAGGTGACGTCCCAGCACTGCGACCGCGTGTACACCGCCGGTGGCACGACGTCCTGCCTGCGGCCGGTCGGCGCGTTCAAGGCGGGCGAGCTGGCCGTGCTGGACCCACACCTGCGCGAGGTGCGGACCGTGCCGCTCACCGGCTTTCCGAACCGGACGCGCGTATCGGCGAGCGGCCGGATGGTGGCGTGGACACTCTTCGTCGACGGTCACTCCTACGCCGCCAACGGCTTCTCCACCAGCACCGGCATCCTGGACGCGAAGACCGGCGCCCTGGTCACCTCACTGGAGGAGTTCACGTCCACAGTAGACGATGTGGCGACCACCGCGGTCGACCGGAACTTCTGGGGCGTCACCTTCACCGCCGACGACAACCGCTTCTACGCCACCATGTCCACCGGCGGTCACCGCTACCTGATGGAGGGCGACTTCGCGGCGCGCACGTTGCGGTCGATCGCGGACAACGTGGAGTGCCCCTCCCTGTCACCCGATGGGCGGTCCATCGCCTACAAAGCGGCCATCAACGGCGACCCGCAACAAGGTTGGCGGCTGTCGACGCTCGACATCGCGACCCTCGCGGTGACGCCACTCGCGGAGACGCGCAGCGTGGACGACCAACCGGCCTGGGTCGACGCACGGACCATCGCCTACGGCATCCAGCGCAGCGACGGCGTCAACGACGTCTGGGCGGTGCCCGCGGACGGCTCCGGGACACCGGCCCTGCTCGTACCCGAAGCCAACTCGCCCGCACCGGTGGAGTGAGCGGCGTTCTCGCCACCGGCGCCGGGCACCTCGGCCAGTATGTCGGCATGAGCGAGCAGCCAGTGCAAGTGAGCCGTGCCGTCCTGGGCTTCCCCCGCAGGCCGCGGACGCGGCAAGTGCTGGCGGCGGGGTTGCTGATCGCCGCCGTGGTCAGCCTGACGCCCCAGTGGTGGTGGCAGGCGACGATGGCCGCCGGACGGTGGGTCGGCCGGTCCTGGCCGGTGGTGGCCCTGGCGCTGGCCGGCGTGGCGCTGTTGGCCGGCGGTCGGCGGCGCACGGCGGCGATGGCGCTCGGACGCCGACCGCGCACGCCGGCCATGCCGCTGATCGCGCACGTGACGCTGCTACTGGTGCTGGCCGCGGCGGTCGCGGTGGGTCTGGGGGTGGTCCTGTGGGGCGTGCTCGGACGACCGGCCGGACCGACGTGGAGCGTCCAGGACCGGCTCGACGCGGTGAAGGTCGTGCTGACCGTCGTCGGGGGCATCGGCGCCGTGGTGGCGTTGACCGTCGCCTACCGCCGGCAACACCTCAACGAGGTGGACTCCTACCGCGAGGACAGCAAGGTGCTACTCGACCGCTACGGCAAGGCGGCCGAGCTCCTCGGCGCGCCCGACGCCTCGGCCCGCACCGCGGGCGTGTACGCGTTCGCCGCGCTGGCCAACGACGCGCCCGAAGCGCGCCAGGGCTGCATCGACGTGCTGTGCGCCTACCTGCGCCAGCCCTACGAGCCCCGGTCGAACAGCCAGGAGAGGCAGCTCCGGCTGACCGTCATCCGGCTCGTCCGGGACAACCTCCACCTACCCGAGCACGACCCCCGCAGCTGGCGCGGCCACGACTTCGACTTCTCCGGCGCCGTGTTCGACGGCGGCGACTTCACCGGCGCCACGTTCACCGACTCGGGCACCGTCACCTTCGCCGGAGCCACGATCACCGGCCGCCTGTCGTTCGCGGGCGCCACGTTCGCCGGCGGGATCGTGTCGTTCGACAACGCCCGGTTCGTCGGCGGCGCGGTGTCCTTCGACGGCGCCAGGTTCAAGGGCGGTGTCGTGGACCTGTCGAGGGTCGATGAGGAGCAGCCGCCGCCCGTGGCCGAGCTCTGGCCGACCGGGACGCCCGTGCCCGCCGGGCTGCGGCTGCCGTTCGCCGCTGCTTGAGCGGTCCGATCGCCGACGGATTGTATTCAGTCTACACTGAAGCTATAGAGGATTTTGCATACAAAGTACCGCCTTGTCCATCGGACATCTCCGGCCCAACACCGTTCCCCCGCGCAGCGGGTTCCTGACCTGCGCGTCCAGTGGGAGAATGGTCATCTGACAACGTTGTCAGGCCTCCTACCCCTGCCGGAGGTTCAGATGCGTCTCCGCTCCGCGGCTGTCGCCGCACTCACGTTCGTCGCGCTCGCCGTCCCGCTCCAGACCGGCACGGCACACGCCATCACCGATCCCGCCCAGCACGTCAACCCGTTCGTCGGCACCAAGCCGGGCGGCCCGGACTTCGGGCACGGCGGCGGCGCGGGCAACACCTTCCCCGGCGCCGTCGCACCGTTCGGCATGCTCCAGTGGAGCCCCGACACGGTCACCCACCAGCACGGCGGCTACCACCACGACGACAACCGCATCCGCGGCTTCAGCCTCACCCACCTGTCGGGCCCGGGGTGCAGCGACTTCGGCACCGTGCCGTTCATGCCGTCCCTCGGCACCACGCCCGCGTCCCACTCGACGTTCACCCACGCCAACGAGCAGGCCTCCCCCGGCTACTACTCGGTCCGCTTCGACAACGGCATCCGCACCGAGCTCACCGCCAACCAGCGCTCCGGCGTCGCCCGCTTCACCTACCCCGCGGGCCAACGCGCCTCGCTCACCGTCGACGCCGGCCGCGCCTTCAACGCCGCGAGCGGCTCGATCACCATCGGGACCGACAGCCTGTCCGGCTTCACCGACAGCGGCGGGTTCTGCGGTGCGGGCAACCGCTACCGGCTGCACTTCCACGTCACCTTCGACCAGCCGTTCGCCTCCACCGCCACCATCGCCGACGGCCGGGTGACACCGGGCGGGCGCGCGGTCGAGGGCACCAGCCGGGGCAGCGTCGCGCCCGCGCCCAAGTCCGCCCAGACGCAGGAGCTGCCCGCCCCCTCGGCCACCACCGAGGACGTGCAGCCGTTCGCCGCGTCGGCGTTCGTGTCCTTCAACGCCACCACCGTCAGCGCTCGGGTCGGCATCTCGTTCGTCAGCCTCGACAACGCCAGGGCCAACCTCGCCGCGGAAACCGGCACGCGGTCGTTCGACGAGGTCCGCACCGCCGCCCGGGCCGCGTGGAACGGGTGGCTCGGCCGCATCGACGTGACCGGCGGCACCGCGACCCAGCTCCGCACCCTCTACACCGCGCTGTACCACTCCCTGCTGCACCCCAACGTGTTCAGCGACGTCAACGGGCAGTACGCGGGCTTCGACCGGCAGACCCACACCACCACGAGGACCCAGTACGCGAACTTCTCCGGTTGGGACGTCTACCGGTCGCAGATCGCGCTGATCGCCCTGCTGGGACCACGCGAGGCCGCCGACATCGCGCAGTCCGCGGTGAACCAGGCCGCCCAGGGCGGCTACTTCGACCGCTGGACGGTCGCCAACGGCGGCACGGGCGTGATGAACGGCGACCCCATGGCGATCATCGTGGCGACCGCGCACGCGTTCGGCGGCACGGACTTCGACACCGCCGACGCGTTGCGCCGCATGGTGTCCGGTGTCAACGACATCCGCCAGCGCCCCGGTTGGTTGCAGTACAACGACTACGGGTACGTGCCGACCGGTCTGGGTGACGTGTGGGGCTCGGCCGCGACCACACTGGAGTACACCAGCGCCGACTTCGCCATCTCCCAGTTCGCGGCCAGGCTGAACGACGCCGACACGGCGGAGAACTTCCTGCGCCGCGCGCAGAACTGGCGCAACCTGTTCCACTCCGGCGGCAAGTACCTGCAACCGCGCAACACCAACCTGACCTGGCCGGGGTTCAGCCCGACGCAGGAGAACGAGTACGTCGAGGGCAACGCCGCCCAGTACACGTGGATGGTGCCCTACAACCACCGGGGCCTGTTCGACGCGATGGGCGGCAACGCCGCGGTCACCTCGCGCCTCGACACCTTCTTCACCGAGCTCAACGCCGGGCCGAAGAAGCCCTACGCCTACCTGGGCAACGAACCGACGCTCAACACGCCGTGGGCGTACGCCTACGCCGGCGCACCGCACAAGACGCAGGACGTCGTGCGGCGGGCGTTGACGTCGCTGTTCCCGCCGACACCGGAGGGCCTGGTCGGCAACGACGACCTGGGCGAGATGTCGTCGTGGGCGGTGTGGGCGGCGCTGGGCCTGTACCCGCAGGCGCCCGGTCGCGCCGAGCTGGTGCTGGCCAGTCCCCAGTTCCCCACCACGACGGTCAGGCGCGGCAACGGCGCCACCATCACGATCACCGCGCCGAACGCCTCCGACACCGTCAAGTACGTCCAGTCGTTGCGCGTCGACGGCGCCACGTCCGGCAGGCCGTGGCTGCCCGCGTCGTTCACCGCGCAGGGCGGCACGCTCGACTTCACCCTCGGCGCTACGCCGTCCACTTGGGGCGCGGCGGCCGCCGACGCGCCGCCGTCGTTCGACGTGGGCCCCACCCCGGCGCGGACCGGCCCGGTCGGCGGCTTGGCGGGCAAGTGCCTGGACGGCGACCCCGGTCCCAACGCCGACGGCGCGGTGGTGCGGCTGTGGGACTGCAACGGGTCGGCCGCGCAGCAGTGGACGGTGGCCTCGGACGGCACGCTGCGGGCGCTGGGCCGGTGCCTGGACGTCAACGGCAGCGCGCGCGTCAACGGCACCAAGGTGCAGCTGTGGACGTGCAACGGCACGGGCGCGCAGCAGTGGTGGCCGAAGGGGACGACCCTGGTGAACCCGCCGTCCGGCAAGTGCCTGGACGTGCCCAACAGCACCACCACGAACGGCGTCCAGCTCCAGATCCACGACTGCAACGGCACCGGCGCCCAGGTGTGGCGCCTGCCCTGAGTGGACACGAGGAGGTTAATTGGCCGGTCGCCACGGCTCTCCCAACACGTGACGACCGGCCGATGACACCGCCAGGCGGCTACTTGACGCCACCTGCGGTCAAGCCTGCGATGATCCTTCGCTGGAACAGCAGCACCACGACGACCAGCGGCACGGTCACGATCACACCGGCGGCCATCTGGGTGCCGAACGGCTGGTCGAAACCGTACGCCCCGGTGAACCGGGAGATGGCGACCGTAGCAGTTTGCATGGTGCTGTCGTTGACCATCGACAAAGCGATGATGAACTCGTTCCACGCCGCGATGAACGTGATGATCGCGGTGGTGAAGATGCCCGGCGCGGCCAGCGGCAGGATCACCTTGCGGAACGCCTGGCCGCGCGTGCAGCCGTCGATCATCGCCGCCTGCTCCAGCTCCTCCGGCATCTGCCGGAAGAACGCGGTCAGGTTCCACACCGCCAGCGGCAGCGCGAACGACAGGCTGGGCACGATCATCGACTGGTAGGTGTTGATCCAGCCGATGTCGGTGAACAGCGCCAGCAGCGGCACCAGCAGGGAGATGCCGGGGAACATCGAGGTGGCGATGATGAGCGCCGCGACCGCGTTCTTGAACCGGAAGTGCAACCGGGCCAGCGCGTACGCCGCGGACACGCCGATGACCAGCGTGAGGATCGTGGTGACGCCCGCGACCACGAGGCTGTTGAGCAGCGAACGGCCGAAGCCGACGCCGGGCGCGAACACCGCGGTCAGGTTGTCCAGCGAGAACGGCGCGGGCAGCACCGTGAGCTCGAACTGGTCGGACGGGCGGCGGAACGCCGACACCGCCATCCAGTAGAAGGGCGCCAGGCAGTAGACCAGGATCAGCCCGAGCCCGCCGAAGGTCAGCACCCGCTTCCACGGCGCGCCGTTGCCGCTGGTCTGGGTCGTGGCGGTCATTTGCGCGCCTTCTCCCTGGCGGCGCCGATGACGTCCGCGCCGAGCAACCGCACGAACACCAAGGCCGTGACGGCCACGTAGACGAACAATATCGTCGCGTACGCGGCCGCGGGTCCGAACCGCAGGCTCGCCGCCTCGTCGAAGGCCACCATGGACAGCGTCTCCACCGATTCCTTGCGGCTGCCGATGAGCACGAACGGCAGGTCGAACATGCGCAGCGCGTCGAGCACCCGGAACAGCACCGCCACCAGCAGGGCCGGCTTGACCAGCGGGAGCGTGATCTGCCAGAACTGCCGCCACGGCGACGCGCCGTCGACGCGGGCCGCCTCGTAGACGTCGTTCGGGATGATCTGGAGCCCGGCGAGCACCAGCAGGCCGACGAACGGCGCGGTCTTCCACACGTCCGCGAGGATGACCGCGAACTTCGCCTGCCAGCCCTCGGTGGTCCACAGGATCTGCTGGCCGATCATCGCGTTCGCCACGCCGTCGGCCTGGAAGATCCAGCGCCACAGCAGCGCCGACACGGCGGTGGGCACGGCCCACGGCACGAGGATGCTGGCCCGCACGATGCCACGCCAGCGGATCGCGTGGTGCATCACCAGCGCCATCCCGACGCCGATCAGCACCTCCAGCGTCACCGTGATGACGGTGAACACGGTGGTGTTGCCGAACGCGTTCCAGAACCGGGCGGCGGACTCGCCGACGAAGATCGCGGTGTAGTTGTCGACGCCGACGAACCGCGAGCCCTCCACGACGAAACCGCTCTCGTCGAGGTCGGTGCCGTCCCGGAACACCGACTCGCGCAGCGCGGCCACCAGCGGGTACCCGACCACGAGTCCGAGCACCACGAACGTCGGTGACAGCAGCGCCGCGGCGAGTCGCCCCGCGCCCGAGGTCGCGCTCCCGGCACGACCTCGGGCGCGATGGGCGACCGCCGTCACTTCAGCAGCTCCTGCAACTTCGCCTGCAGGTCCTTGAGCGCCACGTCACTGGTCTTCTCGCCGGTCAACGCGGCGTAGGCGGCCTCCTGGATCGCCTGGGTGACGTCGCCGTAGCGGACCGCCTGCGGGCGCGGCTTGGCCGACAGGATCGACTCCTTCAGCGTCGGCAGGTACGGGAACTGCTTGATCAGCTCGGCGTCGTCGTACAGGCTCGCGAGGGTCGGCGCCTGCGAGGTGGCCAGCAGGTTGGACCGCTGCGAGGACTCGCCGGTGAAGAACTTGATGAAGTCCAGCGCGGTGGCCTTGTTCTTGCCGAACGCGGAGATCGCGAAGTTGTGGCCGCCGAGGGTGGAGCTGCCGGGGCCCTTGAGACCGGGCAGGGGCGCGACGTCGAACTTGCCCGCGACCTGCGAGGAGCCGTCGGTCTTGCCGGCCAGGTTCCACTGGTAGGGCCACTGGCGGTGGAACAGGAGCTCGCCCGCCTGGAACGCGCGGCGACCCTCCTCCTCCTTGTAGGTGATGGCCTTCTCCGGGATGATGCCCTGCTGGAAGCCGGTGACCAGGGTGTCCAGCCCGGCCTTCGCCTCGGGCGAGTCGACCACGGGCTTGCCGGTGGAGTCGACCACGTCGCCGCCTGCGGAGTGCACGGCCTCGTCGAAGTTGACCGTCAGGCCCTCGTACTTCTCGAACTGACCGGCGTAGCAGCCGATCGCGGGCTGGGTCGCCTTGACCGCCTGGCAGGCGGCGGTGAGCTCGGCCCAGGTCTTCGGCGGCTTCACGCCCGCCGCGTCGAGGAGGTCCTTGCGGTAGTAGAGCAGGCCGCCGTCGGAGTACACCGGCGCGGCGTAGAGCTTGTCGCGGTACTGCGCGGTCTTCACCGCGGGCTGCAGGAACTTGCCCAGGTCGAACTGGTCGGCGGGCAGCTCGACGACCCAGCGGTTGGCCGCGAACTCGGCCGTCCACACCACGTCGAGGTTGAGGATCGTGTAGGCGTCTGACTTGACCTGCGCGTTCTGCACCATCTGCTGGCGCTGGGCGTCGGCGGACTCGGGCAGTTCGATGATCCGGACCTGCTCGTTCGCGTGCGAGGCGTTCCACTCGTCGACGAGCTTCTGCATGTTGCCGGACGTGTCCTTGCCGGTGGCGAAGGTGACCTCGCCCCGGCCTTCGAGCGCACCGCCGGTCTGCTCGCCGCCTCCGTCGCCCCCGCTGCCGCACGAAGCCAGGAGTACTGCCACACCCAGCGCCGCAGTTGCCCGCCACGCCGTTGTCCGAACGCCCATTACCCAGACTCCCCTTCGTTCACGTCTTGCTCTGTCAAGCGGACCGGGGCACTGCCGCGGCTGACGATCCGCCCCGGCAGCAACACACCCCGATCGCCGTTCGCGCTGTCCAGCAGGTCGACCGCGGTGCGGGCGAACCTCTCGACGGGTTGCCGCACCGAGGTGAGACCGCCGTCCACAACGGACGCCATCGGTGAGTCGTCGAAACCCGTCACCGCGACGTCCGTCCCCGGCCGGAGCCCCTGGCGGCGCACTTCACGGTGCACACCTACAGCAAGGGGGTCGCTCACCGCGATCACCGCGTCCGGAGGGACTTCGGAGTCCAGCAGGTCGCGCATCGCCGCACCGCCCGCCTCGACGGTGTCGGCCTCGGCGAACGCGAGCCGGTCCGAGGGCAGGTCGAGGGCGGTGCAACCGGCTTTCCAGCCGCGCAACCGGTCCAGGAACCGACCGGGGACACCGCGCCTGCCGACGAACGCGATGCGACTGCGGCCCAGGTCGTGCAACCGGTCGACCAACCGGTGGCAGACGGCGGCGCCGTCGAGGTCGACCCACGGGCCGGGTTGGCACCCGGACCACGTCCGGCCGAAGGACACGAACGGCACGTCGTGGTCGGCCAGCCACCGGTGGCGCGGGTCGTGCTCGACGGTGTCGGCGAGCACGAACGCGTCGACGGCGCGTTGGGCGACCAGGTCCGCGTAGACGTCCACGCCGGCGCCGGTGAACAGCATGACGTGCCGCCCGGAGCGCTCGAACTCGGCGGTGAGCAGGTGCAGGAAGCGGTCCATGAACGAGTTCGGGGTGTCCTGGACCGGCACGCGGTACCCGATGAGCCCGGCGCGGCGGGCGGCGAGGTTGCGCGCGTTGCGGTTGGGCCGGTAGCCGAGCGCCTCGATCGCCGTGCCGACGCGCTCCCGGGTGACCGGGTCGACCCGGTGGGGCGCGTTGAGCACGTTGGACACGGTCTGGCGGGAGACACCGGCGTGCAGCGCCACCTGGCGGATCGTCGCCGGACCGCCGGGACGCGCCATGGCCTGCTCCCCTCCCCCGGTTCGACTGGTTCGGTGCTCGTCGGCGCTGTTTCGTGCTCATGTCGCGGCCGTCACGGAGTGCACTCGTCCGAACACTTCGACCGCCGTTTGACCGCTCAAAACGGGCGGTACTGTGTCGCGGGCCACACCACTGTGTCAAGGAGTGGGAAGGTCCGTGACCGGAACGCAACTCTTTCGGCTTCAGGCGCGGGGTGGGCCCGTCAGCGCGGCGCGGATGGCCAGCGCGGCGCCCGAGCGGGCCCACTCGTCGAAGTCGAAGGGCTGGACGTCCAGGTCGATGAGGGCCGGGTCGGCCTCGTAGGCGGCTTCGACACCCTCGGTCACGCGTTGCCCGGACACCTCGTACAGCGGCAGGCCGTCGCCGGTGAGCAGCACCTTCTGCGGGTCGATGAAGTTCGCGGCGGTGCCGATGAGCACGCCCAGCGCGTAGCCCGCGTCGTCGAAGACCCGCTTGGCGTCCGGGTCGCCGGCCCGGGCCCGGGCCACGGCTTCGTCGTAGGTGGGTCGGTCGTCGAGCCGGCGCAGCATCGCGTGCGTCATCAGGTAGCTCGACGCGCAGCCGCGGTGACCGTAACCGCACAGCGGCCCGCTCGGGTCGACGAGGATGTGGGCCATCCGGGGCGGCAGGCCGTGGGCGCCGCGCACCAGCCGACCGTCCACGACCAGGCCGCAGCCGACGCCCGCGCCGACGGTGATCAGCACCATCGACTCCAGGCCCGCGCCCGCGCCGAACCAGTGCTCGGCCGAGGTCAACGCCTGCACGTCGTTGTCCACGGCGGTCGGCACGCCGGTCGCGGCGGCGACCCGCTCGCCCAGCGCCACGTCCGCCCAGCCGAGGAACTCGTCCTCGACCACCACGCCGTCGCGCACGATGCCGCCGAGCGTCACGCCGATCGCGGTCAGCCCCGGGAACGCCGCCGCGACCTCGGCGACCTGCTCGACCACGTCGGCCGGCGCCGTGGAGCGCAGCGGTTGGTCGGTGGTCTCGACGACCGTCGCGGTGAGGTCGGTGACCGCCGCGAACAGCCGGTCCGCGGTCAGCTTCACGCCCAGGAAGTGGTGCGACTCGCCCCGCACGTGGAGCATCTCCGACGGCCTGCCGGTGGACGACCGCAGTTGGGTCTCGCCCTCGACGAGCAGGCCGTGCAGCACGAGCGTGCGGGTCACCCTGGTGAGGGTGGGGCGGGACAGGTGGAGGCGGGCGGCGATCTCGGACCTGGGCATGGCGCCGTGGACCAGGACCTCCAGCAGCACGTCGCGGGCGACCTCGGGCAGGTCCGGCCAGGACGGGGCGGTGCGAGGGTCGGTTCCCGAGGTCACCGACCGAACATACCCGGACCCGTCCCGGCCGGATCGCTAGCAGATGTTCTGCCTGCTGTTGACCAGGGTGTTGTTGCGGAACGTCGTGTTCGTGCCGCACGGGCTCTCGGTGATGGCCGAGTTGGTGACCGTCAGGTTCTGGATGAGGATGTCCCTGGTGATCGGGAACTCGCTGCGGGCCGCCAGGCGGATCTCACCCCCGCCGGTGACGCTGCCGCCCTGGGCGGCGATGTTCACGTTGTAGCAGTTCTCGATCAGGATCGAGTTGTTGCCGGTGTTGGAGATGGTGACCCGGTCGACCTGGAGCCCACCGCTCTCCGAGACGCAGAAGATGCCCCGGCCGCCGCCGCGGGCGATGACCTGCCCGACCCGGACGTTGATGGGGTAGCTGCTGCCGATCCGGCCGTTGCGGTTGGCGGTGCGGAACGCGGCGTAGCCGGTGCCGGTGCCCGCGTTCTCGGCGTCGACCGTGCCCACGGTGGCGTTGATCGTCTGGTTGAGCAGCAGGCCCGACTCGCCGACGCCGCGCGCCACCACCGTGCCGATGGTCAGGCCGTCCACGCCGTAGGTCTCCACGGCGTGCGAGCTGGCGCCCTGCACGTAGGCGTAGTCGATCCGGACGTTGCGGGTCCACTGGCTGGTGTCGCCGCGGTTGTCGATGCGCACGCCCAGGCCCCTGGACAGGCGCATGTTCACGTTGCCGATCACCACGTTGGTCACGTTGCGCATGAAGATGCCGTACAGCGGGGTGCCGGTGAGGGTGAGGTTCTGGACCTCGATGTCGCGCACGCCGCGCGCGTAGACCGGGGCGTAGTCGCCCGAGCCGGTACCGGTGACGTTGATGGTGCCGCACAGGTCGATCGTGGTGTAGCTGCGCATCGAGTACCGCTCGCCCGCGGGGATCGAGCCGGACGCCCGGACCACGATCCGCTCCTTGTAGGTGCGGTTCGCGGTGAGGCTGTCGTTGGCCGCCTGCATCGCGGCGCGCAGGCTGCTGCCGGTGTAGACCGTGCTGCCACCGCGACGGGCGGTGAAGCTGCTGCCGGACCCGGTCACCTCGGCGTGGTATGTGCCGTCGCCGCAGGCGGCGTGGGCCTCCGGGGCGGTGGTGACCTGGAGTAGCGCCGCTGTCAACGCTGACACGGCGAGTAGTGCTTTCATGTGGGGATCTCCTGGGTTGGTAAGCGCTTTCCTGGTGGCGGCGGAGACCTTGGGGTCGACATGTCCGAGGGAGTGTGATGGTGACGGCCCGTCGAGGGACGTGACGGGCCGTCACCTGGCACGCGGCCTGGGAGCGTTCCCAGGGCTACCCGGTAGTGAATCGGACAACGGAATGCCCGTCAAGCCCCACCCGAGCAAGCCCCACCCGAGGTCGACACGACCGCGCCCCCGGCCGTCGCGGGCGGAACCGCGATGGCCGGGGGCGCAGGGGTGGAGTCGTGCCGGGTCACCGACCGGCGGAGCGGTCAGGCGCGCCCGCGGCGCTTGGTCCACACGTCGTAGGCGACGGCTGCCAGCAGCACCAGGCCCTTGACCAGCATCACCTGTTCACTGGGCGCGCCGATCAACGACATGCCGTTGTTGATCACGCCCATGATCAGGCCGCCGGTGATCGCGCCGACCACCCGGCCCACGCCGCCCTGGACCGCCGCGCCGCCGATGAACGCCGCCGCGATCGCGTCCAGCTCGAACGCGTTGCCCGCGGTCGGACCGGCCTGGTTGAGCCGACCGGCGAAGATCACGCCCGCCAGCGCGGACAGCAGGCCCATGTTCACGAACACCCAGAACGTGACCTGCTTGACCTTCACGCCGGACAGCGTCGCGGCCTGGAGGTTGCCGCCGATGGCGTAGATGTGCCGGCCGAACACCGACTTGTTCGCCATCACCGAGTAGCCCAGCGCCAGCACCGCGAGCAGCACGAGCACCCACGGCAGGTTGCGGAACCGGGCCAGCTGCACGACCACGGCCAGGATCACCGCCGCCGCCAGCGCGATCTTCGCCACGAAGATCGGGAACGGGTCGACGACCTGCCCGTAGCTCAGCCTGGCCTTGCGGTTGCGCCACTGGTTGAACGCGAACCCGGCCACCACCGCGACGCCGACCAGCAGGCTGACCAGGTCCGCGCCGCCCAGCGCCCCCAGGCCGACGTTGCCGAGGTAGCCCTCGGTGAAGCCGTTGGCCAGGGTGCGGATCTGGTCCGGGAACGGCCCGATGCCCTGGTTGCCCAGCACCGTCAGGGTCAGCGCGCGGAACACGAGCATGCCCGCCAACGTCACGATGAACGCCGGGATGCCGAAGAACGCCACCCAGTAGCCCTGCGCCGCGCCGATCACCGCGCCCGCGAGCAGCGTGATCAGCACCGCCAGCGGCCACGGCAGACCCATCTGCACGGTCAGCACCGCGCAGATCGCGCCGGTCAGCGCCACCACCGAGCCCACGGACAGGTCGATGTGCCCACCGATGATCACCAGGATCATGCCGATGGCCAGGATCAGCACGTACGAGTTCTGCACGATGATGTTGGAGATGTTCTGCGGTGTCAGCAGAGCACCGTCCGTCAGCACCGTGAAGAGCACCACGATCAGCGCGAACGCGATGTAGATGCCGGACTGGCGCAGGTTGATCGTGAACCTGCGCTGCGGCCCCGCCTGGGTCTTCAGCGCCTTGGCCGTGGTCTCGATGGTCATGAGGTCTGTCCCTGGGTCATGTGGTGCATCAAGCGTTCCTGGGTCGCGTCCGCGCGGTCGAGCTCACCGGTGATCCGGCCCTCGGACAGGGCGTACACCCGGTCGCACAGGCCGAGCAGCTCCGGCAGCTCGGACGAGATGACCAGCACCGCACGGCCCTGGTCGGCCAGGTCGTTGATGATCGAGTAGATCTCGTACTTCGCGCCGACGTCGATGCCGCGGGTCGGCTCGTCGAGGATCAGCACTTCCGGGTCGGTGAACATCCACTTCGCCAGCACGACCTTCTGCTGGTTGCCGCCCGACAGCGAGGAGGTCGGGGTGGCGACGCTGGGCGTCTTGATGTTCATCGAGCGGCGGTACTTCTCGGCGACCGAGTGCTCCTCGTTCTCGTTCACCCAGCCCCGCGGCGCGAGCTTGTCCAGCCCGGCCGCGGACACGTTGAGCTTGACGTCCTGGATCAGGTTCAGCCCGTACCGCTTGCGGTCCTCGCTGACGTAGGCCAGGCCGTGCTCGATGGCCTTGCGGACGGTGCGCGTGTCGATCTCGCGGCCGTCCTTGACGACCCGGCCGGAGATGCCGACGCCGTAGGTCCGCCCGAACACGCTCATCGCGAGTTCGGTGCGACCCGCGCCCATGAGGCCGGCGAGACCGACGATCTCGCCGCGCCGCAGCACGAGGGTGGCGTTGTCGACGACCACCCGGTCGGGCTGGGACGGGCTGTGCACGGTCCAGCCCTCGATCCGCAGCACCTCGTCGCCGATCTTGGGCGTGCGCGGCGGGAACCGGTGCTCCAGGTCGCGACCGACCATGCCGGAGATGATCCGGTCCTCGGTCACGTCCTTCGCGGGCAGCGTCTCGATCGTGCGACCGTCGCGCAGGATCGTGATGCTGTCGGCGATCCGGGTCACCTCGTTGAGCTTGTGCGAGATGATCACCGAGGTGATGCCCTCGTCGCGCAGCCCGTCGAGCAGGTCGAGCAGGTGCGCGGAGTCGTCGTCGTTCAACGCCGCGGTCGGCTCGTCCAGGATCAGCAGCTTCACGTCCTTGGCCAGCGCCTTGGCGATCTCCACCAGCTGCTGCTTGCCGACGCCCAGGTCGTGCACGGGCGTCGTCGGGTTCTCCCGCAGGCCCACGCGGGCGAGCAGGGCGCCCGCCGCGTGGTTGGTGCGGTTCCAGTCGATGAACCCGCGCTTGGCCCGTTCGTTGCCGAGGAACAGGTTCTCCGCGACGGACAGCTGACCGCACAGCGCCAGTTCCTGGTGGATGATCACGATGCCGCGCCGCTCGCTGTCGCGGACGCCGCCGAACGAGCAGGGCTCGCCCTCGAAGACGATCTCGCCCTCGTACGACCCGTGCGGGTGCACGCCGGAGAGCACCTTCATCAGCGTGGACTTGCCCGCGCCGTTCTCACCGCAGATCGCGTGGATCTCACCGCGCCGCACGGCGAGCGTGACGTCGTGCAGCGCGGTGACCCCGGCGAACCGCTTGGTGATGCCGCGCATCACCAGGATTTCGTCGGACATGGTGTGCAAACCTACTTCAGCTGATCCGCGGTGTAGTAGCCGCTGTCGACGAGCACCTTCTGGTAGTTGCCCTTGTCCACGATCACCGATTCGAGCAGGTACGACGGCACGACCTTCTTGCCGTTGTCGTAGTCCTTCTCGTTGTTGACCTCGGGCTTGCCGCCCTTGAGCACGGCGTCGGCCATCTTCACGGTGGTCGCCGCGAGCTCGCGGGTGTCCTTGTAGATGGTCGAGTACTGCTCGCCGCCGATGATCGACTTCACCGAGGCGACCTCGGCGTCCTGGCCGGTGACGATCGGGTACGGGTTGCCGCCGGTGCCGTAGCCGCTGCTCTTGAGCGCGGAGAGGATGCCGATGGACAGGCCGTCGTACGGGGACAGCACGCCGTGCACCTGCGCGCCGCCGTAGGAGGAGGTCAGCAGGTCCTCCATGCGCTTCTGGGCCGTGGCCGGGTCCCAGCGCAGGATGGCGACCGTCTTGAAGTCGGTCTGGCCGCTCTTGACCACCAGCGTGCCCTTGTCGATGTGCGGCTGGAGCACCGACATCGCGCCGTTGAAGAAGAACGTGGCGTTGTTGTCGTCCGGCGAACCGGCGAACAGCTCGATGTTCAGCGGGCCCTTCGCGTCACCGGGGGTGCCGTCGGCCTTGAGCACCTTCAGCCCGGTCAGCAGCGACGTCGCCTGCTGCACGCCGACCTTGAAGTTGTCGAACGTGGCGTAGTAGTCGACGCTGTCGGTGTTGCGCAGCAACCGGTCGTAGGCGATGACCGGGATGTTGGCGTCCTGCGCCTGCTGCAGCTGCGACGTGATCGCGGTGCCGTCGATCGAGGCCACGATGAGCAGCTTCGCGCCCTTGGTGATCTGGTTCTCGAGCTGGTTGGCCTGCGTCGGGATGTCGTTCTCGGCGTACTGGAGGTCGACCTTGTAGCCCTTCTCCTCCAACGCCTTCTTGATGTTGTCGCCGTCGTGGATCCAGCGCTCCGACGAACGGGTCGGCATGGTCACGCCGACCAGGGCGCCCTCGGTGGACCCGGACTGCTGGTCACCGGTCTTCTCGGCCGAACCGCAGGCCGACAGCGTGAGGGCTGCCGCCACGGTGACGGCGGCGAACCGTGGAAACTTCATTGTTTCTATCTCCTCGGGGTGGCGGTGGTGCGTGCCCAGGAGCTGCTATCGCAGGCCCTGCGCGAGTCGGAAGTACGCCTGGTTCCAGCGCAGGCGGTCGCTGAACGACGAGGTCGTCGTATCCTTGTCGATGACCACCAGTTCCGTGGCCACCATGTTCGCGAAGTCACGCAGGACCTCCGCGCCCACCGCCTGCGTCATCACGGTGTGGTGCGGACCGCCTGCGGTCAGCCACGACTCGGCCGAAGTGGACAGTGACGGCGCGGGCTTCCACACCGCGCGGGCCACCGGCAGGTTCGGCAGCGGCTCGTCCGGCGGCACGACCTCGACCTCGTTGGCCACCAACCGGAACCGCTCCCCCAGGTCGGCCAACCCCACGACGACGGCCGGACCCGAGGCCGCGTCGAACACCAGCCGCACCGGGTCCTCGCGTCCGCCGATGCCCAGCGCGTGGACCTCGCACGAGGGCCGGTCGGCCGCGATGGTCGGGCAGACCTCCAGCATGTGCGCGCCCAGGATCTTCGGCTCGCCCGGCCCGAAGTGGTAGGTGTAGTCCTCCATGAACGACGTGCCCCGGCCCGTGCCGGTGCCCATCGCCTTGACCGCGGCCAGCAGCGCCGAGGTCTTCCAGTCACCCTCGCCGCCGAAGCCGTAACCGTCGGCCATCAGCCGCTGCACGGCCAGGCCCGGCAGCTGCCGCAGCCCGCCCAGGTCCTCGAAGTTCGTGGTGAACGCGCCGAACCCGCCGTCGGTGAGGAACCGGCGCAGCCCGGCCTCGATGCGGGCCGCGTAGCGCAGCGAGTCGTGCCGCTCCGCGCCCTTGTCCAGCTCCGGCGCGAGCCGGTAGGTGTCGGCGTACTCGGCGACCAGCAGGTCGATCTCGTCGTCGTCGACCGCGTCCACCAGCTCGACCAGGTCGTTCACGCCGTAGGTGTTCACCGACACGCCGAAGCGCAGCTCGGCCTCCACCTTGTCACCCTCGGTCACCGCGACGCCACGCATGTTGTCGCCGAACCGGGCCAACTTCATCCCGTTCAGGTGGCTGTAGCCGGTGGCGGCGCGGACCCAGCCGTCGATCCGCTCGGCCAGCAGCGGGTCACTGGCGTGGCCCGCCACGGTCTTGCGCGGCACGCCGATCCTGGTCTGGATGAACCCGAACTCGCGGTCGCCGTGGGCGGCCTGGTTGAGGTTCATGAAGTCCATGTCGATGGTCGACCACGGCAGCGCCTCGTTGAGCTGCGTGTGCAGGTGCAGCAGCGGCTTGCGCAGCGCGTCCAGCCCGGTGATCCACATCTTGGCGGGCGAGAACGTGTGCATCCACGCGATCACGCCGATGCACGACGGGTCGGCGTTCGCCGCGAGCATCACGTTGCGGATGGCGGCGGTGTCGGTCAGCACCGGCTGCCACACCACCTCCGCGGTGATCCTCCCCGACTCGGTGAGCATCCGCTGGATCTGCTGTGACTGCTGGGCAACCTGCTCTAGCGTGTCCGGGCCGTAGAGGTGCTGGCTCCCGGTCAGGAACCAGACCTGCGGCTTCCCAGCAGGCGACATGCGGGGCTCCCCTCGTGGGCTCATTGCCCGTAGACGTTCTGGTAGCGCGCGTAAAGGCTGTCGACGTGGTGCTGCTCGATCGGCTTCGGCGTGCCCAGCTGGTGTGCGAAGTGGACGGTGCGCGCCACGTCCTCCAGCATCACCGCGGCCTTCACCGCCGCACGGGCGTCCTTGCCGATCGTGAACGGGCCGTGGTTGCGCATAAGCACCGCGGGCGAGCGGCTGTCGCGCAGCGTCTCCACGATGCCCTGGCCGATCGAGTCGTCGCCGATGAGCGCGAACGGGCCGACCGGGATGTCGCCGCCGAACTCGTCGGCGATCATGGTGAGCACGCACGGGATCGGCTCGCCGCGAGCCGCCCACGCCGTGGCGTACGGGGAGTGCGTGTGCACCACTCCCCCGACCTCGGGCATGTGCCGGTACACGTAGGCGTGCGCGGCGGTGTCGGAGGACGGCGAGTGGTCGCCCTCCACCAGCTCGCCGTGCAGGTCGGTGACGACCATGGCCTCGGGGGTCAGCTCGTCGTAGGACACCCCGGACGGCTTGATGACCATCAGGTCCTGGCCCGGCACGCGGGCCGAGACGTTGCCCGCGGTCCAGATCACCAGCTCGTAGCGGGTCAGCTCGCGGTGCAGGTCGGCGACCGTGCGCCGCAGGTCGGCAACGGCGGACATCGGCTACTCCCCCTTGGCGGCGCGCCGGCGCGCCTTCAGCCGGTGCATGACCTCGTTCACGCCACGACCGAAGTAGTCGTGCAGCTCCTGGTACTCCACGAACATCCGCTCGTAGGCCTCGACGTTCTCCGGGATCGGCAGGTACGCCCCGCGCTTGATCGAACCCATCGACTGGGCCGCCTCGCGGATGTCCTCGTAGGCCTTCGCCGCCACGGCCGCGTGCATCGCCGAGCCGAGCGCGGGGCCCTGCTCGGAGCCGATCACCGACAGCGGCAGGTTCGTCACGTCGGCGTAGATCTGCATCAGCAGCGGGTTGCGCAGCAGGCCGCCCGCGATCACCAGCTCGGTCACCGGGATGCCCGCGTCGGTGTAGGAGTCCACGATCACGCGCGTGCCGAAGGCGGTGGCCTCCAGCAGGGCGCGGTAGGTGTCCTCGGCGCGGGTGGCCAGCGTCTGCCCGACCACCACGCCCGACAGCTCGTGGTCCACCAGCACCGAGCGGTTGCCGCTGTGCCAGTCCAGCGCGATCAGGCCGTGCTCGCCGATGCGCTGCTGCGCGGCCAGCTCGGTCAGCAGCTCGTGCACCGAGATGCCCCGGGCCCGCGCCTGCTCGTGGTACTCCGGCGGCACGTTGTGGTCCACGAACCAGCCGAAGATGTCGCCCACGCCGCTCTGCCCGGACTCGTAGCCCCACAGACCGGGCACGATCCCGCCCTCGACCACGCCGCACATGCCCGGCACGTCGGCCAGCACGTCGGCGTTCATCACGTGGCACGTGGAGGTGCCCATGATCGCGACCATCTGGCCGGGCTCGACGGCCCGCGCGGCGGGCGCGGTCACGTGCGCGTCGACGTTGCCCACGGCCACCGCGATGCCGGGCTTGAGGCCGGTCCACCCGGCGGCCTGCTCGGTGAGCCCGCCCGCCCGGTCGCCGAGCTGGCCGAGCGGGTGGTCGAGCTTGTCGGTGACGAAGCCCGCGAAGTCGGGGTTGAGCGCGGCCAGGAACTCGTCGGACGGGTAACCGTCCTGGTAGATGCCCTTGTAGCCGGCGGTGCAGGCGTTGCGCACGTAGGCGCCGGCGAGCTGCCAGACGATCCAGTCGGCGGCCTCGACCCAGTGGTCCATCGCCGCGTAGACCTCGGGCGCCTCTTCGAGCAGCTGCAGGCCCTTGGCGAACTCCCACTCCGAGGAGATCAGGCCGCCGTAGCGGGGCAGCCAACCCTCACCGCGCTGCTCGGCCAGGTGGTTGATCCGGTCGGCCTGCGGCTGGGCCGCGTGGTGCTTCCACAGCTTCACGTACGCGTGCGGGTTGTCGGCGAACTCGGGCAGCTCGTTGAGCGGCGTGCCGTCGGCCTTGACCGGGACCATCGTGCACGCGGTGAAGTCGGTGCCGATGCCGATCACGTCGGCCGGGTCCACCCCCGCGTCCGCGATCGCCGCGGGCACGGCGTGCTTGAGCACGTCCACGTAGTCCTGCGGCACCTGCAACGCCCAGTCCGGGGGCAACGGGCGCCCGTCGGGCAGGGCGCGGTCCAGCACGCCGTGCCGGTAGTCGTGCACCGCGGTGCCGAGTTCGAGGCCGTCGCGCACCCGCACGACCACCGCGCGGCCGGACAACGTGCCGAAGTCGACACCCACCACCAATGGATCGCTCGCCATGGTGAGGAGTGTTATCGCTAACATTCATCACGTCAAGACCTGCCCGCAACGTGGCCTTAAAGACCAGGTGAGCGTGCACAATCGTGATGTTCGTCGGCCGGGGCACCCGGTCCGCGGCCCGACCACAGCCTAGGGGTGATCGGGCCGCGCGCGGAGCCGCGAACGGGCGGAGACGGTACGAAAATGTTGCGGTGCCCGCGGGACCGGGTGCACGAGCCGGACGACGTCACTGCACGGGCGGCGCCACGCTGTCCCGCTTGACCAGCGCCGGCGCGACGGTGCGCTGCGGCGCGCCCACGTCGCCGTCGCCGACCTGGGCCAGCAGCAGCTCCAGGGTCTCCTTGGCGACGGCGTGGAAGTCCGGGCGGATGGTCGTCAGCGGCGGGATGAAGTACGCCGCCTCCGGCACGTCGTCGAACCCCACGATGCTCACGTCGTGCGGCACCCGGCGACCGCGCTCGCTCATCGCGCGCAGGATGCCCAGCGCCAGGTGGTCGTTCGCCGCGAAGATGGCGGTGACCTCCGGCATGCGGGCCAGCATCTGGCCCGCGCGGTAGCCGGAGGCCGCGCTCCAGTCCGCGGGCACGACCGGCGGCACCTCCAGGCCCGCCGCCTCCAGCGCCGACCGCCAACCCCTTATGCGGCCGAGGCTGTCGAACCAGTCCGACGGGCCCGAGACGTGCCACACCGTGCGGTGGCCCGCGTCGAGCAGGTGGGTGGTCGCCGCGAACGCGCCCGCCGCCTGGTCGACGGTCACCAGCGGGGTGGAGCGCTCCGGGTCGCCGTCCACCGTGACCAGCGGGATGCCGGCGGACACGGCGCCGACCGCGTCGTTGGCCGAGGCGGTCGGCGCGATGACCACTATCCCGGCGACCCGCTGGTCCCGGTGGCGCTCCACGGCGTCGGAGATGGAGTTGCGGTCCAGCACGTTGACCCGGCCCACGCTCACCGCGAACCCCGCCTCGGCCGCCGCCGTCTCGAACGCCGCGAGCAGCGACGCGGGGCCGTAGAGCGTCGAGTTCTGCGCCACCACCCCGATCAGCTGGGACCGGCCGGTGACCAGCGCGCGGGCCGCCTTGTTGGGCCGGTAGCCCAACTCCGCGATGGCCGCGCGCACGCGCAGCCGGGTCTGCTCCCGGACGTTGGGGTGCCCGTTGAGCACCCTCGACACCGTCTGGTGCGAGACCCCGGCGAGCCGGGCGACATCCGTCATCGCGGGATCGCGCGAGGTCCTGTGCTCCACTACCGCCCCATCTCCCTGTTGACACTGCAGCCTGTAGAACTGGATGTTAGCGATAACACATCGCGATCACCGACAGGCGTTCCGGGTCCATTGTCCACCAGAGACCGTTCCCACCTGCGCAGGGACGCGTCATCCCAACCGAAAAGTCGCACGCTCCCGGGCGCGCCGGTCGCCGCCCGGCTTGGCCACCACCAGCCGCCCCGTGTCGTGCGCGAGGTAGGCGTCCGGGTCGGCGACCAGCCGCAGCGACACCGCGTCGCGGTCGGTCAGGCCCGGCGCCCGGACGAACGACGCGGCCCGCCCGTAGGCGTCGGCGTCCTCGTACGGGTCGATCCGGACCACGCCGCCGTCGACCCGGGCGTAGCGGTCCGGGAAGTTGACCGACTGCAGCGCCACCGTGCCCGCGCCGAGGAAGCCGGGCACGAACCGGAACTGCGAGTCGCCCAGGTCGCGCACGTTGCCGTCCACCCGCAGCTTGTACTCGAAGTGCCGCACGAACAGCTGCGGCGCGTCCGCGGGCGACAGCCGCACCACCGGCCCGCCCTTGCCGACCGGCACGCCGAAGTTGGGCGTGCCGTCGGCGTTCCAGTGCAGCTTCTGCACCCTGGTGTGCCGGTTCGGGTCGAACAGCGGGTCGCCGGTGATGGCCCGGTAGTCACGCGCGTGGTAGACCAGCACGTCCTGGTCGCCGACCGTGGTGAACGAGTTGTGCCCCGGGCCGTACTGCCTGGTGGCGTCGTTCGTGGTGAAGATCGGCGTGGGCGTCTTGGTCCACGACCGCGCGTCGAGCAGGTTGGCGTTCTCGTCCGCGGTGAGCAGCCCCATGCAGTAGCGGGCGTCGGTGGCGCTGGCGGAGAAGGTCACGAAGACCCGGCCGTTGCGGATGAGCACCGCCGCGCCCTCGTTGACCCGGAAGCCCTGGACCTCCCAGTCCAGCGTGGGCGTGGCGATGCGCACCGGCGTGGTCTTCAGCGCCAGGGGCGAGGCCATCTCGGCGATGTAGAGGTTGGTGTTGGTGTCGATGCCCGGCTCGTGCTGCGCCCACAGGAAGTACCGCTTGCCGCGGTGCTCGAACGTGGTCGCGTCGAGGGTGAAGGTCTCCCAGGCGGTGACCACCTGGCCCTTGAGCTCCCAGCCGCCCTCGCGCGGGTCGTCCTTGGCCGATTCCAGCACGTAGGTGCGGATGCGGAACGGGTCGTCGGAGTCGCCCGCGGCGAAGTAGACGTACCACTTGCCGTCGATGCGGTGCAGCTCCGGCGCCCAGATGTAGCCGCCCATCTTCCCGGACGACGGCCGCCGCCAGATCGTGCGCTCACGGGCGTCGGCGAGGCCGTCCAGGGTGGCCGCGCCCCGGATCACCACCCGGTCGTACTCGGGCACCGAGCCGGTCAGGTAGTACATGCCGTTCACCGGACGGGTGATGAACGGGTCGGCGCGCTGCTCGACCAGCGGGTTGCGGGTGGGCAACCCGCCCGCGGCGGCCGCGGCGGCCTCGGGCTCGCCCTGCGCGGAGACGGCCGACGCGGAGGCGGTCAGGCCGCCCACCACGACCAGCGCGCCGCCGGCGCGGAACAGGCTTCTGCGGTCGAGGGTCACGGGAGCTCCAATCGCGGACGTGCTGGGCGGGGTCATCGGCGGCGGTCCTTGATGCGCAGGAACGTGACCGAGTTCGGCGGGAACGTGTGGGTGAACGAGCTCGACACCCGCATCTGCGTCTGCCTGGCCTTGACCGGCTGGGTGAACTCGGTGTTCACGTCGTCCGGCAGGCCCTCCAGCACGGTGGCCGCGGCGGTGGGCACCACCCAGGTGCGCCGGCCCAGGTCGATCTTCGTGCGGGCCGCGGTCGACTGCGCGTTGACCACCTTGACGATCAGCTCGCCGGTCGCCTCGTCCCGGGTGACGACCTGGCGGAACGGCTCGGGGTTCTTGTTCGCCTCGTCGGTGAACTCGGCCCACACCCGCCCGTCGATGAACAGCTTCACGGTGCGGTCGCGCACCTCGATCCGCAGGTCGTACGTGCGGCCGGTCTCGATCTTCGTGTCGTCGGCGTGGAACACGCGCGACGAGTTGCCGCCGTCCACGGCGGACCGGGTGTTGTTCCAGCCGCCGAGGTTCCACCAGAACGGGTTGCCCGCGCCGTTCACCGCGAACGGGATCAGGAAGCCCTCGCTGCCGGACAGCTTGGTGGCCTTGACGCTGACGGTGAAGTTGTTCCACGTCGGGTCGCCCGCGGTCATCAGGGGGTTGGTCACCGCGGTGTCGGACTGCACGAAGCGCCCGTCCACCACGCCCCAGTTGCCCGCGCCGTTGCCCGTCCACTCGCCCGTGTCGACCGAGAAGTCGTCGGAGAACAGCTCCCGGCCGTCGGCGGAGGTGACCTTGACGTCGTCGTAGGCCACGGAGGTGGCCCAGGAGGACAGGCCGATGGCGCCGGTGATCGGCGTGGGGCTCCACGGCGTGCCGGAGGCGGTGCTCTTGACGACGTGGTCGCCCACGTTGGTCATGAACAGCTTCTGCACCTCGTAGGAGGTCGAGCCCCACGACGCGTGGTTGTTGAACCAGATCATGTCGGGCCGCCACTGCACGTAGTCCTCGTTGGCCAGCAGCGGCGCGTAGGAGGCCAGCTTCACGACGTCCGCGTTGCGCTCCAGGCCGGTCATGAACGCGGCCTCGGCCAGCGCGTTGGCGTACCGGTTGTCCTGCGAGGCGTACTCGCCCAGGAACACCTTGGGCCCGTTGCGGTCGTAGCTGTCGTACCGGTCGTTGTTCTCCAGGAACCAGCTCGGGCTGTTGTAGTAGTGCTCGTCCACCATGTCGACGCCCGCGTCGCGGTTGAGCTGCCACAGGCGGTCGAAGTTGGCGCCGGTGTCGTCCGGGCCGGAGTTGCTCACGACCGTGATGTCCGGGTACCTCGCCTCGATGGCGGCGCGGAACCGGCTGAACCGGCTGAAGAACTCTTCCGCCAGGTTCTCCTCGTTGCCGACGGCGATGTGCGTGAGCCCGAACGGCTCGGGGTGGCCCATCTCGGCCCGCTTGCGGCCCCACGTGGAGTCGGCGGGGCCGTTGGCGTACTCGATCAGGTCGAGCGTGTCCTGGATGTGCCGCTGGAGCAGCGCCGGGTCGTCGGTGGCGCGGTTCTGGCCGCAGCCGGTGACCAGGGCGGGCACCACGGGCAGCGGCATCGCGCCGACGTCCTCGGAGAACTGGAAGTACTCGTGGTAGCCCAGGCCGTAGGACTGGTTGTAGCCCCAGAAGTTCCAGTTGGTGGCGCGTTGCTCGACCGGGCCGATGGTGTCCTTCCACTGGAAGGAGCGGCGGCGCTCGAAGCCGGGCGCCTCGTAGCCCTGGTGGCTACCGGTGTTGACCAGGCACCCGCCGGGGAAGCGGACGAAGCCGGGTTCGAGCGCGGCGATCTTCTCCGCCAGGTCCTTGCGCAGGCCGTGGCCCTTGAAGGTGTCCTGGGGGAACAGGGACACCATGTCCAGCCGCAGCGTGCCGGAGCCGCCCGCGTCGAGCAGCAGTCGACCGGTGGTGGACGACTCGCGCGCGGTGAACGTGCCGGTGTACTTGGTCCAGCCGTCGCCGGTGACCTCGACCTCCAGCGGCGGCGCGAGGTCCCGGCCGGCCGGGTCGGTCAGGCCGACGTGCACCGGCGTGCCGCCGGGCTGGTCCGTGCGCGCCCAGGTGGAGAAGTCGTAGCGCTTGCCCTTCTCCACGTTGACGCCCGAGTTGTAGCCGGAGTTGATCACGCCCGCGGGCAGGCCGAGGCGCAGGTGGTTGCGGTTGCGCTCGTTCATCCGGGCGTCGTCGTCCACCACGTCGAGCGTGCCGCCGGTCGGCGCCCACCCGGTCAGGGGCGTGTAGGCGGCGTTGTCGGCGGTGCTGTACTCGAACGACCGGTTCTGCACCAGCTCGGCGTACAGGCCGCCGTCGGCGGCGCGGTTGATGTCCTCGAAGAAGACCCCGTACATGGTGTCGTCGATCGCCGCGCCCTTGGCGGTGGGGTCGATCGAGAGGGTGTAGTCGGTGTCTGCGGCCGTGCCCGATGCGGGCACCGCGACGAGCAGGCTCGCGGCGAGCGCCGCGGCCATCACAACGCGGGACATGCGTGCTCCAGTGCTCCGGTGCGGGAGGTCAGGGGAAGGCGGCGCGGACGCGGTCGAGTTCGGCCTTGGTGACGGGCAGCACGGTGCCGTGCCGCGGACGGCTGGGCAGTTGGTAGCCGGTGGCGAGGGTCCACCGGCCGGAGGAGAGGTCGGTGGTCTCGAACGGCACGTAGCCGCGGCCGCCGAACTCGTCGATGAACAGGTACCAGCGGTCCTCGGTGTTGGACTTGAACACCGTCGGGCCCTCGCCCTGGTTGACCGAACCCTTGCCGATGCAGTCGGCGACGAAGTCGTACGAGGTGTCGCGCAGGTGCGCCGACTTCTCCGCGAGGATGAACTTGCTGCACGGCGTGGTGGACGTGTTGTTCCGCTCGTCCTTGGTGAACCGGTAGTACTCGTCGCCGTGCTTGATCACGGTCGAGTCGATGACCGAGTAACCCGGGTCGACCCACACCTGCGGCTCGCTGAACGTGCGGAAGTCGCGCGTGGTCGCGTACAGCATCTTGTTGTAGGTGTTGCCCGTGTGCCCGGGGTCGTTGGCGGCGTAGACCTTCGAGGCCCAGAACACGACGTACGCGCCGATCGAGTCGTCGTAGTACGCCTCCGGCGCCCACGTGTTGCCCGCCGTCTCCGGGGAGACCCGCACGTGGCGCTGCTCGGACCAGTTGACCAGGTCGGTGGACTCCCACACCTCGACGTGCAGGCTGCCCTTGCGCTGCACCAGGTCCCAGTTGCCGTTGCCGCTCATCTTCAGGTCGGTGGCGATGAGGTAGAACTTGTCGCCCTCCGGGGACCGGATGATGAATGGGTCGCGCACGCCCTTGTCGCCGAGCGAGGACGTGAGCACGGGTTTGCCCTGGTTGAGCTCGTCCCAGTGGAGCGCGTCGTTGCCGCGGCTGGCGGCGAGGTAGACCTGCTCGCCGGTGGCCGTGCCCTCGCCGGTGAAGTAGCCGAACAGGTAACCCTCGTAGGCCTGCTGCTCGGGCAGCGGGAGCACGGTGACCTTGAACTTCTTGCGGGTGGTCTCCTCGCCGGCGCGGATCTCCGCGGTGAGCTGCACCTTGACCGGCTTCCCGCCGGACGCGGGCCGGGTGACCTCGCCGGTGGGCGTGATCACCCCCGGCTTGTTGCTCTTCCACGTGATCGCGGTGCCGTGCAGGCCGGTGGCGGGCAGGGTGATGTTGCCGCGGATGCCGTCGGCGTCCCACACCACCAGCGCGGCGTCGGCCTCGGCGACCTTCTCGTCGTCGGTGAGCTCCGGTCGCACGGTCACCCGGAAGGCGCGGGTCTGGTCGAACGCGGTCGCGGTGAGCGTCACGGTCGCGGGCGCGCTGCCCGGCGCGGGACGGGTTACGACACCCGTGGTGGACACGACGGCGGGGTCACCGGACTGCCAGGTGATCGCGGAGCCGTACGGGCCGGTGGTCGGGAGGGTGAGGTCCTCCGTCACGGCGGAGGTGTCGCCGAGGTCGATGGCGGCCAGGTCGCGGCGGCCCTTCTCGTCGTCGGGGATGAAACCGAGGTCGTGCGCCTCGGCGGCGGTGAGGGCCCGGTCGTAGAGGCGGAACTCGCGGACCGAGCCCTTGAGGTACCGGTCTCCGCTGTACACCGAGCGGCCGATGTAGTTGGCCGTCGTCGAGCCGCCGCCGATCATGGCCGGGGTGATCGTGACGCCGGTCTTGCGCGCCACCTCGACGCCGTCCTCGTACAGCACGGCGGTACCGCCGCCGAGCGTGTAGGTAAGCGTTTTCCAGACGCCCCTGGCAAGATCGCGCCCGGCCGTCACGGTCTGCTCCGTGGACCAGTTGCCGGTGGCGATGGACGACCGGTACGCGTTGCCGGTGGTGAACAGGTAGCCGTCACCGAACGTGCCCGACGAGTTACCCAGACCGTAGATGAAGTACGGCGCCGCCTGGTCCGGCGCGATGCGCACCTGGAGTGAGACGCTGACCTCGGTCAGGCCGCGCAGGACGTGGTCGGGCAGCTTCACGTGGCCGTTGACACCGCCCAGGCGGAGGCCGTCGACCCCTCCGGGGGTGGCGTCGCCGATAACGGTTCCGTTGCGACCACCGCCCGAGGTGTCGGCCACGACTGCGCCGTCCGTTCCGGTGAGGGGATAGTGCAGCACGAGGCCATCGGCGGCCGAGGCGGGCGAGGCGCTCAAAGCCGCCGCGGCCAGCGCTGCGACGAGGGTCGCGACGAAGGTGCGTGGGCGATGACGAAGGGTGACCATGGGGCGTCGCTCTCGTCTTGCGCGCGGCACGGGGCCGCGGATGAACGGGGCATCCGGAAGGTTCAGGTGGGCTGTGTCACAAAAGTGAGCGCTAACATACGACCGCCCTAACAAACGTGTCAAGGATGCGAAGTTGACGTTTCCGGGGGGTTGACGGGCCGATTGTGAGCGTTCACTCTTGTGCCCCAGGTGACCACCGTCACGCGGTTCGCCGTCCCGTCAGTGTCTCGGGTTCACACGGAGGAAGACCAGTGTTGAAGAAGATCACGACCGCCGCCGCCGCGGTCTTGTTGGCCGCGTTGACCGCGTGCGGGTCCGGTGGATCCGGGGACGCGGGATCGTCCGGCGCTCCCAAGGCCAACGACGACGGCAAGATCACGATGGGCTTCGCCCAGGTGGGCGCCGAGAGCGGCTGGCGCACCGCGAACACCAAGTCGATCCAGGAGGAGGCGACCGCCGCCGGGGTCGAGCTGAAGTTCTCCGACGCGCAGCAGAAGCAGGAGAACCAGATCAAGGCGATCCGGTCCTACATCCAGCAGAAGGTGGACGTCATCGCCTTCAGCCCGGTGGTGGAGACCGGCTGGGACACCGTGCTGCTCGAGGCCAAGCGCGCGAACATCCCGGTGATCCTGACCGACCGCGCGATCGACTCGGACGACACGTCGCTGTACAAGACCTTCCTCGGTTCCGACTTCGTCGAGGAGGGCAAGAAGGCCGGCGAGTGGCTGAAGGCCAACGCGGCGGGCGCGAAGAACGTGGTCGAGCTCCAGGGCACGACCGGCGCGGCGCCGGCGATCGACCGCAAGAAGGGCTTCGAGGACGCCATCAAGGGCACGGACCTGAAGATCGTGGCCACCCAGACCGGTGACTTCACGCGGTCGGGCGGCAAGCAGGTCATGGAGGCGTTCCTGAAGGCGCAGCCGCAGATCGACGTGGTCTACGCGCACAACGACGACATGGGCCTGGGCGCGATCGAGGCCATCAAGGCCGCGGGCAAGGTGCCGGGCAAGGACATCAAGATCATCACCGTGGACGCGGTGAAGGACGGCATGACCGCCCTGGCCGCCGGTGAGATCAACTTCATCGTCGAGTGCAACCCGCTGCTGGGCAAGCAGCTGATGGAGCTCGCCAAGAAGGTCGTGGCGGGCGAGGAGGTGCCGGCTCGGGTCGTGACCGTGGAGGGCACCTTCACCACCGAGCAGGCCAAGACCGAGCTGCCCAACCGCAAGTACTGAGCCGCGGGCACTGATCACAGACTGCGGCCCCCGCCACCCGCCGAGCGTGGTGGCGGGGGCCGCACCCAGCGTGTGAGGGGAGTTGTCCGGTGACCGAGCCGGTCGTGGACATGCGGGGCATCTCGGTGGAGTTCCCCGGCGTGAAAGCGTTGCAAGAGGTGGATTTCCGGCTGTTCCCGGGCGAGGTCCACGCGTTGATGGGTGAGAACGGGGCCGGCAAGTCCACGCTCATCAAGGCGCTGACCGGGGTGCACCCGCTCGCGGCGGGCGAGATCCGCTACGCGGGCGAGTCCGTGCTGTTCCACCGTCCCGCGCAGGCGCAGGCCGTCGGGATCAGCACGGTGTACCAAGAGGTCAACCTGTGCGCGAACCTGACCGTGGCGGAGAACATCCTGCTCGGGCGGGAGCCGCGCAAGTTCGGCCGCATCGACGGCAAGGCGATGCGCGCCCGCGCCGCGCAGCTGCTGGCACGCATCGGGCTGCACATCGACCCCGCGTCGGTGCTGGAGAGCCACCCGATCGCGGTGCAGCAGCTGGTCGCGATCGCGCGCGCGGTGGCCGTGGACGCCCGGGTGCTCGTGCTGGACGAGCCGACGTCGAGCCTGGACGTCGACGAGGTCGCGGAGCTGTTCCGGATCATCCGGGTGCTGCGCGACGAGGGTGTCGCGGTGCTGTTCGTGACGCACTTCCTGGAGCAGGTGTACGAGATCTCCGACCGGATCACGGTGCTGCGCAACGGCCGCCTGGTCGGCGAGCACGCCACCGCGACGTTCAGCCGGATCGACCTGGTGTCGGCGATGCTGGGCCGCGAGATGGGCCTGCTGGAGGAGATCGAGCGCCGTTCCGGCGCGCCGGGCGAGTCGCTGCTGGTGGCCGAGGGCCTGGGCCGCAAGGGCTCGGTGGCGCCGTTCGACCTGGAGATCAGGGCGGGCGAGGTGGTGGGGCTGGCCGGGTTGCTCGGGTCGGGCCGCACCGAGGTGGCGAGGTTGCTGTTCGGCGCGGACAAGGCCGACTCCGGGCGGTTGATGGTCGGCGGCAAGCCGCTGCGGCTGAACGGGCCCCGCGCCGCGATCGACGCGGGTATCGCGTTCTCCTCGGAGGACCGCAAGGCCGAGGGCATCGTGGCCGACCTGAGCGTGCGGGACAACCTGATCCTGGCGATGCAGGCCGCGCGCGGCTGGGCGCGGCCGGTGCCGCGCAAGCTCGCCGACGAGCTGGTCGCCAAGTACATCGAGCTGCTGGACATCCGGCCCGCCGACCCGGAGCGGGCGGTCGGCAACCTGTCGGGCGGCAACCAGCAGAAGGTGCTGCTCGCGCGGTGGCTGGTGACCAAGCCGAAGTTGTTGATCCTGGACGAGCCGACGCGCGGCATCGACGTGGGCGCGAAGGCGCAGATCCAGAAGGTGGTCGCCGACCTGGCCGCGGAAGGCATGGCGGTGCTGTTCATCTCCGCCGAGTTGGAGGAGGTGGTGCGCGTGTCCGACCGGGTGGTCGTGATGCGCGACCGGCAGAAGGTCGCCGAGCTGGACGGTGACGTGGGCGTGGACGACGTGATGGCGCTCATCGCGGGCGGCGGCGACCACGGTGTGGACAAGGGTGTGGAGAAGGCGGTGGTGTCGTGAAGAACCGACTGCTCTGGCCGGTGCTGGCGCTGGTCGCGCTGCTCGTGCTGAACGTGGTGGTGACGCCGTCGTTCTTCTCGTTGCGGCTGCAGGACGGGCACCTGTTCGGCAGCTTGATCGACATCCTGCGCAACGGCGCGCCGACGCTGCTGATCGCGTTGGGCATGACGCTGGTGATCGCGACCCGCGGCATCGACCTGTCGGTCGGCGCGGTGGCGGCCATCGCGGGCGCGGTGACGTGCACGCACATCGCCGCCGGCGGCAACCCGTGGGTCGCCATGGGCCTCGCGCTGGCGCTGTGCGCGGTGCTGGGGCTGTGGAACGGGTTCCTGGTGTCGGTGCTCGGCATCCAGCCGATCATCGCGACGCTGGTGCTGATGACGGCCGGTCGCGGTGTGGCGATGCTGATCACCGAGGGTCAGATCGTGACGGTCGACTCGCCCACGTACCGGCAGATCGGCGCCGGGTTCCTGGTGCTGCCGATCGCGATCCTGATCAGCCTGGCGGTGCTCGGGCTGGTGGCACTGGTGACGCGGCGGACCGCGCTGGGGATGCTGATCGAGTCCGTCGGGGTCAACCCGTCGGCGTCGCGGCTGGCCGGTGTGCGGGCGCGCACGATCATCTGGACGGTGTACGTGTTCGCCGCGCTGTGCGCGGCGGTGGCCGGGTTGATGATCAGCTCGAACGTGAGCGCGGCGGACGCCAACAGCGCCGGGTTGTGGATCGAGATGGACGCGATCCTGGCCGTGGTCATCGGCGGCACGTCGCTGGCGGGCGGTCGGTACTCGTTGACCGGGACGCTGCTCGGGGCGTTGATCATCCAGACGTTGACCACGACGATCTACACGATCGGGGTCGCGCCGGAGATCACGCTGGTGTTCAAGGCGGTCGTGGTGATCGCGGTGTGCCTGGTGCAGGCACCGATTCGGGTTCAGGTTCGTGGTCGGGTACGGGGGAAGCAAGGGGTGCCAGCGTGAAGAGCTCAGCCGTTGTCACGCCGGTCGGCCCGGAGCCGTCCGGCCGGTCCGGGGGTCCCCGGCGCCCGCGCGGGATGGCCGTGAGCGTGCCGAAGCGGTTCCTGCCGGTGATCGCGACGTTCGTGGTGTTCGTGGCCACGTTCGGCGTGGGGTCGGTGCGGTACGAGGGGTTCGCGTCCGGGCAGGTGATGGCGAACCTGTTCATCGACAACGCGTTCCTGATCGTGCTCGCGGTCGGGATGACGTTCGTGATCCTGACCGGCGGCATCGACCTGTCGGTCGGGTCGGTGGTGGCGTTGTCGACGATGATCGCGGCGGCGGCGTTGCAGGCCGGGTGGCCGGCGTGGCTGGTGGTGATCACGGTGCTCGCGGCCGGGTCCGGGCTGGGCCTGGCGATGGGGTGGGTCATCCACCGGTTCGGTGTGCAGCCGTTCATCGTGACGCTGGCGGGCATGTTCCTGGCGCGCGGGCTGTGCTTCGTGATCAGCGTCGAGTCGGTGTCGATCAAGAACCCGACGTTCCGGGACCTGGCGACCGGGACCGTCGAGCTGCCCGGCGGCGTGACCATCACCTACGGCGTGGTGATCGCGCTGGTGGCGGTGCTCGCGGCGGTGTACGTGCTGCACCTGACGCGGTTCGGGCGCACCGTGTACGCGGTGGGTGGGAGCGAGTCGTCGGCGCGGTTGATGGGGTTGGCGACCACGCGGGTGAAGATCGGCGTGTACGTGATCAGCGGGTTCTGCTCGGCGCTCGGCGGGCTGCTGTTCAGCCTGTACATGCTGTCCGGGTACAGCCTGCACGCGGTGGGGATGGAGCTGGACGCCATCGCGGCGGTCGTGGTCGGTGGGAGCCTGCTGTCGGGTGGGGTCGGGTTCGTGATCGGGTCGGTGGTGGGTGTGCTCGTGCTGGGCACGATCCAGACGCTGATCTCGTTCGAGGGCACGTTGTCGTCGTGGTGGACGAAGATCGTCATCGGCGCCCTCCTGCTCGCCTTCATCGCCCTGCAACGAATCATCGTCCGCCGCACCTGACGCACACGCGCGTGTCCTACGTTCAGAACGGGCGTGTCCTACGTTCAGGACCCGCGAGTCGAACGTTCAGGACGGGCGAGTCGAACGCTCAGGGCCCGAGAGTTCTACGTTCGGGACGTGTGGGTTCGGCGCTCGGGTCCGGCTCGATTTGACATGGGGCCCTTACGGGCACCCCAGGCTGGCCAAAGCCGGGCAGGCACGGCGGGGAAAAGCGTCCCGCCCTGCCTGCCCGGCTTCGTCCAGCCTAAGGCACCCGAACCCATGTCAAATCGGGC
>NZ_JBFAQZ010000030.1:0-78223 GCF_040673975.1 Actinosynnema sp. NPDC050801 | reverse complement strand
AAGCCTGCCCGGCTTCGTCCAGCCTATGGCACCCGAACCCATGTCAAATCGGGCCTCGGTGGGTGCGCTGCGGGTCCGATGGGGCTGGGTTGGGGGAGTGGATGTGCGGGTGGCGGGGTGTTGTTGGTCGGTTGTGGTGGTGGTGGGGTTAGGCGCCGAGGGCGTTGGACATCGGGTGGTGTGGTGCGGAGTCGGCGAGGAGGAACCTGACCTCGTCGGCTACGCGGCGGACGTCGGCGGGGGCGACTACGGCGCAGTGGACGCCGCGGGCGGCTACTTCGACGGCCAGGCACTCGGTGTAGGCGATGGCTGCGGCGCGTGATGCGGCGTAGGCGGCGATGCCGGAGCGGGGGACCGCGACGACGTGGGCGGGCACCATGACGATGGTTCCCCGGCCCCGGTCGACCATTCTGGTGGCCACGGCGCGGGAGACGTTGAACACGCCGTTCACGTTGACGGCGAAGCTGTGTGCCCAGTCGTCGTCGCTGATGGACAGTGCCGGGCCCGGTCGTAGTGCGCCTGCCATGGCGACGAGGGCGTCGATGGCGCCGAACTGGCGTTCGACCTGGTCCACGAGGGCGTCCACGGCGGCGCTCGACGTCACGTCGATCTGCCTGCCCGCTATCCGCAGGCCCTGCGCCTGGAGCCGTTCGACGAGGTCGGCGAGTCTGGCCCCGTCGCTGTCCACGGCCGCTACCAGCGCGCCCTGCCTGGCCAGTGACTCGACCACCTCGGCGCCCAGCGGTGAACAGGCCCCGGTGATCAGTGCGATCTTGTGGTGGAATTCGTCGGCATTCATCCCCAGTGCTCCCCAGTTGCTGCCCCCGGTGTTGAACGTAATGGCCACCACACGACTAGGGAACTACCCGCGTGAGTAGTCGGAAAGGGTGGATCGGGTGCGCGGGTGAAATATGCCTCCCGCGCAGGTCCGGGCAATGACGGACGCCTAGACTCGGCAGCCGTGGTCCACCAGCCGATGATCGCCCCCAGCATCCTGTCCGCCGATTTCGCCCGACTCGCCGACGAGGCCGCCGCGGTGTCGTCGGCGGACTGGTTGCACGTGGACGTCATGGACGCGCACTTCGTGCCGAACCTGACCATCGGCCTGCCGGTGGTGAAGTCGCTGCGCAAGGCGACCGACCTGCCGCTGGACTGCCACCTGATGATCGACGACCCGGACCGGTGGGCCATCGGGTACGCGGAGGCGGGCGCGTACAACGTGACCGTGCACGTGGAGGCCGCGAACGATCCCGTCCGGTTGGCGAAGGACCTGCGTGCGGCGGGTGCGAAGGCCGGCCTGTCGCTGAAGCCGGGCACGGCGCTGGAACCGTACGTGGACGTGCTCAAGCATTACGACACGCTGTTGGTGATGTCGGTCGAACCGGGGTTCGGCGGTCAGTCGTTCATGGTCGAGGTGCTGGACAAGGTGCGGACGGCACGTCGGTTGGTAGACACGGGACACCTGCGGTTGGTGGTCGAGATCGACGGCGGCATCAACGCGGACACCATCGAGCAGGCGGCCGAGGCCGGGGTGGACTGCTTCGTGGCCGGGTCGGCGGTGTACGACGCGGCGGATCCCGGTGTTGCCCTGGAGCGGCTGCGCGAGCAGGCGGCGCGCGCCCGGTGAACCTGGACGAGGCGATGGCGCTGGCCATCGCGGCCAGTGAAGGGGTCCGAGGCACCACCAGTCCGAACCCGCCGGTGGGGTGCGTGATCCTGGACGCCGACGGCCGCGTGGTCGGTGAGGGCGCCACCAGGCCCCCCGGTGGGCCGCACGCCGAGGTCGTCGCGCTGGCTCGGGCGGGGGACCGGGCGCGGGGTGGCACGGCGGTCGTGACGTTGGAGCCGTGCAGCCACTACGGGCGGACGCCGCCGTGCACCGAGGCGTTGCTGGGCGCGGGTGTGGCGCGGGTGGTGCACGCCGTCGCCGACCCGAACCCGAAGGCCGCGGGTGGTGCCGAGGTGTTGCGGGCGGCCGGGGTCGCGGTGGAGTCGGGGGTGTCGGCCGGTGAGGTGGAGCGTGGCCCGCTGCGTGCCTGGTTGCACTTCGCGCGGACCGGGCGGCCGCACGTGACGTGGACCTACGTCGCCGCCCTGGACGGCGGGTCGGCGATCGGTTCTGTTGAGTCGCGGGCGGAGATGGGCGAGTTGCGGGCGAAGGTTGACGCGATCGTGCTGAGTGCGGACGAGGTTCGCGCCGATGGTCCGCAACCGGCCGCGCGGGCGGCGCGTCCGGGGCAGGATGTGGGCGGGCAGCCGGTGCGGGTCGTGGTGGGCGACCTGCCGGTGCCGGACGACGAGGCGGAGACCATGCACGTGCGCACGCACGACCCGGACCTGGTGCTGGCCGCGTTGGCCGCGCGAGGCGTGGTCGACGTGCTGCTGGAGGGCGGGCCTACGCTGGCGGGTGCGTTCGCGGGAGCGGACCGCGTCGACCGGGTGCTCGCCTACCTCGCCCCGCGGCTGCGGGGCGGCGCGGGGGTGTCGACTGTCACCGAGGCGGTCGGATTGGTCGTCGAGCAGGTCAGTATGTGCGGGCCGGACGTGCGGGTTTCCGCAGTGGCCGCACGCTAAGGAGGAACGGTGTTCACCGGGATCGTCGAGGAGTTGGGTGAGGTCGTCGCCGTCACCGACCTGCCGGACGCGGCGCGCGTCACCATCGCGGGTCCGCTGGTGACCAGCGACGCGAAGCACGGCGATTCGATCGCGGTCAACGGCGTGTGCCTCACCGTGGTGGACGTCGCCGACGGCGCGTTCACCGCGGACGTGATGCGCGAGACGCTGACCCGCAGCAGCCTGGCCAAGGTCGCCGAGGGCGACCCGGTCAACCTGGAGCGCGCCGCCGCCGTCGGCCAGCGCCTGGGCGGCCACATCGTGCAGGGCCACGTGGACGGCACCGGCGTGGTGCTGGCCCGGGAGAAGGCCCAGCACTGGGAGGTCGTCCACATCGGACTGCCCCCGGGCCTGGCCCGGTACGTGGTGGAGAAGGGCTCGATCACCGTGGACGGCGTGTCGCTGACCGTGGTGTCGGCCTCGGAGAACGACTTCTCGGTCAGCCTGATCCCGACCACGTTGGACCTGACCACCCTCGGCCGGCGCGTGCCGGGCGATCACGTCAACCTGGAGGTGGACGTGCTCGCGAAGTACGTCGAGCGGCTCGCGCTGCCCCACCTGCGCGCCGAGGAGGCCCGGTGAAGGACTTCGCCGACATCGAGCGGGCCATCGCGGACATCGCCGCGGGCAGGCCCGTCGTCGTCGTGGACGACGAGGACCGCGAGAACGAGGGCGACCTCATCTTCGCCGCGGAGAAGGCCACGCCGGAGCTGCTGGCGTTCATGGTCCGCTACACGTCCGGGTACGTGTGCGTGTCGCTGACCGAGAGCGACTGCGACCGGCTGGACCTGCCGCCGATGTACCACACGAACCAGGACCAGCGCGGCACCGCGTACACCGTGACCGTGGACGCCCGGGAGGGCATCTCCACCGGTATCTCGGCGGCGGACCGGGCCTACACGATCCGGTTGCTGGCCGACCCGGACGCCACCGCGAAGGACTTCAACCGGCCCGGTCACGTGGTGCCGCTGCGCGCGCGTGACGGTGGCGTGCTGCGCCGCGCCGGGCACACCGAGGCGGCCGTCGACCTGGCGAGGCTCGCGGGGTTGGCGCCGGCGGGCGTGCTGTGCGAGATCGTGTCGCAGAAGGACGAGGGCGACATGGCCCGCCGCGACGAGCTGCAGGTGTTCGCGGACGACCACGACCTGGCGCTGGTCACCATCGCCGACCTGATCGCCTACCGGCGGCGGGTGGAGACGCAGGTGGTGCGGGTCGCCGAGGCGCGCATCCCGACCGCGCACGGCACGTTCACGGCGGTCGGCTACGACAGCAAGCTCGACGGCATCGAGCACATCGCGATGGTCTACGGCGACCTGGGCGACGGCGAGGACGTGCTGGTCCGGGTGCACTCCGAGTGCCTGACGGGCGACGTGTTCGGCTCGCTGCGCTGCGACTGCGGCCCGCAGCTGGACGCGGCGCTGGAGGCGGTGGCCGCGCAGGGGCGTGGCGTCGTGCTCTACATGCGCGGGCACGAGGGCCGCGGCATCGGCCTCATGCACAAGCTGCAGGCGTACCAGTTGCAGGACGGCGGCGCGGACACGGTGGACGCGAACCTGGGGTTGGGGCTGCCCGCCGACGCCCGCGACTACGGCACCGGCGCGCAGATCCTGTCGTCGCTGGGCATCAAGTCGATGCGGTTGCTGACCAACAACCCGGCCAAGCGGGTGGGCCTGGAGGGCTACGGCCTCACGGTGCTGGACCGGGTGCCGTTGCCGATCTCGCCCAACCCGGAGAACCTGAGGTACCTGCGCACCAAGCGCGACCGGATGGGCCACGAGCTGCACCAGCTCGAACAGTACGAGGCGTTGGGCCAGGGTGGCGCGGTGGTGTCCACCACGGAAGGAGCGGAATGAGCGGCGAAGGGCGACCCGAGGACGTCGTCCCCGACGCGGCGGGGCTGACGTTGGGCGTGGTGGCCACGCGCTGGCACACGAAGATCACCGACAACCTGGTCGAGCGGGCGTTGGCCGCGGCGGCGGAGGCCGGTGTCGCCTCGCCGACGGTGGTGCGGGTCGCGGGCGCGGTGGAGCTGCCGGTGGTGGCGCAGGAGCTGGCCCGCACGCACGACGCCGTGGTGGCGTTGGGCGTGGTGATCAGGGGCGGCACGCCGCACTTCGAGTACGTGTGCGACGCGGTGACCGCGGGGTTGAACCGGGTCGCGCTGGACTCGTCCACGCCCGTCGGCAACGGCGTGCTCACCACCAACGACGAGGACCAGGCGTTGGCCCGCGCCGGGTTCCCCGAGTCGGTGGAGGACAAGGGGTTCGAGGCGTGCGTGGCGGCGTTGGACACGGCCCTCGTGCTGCGCGGGCTGCGAGCGGGCTCGTGAGGGCCGCCGTGGCCGCCGACGTGGTCGAGTTCCGGCCGAAGAGGATCCGCGTGGTGTCCTGGGCCAGCGCGGTGTTCCTGGTCGCGGTGTTCACCGTGGTGGGCCTGCTGCTGGGCGACACGCCGACCGGCGTGATCTTCCGGACCTCCGACCAGGTGGCGATGATCTTCCTGGGTGTGCTGCTGGCGTGCGGCATGTTGCTGCTGGCCAGGCCGCGCGTGCGGGCCGACGCCGAGGGGGTGGAGGTGCGCAACGTGGTGACGGTGCACCGCTTCACCTGGTCGCAGGTGCTGCACGTGTCGTTCCCGGACGGCGCGTCGTGGGCCCGGCTGGAGCTGCCGGACGACGAGTACGTGTCGATCATGGCCGTGCAGGCGGTGGACCGCGACCACGCCGTCGCCGCCGTCCGCGCCCTCCGCGACCTGCACCGAGCCGCCACCCACTGACCCCACCGGCCCACTGACCCCCACCGACCCGCGAGTCGAACCCTCACGTCCCGCGTGTCCTACGTTCAGGACGCGCGTGTCCTACGTTCAGGACCCCCGAGTTGAACGTTCGCGTACCCGGTCGGGCCCTGGGACGTAAGCGCTGATCGTCGTGGTGCCGTTGGCCGACCGGTGTCCCCCAACGGCACCCTTGTAGGGGTTGGGACCCCTGCCTAGGTTCGGGTGATCTACGAGCTTATGGGGGTCCGCACATGCGCAGACGTTCACTCCTCACCGGTGCCGCGGCGGTGGCCGGCGCGGTGACGCTCGGGCTGAACCCGGCCGCACGGGCACAGCGGCCGGGTGCGGCCGGGTTGCCCGACCTGTCCATCGGGGACTACCCGGTGGTGGGCCGGGTGCGGGCGCGCAAGGCGATGGAGCACCTGCGGGTGCTCAGCGACCGGATCGGCCAGCGCATCGGCGGCACGGAGTCCGAGCACCGGGCCCGTGACTACCTCGCCTCCGTGCTGCGCGACCTGCGCTACCAGGTGACGCTCCAGCCGTTCACCGTGCCGGACAAGTACCTGTCCCAGCTGACGGTCGGGGCGGACACGTGGAACGCGGGCGCGTCCCGGTTCGGCGCGCTCGGCGTCACGGCCACCGGCCCCGTGGTCGACCTGGACACCGGCGCCTCCCTGCCCGCGGACCTGACCGGGAAGGTCGCGCTGCTGGTGAACGTGCCCAGCGGCTCCACGGCGGTGCTGGACGCGGCACGGCTGGGCGCGGCCGCGGTGCTGATCGGTCGGGTGTCGGTCCCGCCGGCGGGCAAGACCAGCGCGTTCTCCCCGACCCTGACCGCGAACGTCACCGTGCCGGTGCTGGGCATCGCGCAGGTGCACGTGGAGCGCCTGCGGGCGGCGGGCGCCGTCACGGTGACCGTGTCCACCACCCACCTCGCGGGCCTGACCTCGTACAACGTCATCGCCGACCGCCCCGCCACGTTCCCCCGGGACGACGGCGTGGTCATGGTGACCGCCCACTACGACAGCGTGCCCGGCTCACCCGGCGCGAACGACGACGGCAGCGGCACGGTGCTGACCCTCGAACTGGCCCGCGTCCTGCGCCACCTGCCGACGCACAAGGCGCTGCGGTTCGCGCTGTGGGGTTCGGAGGAGCAGGGCCTGCTCGGCTCCCGCTACTACGTCAACCAGCTGACCGACGCGGACGCCGCGCGCATCGCGGGCGTGTTCCAGAACGACATGGTCGCCACCAGCCACGGCCCCGCCTCCGCCTACTGGCTGCTCTCGGTGGACGGCGGCGACAACGCCACCACCGCGCAGGTCGCCGCGGCCGCGGCACGCCTGGGCTACGGCGCGCAGGTGCACGGCCCGGTGCCGCGCGGCAGCAGCGACCACGTGCCGTTCCACGAGCGCAAGATCGCCGCGGCGAACTTCAGCTGGCGCGGCGAGGAGGGCCCGCACCAGCTGGAACCGCTCTACCACACCCCCGAGGACACCATCGCGCAGAACGTGAGCCCGGACCGCCTGCAGGTCTCGCTGGAGCTGATCGGTGCCGCCGCCTACCGTCTGGCCTGCACACGCGCCTGAACGACGGGACGGCATGACGACTTACGAAGACCTGACCTCCTACGTGTACTGGCGCGAGGAGCCGGAGGAGACGGCACCGACGGTGAACGTCGGCTGGTTGGGCCGCGGTTCCCGGTTCGAGGTCGGCGAACCGGAACCCGGCCTGGTGGAGGCCCTGCTGGAGCTGGCCTCGTTCCACCGGATGCACGCCACCCGGGGCTGGCACGGTTGCGAGCTGTGCGGACCGGAGGGCACGTACCCGGTGCGGGTGCCGTTCGAGCGCGCGTCCGGGGGCGAGGTCACGCTCGGCAGCGCGGAGATCCACGTCCCCGGTGCGGACGGCGTCGTCTACGCGGCGCCGAACCTGGTGTGCCACTACGTCGAGCGGCACCACTACCGGCCGCCGGCGGAGTTCGTCCGCGCGGTGTTCGCGGAGGCCGGAGCGCGCGCCCACGCGTGGGACGAGGTCAAGCGGTCCCTGCCCGTCGGCACGTCCGTGCGCGGCGTGGTCCGCAGCTACCACGGTTCGGGCCTGTGGTTCGACCTGGACGACTTCCCCGACGTGGCCGCCACCGTGCCGAACGAGCTGTACGGACCGGACGGCGCGGGTGCGGACCGGGAGCACGTCCGGTTCCGCGTGCCGACCGAAGCGGTGGTCGTGGGGCACGCCGAGCAGGGCCGGCGGGTCATCCTGCGGGTGTAGGCGCCCCACCGGCGGCCCGCAGCAGGCGTTCGGCGGTGGCCCGGAGGTGCTGCTTGAGCTCCTCCGGGCTCTCGACCTCGAAGTCGACGCCGATGGTCGCGATCCACGGCCCGACGTCCTCCAGCGCGGGTGTGCCGACCGTCAACCGGGTCCGCTCGTCGTCGATCCGCTCCAGCTGCACCGAGGTGTACGAGGTCCGGGCCGCGACCACGTCGTACGGGGCGTGCATGATCAGCCTGGCCTCGTGCGGGTACGCCGCGACGGACAGCTGCCGCGACACGTACGACGCCAGGTCGTCCGCCGGTGGCTCGCGCGGCGCGCAGCGGGCGCCCAGGGTCGGCTCCTGCTCGATCCGGTCCACCCGGAACGTCCGCCAGTCCTCCTTGTCCACGTCCCACGCCACCAGGTACCACCGCCGCCCGGTGTGGGCCAGGCCCAGCGGTTCGACGTGCCGCCGGGTGGACCCGTCGCGGCCCGCGTACCCGAACCGCAGCCGCTGGCTGTCCCGGCACGCGACCGCGATCGTGGTCAACGTGCCCGAGTCGACCTGCGTCACGCGCGCCGGCAGCGCGACGGTGTGCGCCTGCAGCGCGTTCACCCGCCGCCGCAGCCGGGACGGCAGCACCTGCTCCAGCTTGGCCAGGGCGCGCACCGACGTCTCCTCGATGCCGGCGACGGTGCCGTTGGCGGCCGTGCGCAACCCGACCGCGACCGCCACGGCCTCGTCGTCGTCCAGCAGCAGCGGGGGCAGCTCGGCGCCCGCGCCCAGCTGGTAGCCGCCGGACACGCCCGGCGCGGCGTTGACCGGGTAGCCGAGGGTGCGCAGCTTGTCGACGTCGCGGCGCACGGTCCGGACGTCGACGCCGAGCCGGTGCGCGAGGTCCGCGCCGGTCCAGTCGCGGCGGACCTGCAACAACGACAGCAGCTTGAGCAGGCGCGCCGAGGTTTCCAGCATGCACCGCAGTCTGCCGGCTATCGCGGACGACTCCTGTCCTCGTTTCAGCCGCGTCGGGCGCCTTCCGGCCACACGACCACCACGGGCACGCCCGACGCGCGCGCCGTCTCGACGACGTCCGCCGTGCCGCCCCGCCCGTCGGGCGGCTGCCCGTCCCACACGGCGATCAGCAGCTCCACCGACGCGAGCATCCGCTCGTTCGCCATCACGTAGGCGTGCCGCCCCGACAGCTCGTTGGGCAGCACGCTGACCACGTGCGCCCGTGCCAGCAGCTCGTCGTAGTCGGCCCGCTTCTCCGGTTTCAGCCTGTCCCGGTAGTCCATCGCGGGCAGCACCACCTCGACCCGGCCGCCCAGCTCCAGCACCACCCGCGCGAACAGCTGGTCCGCGCCCGGCGCCAGGCAGGTCACCCCGACCAGGGATGACCCGCCCGCCGCCTCGGCCTCCAACGCCGCGCGGATGGCCTCGCGCACGGCGTCGACGCAGTCGGGCGCCAGCTTGCTGTGCCCGGTGACTCCCACCCGCATCGCTAGGCCGTCCGCACCCCGCGGATCGCCTCACGGGTGTCGCGCACGACCGCCAGGTCGCGGTGCAGCTCGGCCTCCTTGGCGAAGTCCTGCAGCTTGCGCACCACCCGCCCGGACGCCAGACCCGCCGCCGTCGGCAGCACCTGCTGGATCAACCCGCACGCCTCCTCCGGCTCGCCCGCCACCATCTTCGTGCGGGCCAACCCGATGACGTCGAACGCCCGGTTGCGCACCCGTGCCGGGTCGCGCAGGGACAGCGCCCGCCGGATGTGCTGCTCCGCCAGCGGCGCCTGCTTCGGGTCGTGCCCGGCCAGGTCCCGCATCCGGGCGCCGATGACCCCTTCCAGCTCCGCCTCGTCGAACGTGTCCAGCCACCACGGGTCCGAACCGGGCCGCCGCTGCGCGAAGCTGTCCTGAGCCTGCCCGACCGCCCGGTGGAACTCCCGGACGCGACCCATCTGGGCGTAGGCCCACGCCTCGCGGGTCAGCAGGAGCGCCTGCAACGTCGGGGTGGCGTTGCGCCTGGTGCCGTACTGGCCCAGCTGGACCAGCTCCAAACCGTCCTCGGGGCGGCCCAGGTCGAACATCTGCCTGGCCATCGCCGCCAGGCACAGGGCGGCGAACGGGTCGTTGCGCCCGGCCTTCGCCATGCGCACCCCGAGCACGTAGTACCGCTGCGCCGCGTCGTGCATGCCCGCGTCCCACGACATGCTGGCCGCGACCTTGGACAGCTCGGCCCCGATGAAGAAGGCCCGTTCCGTCGTCGGGCCCGCCGGCGCGCGCGACAACCGCTCGGCCAGTTCCTCCAACTGCCCGAGCACCGCCTTGCGGGCCAGTCCGTACCCGCCTCGTCCGCCCCACCCGCGCAGCCCGTCGGCGACGTGCTGCAACGCCGCCAACTCCTCCTCGCTGATCGCCGCGCTGGACGACCACTTGGACAGGGGCTGCAAGGGGTGGAGCCACCGCTGGAGCGGTTCGACCAGTGCGGGACCCATCGCCACCGCGGCGGCTCCGGTGAGCGCCGCTCGTCTGCTGATCGCCAAGTCGTTCCTCGCCGTCTCCTCGACCGATCTGGCAATGCTCGACGCGTCCCACGCCGCGGCGAGCACATCGGGCGGGGCGCCGCGATCGGCGTCCGCCTGGCTTGGGATTCCGACGCGGTCGAACCACAGCCGGTCGGCCGGGATGCCGAGCGCCCGCGCGAAGTGGCGGAGGCGGTCGATCCGGTCGATCGGGTTCTCACCGGTCTCGTACCGGGACAGCTGCGCCTGGGAGATCCCCAACCAGGCCGCCATGCGGTCCTGGGTGACGCGGCTGACGTGCTGGGGGTGGTGCCGGTAGGCGGCGAGGAGGGCACCCATGTTCCGGTCGGCGAACGCGGCGGCCATCGCCTCCTGGTCCCAGAAGTCCCCGGGAACCTCGGGTGGTCCGTAGAGCTCGGTCCGCGCGTTGCGGCGACAACGCTGGCAGAGCCGGTCGGTGTTGTCGGCGGCGATCAACGCCCCGCACGTCGGGCATGCGCGCCTGGTACTGGCTGCTCTTCGAGCTTTCCGTTCCATGGCTCGCTCCCGTCACTGAGCGTGGTCACCAGTGTATAGAGATGTGATCAGGAGTCCATGCATTTCGTGCATAAGGACGGGTCGGCCCCCGTTCGGGGCCTCCGTGACGACCGGTGGTGGATGGGCGGGATCCGCCGGCTGCATGGATCCGACCCGATAACGGTGTGGTGCAACGTCCCGATCGGTCGGACCCTGCGTGTGTGCCAGTGCCGGGGACGACCCCGCGGCCCGCGCACGCCGCCCGCTCCACCCGACCGGGGAGGGACCTCCGCCGATGAGCATCACCGCTGCCACCACCGCCGACAACGGCCCGCGCTACGGGCCACGCGACCGCGCGCACCAGCAGGCACTCGGTGAGGCGATCGCGGGCTACCGGTTGCTGGGCTGGAAGGTGTCCGTCACCGAGCAGGGCGTCTTCCTGCCGCTCGGACCCGCCACCACCGCCCTGGCCATGCCCGCCCGCATCGGCTCGCGCGTCCTGGCCGACCTCAAGGCCCGGATGCTCGCCGGTCCCGTCACCGTCATCCCCGGCCCGCGGGAGCACTGGATCTTCCTCGCCGAACTGGTCGCCCTGCTGCCCACGCACCTGAAGGCGCCCGCCGAGGTCCAGTTCGTCCGCTCGCCGCAGCGCATCGCGCTGCCGCCCACGATGACCCGGTACGGGTCGCTGCGGTGGGCGAACCCGCCGTCGCACTCGCGGCACTGGTTCCCGCCGTTCACGGCGGTGCTGGCGCTGGCCCGGACGGCGGTGGCCAGGGACCGGTAGGCGAGGATGGGCGGGTGGACCGACGGACGCTGCTGTGCGGGCTGCTCGCCCTGACCGCCTCCGCGACCGCCTGCGGCACGGGCGCGCCGACGCGTCGGCCCGGCGTCGGCTCGGCCCGTGCGGGGGACCGCGTCGCCGGGCTCGCCGACGTCCCGGTGGGCTCCGGCGCCCTGGTCGACGTCGGCGGTGACGGCCAGTTGCTGCTGGTCAGGCCGTCGGAGTCGGAGGTGCGGGCGTTCCACCCGGCGTGCCCGCACCAGGGCACGACGGTGAACCCGCCCGCCGGGGGCGTGATCACCTGTCCGACGCACCGCTCCGCGTTCGACCCGACGACCGGGGCGGTGCTGTCCGGCCCGTCACCGCGGGGGTTGGCGGAAGTCGCGGTGACGGTGTCCGGGCCCGACGTGTTGCTTTCCTGAAGATCGCGTCTCAAGGGGTGGGGGGTTGAACCCCGCTTCACGTGGTGTCGTATTGCCTGTGTGGCCGAACGACCACCCACCACGTAGCGGAGGACCTGCTTTGAGTTCAACGGAGAAGACAGAGCTGTCCCGTCGCTCGGTGCTGTGCGGCGTGCTCGTCGCGCTGGCGGTGCCGGGCGGCCTCGCCGCGTGCAGCAGCGGGTCCACCCCGAGCGGCACCGGCACCACCGGCGGCGGCACGACACCGGCCGGCGGCGGCACCACCCCGGCCGGGCCCGCGATCATCGCGGCGCTGGCCGACGTGCCCGACGGCGGCGGCGCGATCGCCGGCAACCCGGCCAACAGCAAGCCGCTCGTCCTCGTCCGCACCGGCGACACGGTCAAGGCCTACGACGCCACGTGCCCCCACCAGGGGACCGCGGTGTCGCCGCCGGAGGGCGGCGTGATCACGTGCCCGAACCACGGCAGCACGTTCAACGCCGCGGACGGCCAGGTGACGAAGGGCCCGGCCACCACGGGCCTGAAGGAGGTCCCGGTGAAGGTGGAGGCCGGGCAGATCGTGCCGGCCTGAACACGCACCCGGCCGGGTCCGCCCACCCGGCCGGGGACCGCGTGGAACCGGTTGTCAGGGGGCGCACGTACGCTTGCTCCGTGGCCGATCCGTCGACCTATCGCCCTGCGACAGGCACCATCCCCGAAGCCCCCGGCGTGTACAAGTTCCGCGACGCCGGCGGGCGCGTGGTCTACGTCGGCAAGGCCAAGAGCCTGCGCCAACGCCTGAACTCGTACTTCGCGGACATCGCCGGCCTGCACCCGCGCACCCGGCAGATGGTGACCACCGCCGCGAGCGTCGAGTGGACGGTCGTCGGCACCGAGGTCGAGGCCCTCCAGCTGGAGTACAACTGGATCAAGGAGTTCGACCCGCGGTTCAACGTCCGCTACCGCGACGACAAGTCCTACCCGGTCCTCGCCGTGACGTTGCACGAGGAGTTCCCCCGCCTGCACGTCTACCGCGGCCCGCGCCGCAAGGGCGTGCGCTACTTCGGCCCGTACGCGCACGCCTGGGCGATCCGCGAGACGCTGGACCTGCTGCTGCGGGTGTTCCCCGCGCGCACCTGCTCGGCGGGGGTGTTCAAGCGCCACGGCCAGATCGGCCGCCCGTGCCTGCTCGGCTACATCGACAAGTGCTCGGCGCCGTGCGTGGGCCGGGTCGACGCCGACGAGCACCGCGACATCGTCGAGGACTTCTGCGACTTCCTCGCGGGCCGGACCGACTCGATGGTGCGCCGGCTGGAACGGGAGATGACGGCCGCCGCCGAGGAGCTGGAGTTCGAGAAGGCCGCCCGCCTGCGCGACGACCAGGCCGCGCTCAAGCGGGCGTTGGAGAAGCAGGCCGTGGTCCTCGGTGACGGCACGGACGCCGACGTGGTCGCGTTCGCGCAGGACGACCTGGAGGTGTCGGTCCAGGTCTTCCACGTGCGCGGCGGCCGGGTGCGCGGCCAGCGCGGCTGGGTGGTCGACAAGGTCGACGAGACCGGCGTGACGGGCCTGGTCGACCAGTTCGTCACCCAGTTCTACGGCGAGCAGGTCGAGTCGGCGCGGGTCAGCGGCGTGGAGTCGGCGCCGGTGCCGCGCGAGGTGCTGGTGCCGGAGCTGCCCGAGGACGCCGAGGCGGTCGAGAAGTGGCTGTCGGGCCTGCGCGGCGGCCGGGTGGCCCTGCGCGTGCCGCAGCGCGGCGACAAGCGGGCCCTCATGGAGACGGTGGAGCGCAACGCCAAGGAGGCGTTCCAGCAGCACAAGCTGCGCCGCGCGGGCGACCTGACGGCCCGGTCGGCGGCGTTGCAGGAGCTGCAGGAGGCGTTGGGCCTGGACACCGCGCCGCTGCGGATCGAGTGCACCGACATCAGCCACGTGCAGGGCACCGACGTGGTGGCGTCGCTGGTCGTGTTCGAGGACGGTCTGGCGCGCAAGTCCGAGTACCGCCGGTTCGCCGTGCGCGAGGGCGCGGACCAGGGCGACGTCGGCTCGATCGCCGAGGTGGTGCGGCGGCGGTTCCAGGCCTACCTGCGCGACAACCGGGACGGCCCGAACCCCGGCATCGACCCGGAGACCGGCAAGCCGCGCAAGTTCGCGTACGCGCCCAACCTGCTGGTCGTGGACGGCGGCGCGCCGCAGGCGCAGGTAGCCTCCGACGTCTTGGCGGAGCTGGGCATCACCGACGTCGCCGTGGTGGGCCTGGCGAAGCGGCTGGAGGAGGTGTGGGTGCCCGGCGAGCCGGACCCGGTGATCCTGCCCCGCACCAGCGAGGCCCTCTACCTGCTGCAACGGGTGCGCGACGAGGCGCACCGGTTCGCGATCGCCTACCACCGGCAGAAGCGGTCCAAGCGGATGACGACGTCCGCGCTGGACGAGGTGCCGGGTCTGGGGCAGACGCGCAAGGCCGCGCTGCTGCGGCACTTCGGCTCGCTGAAGAAGTTGCGCGAGGCGAGCGTCGAGGAGATCAGCGGGGTGCCGGGAGTGGGCCGGCGCACCGCGGAGGCCGTGCACGCGTCGTTGAGCACGGCCGGGACCGGAGGACCGTCGGCGAAGCCGGCAATCGGGCAGCTGACGGCCGAGCCAGGAATCGAACACCGACAGGAGCACAAGTGAGCGCACCGGCCGGCGAGAAGTCCGGCATCGAAGTCGCCGTGGTGACGGGCCTGTCGGGGGCGGGCCGCAGCACCGCGGCGAAGTGCCTGGAAGACCTCGGGTGGTTCGTGGTGGACAACCTGCCGCCCGAGCTGATCGCCACCATGGTGGAACTCGGCGCGCAGGCCAGGGGCGCCATCACCAGGGTCGCGGTGGTGATGGACGTGCGCAGCCGCGCGTTCACCGAGGACCTGGCGGCGGTGATCAAGGACCTGGACGCGCGCGGCTACAAGCCGAAGGTGCTGTTCCTGGAGGCCACCGACGCGGTGCTGATCCGCCGGTTCGAGTCGGTGCGGCGCGGTCACCCGTTGCAGGCCGACGGTCGGCTGGCCGACGGCATCGAGAACGAGCGGATCCTGCTCACGCCGCTGCGCGAGGAGGCCGACCTGGTGCTGGACACCTCGGGGCTGTCGGTGCACCAGCTGCGGGCCAAGATCGAGGACACCTTCGGCACCGAGTCGGCGACCCGCACCAGGGTCACGGTGCTGTCGTTCGGCTACAAGTACGGCCTGCCGATGGACGCCGACCTGGTGATGGACGTGCGGTTCCTGCCGAACCCGTTCTGGATCCCGGAGCTGCGCGAGCAGACCGGCCTGGACGGCGACGTGCGCAACTACGTGCTCACCCAGGAGGGCGCGGACGAGTTCCTCGACCGCTACCACGAGCTGCTGCGGCTCATCGGCGCCGGCTACCGGCGCGAGGGCAAGCGGTACCTGACGCTGGCGGTCGGCTGCACCGGCGGCAAGCACCGCAGCGTGGCCATCTCCGAGGAGCTGGCGGGCCGGTTGGCCAGCGAGGACGGCATGGCGGTCAAGGTCGTCCACCGGGACCTGGGACGCGAGTGAGCGTCAGAGCGGTAGCGCTGGGCGGCGGGCACGGGCTGCACGCCACACTCACCGCCCTGCGCCGGGTGACCGACGACGTGACGGCCGTGGTGACGGTCGCGGACGACGGCGGCTCGTCGGGGCGGTTGCGCCGCGAGCTGGGCCTGCTGCCGCCCGGTGACCTGCGCAAGGCGATGGTGGCGCTGGCCGGCGGGGACTCGTCGAGCGCGCTGTGGGCGACGTTGTTCCAGCACCGGTTCGGCGGCACCGGCGCCCTCGCCGGGCACGCGGTGGGCAACCTCGTGCTGGCCGGCCTGCTGGAGCAGCTCGGCGACCCGGTCGCGGTGCTGGAGGCGGCGGGCCGGCTGCTCGGCGTGCGCGGACGCGTGCTGCCGATGTGCACCGAGCCGTTGTCGATCGAGGCCGACGTGACGGGGCTGGACGACGACGCGGACGTGGTGCGCCGCATCCGGGGCCAGGTGGCGATCGCCACCACGCCGGGGCGGGTGCAGCGGATCCGCCTCAACGGCCCGGGCGGTCCCGGTGAGGCGCCGCGCGGCTGCCCGCAGGCGGTGGAGGCGGTGCTGGCGGCGGACGTGGTGCTGCTCGGACCCGGCTCGTGGTTCACCAGCGTGCTGCCGCACCTGCTCGTGCCCGAGCTGCACGACGCGTTGGTCCGCACGTCGGCGCGCAAGGTCGTCGTGCTCAACCTCGTCCCCCAACCGGGGGAAACCGACGGCTTCTCGCCGGAGCTGCACCTCGACGTGCTGTGCGAGCACGCGCCGGCGCTGCGGGTGGACGCGGTGATCGCGGACGTCGACGCGGTGCCGGTGCCGGACCGGCTGCGCCGGGCCGCCGCAGCTCTCGGCGCTGCGGCGCACCTCGCGCCGATCGCGGTGGCGGGCGCGCCGGACCGGCACGACCCGACCGCGCTGGCGTCGAGCATCACCCGGGCGTTGGCCAGCCCTGCTGTCGGGACCGGCGGGGCGTCGAGTACAACCCTCCAGGAAGACCGGACGAGCAGGGGAGGCGAGGCGCCGTGGCGATGACGTCGGCGGTGAAGGACGAGCTGAGCAGGCTGGCCGTCTCGAAGACCTGCTGCCGACGCGCGGAGGTCGCCTCCCTCCTGCGCTTCGCCGGCGGCCTGCACATCGTCGGCGGACGGGTGGTCGTCGAGGCGGAGCTGGACCTGGGCTCCACGGCACGGCGGCTGCGCCGGGAGATCCACGAGCTGTACGGGCACCAGTCGGACGTGTTCACCATCACCTCCAGCGGCCTGCGCAAGGGCACCCGGTTCGTGGTGCGCGTGGTCAAGGACGGCGAGGGCCTGGCCAGGCAGACCGGTCTGCTCGACCCGCGCGGACGCCCGGTGCGCGGACTGCCCGCGCCGGTCGTGTCGGGCGGGGTGTGCGACGCGGAGGCGGCGTGGCGCGGCGCGTTCCTGGCACACGGCTCGCTCACCGAGCCGGGCCGGTCGTCGTCGATGGAGGTGACCTGCCCGGGGCCGGAAGCGGCGTTGGCGCTGGTCGGCGCGGCGCGGCGGATGGGCATCGGCTCGAAGTCGCGCGAGGTGCGCGGCGCGGAACGCGTGGTGCTCCGGGACGGCGACGCGATCGGCGCGATGCTGACCAGGCTGGGCGCGCACGACAGCGTGCTGGCCTGGGAGGAGCGCCGGATGCGCCGCGAGGTGCGTGCCACGGCGAACCGGCTGGCGAACTTCGACGACGCCAACCTGCGCCGTTCGGCCCGTGCCGCGGTCGCCGCCGCCGCGCGGGTGCAGCGCGCGCTGGAGATCCTGGGCGCCGAGGCGCCCGACCACCTGGCCGCGGCCGGCGCGCTGCGGCTGGCGCACCGCCAGGCGTCGCTGGAGGAGCTGGGCCAGCTGTCGGACCCGCAGATGACCAAGGACGCCGTGGCGGGCCGCATTCGCCGCCTGCTGGCGATGGCCGACAAGCGGGCGAAGGAACTGGGCATGCCCGACACCGAGTCCGCCGTGACCGCCGACATGCTCGACGCCGAAGTCTGACCCAACCCCCAACCCCCGCGTGTCCTACCTCCAGAACGCGCGTGTCCTACGTTCGGAACGACCGTGTCCTACGTTCAGGACCCCCGAGTTCAACGCTCAGGACGCGCCGTGGTTCGCCCGCGGCGCGTCCTAGCGGAGTCCCAGGGCGGCGACCAGCGGGTACGACAGGGACTTCACGTAGGTGTCGGTGAGGTGGTTGTCGCGGTAGACGACGACGTTGCCGATGACGGCCGGGCACGTGTCGGCGCGGCAGATCCAGTCGGTCAGGTCGACCACCCGCACGCCCGGCAGGCCGGCCGCGGCGTCGGCCAGCGGGTCGGTCGGCGAGCCGACGGCCTTCACCCGGGGCGTGTCGCAGTGGGCCGGGTCGTCCTCGTGGCGTTGCAGGCACGGCACGGCCGGGACACCCGGCCTGGGCAGCTCGCGGATCACCGCGACGGGGATGGCGGCCTCGGCCAGCGCGGCGAGCACGGTCCGGTAGCCGTGGACCATGTGCGCCGGCGACTCCCACGCCCAGTCCAGGTCCTTGAGGTAGGACTCGGGCGACATGGCGGCGGTGACCACCAGGTCGGGCGCCAGCTCGCGGATGTGGTCGAGCTTCTTCAGGTTGTCCTCGGAGCAGACCGTCAGCGGCATGCCCGCGCTCGACGGCGGCACGGTCGAGAACGGGCAGCCGCTGCGCACCATGACGTGCACCTGCCAGTCGTCGCCCGTCCCGCCCCGCACGAACCCGGCCAGGGCGGTGCTGAACTGCCCGGCGTGCGAGTCACCGACGACGACCAGGGTCTTGGCCGCGTCGGACTTGCCGTACACGCACGACGAGAGCCCATCGCCCAGGTCACGGGTGACGCAGTCGTCGTGCGGCCAGTCCTGTTCCGCCACGGCCGGCGCGGGTGCGAGCGCGACCCCGGCCGGCACCGACGGCGGGCGGCTCGGGTCCAGGGCCAACGCGCCGGGGTGCTCGGCGTCGATCACCGACCGGCCGCGCAGCCCGGCCAGCGTCGACTCGGCCGACGCCCAACCACCCGACGCGACCAGCACGGTCACCGCGACCAGCGCCGCGCCGATCCCGTACGTCGTGCGCCTGCGGCCGGCCGGTCGCCGGAACGGGTCCTCGACGAAGTGCTTGGACAACGCCGCCAGCACCAGACTCGCCCCGGCGGCGACCAGGACCTCCGTCCGGCTCAGCACCTCGCGTTCGGTCACCTCCAGCAGGAACACGATCACCGGCCAGTGCCACAGGTACAGGCTGTAGGAGACGTCACCGACGTAGGTCAGCGGCCGCAGGCCCAGCACGCGGGCCAGCGAGCCGTCCCGGGCGACCAGCACGGCGGCCGTGCCGACCGTCGGCAGCAGCGCGACCCAGCCCGGGAACGCCATGTCCGTGCCGAACCGGAACGCGCTCACCAGCACCGCCGCCAGGCCGCCCAAGGCGAGCAGCAGGCGTGCCGCCGCACCGAGCCGCAGCCGCGGCTGCGCCACCGCGGCCAGGCCGCCCAGGCCGAGTTCCCACATCCGGGTCGGCGTGACGAAGTACGCCGCGCCGGGGTCGACCGGCGTGTACCAGACCGAGAACGCCAGCGACGCGACCGTGATCACGCCGACCGCGACCGCGGCGTACCGCACCGGCCGGGCGCCCCGTCGTGCCGCCAGGACCGCCGCGCCCAGCAGCACCAGCGGGATGACCAGGTAGAACTGCTCCTCCACGGCCAGCGACCAGAAGTGCTGCACCGGTGACGCGCCCGCGGTGGCGTGCCCGTAGTCGTTCGACAGCACGGCCAGCAGCCAGTTCTGCGCGTTGACCGCGGAGAACACCACCTCCCGCAGCACGACGGGCCACCGCGACGTGGGCAGCAGCGCGAACACCGCGGCCGTGACGGCCAGCAGCACGACGGTGGCGGCGGGCAGCAGCCTGCGGATGCGGCGCGCGTAGAAGTCGAGCAGCCGCACCCGCCCGGTGCGCCGGATCTCGCCGGTGAGCGTGCCGATGATCAGGAAGCCCGAGATCACGAAGAACACGTCGACGCCGACGAATCCGCCGGGCAGCCGGTCGGGGCGCAGGTGGTAGAGGACGACCAGCCCGACGGCCAACGCCCGCAGACCCTGGATGTCGGCCCGGGCGGTGGGGCGGTCGGGGGCGCGGACGGGCGCGGGAGACGGTTCGTCGATTACCAGCGCCACTACCCACCGCCACGAGTTCGAAGAAAAAGCGGCGCAGCTTAACTCGGTGGTGTGGCTCTGGACGTAGCCCGTTCAGTGCATCGTGACAATACGTACACCTCCCGCGTGTCCTACCTCCAGAACGCGTGTGTCCCACGTTCAGAACGCGCGTGTCCCACGTTCAGGACCCCCGAGTTCAACGCTCAGAACGAGCACTGTGCGTCACCAGGCGCGCGTCCTGCACCCGGGCACGGAGCGTCATAGGCTGGGTGCGGGCGACCCCCACGCCGAGGCGCCGTGAGCCGCACTCCGGGGTCGCGAAACTGCCGCGACCGGGTTACTCCGAGGTAACAAGCCGGTCAAGCTGGATTTTCTTGTTCGATAAAGAGATCCTGGAGGTCCACGTGACCAGGGACGCAGGCCGGAGGCTAGGCTGACTCCCGGCTGCCTGGTCAGCCCATGACTGCACGCCCCTGGCGGACAACGCCAGTCGAGTACCGAGGAGACTCACCGTGACGGTTCGCGTAGGTGTCAATGGTTTCGGCCGCATCGGTCGCAACTTCTGGCGCGCCGTTCAGGCCAGCGGGCACGACATCGAGATCGTCGCCTTCAACGACCTCGGTGACGTCAACACGATGGCCCACCTGCTCAAGTACGACTCCATCCTCGGCCGCCTCGACGGCGAGGTGACCGTGACCGACGAGGGCATCGCGGTCGACGGCAAGGTCATCAAGGCCCTGGCCGAGCGCGACCCCGGCAAGCTGCCCTGGAAGGACCTCGGCGTCGACGTCGTCGTCGAGTCGACCGGCTTCTTCACCGACGCCTCGGCCGCGCGCAAGCACGTCGACGAGGGTGGCGCCAAGAAGGTCATCATCTCCGCGCCTGCCAAGGGTGAGGACCTCACCGTGGTGCTGGGCGCGAACGACGACCAGTACGACGGCTCGCAGACGGTCATCTCGAACGCCTCGTGCACCACGAACTGCCTGGCCCCGCTGGCCAAGGTGCTGCACGACAGCTTCACCATCGAGCGTGGCCTCATGACCACGATCCACGCCTACACCCAGGACCAGAACCTCCAGGACGCGCCGCACAAGGACCTGCGCCGCGCCCGTGCCGCCGCGCTGAACATCGTGCCCACCAGCACCGGTGCCGCGAAGGCGATCGGCCTGGTCCTGCCCGAGCTCAAGGGCAAGCTCGACGGTTACGCCCTGCGCGTGCCCGTGCCCACCGGCTCGGCCACCGACCTCACCGTCACCGTGGGCCGCGAGGTCACCGTGGACGAGGTCAACGCCGCCTACAAGGCCGCCGCCGACGGCCCGCTGAAGGGCTACCTGCGCTACAACACCGACCCGATCGTGTCGGCCGACATCGTCACCGACCCGGCGTCGTGCATCTACGACGCGCCGCTGACCAAGGTCATCGGCAACCAGGTCAAGGTCGTCGGCTGGTACGACAACGAGTGGGGCTACTCCAACCGCCTCGCCGACCTGGTCAACCTCGTCGCCAGCAAGCTCTGAGCGAAGAGACGGATCACTCGCTGTGAAGACTCTCGACGATCTGCTCAGCGAGGGTGTCTCGGGTCGGCGCGTCCTCGTGCGCGCCGACCTGAACGTCCCCCTCGACGGCGACCGGATCACCGACGACGGCCGCGTCCGCGCGTCGGTGCCCACCATCAAGGCGCTCGTCAACGCGGGCGCCCGCGTGCTGGTCGCCGCCCACCTGGGCCGCCCCAAGGGCGAGCCCGACCCCAAGTTCTCCCTCGCGCCGGTCGCGGTGCGGCTCGGCGAGCTGCTCGGCCAAGCGGTCGAGATCGGCACCGAGACCGCCGGTGACGGCACCGTCGTGCTGCTGGAGAACATCCGCTTCGACGCCCGCGAGACCAGCAAGGACGACGCCGAGCGCGCCGCCCTCGCCGACGAGCTGGCCGCCAAGGCCGACGCGTTCGTCTCCGACGGCTTCGGCGTCGTGCACCGCAAGCAGGCCTCGGTCTACGACGTGGCACAGAAGCTCCCGCACTACGCGGGCGGCCTCGTGCTGGCCGAGGTCGAGGTGCTGCGCAAGCTCACCGACGACCTCCAGCGCCCGTACGTCGTGGTCCTCGGCGGCGCGAAGGTCTCCGACAAGCTCGGCGTCATCGCGAACCTGCTCACCAAGGTCGACCGGCTGCTGATCGGCGGCGGCATGGCCTACACCTTCCTCAAGGCCCAGGGCCACGAGGTCGGCGGCTCGCTGCTCCAGTCCGACCAGCTCGACCAGGTCCGCGGCTTCCTCGCCGAGGCCGAGGAGCGCGGCGTGGAGCTCGTGCTCCCGGTCGACGTGCTCGCGGCCACCGACTTCGCGCCCGACGCGGAGTTCGAGGTCGTGGCCACCGACGCCATCCCCGCCGACCGGCAGGGCCTGGACATCGGGCCGAAGACCCGCGAGCTGTTCGCGACCAAGCTCGCCGACGCCAAGACCGTGTTCTGGAACGGCCCCATGGGCGTGTTCGAGTTCGAGGCCTTCTCCGGCGGCACCCGCGCGGTGGCCGAGGCGCTGGTCAAGAGCGACGCGTTCACCGTGGTCGGCGGCGGCGACTCGGCCGCGGCCGTGCGCGCCCTCGGCCTGCCCGAGGACGGGTTCTCGCACATCTCCACCGGTGGTGGGGCGTCCCTGGAGTACCTGGAGGGCAAAGAGCTCCCCGGCGTGTCTGTGTTGGACGAAGACCTGCTCGCAGGGTCGAGCGAAGGTGGAGCGTGATGGCTCAGCGTCAGCCCCTCATCGCGGGCAACTGGAAGATGAACCTCAACCACCTCGAGGCCATCGCCCTGGTGCAGAAGATCGCCTTCTCGCTGCCGGAGAAGTACTTCGCCAAGGTCGAGGTGGCGGTGCTGCCGCCGTTCGTCGACATCCGGTCCATCCAGACCCTCGTCGACGGCGACAAGCTGCTGCTCAAGTACGGCGCGCAGGACCTGTCGCCGCACGACTCGGGCGCCTACACCGGTGACACCTCCGGCCCGATGCTGGCCAAGCTCGGCTGCTCCTACGTCACCGTGGGCCACTCCGAGCGCCGCGAGTACCACAACGAGGACGACGGCGTCGTCAACAAGAAGGTGAAGGCCGCCCTCAAGCACGGCGTCACGCCCATCTTCTGCCTCGGCGAGCACCTCGACGTCCGCGAGGCCGGCGGTCACGTCGAGCACTGCACCGACCAGCTCGTCGCGGGCCTCAAGGGCCTCACCGCCGAGCAGGTGCGCGACGTCGTCGTGGCCTACGAGCCGGTGTGGGCCATCGGCACCGGCAAGGTCGCCTCGTCGGCGGACGCGCAGGAGGTGTGCGCCGCCATCCGGGTCAAGCTCGCCGAGCTCTACGGCGAGGACGTCGCTTCGGCCGTTCGAGTGCTTTACGGCGGCTCGGTCAAGTCCGGCAACATCGCCGAGCTGATCGCCCAGAAGGACGTCGACGGCGCCCTTGTCGGTGGTGCGAGCCTGGATGCGGACGAGTTCGCCAAGCTGTGCGCGCTCGCCGCGGGTGGACCTCTACCCTGATGTGATTGACACGCACTCCCCCCGCGGTGGTCCACGGTCGGCAGTCGACCGGGTACTCTGTGGCGTCACCTGCCTGACAGCGAGGAAGAAATGATCCTGTTCCTTCAGATCCTGTTGATCGTCTCCAGCCTGCTGCTCATCCTGCTCGTGCTGTTGCACCGCGGGCGCGGCGGCGGTCTGTCCTCGTTGTTCGGCGGCGGTATGCAGTCCAGCCTGTCCGGTTCCAGCGTGGTGGAGAAGAACCTCGACCGGCTGACGTTGTTCGTCGGCGCGGTCTGGGTCATCGCCATCGTGGGCATCGGGCTGTTGATGAAGGTCAACTGACACAGGTCGGCGGGCGCCGACGGCGTCGGCCGACGCGGACACAGGGAATCCACGTGGTGGGGGTGTGAGGGTCGATGGCTGGTGGTAACGCGATTCGCGGTACCCGCGTCGGCGCAGGCCCGATGGGCGAATCGGAGCGCGGCGAGTCCGCGCCCCGACGTCGGGTGTCGTACTGGTGCGCGAACGCGCACGAGTCTCGGCCGTCGTTCGCGGTCGAAGCCGAGATCCCGGAGAACTGGGACTGCCCCCGGTGCGGTCTTCCGGCGGGGCGCGACGAGCAGGCACCCCCTGCTCCGCCGCGCAACGAGCCGTACAAGACGCACTTGGCGTACGTGAAGGAGCGGCGCTCCGACGCGGACGGTGAGGCGATCCTCGAAGAGGCGCTCATCAAGCTGCGCAAGCAGCGCGAAGAGCCCTAGTCAGGTCCAGGCGAGAACAACGCGACGGCCCCCGCGGGAACTCCCGCGGGGGCCGTCGCGTGTGCTCAGCCGTCGTGCGCGCGGCCGTCGCGTGTGCTCAGCGGCGCTTGGTGAACAGGCCCGTGAACTGCCGCCGCACCAGGATCGCGCCCACCAGCAGGAAGAACACCAGCACCGCCAACGTGGACGTCGTGCCACCGGTCGAGCTGGTCAACGCCACGTCCACGCTGCCGACCAGCACCACACCGCAGTCGGCGCGGATCACGTGGCGGCCCGGCTGGATCGTGGCGAACTCGACCCTCGTGCTGAACGTGCCCGAGTTGTCCGCTTTCGCCGTGCCGACGTCCTCACCCAGCGAACTCAACCGCACCGACGAACCGGGATCACACCCCGTGCCCGTGGCGGTCAGCGGGTCGCCCGGCTGGATGTTGTCCTTGTCCAGCGTCAGGGCGCCGTCACCGTCGTACGGCGTCGTCGTGGTCTGCGTCGGCGAGCTGTCGGTCGTGGTCGTGGTGGTCGTCGTGGTGGTAGTGGTCGACGAAGTGGTCGTGGTGACGCGCGGACGCGTGGTGGTCGTCGTGGTCACCGGGGGAGCGGTCGTCGTCGTGACCGGCGGCGCGGTGGTGGTCGTGGTCGGCGTCGGCGTCACCGTGAAGCCGTCCGACGGGTTCGACGTCGCCGGGCACACCGGGCGGACCGTGACGCGGTGCCCGCCCACACCCGCGTCCGACGGCACCGTCGCCGTGCCCGACCCCGCGCCGCGACCCGCGTGCCTGCCGCCGCCGATCACCCGCCTGCCGTCCCAGACGACCTGCACCGAGTAGTCCGAGCAATCCGGGTCGAGGTACACACCGGACCAGCTCACCGTGAACGTGGTCCCCGCCGGACCGGAATCCGGGCTCACCGCCGCGACACCCTGCTGCTGCGCCGATACCGGTGCCGCTACAAGCACCGCGACGCCATATGCCAAGGCACCGAGTAGAGCTAGTGTTCCTGCCGATCGCATACCCGACCCCCGGACCAGTCCGCTACCCACCGATGAGGTGCCCTTGTGAGACGCATTATGAGCAGCGTCGGTTTACTGCTCCTGTGCGGGATCTTCCTCTGCGTCGCCCCGGCCGACGCCGCCGGGCACGCGGTCACGACCGCGGCGGGGGACGCGGTCACCCTGGCCGCCGGGGACGCGGTCACCATCGACGCCACAGTGGACGGCACCCCGGTCGGCGAGGACGTGCTGCTGCTCGACCCGTCCGGCTCCTCCCGCATCTCCGTCACCGTCCACAACGGATCGGAGACGGTGCGGCACGTCAAGGCGATCCGGCTGTCCGGCACGGCGCTGGCGCTGACCTTCTTCTCCTACGACACCACCGTGCCGTTCGACGTGCCCGCCAAGCAGAGCGTCACCCGCGGGTTCGTGCTCGACCTCGGGCAACTCGGCGCCCAGGCCACCGGCCTGCTGCCCACCGAGCTGGAAGTGCTCGACACCAACCGTGACGTCCTCGCGTCGATCGGCGCGACCGGTGACGTGCGCGGGTCGATGTGGTCGGTGTACGGGGTGTTCGGGCTCGCGGTGTTCGGGCTGACCCTGCTGGCGTGGGCGGGCGCGCTGATCGCGCTGGCCCGCCGCCGACTGCCCGCCAACCGGTGGCAGCGGGCGATGCGGTTCCTGCCCGCCGGCGTCGGCACCGGGCTCGTCGCGGTCATCTCCCTGTCCGTGCTGCGGATCATGGCGCCGTCACCGGCCGCCGAGATCCCGTTCATCCTGGGCTCGGCGGCCGCGGCGTTCGCGCTCGGCTACCTGACACCGCACCCCGCCGCCGACGACGTGCCGATCGACCCGGAGAGCACGCAGCGCATCACCCGGCCGTTGCCCGGCGGTGTCGCGTGACGGTGTCGGCGAACGTCGTCGCGGCGCTGCCCCAGTACGACATCGGCGGTGAGGTCGGGCGCGGCGGCATGGGGGTCGTGTACGCGGCCGTGCACCGGCCGTTGGGGCGGGCGGTGGCGGTGAAGCGGCTGCCCGGCGTGCTCGCTTCGGACGAGCGGATGAGCGCGCGGTTCGCGCACGAGGCGCGGTTGCTGGCGCGGCTCGACCACCCGCACATCGTGCCCGTGTACGACTACGTCCAAGACCTCGGCGAGCACCTGCTGGTGATGGAGAAGCTCGACGGTGGCACGGTGTGGTCGAAGTTCACCGGATCAGGCGTTACCCCGGCCTCATCGTGTGCTTTCGGCCTGGCAATGCTGTCCGGCCTGCACGCCGCGCACGGGGCCGGGGTGCTGCACCTGGACGTGAAGCCGAAGAACCTGCTGTTCACCGCCGGCGGGGTGCTCAAGGTCGCCGATTTCGGGATCTCGCAGGTGGTGAGCGAGGGCGCGACGCTGGTGACGCACGGCGGGCAGGTGCTCGGCACGCCCGCGTACCTGTCGCCGGAGCAGGCCCTGGGCAACCCGCTGAGCCCAGCCGCCGACGTCTACGGTGCGGCGACGGTGCTGTACGAGCTGCTAAGCGGCCGGCTGCCGTTCGACAGTGGCGGTGGGGCGCTGGCGATGATCCAGCGTCACGTCCACCAGCAGCCCAGACCCCTGATCGAGGTACCAGATCCACTCGCCCGAGTGATCATGCGAGGGCTCGAACGCGACCCCCAGGCCCGGTACCGCAACGCGGAGACGTTCGCGGTGGACCTGGCGGGTGCGGCGGCCGAGCTGTTCGGCCGGGACTGGCTGCTCCGCCTGGGCACGCCGGTCCACCTGACCCCGCACGTGGCCGCCGCCAGCACCCGGCCCTCGGGTACGGGTTTCTCCGTGCCGCGGGAAACCCTGGACATCCCCGTTCGGGCGACGCTGGTGGACACGCCGCCGACCCCCGCGCGGCTGGGCGCGCAGAGCCTCGTGCCGGCGGCCCAGGTGATGGCCGCACCGAAACCCGCCCGCTGGTTCGCCCTCTCGGCCGCCCTGGCGGCGGCACTGCTGATCGCACTTCCCTTCGCCACCCCCGGCCGCGACCTTCCGGTGCACGCGGCCGACTTGAGCAAGCCGGTGCTCATCGGCGAGGGCGGCAACCCGGCGACCGCGAGACTTTCCGTGACCGCCGCCGGCATCACGCTGGCCGACGTGCCCGCGTCCCCCAACTCCTCCGCCACCCCCGGCTCTTCCTCCGACCCCTCCTCCCTCTCGACTTCACCACTGGCGTTCGAACTGCCGGGCGCGAGCCGATGGATCGTGGGCGGCGCGGTGGTGGCGACGGTGACGGCCGACGGCAAGTCCGCCGACTACTCCCTCCAGCCACTCACGCACCCGCTGATCAGCATCATGGGCGCCGGCGGCGTGGTGCTGCTGCTGTTCGCGCTCGCGTACCTGGAGTCGATCCTGCGATCCCTGCGGCGACGTCAGGCGGGCCCGGCGGCGGTGGTCGCGGCGGCGCCGTTGGGCTTCGGGCTCGGCGTGGCGGTGTGGCTCCTGCCATCCGTGCTGCTGCGCCACACGCCCGACCTGTGGCCGGCGCTGGTGTGCGGCGGGCTGGGCGTGGCGGCGGCCGTGTGCACGGCCGTGGCGACCCGGCGGTCGGCGCTCCGCTGACCCCGTCCGGCCGCTGACCCTGCTCGTCTGGCCCGCTGACCCTGCTCGCCTGCCGCGCCGTTGACCGCGGTCAGCCGGTGACCGCTCGTCCGCCAGATGCCAGCGGTCCGTCCGCCGACTCCGGCGAGAGCGACCGGCGCCTGATGGGTCGAGGGGGCGGTCGTGGCGCAGGGGCCGGGGGTCGGTCGGCGCTCCTCGTTGTTCCAACCGACGTGTGAAGTCGATGATAACGGCGTTTTGCGTATCACTTGTTTCGAGATCACCCGATTGAGCGACCCGGGTCCTCCGGCTCCAAAGTCCTGACCAGCGGAAACGTTACCCTGACGGCGAAGCCGCCGCTGTCCGTTGGTCCGGCCTCCAACTCGCCGTCCAGCAATGCGGCTCGCTCCCGCAGACCCACCAGCCCGTGACCGCCGCCGGGCAGCGGGGTCGTCCCGCCGTCACCCAAACCGTCCGCTCCGTCCGGTGCCTCGTTGCGGACCTCCACCAGCAGTTGGTCGGCATCGGCGACCACCAACACCGACGTGGGCGCGCCGCACGCGTGCTTGCGCACGTTCGTCAACGCCTCCTGCACCGTCCGGTACACCGCCCCCGACACCGAGGCCGGCAGGTCGTCCACCGGCCCCTGCACGGTCAACGTCGCCGGGATGCCCGTGGTGCTCACCAGCTGCGGCAGGTCCTCGATCCTCGGCTGGGGCGAGTCGTCACCGCTCGTCGTCCGCAGCACGCTCACCAGCTGCCGCAGCTCGTCCAACGTCCTCGTGCTCAGCATCCGGATCGTCCCGGCCACCTGCCGCGCGTCCGGATCGGCCGCCGCCATCCGCAGCGCACCCGCCTGCATCGCGATCAAGCTCACCTGGTGCGACACGACGTCGTGCATCTCGCGCGCCAGCCTGGCCCGCTCGTCCGCCCGCACCGCGTGGGCGTGCAGCAACCGCTCCCGCTCCCGGCTCGCCGCCAGCTCGCCGATCCGCGCCGACAACTCCTCCCGCGCGTGCGCCAGCAACCCGATCGCGATCGGCATCCCCGCGACGATGCACCCGTAGATGGCGTTGTGCACGTGCGTCTTCCAGTCCAACGCCACGAACTCGTCCGGCGGCCACACGAAGAATCGGCTCAGCCACACCAACCCGGCCCCGATGTAGGTCTGCCGCGACAACAACGCCTGCCGCGCCAACGTGCCCAGCGCGATCATCGCCGCCAACTGCGCCCACCCGGCCAGGAACCCGGGCACGGTCACCAGCACGACCAGGAACGGGAACCGCCTGCGCAGCGCCACCGCCGCCACCGAGATGATCGACAGCACGTAGTTGTACGGCTCGGCCTCGGGCACGACCCGCAGCCACACGTCCAGCGCCGCGATGCCGACGGCCGCCGCGTCGAACGCCAGCTGCCGGTGCCGTCCGTGCAACCGGCCCAGCAGCCGCCCGAACACCCGGAGGAACGCAGCAAGCGGCACCCGCTCGGTCGGGACGCCGTTGACCCGACCGCTCGGCAGCCTCTTGACAGCGTCGCCGGCCAGGGTCCGACCTCCTGTGTCAGCCATCCGCCGGTCCTCACCGTACTGCGCTGTCATCACGCTTGGCATGACCCGCCTTCCCGCCCCCGACGTGCTCGATCGACCCGCTCACCCTTCGAGATGCTCTGATTACCCGAACGGGACGCCGGGCGGCGCACAAAATTGCGAGCGCGAACGTCCGGTCAGCGGACAACATGAGGGAAAGCCGCTCACGAGTGCGCCAGATCACCCCCGAAAACGCCGACTGCCGCCGTGTCCGGGGGGACGACGGCGGCAGCGGAACGCGGTGGGGTCAGGCGGAGGGCGGCACCTTCGCCGCGGCGGCCGGGTCGAGCAGCCACAGGGTGCGCTGCCGCCCACGGGCGCCCGCGGCCGGCAGCAGCGCCTCGTCCGCGCCGGTGAGACCCGTGGCGACGGCCTCGCCCTTCGCCGCACCGGTCGTCATCAGCCACACCTCCCGGGCCGCGCGGATCGCGGGCAGGGTGAGGCTCACCCGGGTCGGCGGCGGCTTGGGGCAGTCGCGCACCGCGACGACGCCGCGCTCCCGCTCCAGCACCGCCGGGGACTCGGGGAAGATCGAGGCCACGTGCCCCTCCTCGCCGACGCCGAGCAGGCACACGTCGAACGACGGCACGGCACCGTGGTCCTCCGGGCCCGCGGCGGCGGCGAGCACGTCGGCGTACGCCGCCGCGGCGGCCTCCGGGTCGTCACCGAACCGCCCGTCCGACGGCTCCACCACGTGCACCCGCGAAGCCGGCACCGGCACGTGGTCCAGCAACGCCTCCCGTGCCTGGGTCTCGTTGCGGTCCGGGTGCCCGGCGGGCAGGAACCGCTCGTCGCCCCAGTACAGGTCGACCCGGCTCCAGTCCACCGCGTCGCGGGCGGGCGTGGCGCGCAGGTGTTCCAGCACCGCGATGCCGGTCCGCCCGCCGGTCAGCACCAGCGACGCCGACCCGCGCGCGGCCTGCGCGTCCACCAGGCTGGTGACCAGCCGTGCGGCCGTGGCGGCGGCCAAGAGGTCGCCGTCGCGGTGCACCACCACCTCGGGACGGCTCACGAGCCTGCCTTCGCCTTCGTCGCCTTCGGGGTCTTCGCGGCGGCCTTGGCCGAGCTCGTCGGCGCGGCCTTCACGGCGGCCTTCGCGGACTTGGCGTCCACCTTGCCGTCGGTCCGACCGTCCGACTTGCCGTCGACCTTCGCGTCGACCGGGGCCTTGCCGTCCACCGGACCGTCGGCGGGCTTGGCGGAGGTGTCGGCGACCTGCGTGACGAGCCCGCCCTCGGGCTTGGCCTTGGCGGCACCCGACGCGGCCCGCGCCGGCTTGCGCGTCACCGCGGCGGCCTTCGGCGCGGTCCGACCGCGCACGACCTTGCCCAACGACCGCAGCGCCGCCTCGTACACCTCGTCCGGGTCGAGCCGGCGCAGCTCCTCTGCCAGGCAGTCGCGCACCTGGCGGCGCTGCAGCGCGACCCGCCGCTCCGGCTGGCCGGGCTGCGTCAACGTGCCGACCTTGCCGTCCGGGCGCGACAGCTCCACCACACCGGACCGGCGCTCCAGCCGCACGTCCACGATGCCCTCGCCGCGGCTGGCCTTCGCCCGCTTCACCGGCACCCGCAGGCACCCGGCGAGCCACGCGGCCAGCAGGTCGGTCGACGGCGAGTCGCTCTCCCCGCTCACCTCGGCCTCGGTGACCTTCTCGTACGGGGGCAGGTCGAACGCCGACGCGAGCATCGCCCGCCACAACGTCAGCCGCGTCCACGCCAGGTCCGTGTCACCGGGTGTGTAGCCCGCCTTGCGCTGCTCCAACGCCCGGATCGGGTTCTTCTCCGCCGCCGCGTCGGTGATCCGGCGCTGCGCGAGCTGCCCGATCGGGTCCTGCGCGGGCACGGCGGGCGCCTCGTTCGGCCACCACGCCACCACCGGGGTGTCCGGCAGCAGCAGCGGCACGACGCACGAAGCGCCCTCGTTGGCCAGCTCGCCGTACAGGCGCAGCACGACCACCTCGGAGGCGCCCGCGTCACCGCCGACGCGGATCTGCGCGTCGAGCCGGGGCGCCGCCTTGCGCGCGCCGCGCGCCACCACGATCACCCGGCAGGGGTGCTCGCGGCTGGCGTCGTTGGCCGCGTCGATGGCCTCCTCGGTCTTGGTGCCGTCGTCGGTCACGATGACCAGCGTCAGCACCCGGCCGAGGGTGACCGCGCCGCCTTCCTCGCGCAGCCGCACGAGCTTGCTGTTGACCTGCGACGTGGTCGTCGAGGGCAGGTCGATGATCACGGACGCCTCCAGTGCCTGCCGGTGCGGGCCAGCATCTCGTCCGCCGACGCCGGCCCCCAGGTGCCTGCCTTGTACTTCTCCGGGGCGCCGGTGGCGGCCCAGTGCCTCAGGACGGGGTCCAGGATCTCCCAGGACAGCTCGACCTCGTCGTTCTTCGGGAACAGCGACGGCTCGCCGAGCAGCACGTCGAGCAGCAGCCGCTCGTAGGCCTCGGGCGACGACTCGGTGAACGCGTGGCCGTAGCCGAAGTCCATCGTGACGTCCCGGACCTCCATCGAGTTGCCCGGCACCTTGGAGCCGAACCGGATGGTCACGCCCTCGTCCGGCTGCACCCGCACCACCAGGGCGTTCTGCCCCAGCTCCTCGGTCGAGGTGTCGTCGAACGGCAGGTGCGGCGCGCGCTTGAACACCACGGCCACCTCGGTGACGCGGCGGCCCAGGCGCTTGCCGGTGCGCAGGTAGAACGGCACGCCCGCCCAGCGCCGGGTGTTCACCTCGCAGGTGATGGCCGCGTAGGTCTCGGTGACCGAGTCCTTGGCGAACCCGCCCTCCTCCAGCAGCCCGAGCACCTTCTGCCCGCCCTGCCAGCCGCCGGTGTACTGGCCGCGGGCGGTGGTCGAGTCGAACGGCCCGATCGTCCGGGTCGCCGAGAGCACCTTGACCTTCTCCGCGCGCAGGTCGCTCGGCCGGAACGACACCGGCTCCTCCATCGCGGTCAGCGCGAGCAGCTGGAGCAGGTGGTTCTGGATCACGTCACGGGCCGCGCCGATGCCGTCGTAGTAGCCCGCGCGACCGCCGAGGCCGATGTCCTCGGCCATGGTGATCTGCACGTGGTCGACGTAGTTGGCGTTCCAGATGGGCTCGTAGAGCTGGTTGGCGAAGCGCAGCGCCAGGATGTTCTGCACCGTCTCCTTGCCGAGGTAGTGGTCGATGCGGAACACCGACTCCTCGGGGAAGACGTCGTTGACGGTCTTGTTGAGCTGCTTGGCGCTGGCCAGGTCGTGGCCGAACGGCTTCTCGATGACCACGCGGCGCCACTGGTCGGGCTTGTCGCTGGGCGGCGTGGCCAGGCCCGCGCGCTTGAGCTGGTTGACCACGGTGGTGAACGCGCTGGGCGGCACCGACAGGTAGAACGCGTGGTTGCCGCCCGTGCCGCGGTCGCGATCCAGGTCGGACAGGGTCGCGGCGAGCGAGTCGAACGCGCTGTCGTCGTCGAACGTGCCCTGCACGAACCGGATGCCCTCGGCGAGCTGGTTCCAGACCTCCTGCCGGAACGGCGTGCGCGCGTGCTCCTTGACCGCGTCGTGCACGACCTGCATGAAGTCCTGGTCGGCCCAGTCGCGGCGGGCGAAGCCGACGAGCGCGAAGCCCGGCGGCAGCAGGCCGCGGTTGGCCAGGTCGTAGATCGCGGGCATGAGCTTCTTGCGCGACAGGTCACCGGTCACGCCGAAGATCACCAGGCCGGAGGGCCCGGCGATGCGCGGTAGCCGCTTGTCCCGCGGGTCGCGCAGCGGGTTGCGCCTCGTGGGAGCGCTCATCGGACCTCCTCGCCGAGCTCGTCGGACAGGTGAGCGCACGCTGCCGCGTGGGATTGGCACCTCGCGAGCTCGCTCACGAACCGTCCTCCTGGATTGCCTCGACGAGCTGGGCCAGCCCGGCGACGCGGTCGGTCAGGTGCAGCCGCAGCACCGGGCGGCCGCGCTCGGCGAGCACCTGGCCGTCTCCCAGCGCCTGGGCCGACTGCAACGTGCTGAGGTCGTACGGCCTGCCCGGCACGTCCAACGCGGTCTCGGACGCCCCGGTCAGCTGGAGGAACACGCCGTTCTGGTGACCGCCCTTGTGGTACTGGCCGGTCGAGTGCAGGAACCGCGGTCCCCACCCGAAGGTGGTCTGCAGGTGTGAACGCTGCGCCAACTCGGGGCGGACGAGGGCGAACGACGCGTCGTCGAGCCGGTCCAGGTAGGCCTGCACGGACAGGTAGCCGTGCTCCGGCGCGGCGGCGACGAGCGCCTGCAACGCCTCGGCGACGGTCTTCACGTCCGCGGGCAGCCAGCCCTCGCTGGGGTAGGCCTCGATCGGTCCGTCCACGAAGGCCGGTTCGACCGTCGACGGCGCGGAGGAGTCCAACAGCGACCGGGACGCCTTCTTGGCCGCCTCCACGTCGGGCTGGTCGAACGGGTTGATCTCCAGCACCCGGCCGACGAGCGCGGTCGCGTACTCCCAGACCAGGAACTGCGCGCCGAGCGTGCCCTCGACCGCGATGGTCGACGAGCCGGTCGCCGGTCCGATCGCGACGGTCGTGGCGTCCGTGCGGGCGTCCACGAAACCGGGTGCGCCCGGCCCCTCGACCACGACGGGCAGCAGGCCGGTGCCGTTCTTGCCGGTCGACTCGGCGATCAGCTGCTCGGCCCAGTCGCCGAACCCGGCGATGCCCGAGCCGGTGTCGGCGAACACGATCTTCTCCGCGCCGTGCGCGTGCGCCACCGCGAACGTGGCGGCCAGCACCACCGCCGGGTTGTCCGCCGAGTCGGCCGACACCAGCGGCGCGGCGGCGGCCGCCTCGTCCAGCAGCCGGCCCACGTCCGCGCCGGCCAGGCCCGAGGGCACCAGGCCGAACGCGGTCAGCGCCGAGTACCGGCCGCCCACGTGCGGGTCGGCCAGGAACACCTTGCGGTAGCCCGCTTCCCGCGACGCCGCCTCCAGCGGCGAGCCCGGGTCGGTCACCACGACGATCCGCGACGCCGCGTCGATGCCCGCGGCGGTGAACGCGGCCTCGAAGATCCGCCGGTGGCTGTCGGTCTCGACGGTGCCACCCGACTTGGACGACACCACCAGCACCGTGCGGTGCAGGTCGCCCGCCAGCGCCTCGGCCACCTGGCCGGGGTCGGTGGTGTCGAGCACGACCAGCGGGACGCCGGCCGTGCCCGTGATCACCTCGGGCGCGAGCGACGAGCCGCCCATGCCGGCGAGGACCACCCGGTCCACGCCCTCGGCGAGCAGCTCGTCGCGCAGCGCGGTGATCTCCGCGACCAGCGGGCGGGACGTCTCGTGCAACGTCGTCCACGCCAAGCGGATCGACGCCTCCGGCTCCGCCTCGGGACCCCACAGCGTGGCGTCGCCTGCGGTGAGCCTGCTCGGAGCCGAATCCCGCACCAGGTCACCCACGACGGTGTCGACCTGGTTCTGGTTCGGCGTGCGGACGATCTCCACGGAGATCACCTCGGTCATCTGAATCCTCGTCCTCAGCCCTTGGCCTGGTTCAACTGTCCGGTCACCGTCTCCAGCAGCTCCGCCCCGGACTTCTCGAACTTCTGCACGCCCTCGGTCTCCAGCGCGATGAACACGTCGTCGAGGTCGATGCCGACCTCGACCAGTCCGTCGAAGACCTCCTGTGCTTGGGCGGCGCGCCCGGTCACGGTGTCGCCCTCGATCTTGCCGTGATCGGCGACCGCGTGCAGGGTCTTCTCCGGCATCGTGTTGACCGTGCCGGCGACGACCAGCTGGTCGACGTACCGGGTGTCGGAGTAGTTCGGGTCCTTCACCCCGGTTGACGCCCACAGTGGACGCTGGGCGCGCGCGCCCTGGGCGGCCAGCGCCTCCCAGCGCTCGCCCTTGAAGGTCTCCTCGTACGCCGCGTACGCGAGCACCGCGTTCGCGATCGCCGCCTTGCCGCGCAGCTCGGCCGCAGCCGGGGTGTCCAGCGCGTCCAGCCGCTTGTCGACCTCGGCGTCCACGCGGGACACGAAGAACGACGCCACGGAGTGCAGGGAGCGCACGTCGTGCCCGTTGGCCTTGGCCTGCTCCAGGCCCGCGATGAACGCCTCCATCACGTGCCGGTAGCGCTCGACGGAGAAGATCAGCGTCACGTTCACGCTGATCCCCTCGGCGAGCACCCGGGTGATCGCGGGCAGGCCCTCGACCGTGGCAGGGATCTTCACCAGCAGGTTCGGCCGGTCCACGGCCTTGGCCAGGTCGAGCGCCTCGGCGACGGTGCCCTCGGTGTCGTTGGCCAGCCGGGGGTCGACCTCGATCGACACGCGGCCGTCCACGCCGTCGGTGGCGTTGTAGACGTCGCGGAACAGGTCGCACGCGTGGCGCACGTCCGTGGTGGTGATCTCGCGGACCGCCGCGTCGGTGTCCGCGCCGCGCGCGACCAGTTCGCGCACCTGCTCGTCGTATGCGGCACCCTTGGCCAGCGCCGCGGCGAAGATCGTCGGGTTGGTGGTCACGCCGGTGACGTGCTTGTCGGCGATCAGCTCGGCCAGGTTGCCGGTGTTCAGCCGCTCGCGGGACAGGTCGTCCAGCCAGATCGACACGCCCGCGTCGCTGAGCGCGGCCAGCGGATTGGTGCTCATCTCGTCAACTCCCGTGAGGTCTCTGCGTCCAACGGTCTGCGGTTCACTTGACCTTGGCGAGCGACCGGCGGGCCGCCGCGACGACGTTCTCCGTCGTGAACCCGAACTCGCGGAACAGCGTCTGGTAGTCCGCCGACGCGCCGAAGTGCTCGATGGAGACGATCTCGCCCGCGTCGCCCGCGAACCGGTGCCACGGCTGGGCGATGCCCGCCTCGACCACCACCCGCGCCTTCACCGACGACGGCAGCACCTGCTCCTGGTAGGCCTTGTCCTGCGCGTCGAACCACTCGACGCTCGGCATGGACACCACTCGCGCCGCCACGCCCTCGGCTTCGAGGACCTTGCGCGCCTCCACCGCGATCTGCAGCTCCGAGCCGGTCGCGATGAGGATCAGCTCCGGCTCGTCCTCGCCCTCCAGCACGTAGCCGCCGCGTGCGACGCCCTCGGTGGCCTTCTCCTTGGTGCCTTCCAGCACCGGCAGGTTCTGCCGGGTCAGCGCGATGCCCTTCGGGCCCTCAGCGTTCTCGATCACGGCACGCCACGCGGCGGCCGTCTCGTTCGCGTCACCCGGGCGCAGCACGGTCAGGCCCGGGATCGCGCGCAACGCGGCCAGGTGCTCGATCGGCTGGTGCGTGGGACCGTCCTCGCCGAGGCCGATGGAGTCGTGCGTCCACACGTAGACGACCGGGGACTTCATCAGCGCGGCCAGCCGGACCGCCGGGCGCATGTAGTCGCTGAACACGAGGAACGTGCCGCCGTACGGGCGGGTCGGGCCGTGCAGCGCGATGCCGTTGAGGATCGAGCCCATGGCGTGCTCGCGGACGCCGAAGTGCAGCGTGCGGCCGTACGGGTTGGCGTTCCACATCTTGGTGGAGATCGACTCCGGGCCGAACGAGTCCGCGCCCTTCATCGTGGTGTTGTTGCTCTCCGCGAGGTCGGCCGAGCCGCCCCACAGCTCCGGCAGCACGTCCTTGAGCGAGTTCAGCACCTCGCCGGAGGCCTTGCGGGTGGCCACACCCTTCGGGTCCGGGTCCCACGACGGCAGCGCGTCGGTCCAGCCCTCGGGCAACTCATTGTTGACCAGGCGGTCAAGCAGCGCCTTGCGCTCCGGGTTCGCCTCGGCCCACGCGTCGAACGACCGCTGCCACTCCGACTTGGCCGCCTCGCCGCGCTTGATCACCGAACGGGTGTGCTCCAGCACCTCGTCGGCGACCTCGAAGGTCTGCTCCGGGTCGAAGCCCAGGATCCGCTTGACCTCGGCGACCTCGTCGCCGCCCAGGGCGGAGCCGTGCGCCGCGCCGGTGTTCTGCTTGTTCGGCGCGGGGAAGCCGATGATCGTGCGCAGCAGGATGAACGACGGGCGCTCGGTCTCCGCCTTGGCGTTCTCCAGCGCCTCCAGGATGCCGGCGACGTTCTCGCCGCCCTCGACGACCTGCACGTGCCAGCCGTAGGCCTCGTAGCGCTTCGCGGTGTCCTCGGACAGCGCGATCGTCGTGTCGTCCTCGATGGAGATCTTGTTGTCGTCGTAGACGACGGTCAGGTTGCCCAGCTTCTGGGTGCCCGCCAGGGACGACGCCTCGGACGTCACGCCCTCCTCGATGTCGCCGTCGGAGGCGATCACGAAGATGTGGTGGTCGAACGGGCTCTGGCCGACCGGGGCGTCCGGGTCGAACAGGCCGCGCTCGCGGCGCGCGCCCATGGCCATGCCGACCGCGGCGGCCAGGCCCTGGCCCAGCGGGCCGGTGGTGATCTCCACGCCGTTGGTGTGGCGGTGCTCGGGGTGACCCGGGGTCTTCGAGCCCCAGGTGCGCAACGCCTTGAGGTCGTCCAGCTCCAGGCCGTAGCCGTTGAGGAACAACTGCACGTACAGCGTCAGGCTGGAGTGGCCCGCGCTGAGCACGAACCGGTCGCGGCCGATCCAGTCGGCGTCGGCCGGGTCGTGCCGCATGACCCGCTGGAACAGCGTGTACGCGAGCGGGGCGAGGCTCATGGCGGTGCCGGGGTGGCCGTTGCCGACCTTCTGCACGGCGTCCGCGGCCAGGACGCGCGCGGTGTCGACCGCGCGCTTGTCGAGGTCGGTCCAGTCTTCGGGCAGGCGGGCTTCGGTCAACCGGGCGATGTCATCGGTGACGGACACTGACTTCCAGCTCCAAACTCACTAGGCGGCGGTTGTGACGGCTGGCGGTGAACTTAATCGATCCCGTCAGGCCCGATCCGCGGCTCCCAAGGTCCGCCGGCCAGCCTAGTCCGACTAGCGGACACGCGTACCACTCACGCTCTGTGGGTGTACGCACAGACAGGGCTGGTGCGTACAGGGAGTACCCGAACGGGCTGCTCGGGGAACGCGCGGTTACGATCTGCCCATCCCCAGACCTGACGAGGAGCGCGACGCCATGAGTGCCGTCACCGAGGCTCCGGCGCGGTCGCCCCGGCAGGTCGTCGGCGCGTACGTGGCGCTGACCAAGCCACGGGTCATCGAGCTGCTGCTGATCACCACCATCCCGGCGATGCTCCTGGCCGCCCGCGGCCTGCCGCCGCTGTGGCTGATCGCGTGCACCCTGGCGGGCGGCACCCTGGCCGCGGGCTCGGCGAACGCGCTGAACTGCTACGTCGACGCGGACATCGACGCGGTCATGAAGCGGACCAGCGCCCGGCCGCTGGCGAAGGACTCCATCCCGCCGCGCAACGCGCTGATCTTCGGCATCGTGCTCGGAGTGGTCTCGTTCGGGTTCCTGTGGTTGACCACGAACCTGATCTCGGCCGTGTTCGCGGTGGCCACGATCCTGTTCTACATCTTCGTCTACACCCTGGTGCTCAAGCGCCGGACCTCGCAGAACATCATCTGGGGCGGCATGGCCGGCTGCATGCCGGTGATCATCGGCTGGTCCTCGGTGACCGGCACGGTGGCGTGGCCCGCGCTGGTGATGTTCGGCGTGATCTTCTTCTGGACGCCGCCGCACACGTGGGCGCTCGCGATGAAGTTCAAGGAGGACTACGCGCGGGCCGGGGTGCCGATGCTGCCGGTGGTGGCGACGGCGCAGCAGGTCACCCGTCAGATCGTCATCTACTCGTGGATCACGGTCGTGTGCACGCTGCTGCTGGCGCCGGTGACGTCGTGGGTCTACGTCGCGGTGGCGGCGGCGTCGGGCGTGTGGTTCGCGGTGTTCGCGCACCGGCTGCACGGCGTCGTGCGCCGCGGCGGGTCGACCAACACCATGAAGTTCTTCCACCTGTCGAACCTGTACCTGATGCTCGTGTTCTGCGGCTTGGCCGTGGACGCCGTGATCGGCCTGCCGGTCCTCGGCTGGCCGTTCTGAGCCCGTCCGCGCTTGATGCACTTTCCGCATAATTGCGGATAACTAGCTAGGACACCGCCGACAGCAGCTCGTTCACGGTCGGGTCGTCCAGCGACTCCACGATGCACGACCACAGCTCCAGGTTCGCCGTGGCCCACCGCGAGTAGGTGGCCGCCGCCTCCGGGTCGTAGAAGTAGTACCCCTCGTCGTGCTTGCCCCGTTGCTCGCCGACGATCTTGTGCGCCAGCTCCTTGAGCGTGATCCCGTTCTCTTCGAGGTACTTGGGCGCGAGCACCACCGGCGTCACCGGCAGGGCCTTGAACAGCGTGTCCGCGTCGGACAGCGCCTGCGCCTCGGGTGAGATGTCGCGGTGGCGGGTGCGCATCTCGGCCTCTTCGACCACCTCGTCCACCCGTGCCGCGACGTCGTCCGGCACGCCCGCGCGCGCCAGGATGTCCAGCCGCAGCCGCCTGCCGTCGACCGGCAGCGAGTTGCGCCGGACCATGTAGTTCACGTCGTGGACCAGGGCGGCCACCTCGACCAGCGCCACGTCCGAGGAGTTGCGCCGGGCGAAGTGGACGGCCTTGTCCCGCACGAAGCTGACGTGGTGCCAGCCGTGGAACTGCAATTTCGCGGCGAGGTCGCGGCACAGCCGCCAGACCTCGCCCTCGACCTCGGTGATCGCCTGCGCCGTGACCGTCCTGGTGACAGTACTCATTGGACCCTCCCGTGCCGGGTGGGCCGATGGTAGGCGCGCGCGGCGGTCCTCGGCGCCGGTTACAGGTTGTTCGTCAGGTCCTCCAACCTCGCCTCGACCGGCACGTGCCGGTGGCTGGTCCGGGTGTCGGGGTCGTAGCTGAGGCTCCACGGGCTGACCGCGCGCGACTTGACCAGGAACGTCATGGTGTCGTCCGCGGCCTTCGGGATGCGGTGGAACTCGTGGGCGAGCATGGTGCCCGAGGCGCCCTCGTGGGCCTCGGCGCTGCGCAGCAGGGTGGTGGACAGGATCGCCCCGCCGTCGTCGGCCACGTCCGCGGTGAAGCGCTCGTGCAGGTAGGAGCCCGACAGGATGGTCGTGCAGAAGTGGTAGCGGTGGTTGTGGATGGAGTCGGCGTAACCCGCCCGCCAGTCGCGCTGCGGCTTGTACTCGTGCAGCCAGAAGGTGAACGGCTCGGCCGGCTCGTCCCGCAGGCACCACGCGAAGTGGGTCGTCGTCTCACGGGACTTGGCCACGACGCGCATCTCGTCCTGCGGTGAGAGGGCGCGCAGGTGCCCGCGCAGCCTCTCCCGCAGGCCGGGTCGGCCCGCCCACTCCTGGAAACGCCTCTCGACGTGTCCCCAGTGGTCGACGACAGGGGGGTCGGCCACGGCGATGAGCGTGGCGAGCTCCGCGAGGGCGGAGAACCCGGTGAACTCGGTGAGCACGGCTTATCAGCTCCCCAGCTGAGCGGAAGTGGAGAATTCTTTGCGGAATCGGTGGAACTTCTCCTCCAACGACCGGAACCCGTCCTCGGTGAGCGTGGTCCCGGTGATCTTCTCGAACAGGGCGAGGAAGTCCGCCCGACTGGTGCCCGGCGTGATGACGACGTGGAGCCCTGCCTTGGAATTGCTGATGCGCAGGAACTCGGCGCGTTCCATCCCGTAGATGAACGAGCCCTCGGCGAACCGCACCGTGCGCGGGTACAAACGGATCACACCCGCGCTGGTGTTGCTGTAGAGGGTGAGCCACACGCTGTCGTCGAACAGCTCCAGCCGGTCCAGCGGCGGGTCCGACACGATCGTCAGGTCGATCCGCGAGCACCGGCCGCGGGCCAGGAACAGGCCGACCAGGCCGATGGAGATCTGCTCGCGCAGCCTCGCCGCGATCGCGTCGTAGTCGCCGTCCGCGCCTTCGTTGCGCAGCAGGTACCGCGCCCGACCGCTGATCGCGTCACCGTCCCGGGGATCGGCCAGGACGGCCTTGAGCTCGCACTCCGACTGCGACAACAGCAGGCGGCAGGCCGCGTAACGGCCCGCGAAGCCGCGGAAGACGAACAACCGGGTCCGCTCCAGGTCCTGCATCATGACCTGGTTGAACGCCGGGTCCGGCCGGGCGGTCGGCTCGAACACGTGAGTGGGGAAGAACTCGCGGTCCAGTGCCCGGTACTCGGCGGTGAGGTCGCGCAGCGCCTTGCGGCTCTCCTCCACGACGGGCGTGACCAGCGCCCGCTGCGCCGCCGAACTGGTGATCAACGTCTGCCCGAACCCGACCACGGCCGAGATCAACGTGCCGGTGCCGACCGACGTCAGGAACGTGCGGAGGGCTCCTTGATCCATTGTGCTGGAAATGGCCAGACTGACGCCGGAAGTGACGATGAGGGTCAGCAGGAGCAGACCCGTTCTGGTCCAGAACAATTCTTGCAACAGGTTACTGCGGACGCCCTGCGGCTCCGCGGACACGATGTCACCTCCTTGGTGGGCACTCGATCGGCCGAATGCTCTCGGTATGCGATCAAGTGCGCGGAGTTACTGTACGCGCGAGTACGCAACGGCGGAAGCGGTAATTAGTGGCACATTTGCGGATTGATTCGTAGATCGACAGCAGCGCACGGTGACCGGCGTTGCGCCTGCTGGTGGGGCCGCGGCGGGCCGCGCGGGGGTGAACCCTAAGCTCGGCAACCATGCGTACTGTCGGCCGTACGGCCCTGGCTCTCGTCTCCCTGTTGTCCGCCGGTCTGGCGCTGACCGCGTGCACCGCTAGCGACCGGCCGTCCACCCTCACCACCACACCGACCGCGACCGCCGCCCAGCCGGAGGACCAGCCCACCGAGGCGGACCTCCCGGAGCCGAGCGGCCCGCCGTGCCAGGTGGCGCAGTACCAGGTGACCGGTGCGGCGGGGGAGAAGCCGACGATCACCGTCCCGACCGGCTGCACGCCGCAGGACGGCCTGCTCGTCGAGGACCTGACCGAGGGCACCGGCCCCGAGATCAAGCCCGGCTCCACCGCCGAGCTGCACTACGTGCTCGCGACCTTCCGCGACCAGCGGACCCGTGAGGCTTCCTGGGACAGCGGCGAGCCGTTCGAGCTGAAGAACATCGGCCAGGCCAACGTGATCAAGGGCTGGAACGAGGGCCTGATCGGTCTGAAGGAGGGCGGCCGCCGGCTGCTCGTCGTGCCGTCCGACAAGGGCTACCCGCAGGGGCAGGGCGACATCCGGCCCGGCGAGACCCTGATCTTCGTGGTCGACGCGGTCAAGGTCACGGCCTGACCTGACCGCCACGAGCAGTCCGGAGGGGCGGTCCCGGGTTGAACCGCCCCTCCGCCCGTCAGCCGGCTCCTCGACTCCCCGGCTCCTCGGCGCACACGCTCCTCGGCGCACACGCCCGTCGACGCTCAAGCCCGTCGGCGCTCACGCTCGTCGGCGCCGGGGTCGCCGGTATCAGGGGACGAGCAGCAGCTTGCCCGTGGTGCGGCGGCCTTCGAGGTCCTCGTGCGCCCGCCGCGCGTCGGCCAACGGGTAGCGCCCGCCGACCCGCACGGTCAGCGAACCGCCCGCCACGGCCGCGAACAGCTCACCGGCCCGCCACTCCAACTCCTCGCGGGTGGCCACGTGCGCGCCCAGCGACGGCCGGGTCAGGAACACCGAGCCCGCCTGGTTGAGCCGCATCGGGTCGAACGGCGGCACGGCGCCGCTGGACCCGCCGAACAACGCCAGCACGCCACGCGGCCGCAGGCTGGCCAGGCTGCCGTCGAACGTCGTCGCACCCACGCCGTCGTACACCGCCGCGACACCCGCGCGGCCGGTCAGCTCGCGCACCACGGGCGCGAAGTCCGTCCGGTCGTACCTGATCACCTCGTCGGCGCCCGCCTCGCGGGCCAGTGCCTCCTTCGCCTCGGTGGACACCGTGCCGATCACTCGCGCGCCCCGGGCCTTGGCCAGCTGCACCAGCAGCAGACCCACGCCACCGGCGGCGGCGTGCACGAGCACCGTGTCGCCCTTCTGCACCGGGTACGTCGACGCGACCAGGTAGTGCGCGGTGAGGCCTTGGAGCAGCAGGGCGCCCGCCGTGTCGTCGTCCACCCCGTCGGGCACCGGCACCGCGTCCTTCACGGGCACCACCGCCTGTTCCGCGTAGCTGCCGAGGGCCTGCGCCCAGGCCACCCGGTCACCCACCGCGAACCCGGTCACGTCCGGGCCGACCGCGCTCACCCGGCCGGTCCCCTCCAGGCCGAGCCCGAACGGCAGCTCCAGCGGGTAGCGGCCCTCGCGGTGGTAGCAGTCGATGAAGTTCACCCCGGCCGCGGCCACGTCCACCAGCAACTCGCCCGCGCCGGGCGACTTCGCCGCCACGTCGGTGAACTCCAGCGCTTCCGGTCCGCCGGTCGCGCGCACCACCACTGCCTTGGGCATGTGTCGTCCTCCTGTAGCGATGTCCGTACGTCAGTACGCCAACCACCGCGACGGCCGGCGTGTTCCGGGACGCCCGCCCGTCCCGGCGTGTCTCACCTGCCGAGAGCGACCTTGCGCGCCAGGCCCAGCGGCAACGCGCCCGCGCCCGCGATCGTGTCGTGGAAGTCGCGCAGCGACCCGGTGTACTCCGACCGGATGCGCTCGATCTCCAACGCGCCGGTCAGGTACGACGGTGCCTGCGTCGGCCACGCGCAGTACCGGCTGACCTCGCCGGCGGCCGTGCCGGGCGTCAACGACGCCTTGGTGGTCATGAACTCCTCGGCCTCCTCGACGCCCATCTCGCCGCAGTGCAGCGCCGTGTCCACGATCATCCGCGCGGCCCGGAACAACCGCGCCTCGACGTGCGCCAGCTCCTGCGCCCGCGCCTTGGCCGCGTCGCCGACGACCTCGGCGGTGAAGTAGCCGTGCTCGCGCAGCAACTTCTCCGCGTAGAGCGCCCAGCCCTCGGAGAAGTACGGGGTGCGGAACACCTTGCGCACCGGTCGGTCCTGCGCGGCCAGCCACGACAGGTGCCAGTGGTGGCCGGGGTAGGCCTCGTGCACCGCGATGGTGGCCAGCTGGGCGCGCGAGTTGGTGCGCAACCGCTGCGTGGTCTGCTCGGCGGTGAACCCGTCCGGCGGGAACGGCACGAAGAAGTGGCCCGTCCGCAGGTCGGTCAGCGGCGGCGGCGACATGTAGGACGCCACCGACAGCACCGGGCGCTGGAACGTGGGCGACGGCACCACCCGGCACTCCTCGCCCTCGGCGAACGTCACCAGACCGTGCTCCACCAGGAACGCTCGTGCCCGCTGGGTCTCCGCCTCGTACTCGGCGCGCATCGCCTCCGGCGTCGGCGGGTAGTCGTCCTGGAACGAGGCCATCACCGCGTGCCAGTCGGCCGAGCCGGCCAGCTCGCGCATCTCGGCGTCCAGCTCCGCGTAGGCGGCCTTGCCCCGCTCGTGCAGCTCGGCCGCGCCGTAACCCAGCACCTCCTGCTCGCGCAGCAGCGTCGAGTACAGCCGCTCACCCATCCGCCAGTCGCCCGCGGCGCGTTCCGCGAGCTCGTCCAGGAACACGGCCAGCTCGTCGAACGCCCGCGCCGCGGGTTCGGCGGCCTCGGCCAGCTCCGCGCGCAACGCCGGGTCGGACACCTCGGCGGGCAGCGTGGTGGTGAGGAACGCCCGTCCGGTGCGGGCCTGGTCGGCGGCGCGGCGCACGATCTTCGGCGCGGCCAGCTCGGCGTCCAGGTTCGCGCGGCACGCGGCCAGCACCCCGGGCACCTCGGCCAGCCGCTTCACCACGCTCGCCACCAGCTCCGGCTCCGGTCGCAACCGGTTGAGGAACGCGCTGAACAACGGGTACAGCACCGCGCCGGTGTACAGCGACGGGTCGCGCCGCCACGCGGGCCACGTGGCCGACGCGCGCACACCGCGCAGCACGGCGACGACGAGGTCGCGGTCCACCGACGCCGGGAGGTCGTCGACCTCGATCACGGTGAACCGGTCGAGCCACGCGTCGGCGCCGCGCTCGTAGTCGGCGAACGCGCTCGCGCTGAAGTCGCCGAGCGTGTGGTCGTGCGCCGACGAGCCGAGCATCGCGGCGTTGCCCGGCTTGTGGTCGAAGTGCCAGCCGAGGAACTGTTCGACCAGGTGGGTGAGCTCAGGAGTATCGGTCACGACCTGCAAGCTACCTCGCGCCGACGCGCTCCGGGAGGCGGTGATCTTGCCCTCCGGCGACCGTGGGCGTCGTCACGTGCGCGGAAGTTACCGACAGGTTCTAGTCTGGCCGACGTGGCAGAGGACAAGAAGATCGGGCGTGCGGTGAAGGCGGCGACGGCGTTCGTGGCCGCGCACGGCAAGCCCGCACGGGCGGTCGTGGAGAACGTCGGGCGGGCGGGCGCGCGGGTCGTGCTGGTCGGTGACGACGGCGCCATGGGCGACGTGGTGCTGCCCGACGTGGCGTCGGCGGAGGCCGTGGTCGAGGCGGTCGCGGACCTGGAGCGGCACGAGTGGGACCGCGAGACGACGGCGGCGGTGAAGATCGGCCCGGCGCACCGGCGCAAGATGGCCGGCCGATGAAGGTCGTCTTCGCGACCTGCGCGTCGCTGCCCGCCGGTGACGGCGACGACGACGCGCTGCCGGACGCCCTCGCCGACGTCGGCGTGCACGCCGCGTGGGCCGAGTGGGGCACGCCGGTCGAGGCCGACCTGGTCGTGCTGCGGTCCACCTGGGACTACCCGGAGCGCCTGCCGGAGTTCCTGGCCTGGTGCGACGCCGAGCCCAAGCTGGTGAACCCCGCGTCGGTCGTGCGGTGGAACATCGACAAGACCTACCTGGTCGACCTGGCGCGGCACGGCGTGCCGGTGGTGCCGACGGCGGTGGCCGAGCCGGGCTTCACCGACTGGCCGGAGGGCGAGTTCGTGGTGAAGCCGACCGTCGGCGCCGGTTCACGGGGCGCGCTGCGCGTCGCGGCCGGTGACCACGAGGCGGCCGCCGCGCACCTGGCCACGTTGGACGTGCCGGCGCTGGTGCAGCCGTACCAGTCGCACGTGGACTCGGTCGGCGAGACCGCGATGGTGTTCCTGGGCGGCCAGTACTCGCACGCGTTCACCAAGGGCGCCATGCTCACCCCGGACGCCGAGTACGACGAGTCGGGTCTGTACATCGTGGAACGCCTGTCCGGCGCGTCACCGTCGGCCGCGCAACGCCGGGTCGCCGAGGACGTCGTGGACGCCGCCGCCGAGCTGACCGGCCTGCGCCGCGACGAGTTCCTGTACGCGCGGGTGGACCTGATCCCGGGCGCCGACAACGCGCCGCTGCTGCTGGAACTGGAACTGGTCGAACCGTCTTTGGGCTTCCGCCAGACCGACGCCACCGCGCCCCTCCGGTTCGCCTCGGCCGTCCGCGCCGCCCTCGCCCGGCGGTAGCCCCCGACAACGCCGGAACGTCACGACGCCGGACACCGGAGCACTGGGCTCCGGCGTCCGGCGTCGTGACGCGAGGGACTACTTCAAACCGGAGCCGATGCCGGTCAGCGACCGGACCTCCATCTCGGCCTGCTTGACCGGGTCGGCCTTCTCCTTGCTCAGGATCGTGCCGAGGTAGCCGCACAGGAACGAGAACGGGATCGAGACCAGGCCCGGGTTGCCCAGCGGGAACCAGGCGAAGTCCACGTCCGGGAAGATCGACGACCTCGCGCCCGACACGGCGGGGGAGAAGGCGATCAGCACGATGCACGAGCCGAGCCCGCCGTACACCGCCCACAGCGTGCCCGGTGTGTTGAACCGCTTCCAGAACATCGAGTAGATGATCGTGGACAGGTTCGCCGACGCCGCCAGCGCGAACGCCAGCGCCACCAGGAACGCCACGTTCTGCCCGTTCGCCGCGATACCGCCCGCGATCGCCAGCAGGCCCACGACGACCGCGGTCAGCCGGGCGACCCGGACCTCCGACCTCGGGTCGGCCTGGCCGTGCTTGATCACGTTCGCGTACACGTCGTGCGCGAACGACGCCGACGCCGTCAACGTCAGACCGGCCACCACCGCCAGGATCGTCGCGAACGCCACGGCGCTCACCACGCCCAGCAGCACCGCGCCACCGATCTCATAGGCCAGCAGCGGCGCGGCGGAGTTCTCGCCGCCGGGCGCCGACGTGATCGCCTTCGAACCGACCAGCGCCAGCGCGCCGAAGCCGATCACCAGCGTGCACAGGTAGAAGATGGCCATCATCCACGTCGCCCACACCACCGAGCGACGCGCCTCGCGGGCGTTCGGCACGGTGTAGAAACGCATCAGCACGTGCGGCAGCGACGCCGTGCCGAGCACCAGGGCCAGTGCCAGCGAGAGGAAGTCCAGCTGGCTGGTGGGGGTGCCGCCGTACCGCACGCCCGGCTGGAGCACCTCCGGCCCGAGCGGCGTGTTGCGCGACGCCGTCTCCAGGATCGCGGACAGGCTGAAGCCGAACTTGCCCAGCAGGAACACCGTCATCAGGGTCACGCACATGATCAGGAAGACGGCCTTGATGATCTGCACCCACGTGGTGCCCTTCATGCCGCCCACCAGCACGTACAGCACCATGACGATGCCGACCACGGCGATGATGACCGACTGCCCGACCTTGCTGTGCACGTCCAGCAGCAGCGCCATCAGCGCGCCCGCGCCCGCCATCTGCGCGATCATGTAGAACAGCGAGATCACCAGGGTGACGTTGGCCGCCGCGGCGCGCACCGGCCGCTGCCGCATCCGGAACGCCAGCACGTCGCCGAGGGTGAACCGGCCGGTGTTGCGCAACCGCTCCGAGATGATCATCAGGCCGAGCAGCCAGGACACCACCCAGCCGATGGAGTACAGGAAGCCGTCGTAGCCGTTGACCGCGATGCTGCCGGAGATGCCGAGGAACGACGCGGCGGACAGGAAGTCGCCCGACAGCGCGATGCCGTTCTGCGGCCCGGTGAAGCTGCTGCCCGCGGCGTAGTAGTCCGACGCGGTGGCGTTGCGGCTGCCCGCCCGGTACACGATGTAGAGGGTGATCAACACGAAGACGCCGAACACGCCCAGGTTGATCGCGGTGTTGCCGCCCATCAGGCCTGGTCCTCCGCGGTGAGCGAGCGGACCGCGTCGACCTGCGGGTCGAGCTTGCGCCGCGCGTAGCGGGCGTAGGACAGCGTCAGCGCGATCGTGGTGACGAACTGCAGCAGCCCGAACAGCAGGCCGACGTTGAGCACGCCCCACACCGGCGTGCCCATGAAGTCGGGCAGGTAGGCCGACAGCGCGACGTACCCGATGTACCACAGCAGGAAGCCGCACGTGGCCGGCACCACGAAGATCTTGATCCGCCGGCGCAACTCGCGGAAATCAGCGCTCGCTTGAAGCGCGACGAAGTCGGGGTCGCCCGCTTCGTCGACCAACAGGGATGACCCAGGGTCGTCGAAAGTGGCGAAGCCACGCCCGCCGCGAGCGGGTCTCGAATCCGTCGGAGGCAGGATCGCCTTCGTCATCAATCCTCCACGGGGATTTACCTTCGCCGCGCACGCGGATGCGCGGGCCGGCGGCGAGCGCTCAGCGTAACCGCGCTGGGCCGCCAGTCAACGGGATGCTGCCATCGGTCGGGTCACGACTAGCCCGTCGTCGGCGGACCGTTGTCTCGATTGGCGTCCGATGCACCCGATGTCGTCACGCTGCGCCGATCGGATGAGGACCGACCGCAAGGTCGTTGTCCCACGCCTGTCCACCACCTACTATCCGCCCAGCAACATCCACGCTCGTCGGTCATGAATACGTCGACGTCGTTCAACTCCGAAACAACTACTGACTTTCCGGGGCTTGTCTGGTGACTGGCGACAACAACGCGCGCGGGCAGTGGTGGAGCGCCGTCGCGGACTGGCGGAATTGGCGTCTGCCGGTCAAGCTCGCCGCCGTGCTGGCGGTGCCCGTGCTCGTCGCCGTCGGCGCGGGCCTGGTGCAGATCCGCGGGTACGTCAAGAGCGCCGACACCTACGCCTCGATGCAGCGCATCGTGACGCTGCGTGCCGGCATCGACCCGCTGATCGCGGGCGTGCAGGCCGAACGCGCGCTGTCCGCGCAGCGGTCCGAGGGCGCGGGCGTCCCCGAGCGCGAGTTCCGCGAGCTGACCAGCGCCACCGACAACGCGGCCGCCGGCGTGCGGAACCTGATGGAGCGCACCACGACCCTCGGCGAGGTCGCCAACGCCCGGTTCCGCGACGTCGCGGTCCAGCTCGACGGCCTGCCGCAGCTGCGCGAACGCGTGCTGTCGGGCAGCGTCGACCTGGAGGGCGCCATCGGCGGCTACACCGTGGTGGCGCGCGCCCTGCTGGACTTCGACCAGGCCATGGTCGGCGACTTCGGCGACCCGGCGCTGTCGGGCACCGCGACCGCGCTGCACAACCTCGCCATGGCCGGTGAGCAGGTGTCCTGGCAGCACGCCACGGTGCTGGCCGGCATCAGCCGCGGCCGGCTGCTCGACACCGAGGTGACCGCGCTGGAGCAGTCCTACACCCGCCAGCAGGACAAGCTGGCCGACTTCTCCGCCGTCGCCACGCCGCAGCAGCAGGCCGACTACCGCAGCACCGTCGCGGGCCAGGAGGTCGACCTCCGCAACAGCCTCTTCCAGCAGATCCGGGTCAACTCCAGCGCGGTGAAGCTGTTCGTCGAGGCCGAGGCCTGGAACAGCGGCTCGGAGAGCACCCTCAAGCAGCTCGGCGTCGTGCTGCGGTCCCTGGAGGGCCAGCTCATCTCGGCCGCCGGCCGCTTGCAGGACTCCACCAGCGACCGGGCGGGCGCGGCGGCCGTGATCCTGCTGGCGTCGATGTTCGCCGCCGCCGCGGTCGGCTTCGTCATCGGCAGCTACCTGCTGCGGTCCCTGCGCGTGCTGCGCACCGCCGCGCTGGACGTCGCCGAACACCGCCTGCCCACCCTGGTGGCGCAGCTGCGGGAGAACGCCGCGCACGACGTCACCGTGGCGCCGGTGCCCGTGGACACCAAGGAGGAGCTCGGTCAGCTGGCGCGCGCGTTCGACGCGGTGCACCGGCAGGCCGTCAGCTCCGCCGCCGAGCAGGCCGACCTGCGCACCGGCATGCGCAACGCGTTCATCAACCTGTCCCGCCGCAGCCAGGGCCTCGTGGAGCGCCAGCTCAAGCTCATGGAGGAGCTGGAGCGGCAGGAGGAGAACCCCGAGCAGCTGGCGAACCTGTTCAAGCTGGACAACCTCGCCACCCGGATGCGCCGCAACAACGAGAACCTGATGGTGCTCTCCGGCAGCGACGTGGCCCGCCGCTTCACCCGCCCGGTGCCGCTGGGCGACGTGCTGCGCGCCGCCGCGTCCGAGATCGAGCAGTACCAGCGGGTGGTCGTGCAGACCACGCCGTCCGTCGAGGTCGTCGGCTACGCCGCGGGCGACCTGGTCCGGCTCGTCGCCGAGCTGCTGGACAACGCCACCACGTTCTCGCCGCCGCGCACGCAGGTCGTCGTCGGCGGCCGGCCGCGACCCGGCGGCGGTGTGCTGGTCGACGTGGTCGACCTCGGCGTCGGCATGTCGGAGGAGGACCTGGCGCAGGCCAACCGCCGGATCGCGCTGGCCGCGTCCGAGGACTCCGGCGAACTGCCCGTGTCCCGCCAGCTCGGCCTGTACGTCGTGGGCCGGCTCGCCGGGCGGCACGGCATCGACGTCACGCTGCGCGAGCAGGGTGACGGGCTGCGCGCGGTCGTGGCGCTGCCCGCCGAACTGGTGCGCGCGTCCGGCGCGGCACCGGCCCGCCCGGTACCCGCGCAGGCCTCGATCCCGATGGTGTCGACCGGCCCGCAGTCGGCGGTGCCACACCCCGCGAGCCCTCACTCGGCAGGCTCCCACTCGGCAGGCTCCCACTCCACGGGCGCACACTCCGCCGGCCCGCACACGACCGGTCCGCGCACGACGGGCGTACGCGCCACGGGTCCGCAGCCGGCGTTGCCGCACTCGACCGGCCCGCAACCGGCGTTGCCGCACTCGACCGGCCCGCAGCCGGCGCTGCCGCGCAACGGCACGTCGCGGCCCGCGTTGCCGCAGCCGGTCCTGCCGCCCGCCGTGCCGTTGAAGGAGGACGGCTGGGCGCCGTTCCAGGGCCGCACCGTCGACTCGCCGCCCGCCACACCGCCCGCACCGCCGGCGCCCGGGCCCCGGCGCGCGGCCTCGACCTGGTTCGGCGGCGCCCCCGTGCCGTCCGGACCGGCGGAACCCGCGCGGCACCGCGCCGCGGACATCCACGCGCGCGGGGAGGCGCCCGTGAACGACAAGCCAGTGCACGACAAGCCAGTGCACGACAAGCCAGTGCACGACAAGCCGCACGACATTCCGGCGGAACTGCCCAAGCGGCAGCCGCGGACCAATCTGGTGGCCGAACGGCCGAGTGCGCCCGACGCGGTGGCACCCGTCCGGAGGGATCCTCAGGCGACACGCGGGTTCCTCGCCAGCTACCAGACCGGAATCCGGCAAGGTGTGCAGGGTTCCGGTGAGAATCGAGCTGGGCAGGAGAACGGATGAGCACGCAGAAGTCGCGACAGGTCGACCAGTTCGGCTGGCTGGTGAGCAACTTCGCCGATCGCGTGCCAGGGGTGGCCCACGCGGTGGTGATCTCGGTGGACGGCCTGTTGCTGACCGCCTCGAACGGGTTGCCCGACGACCGGGCCGATCAGCTCGCCGCGATCGCGGCGGGCATGGCGAGCCTGACCGAGTCGGCGGCCCGGTGCTTCGACGGCGGCGGGGTGCTGCGCTCGGTGATCGAGATGCAGTACGGGATCATGCTGCTGATGTCGATCCGGGACGGTTCGTGCCTGGCCGTGCTGGCCGCGCCGGACGCCGACGTCGGCCAGGTCGCCTACGAGATGACCGTGGTCGTGGATCAGGTCGGCCAGCTCCTGACGCCCGAGCTGCGCGCCCAGCTCCACGGCGCGAAGCGGATGATGGCCCGCCCGTCTGCGTGAGGTGGTCATGGACCGGAACGAGGAGCCAGGGGCGTCGGACGAGACGTTCGCCGCTCTGCTGAACGGGTTCAGCCTCGACTCCTCCCGCCGTCGCAAGCAGGAGAAGCCGAAGCCCGAGCAACCCACCGCGACCGGGGACACCAAGCCCCACCGCCCGGTCTTCGACGATGACGAGGACGATTTCGAGTACCCGCGCGAGGAGGCGGCCTCGATCGTCCGCGCCTACTCGTGGACGGGTGGCCGCACCACGTCGTCGTACCAGTTGGAGATCGAGACCCTGGTGTCGGCGGTGGACTGGGACTACCCGGGAGCCATGAAGTCGGAGTACCACGAGGTGATCTCCCTCGTCGCCAGGCCGCGGTCGGTGGCGGAGATCGCCGCGCTGCTGCGCCTGCCCCTGGGCGTGGCCAAGGTCCTCCTGGGCGACATGGCCGAACGCGGCCTGATCGACGTCCACAGCACCGCGTCCACCGACGGCGCCCAACCCGACCTGGGCCTGATGGAACGCGTCCTCTCCGGCCTCCGCCGCCTCTGACCCCCCACGCGTGTCCTACGTCCAGAACGCGCGTGTCCTACGTTCGGAACACCCGAGTTCAACGCTCAGGACGGCGCGGCGCCGTTGTGTGATGATCAGCACCCGACCTACTATGCCTTCAGTGTCGGCCGAAGTGTCGACGCGGAGCACAGGGGGTCGCATTGAGCGTCGGACGGGAAACGCGGCTGTCGGCGTGGATCGAGCGGTTCGCGGCGCACTTCGCCGAGGAGGGCATCCCGCTGATCGGCGGGCGCATCCTCGGCTACCTGCTGGTGTGCCAGCCGACGGAGCGAACCGCCGCCGAGTTGTCGCAGGAGCTGGAGGCCAGCAGCGGTTCGATCAGCACGAACCTGAAGTTCCTGGTCAACGCCGGCCTGGTGACGAAGCGGACGCGGCGCGGGCGGCAGGCGGCGCAGTACCGGATCAACGAGAAGCGGTGGGTCGACCTGATCCAGCGCAAGCTGGACGCACTGGTGAGCGTGCGCGAGCTGACCGAGTCCGGGATGCGGCTGATGAGCGGCGACCCGGAACGGGCCGTGCGGCTGCGCACCGTGGACGACATCTACACGTGGCTGGCGACCGAACTGCCCGCGGTCTGGGAGCGCAGGCCCTCGTCCTCGCGGTGAGGCCGTTCGCGGGTGGACACCCACAGGGCGGCGGTGGCGACGACCACCGCGCCCGCGCCCAGCACGTGCAGTGACACCAGCACCTCCGGCACGCCGGTCCAGTACTGGACCATGCCCAGCGCGCCCTGCGAGAGCACCACGGCCACCAACGCGTAGTACGGCCGCAGCGGCACGGCGTGGCCGCGCAGCGCGAAGCCGAGCGCGACGAGCATGCCGAGGAACAGGAACAGCAGGTCGGCGTGCACCTGGGACAACGTGTCCACCGACACGTCCAGGCGTGGCGTCGCCGCGTCACCCGCGTGCGGTCCGGCCGCGGTGACGAACGTGCCGGCCATCAGCAGGAGCCCCAACGTCACCGCCTGCACGACCTGCAACGTCAGCAACGCCCGCGGCACGCGCGGCCGTGCGGGTTCGTCGCCCTCACCCAGCGCCGCGACCAGCAGCACGGCGAACCAGACCAGCAGCATCGACACCAGGAAGTGCACGCTCACCGTCCACCACAGCAGACCGGTGAGCACGGTGAACCCGCCGATCACGGCCTGGAGCACGACCCCGCCGAACTGCACCAGCGCCAGCACCAGGACCCGCTTGCGCCGCGGCCGGTTGAACCACGCCGCCAGCACGCACAACCCCGCGATGACGCCCACCACGCCGGTCAACGTCCGGTTGCCGAACTCGACCCACTGGTGCAGCGACGCCACCTCGGGGTGCTCGACCGGCACGAGGCTGCCTTCGAAGCACTGCGGCCAGGTGGGGCAGCCGAGGCCCGATCCGGTCACCCGCACGATCGAGCCGGTGACCGCGATGCCGCCTTGGGCGATCACGACGGCGATGGCGAACGCGCGCTGGAACGTGCTCAGGAACGAGGTGAGCCAGGATGGGGCGGACACGACCCGATGGTAGGTACCACTGGCTGAGAACCGCCGCCCGGGGGTGTCAGCCGAGCTTGGTGGTCTTCGCCGCCAGCGCACCCGCGGCCACGCCCCAGACCACCAGCACGGCGACGTGACCGAGTCCCGGCGCGGTCCCCTCGACCACGGCGTCGTGCAGCGCGAGCGCGAGCGCGGCCGAGGGCAGGGCGTCGACGACGGTCGCGAGCCACGCCGGCAGGGCGTCCACACCGAGCGCGACGCCGCCGATGAGCAGCAGCACGAACCACGCGATGTTGGCCAGCGCGAGCACGATCTCGGCCCGCAACGCCCCGCCGAGCAGCACGCCGAGCGCGCCGAACGACAGGGTGCCGAGCACGATCAGCACGAACGCCCACAGCAAACCGGTCACCGACGGTGGTTGCCAGCCGAGCAGCAGGGCGACGACGGAGATGATCACGACCTGCACGGCCACCACGGCGAGCGCCGCCACGACCCGTCCGGCGACCAGCAGCCAGCGGGGGAGCGCGGTCGCGGCGAGCCGCTTGAGCACGCCGTAGCGCCGGTCGAAGCCCAGCGCAATCGCTTGCCCGGTGAACGCCGACGAGATCACGGCCAGCGCGAGGATGCGCGCGGTGGCGGAGCCGACCCGGGGTTCGGGCACCGGGATGACGTCCATGAGGGTCATCGCGACCAGCAGCGCCACCGGGATGAGCACGGTCAGCAGGATCTGCTCGCCGTTGCGCAGGGTGAGCACGGTTTCGGTGCGGGCCTGGGCGAGCAGCATCCGGCCGAGCTTCCCGCGGCCGGGCGCGGGCGTGAACGTGCCCGGTGCGAAGGTCGGTGGTCGCGTCACGAGCGCAGCTCCCTGCCGGTCAGCTCCAGGAACACGTCCTCCAGGCTGCGCCTGGCCACGGTCAGCTCCTCGGCGAGCACGCCCTGCTGCGCGCACCACGAGGTGACCGTGGAGAGGACCTGGGGGTCGATGTTGCCGTGCACGAGGTAGGTGCCCCGGCTCGCTTCGCGCACCTCCAGGCCTTCCGGGAGGGCGTCGCGCAACAGCGTCAGCTCCAGGCCGGGTCGGGCGCGGAAGCGGAGTTGCCGGTCGTCGGCGTGGTGCTCGGTGAGCTCGGCGGGGCTGCCCTGCGCCACGACGCGGCCGGCGTCGACGATGACGACGTGGTCGGCGAGGGCTTCCGCCTCGTCCATGAGGTGGGTGGTGAGGAGCACGCTGACGCCGTCCGCGCGCAGTGCCGACACCAGCTCCCACACCAGGCGGCGGGCCTGCGGGTCCATGCCGGCGGTCGGTTCGTCGAGGAACACCAGCTCCGGGCGTCCGACGAGGGCGCACGCCAGCGACAGGCGCTGCTGCTGCCCGCCGGAGAGCCGCTTGTACGGGGTGCGCACCGAGGACGACAGCCCGAGGACGTCGAGCAGCCACGCGGGGTCGAGGGGGTTGGCGGCGCAGGCGGCCACGAGGCGCAGCATCTCGTCGGCCCGCACGCCGGGGTACCCGCCACCGCCCTGCGGCATCACGCCGACGCGCGGCCGCAGCCGGTCGCCGTCGCGGTGGGGATCGAGCCCGAGGACGCGCACCTCACCGCCGTCGGCGGCCCGGAACCCCTCGCACACCTCGACGGTCGTCGTCTTCCCGGCGCCGTTGGGACCGAGCAGCGCGAGGACCGTGCCGGTTTCCAGGGTGAGGTCGAGCCCGTTCACCGCGACGGTGGAGCCGTAGCGCTTGACCAGCCCCGACACTTCCACGGCAGGGTGCTGGGGATGCGGGCTCACGACGCGGAAGCCTAGGGCGTGGCCCGCCCCACCCCGGTGGTGGGGTCAACCCCCCCAGGGTTCTCCGGGTGGCTTCAGGGTTGCCTCGGGGGTGTTCCGGATATCCTGCGACTCCATTTCGGACCACGATTTTCCTCGTGGTGGAGATCCGGGGGAAAAGAACGACGGCGGTGTGGCCGGCGGCTGTCGCGGGGCTTGTGCCGTTGGTTGTTGCGGGCCTGGTGTTGTCGCTGTTCCCGATTGTTTACCTGCACGTGGCGTCGATCGGCGAGCTTAGCCCGATCACCCACACGATCAGCGACTACATCTTCGTGGACAACGGCGGCGGGCTGCTCGCCGTCACCGCGCTGTCCCTGGCCGCGGCGTCGGTCGGCCTGCTCGTCGCCCTGGTCCGGTCGGGTCTGCCCAGGCGGGGCCCGGTCGCGGTGCTGATGGGGCTGTGGGCGACCGGGCTGACCGTGGCCACCGTGTTCCCCACCGACCCGACCGGCACGCCGACGTCGTTCTCCGGCGCGGTGCACCGGTACGCGGGCGCGGTGATGTTCGCGAGCCTGCCGCTGGCGGGCTGGCTGATTTCCCGCACGTTCATCTCCAGTACGAGCCTGCGACGTTTTTCGGTCGCCGCGGGTATCACCTCGGTGGCATTCATGGTGAGTCACGTCGCGGTGCTGAGCCCGGGCAGTGGCACGGTCGTGCTCGGACTTTTCGAACGCGTTTTGTTCGCGTTGTTGTACTGCCTGCTGTTCACCCTCGCCTCCACCGTGGTGCGCCGCGGGGTGAGGTCATGACCTGGCTCGCCGTGCTGCTCGCGGTCCTGGGGGCCGTGTTCTTCGCCTTCGCCGCACGCATGCAGCACGACGCCGTGCGGGCGAGCGAGGGCGCGTTGAGGGTCCTGGAGTTGCTGCGCAGGCCGCGGTGGCTGCTAGGCCTGGTGTTGCTCGTCCTCGGCGCCGGTGTGCACGCGGCGGCGTTGGGGATGGCGCCGTTGAGCGTGGTGCAGCCGGTCGGTGTGGTGGCCATCGGCATCACCGCGGTCCTCGACGGTCGCCGGCGTGAGCTGCCCGCGGTCGCCTGGACCACGTTCGGCGTGGGGGCGTTCGTGCTCCTGGCCGCGGGCAGCGCCACGTCGACCGCGGTGGCGCCGGAGGCCGAGGTGAAGGCCGCGCTGCTGGCCCTCGGCCTGATCGCGGTCCCGGGCCTGGTCGGCGTGCTGTCGAGCCGCCTGGCGGTGCGCGCCCTCGGTTTCGGCGCGGCGGGCGGGGTCGCCTACGGCTTCGTCTCCGTGCTCATGCGGTCGGTGTCCCAGGACGTCCAGCAGGGCGGCCTGGCGTGGACCACCGCGTTCTCGGCGGCGGGCATCGTCGCCGCCCTCGTCGTCGGCGGCTGGTTCATCCAGCACGCCTACGCCAGCGGACCGCCGCACGTGGCGGTCGCCTGCCTCACCGTGGTGGACCCGCTCGTCGCCGTCGGCATCGGCGCGGGGCTGCTCGGCGAGGCGAACCGGACCGGTCTCCTCGTCGGCGCGGCGCAGCTGGCCTGCGCCGCGGTCGCCGTCGGCGGCGTCGTCGCGCTGGCCCGCACTCGAAATCTTCCCGCAGTACCCACCAGATCGGAGACGACAGTGACCAACGGACGCGCCATGCGGATCGTGATCGCCGCGGAGACGTTCCCCCCGGACGTCAACGGCGCGGCCCGGTTCGCCCACCGCCTCGCCACCGGCCTCGCGGGCCGTGGCCACGACGTGCACGTGATCGCCGTGTCGCCGGACGGTGCGGCCCGCACCGAACGCGTCGACGGGATCACCGTGCACCGGCTGCGCTCGCACCGCACGCCGTTCCACCGCACGTTCCGCGTCGGGCTGCCGTGGGCGGTGCGCAAGGACGTCGGCGTGCTGCTGGAGGGGCTGCGGCCGGATCTGGTGCACGTGCAGGCGCACTTCGTGGTCGGGCGGTACGTGCTGCGGCAGGCGTCGGCGTCGGGCATCCCGACGGTGGCGACGAACCACTTCATGCCGGAGAACCTGTTCGGGCACGCCCACGTGCCGGCGTGGTTGCAGGGCATGGCGTCGCGGTGGGCGTGGCGTGACCTGGGGCGGGTGTTCGGGCAGGCCGACGTGGTGACCGCGCCGACGCCGCGGGCCGTGCAGCTGCTGCACGACAACGGGTTCCCGGCCCGTGCCGTGCCGGTGTCGTGCGGCATCGACATCGACCGGTACCGGTCGCGCAGGCCCGTGCGGCACACCGACGCGCCGACCGTGCTGTTCGTGGGGCGGCTGGACGAGGAGAAGCGGGTCGACGAGCTGCTGCGCGCCCTCGCCCTCGTGCCGCGCCTGCACGCCGAGATCGTGGGCGACGGGTCGTGCCGCGCGGAGTGGGAGCTGCTGGCGCGTGACCTGGGCATCACCGATCGGGTGAGGTTCCGCGGCTTCGTCAGCGAGTCCGAGCTGCTGGACGCCTACGCGAGCGCCGACGTGTTCTGCATGCCCGGCATCGCCGAGCTCCAGAGCCTCGCCACCATGGAAGCGATGGCCGCGGGCAAGCCGGTCGTGGTCGCCGACGCGATGGCGCTGCCGCACCTGTGCAAGCCGGGCCGCAACGGCTGGCTGTTCACGCCGGGCGACGTGCGCGGCCTGGCCGACCGGCTGCACGCCGTCACGTCGGACCCCACCATCACCGCCCGCATGGGCGCCGCCAGCAGCGAGATGATCGCCGCGCACGCCATCGACACCACCCTGGAGACCTTCGAGTCCCTCTACGCCCGCGCCCTGGGCCTCCCCACCATCCACAAGACCCCGGCCTTGGCCGCCTGACCCCCCGCGCGCGAGTCGAACCTCCAGGTCCCGCGAGTCGAACGCTCAGGTCCTCCGAGTTCAACACTCAGGACACAGGCCCCCGCCGCCGAACCTGTCCTGAACGGTGAACTCACCGGTCCTGAGCGTTCGACTCGCGGGACCTGAGCGTTCGACTCGCTGCGCCTGCAGCCCGCCGACCTGCGCGAACCCCTCGTCTGGCGGCTCAGTCGATGTCGGAGCCCGTGACGGAGCGGTGGGCCGCACGGGCGGCGACGCGGTGGCCGCTGGCGTTCAACCGCGGCTTGCCGTCGTCGTCCAGCTCGGTGAGGAACTTGAACAGCATCCCGTGGCCCTCCAGCCGCTTGAGCAGCGCGTCGGCCACGTCGTCGAACTCGAAGTCCACGATGGACATCTGCTCCACCAGCGACGTGGCGATGGTCCGCCTCGCCCGCAACGGCACCCACCACGTCGTCACCAGCAGCAGCACCAACCCGAACGCCAACGCCGTGCCCAGCACCGCCTCCCACCCGGTGAACCGCAGCGCGAACACCTGCACCGCCGCACCGATGACCAGCAGCACCGACCCGTACACCGCGGCCCACCCGGCGGTCGCGGACGCGGGCGGCTCGGCGGGCTCGGTGTCCCACACCCCGTCCACCTGCCGCCACCGGCGCAGCGAACTGCCCAGCACGTACGACGTGACCGCGCCGAACACGATCGCCACGACCATGCCGACGACCACCAGCGCCGGGTCCAGGTCGTAGAGCCGGTAACGCACCACGGCCCACACGCCGACCACGATCCCGGCCGCCACGAGCACCCGCACCAGCAGCCGCGGCTTGAGCCGGATCTTGCCCAGCACCGCGAGCGGCGTGCCCACCGGCGCGGGCAGGCTGCCGATGATCAGCAACCCCACCACGACCAGCAGCACGCCACCGACGGCCACCATGCCCGTCACGGCCTGGTCGCCGGTCTCACCCGACGCCATCGCGTCCCGCGTCCGGTCGATCGCCACCGTGACCAGCGGGATCACCGGCGACAGCAGCACCAGCCCGTGCAGCAGGGTGCCGGACCGCAGTGCGGCGTAGCCGAACGCGGCCAGCAACGTGCCGCCGCCGAACGCCGCCGCCGGACCCACCGCCCACGGCGGCAGCAGGTCGAACAACGACAGCACCAGCAGCGCGCCGCCCAGCGCGAACCCCAGCAGCCCCAGGAACTGCGCCAGCCGACCGCCCCTGGTCAAGCCGGTGATCGTCCAGTACGGCAGCAGCGCCGCCCCGCGCAACGTCCTGGTCAGCGGTTTCGCCGTGCCCAACCCGGAGTTGTCGCTGTCGGCCACGGTGATCGCGACCGCCGCGGCCGTCGCCGCCGTCCGGATCACCTGGTCGCTGCTCGCCTCCTGCACCAGCGGCTCACGCCCGATGCCCGCCCGGTCGAACGCGGCCAGCCCCCGCACGCCCACCTCGACCCGCTCCGCGTCCGTGCGCACCGGCAGCCGGGACAGCAGCGCGGCCTGCTCCTCCAGGAACAGCTCGCCGCGCGAGCGCCGGTCCGCGCCCTCGTGCCGGTCGGCCAGGATCGCCGCGCGCAACGCGGGCAGCTCTTCGCAGATGATCCGGGTGTGCAGGCCCCACGCGGCCAGCTCCGCCAACGCCGTGCACGTCGGCGGGTGGTCGCCCTCCGGGTTCGCGTAGATCTTCCCCAGTGCCGCCTTCGCCCGCTCGACGTACGGCGCCAGCTCGTCCGGCAGGCCGTCGCCGAACAGCGCCTCCACCAGCTCGTCGACCTTCGCCGCGGCCCGTTCGACGGGATCGCCGTCCCCGCCGGCCAGCCGGTCGACCCGCAGCAGCCGCTTCGGGTCGAACAGCACCTTGCACAGCATGGTCGCGCCGTCGAGCCGACCCCAGATCCAGTCGTTGACCCGCCAGGACCGCTTGAGGAACCCGGAGAACCGGTGCAGCGACGCGCCTCCGGCCTTGTCCTCGGCGGTGAGGCTGTACTCGGCGAACGCGTTGCGCGTCTGCAGGCTGATCTGCACCAGCTCCACGGCCTGGTCGAGGCCGCCGCGGGTGTCGTCGGCCAGGCACGTCGTCGCGACCTCCAGCGCCAGCGCCCGCGCCAGCCACAGCTCGCCCGCCACCAGGCCCGCCTCGGCCTCCGCCGCGGTCCGCGACTCGGTCAGCAACCGGTGCCACGACCGCAGCTCGCCGACCCGCAGCTGCTCGTCGTCCAGCTGGTCGAGGATGTCGTGCGCGTCGCCGAGGACGCCCGCGATCCGGTCCACCTGCTCGCGCACCCGCTGGCCGACGCCGTCGGGCTCGTCCAGCATCCTCGCGGCGAACCGGCGGACCCGCCGCTCCCAGTACTCCTGGTCGAGGTCCTCCTGCTCGCTGGTGGTCCACTGCTCGTCCAGCTCGACCCGGGCGGCGCGCAGCTTCGCCCGCACGTCGAACAGGTTCGTGCGGGCCATCGCCAGCCGCCCGGCGTCCGGCATCACCCACACCAGGCGTTTGAGCACGTCCATCGCGGCGGACGCGAGCCGTTCGGCCATCGTGACGCCCCAGGGCCAGCCGTGGTCGGGTGGCGCGGCCGGTTGGGGTCGCGTCGGGACGTAGGGGAGCTTGCCGTGCTGCGCGCGGTACTCGCGCTGTGCCGCCTCCGCCGCGGCGCGGACCCGTTCGAACGTCCAGCCGGCGGCGTTCGCGCCCGGCACCTCGAACTGGCGGGTGGTGACGTCGCGGGCGGCGTGCCGGATGCGCACGTCCTCGTAGTGGTCGTGCAGCGTGGCGGCCAGCGCGTACAGCTTCTCCGTCACCGAGCCGCCCGACGCCAGCCGGTCCAGCAGGGCGTTGCGGCCGCCGCGGCGGGAGGCGGCGTTGCGGTTGTGCTCCTCGATGCGGTCCACGTAGGTGCGCCCGCTCTGGCTGGTCAACGCGCCGAGCAGCTTGCCGCCGGTGGCGATGGTGCTGGGCAGCGCCCCGTCCACCGGGGCCACCGGTTCCACCACCGCCTCGGCGGCGTGCGGGAACACCAGCAGCATCACCCGCCGCACCGGGCCTTCGGCGGGCATCCGGTCGATGGCCTCCAACGCCTCCTTGGTGGGCGTGTTGACCAGGACACCGCCGTCGACCGCGTAGCGGGACCGGTTGTCGGTGTCGTTGGCCCAGGACGCGACCTCGGCCATGTTGGGCTTCTCGCCGTCGGGTGCGCCGGGCGCCACCGGGATGAACGAGGGTTCGAACGCGAACGGGAAGGACGCGGACGAGCGCGCGGCCAACGCCATCCGGCTGACCAGCGTCGGCAGCTTGTCGGCGGTGAAGTCGTCGCGGCCGCCGGGGTCGCGGCGGAACGAGAAGCTGCCCTGGTGGGTCGCCTGCACCATGGTCTGGCCGAGGTCGTCGTGGGTGACCGTGGGCACGCCCGCGAGCAGCGTGGTGGTGATCCGCAGGTCGACCGGCCGGTCCTCCTGCGGGCTGAAGTCGGTGGTCAGGCGCCCCAACGCCTCCTGGAGCCGGGGCAGGAAGAACTCGTCGCCCCTGAGCAGCGACACCGGCTGGCCGCGGAACGGGGTGCGCAGCAGCTGTTCCATCCGACCCTGCTCGGCCCACAGGTCACGCAGCCGTTCCAGCCGGGCGTTGGCGTTGACCTGCGACAACGCCAGGGCGGCGCCGTTGATGCCGCCTGCCGACGTGCCCGTGATGACGTCGGCGCGCGCCGTGCTGCCGACCATGTCCAGCAGGGCCGCGTACGGGCCGTCACCCCTGGTCAGCCGGTCGAGTTCGAGCACCACCCCGCCCATCCACACGGCGAGGCTCACACCCCCGTTGAGCACGACGGCGAACCGGATCTGCTCCCTCGGCACGTCGACCATCAGGCACTCCCTCCCCGGACTGCGCCCGATCCTCCCGCACCCGTTACCTCGCCCACCCTCCCCACCCGTTACACCACCCGCGCGAGTCGAACGCCCAGGTCCCGCGTGTCGAACGCTCACGTCCGGCGTGTCGAACGTCCAGGACCCCCGAGTTCGCCATTCGCGCTCACAGCCGCCGACGCGAGCGTTGAATTCGGGGGTCCTGAGCGTTCGACTCGCGCGACGTGGAGGTTCGACTCGCGCGACGTGGAGGTTCGACTCGCGTGGCCTGGAGGTTCGACTCGCGGGACGTGGAGGTTCGACTCGCGTGGGGGTGGGGGTTAGGCGGAGCCCGGGAGGGGGTCGCGTTTGATCAGCGGGATCACCTGTTTGCGGGCGAAGATCAGGCACACGGCGAACGCGATCACGGCGCCCGTCACGGCCTGCGGCACGATGTAGGCACGCCCGTCGAACGCCGAGCCCGTCGGCGGCAGGATCACCGCGATCACGGCGCTGGCGGTGGTGGCGAACACCCGGAACCGGCGCGCCAGCACGGCCGTGGCCAGCGGCAACGCCGCCCACAGCACGTACCACGGCTGGAGCACCGGCCCCAGGACGAGGACCGCGCCCAGACCCGCGCCCAGACCGTTCACGGCCTTGATCCGACCCCGGAACGCCTTCCACAGCAGCGTCGCCACGATCACGATCGACACCGCCTGCGTCACGATCCGCATCAGCACGATCATCGACTCGGTGTGGTTGCCCAGCCCGAGCAGCAGCCCCAGCCCGCCGCCCATGAACCCCATCGCGGTCGGCGGCGACATCCAGCTCTTCACCGTGCTGGCGACGTTCAGCGTCTCCACCCAGCCGAACCCGAGGCCGGTGCCCACGCACGTCCCCACCATCACCACACCGGAGACGACCAGCAACAACAGCGCCGATTTCACCAGGTCGGAGAACCGTCCACCGCACCGCCGCGCGATCATCACGCCGAGGAACCCGAGGGCCAGCGCGGCCGGGATCTTCACCGCCGCGCCCATGGTGATCATCGTCGCGCCGAGGACGATCCACAACAGCTCGTCACGCGTCATCGGCGCGCCTGTGACCAGGGACAACCTGCGCAACGCCAGCTCAAGGCCGACCAGCATGAGGCCGATCGCCAAGCCCTCGTTGTGCACGCCCACGACCAGGTGGAACAGCACCAGCGGGTTCGCCGCGCCCAGCCACAGCGCACCCACGGGCGGCACGCCGAAGCGCCGCGCGAGCCTGGGCAGCGCCCACACGATCATCGCCAGCCCCAGCAGCCCCAGCAGCCGGTGCAGGAAGATGCCGGGCAGCACGCTGTCCCCGGTCACCATCGAGATGACCCGACCGGCGGCCAGGAACAGCGGCCCGTACGGCGCGGGTGTCTCCCGCCAGATGTTCGGCACGTTCTTCGTCAGGTCGTGCTCGACGCCCAGCGCCGTCGCCGGACCCAGCTCGTACGGGTCCTGCCCGTTGGCCGCGATCTGCGACTGCGCCAGGTAGCTGTAGACGTCCCGGCTGAACATGGGCAGCACGAACACCAGCGGCGTGATCCACATCAGCAGGGTGCGGTCCAGCTGGCTGCGCGACATCAGCCGGGGACGACCCGGTCGGGCGAACCTGCCCAGCCACAGCCACGCCGACACGATCAGGAACATGCCGGTCCACACCACGGCCATGGACGCGCTGGGCATCCGGACGAACAGCCCCAGCAGCGGCGTGCCCGGCAGGGGGCTGAACACCGGCGCGGCGCCCGACCCGAGCGAGCCCACGGCCAGCAGCAACGCCCCCACGGTGCCCCAGCGGCGGATGACGTCGAGCTGCCGCGTCTCGACGGCGTCGAGGGGTGCTGCCTCGCCGATGTCGCTCCGGTTAGTCATCACCAATCCGCCCGCCGTCACGTCCGAAGGGTAGCGACCGGCTCGCGCGGGTGACTCGGGTCACCCGACACCCGTCGATCTTTGCGACCACCCGCGAAATACGCAACACTGGTGTTGTGAAAAACGCCGGGACCGATTCGACCGCCGTGCCGTCCGGGCACGACGGGCGTACCCGGCACGCCGTCGCACGGCTCCTGCTGGAGCAGGGCCCGGTCACCGCGGCCTCGGTCGCGGAACAGCTGGGCCTGAGTCCCACGGCGGTGCGCCGGCACATCGACGCGCTGGTGGCCGACGGCGAGGCGACCAGCAGGGAGGCCCCCCGTCGGGGGCAGCGCGGCCGGGGTCGCCCGGCCAAGCTCTTCCTGCTGACCGAGCAGGGGCGGGCCCGCTTCGGGCACGCCTACGACGACCTCGCCGTGGCCGCGTTGCGGTTCCTCGCCGAACAGGGCGGGGAGGAGGCGGTACGAACCTTCGCCGAACGACGGGTGTCCGCATTCGTCGACCGGCACCGCACGGCCATCGTGGCCCAGCCCGACGGCGCCGAGCGGGCCAAGGCCCTCGCGGTCGCGCTGACCAGGGAGGGCTACGCTGCCTCGGCGCGTCACGTGGGTGCGGGCGAGCAGCTCTGCCAGCACCTGTGTCCCGTGGCGCACGTCGCGGCGGAGTTCCCGCAGCTGTGCGAGACCGAGACGGCGGCGTTCGCCGACCTGCTCGGCACGCACGTCCAGCGCCTGGCCACGATCGCCCGCGGCGACGCCGTGTGCACGACGCACATCCCGAACACACCCCGGATCACGGTCGGCGACGCCGACGATCAGACTTCAGATGGAGGGGAGCCCGCATGACTGCCGCTGCCGAGCAGCGCACCACCACAGCCCCGCTCACCCAGGAAGAAACCCTGGCGAGCATCGGCAACTACGAGTTCGGCTGGTCCGACTCGGACGTGGCAGGCGCGAGCGCTCGCCGGGGCCTGAACGAGGACGTCGTTCGGGACATCTCGGCGAAGAAGAACGAGCCCGAGTGGATGCTGGAGTTCCGGCTCAAGGCACTGCGGTTGTTCGACCGCAAGCCCATGCCGACCTGGGGCTCCGACCTGTCGGGCATCGACTTCGACAACATCAAGTACTTCGTCCGGTCGACCGAGAAGCAGGCGGCGACCTGGGACGACCTGCCCGACGAGATCAAGAACACCTACGACCGGCTGGGCATCCCGGAGGCGGAGAAGCAGCGCCTGGTCTCCGGTGTCGCGGCCCAGTACGAGTCCGAGGTCGTCTACCACAAGATCCGCGAGGACCTCGAAGAGCAGGGTGTCATCTTCCTGGACACCGACACGGCCCTGCGCGAGCACCCGGAGCTGTTCAAGGAGTACTTCGGCTCCGTCATCCCATCGGGTGACAACAAGTTCTCCGCGCTGAACTCCTCGGTGTGGTCGGGCGGCTCCTTCATCTACGTGCCCAAGGGTGTCCACGTCGACATCCCGCTCCAGGCCTACTTCCGGATCAACACCGAGAACATGGGCCAGTTCGAGCGCACGCTGATCATCGTCGACGAGGGCGCGTACGTGCACTACGTCGAGGGCTGCACCGCGCCGATCTACTCGTCGGACTCGCTGCACTCCGCCGTCGTGGAGATCATCGTCAAGAAGGGTGGTCGCTGCCGCTACACGACCATCCAGAACTGGTCGAACAACGTCTACAACCTGGTCACCAAGCGCGCCAAGGCCGAAGAGGGCGCGACCATGGAGTGGATCGACGGCAACATCGGCTCCAAGGTCACCATGAAGTACCCGGCCGTGTTCCTGATGGGCGAGCACGCCAAGGGCGAGGTCCTCTCGATCGCGTTCGCGGGCGAGGGCCAGCACCAGGACGCGGGCGCGAAGATGGTCCACATGGCGCCGTACACGTCGTCCACGATCGTGTCGAAGTCGGTGGCGCGCGGCGGTGGCCGCACCTCCTACCGCGGCCTCGTGCAGGTCAACAAGCGGGCGCACCACTCGAAGTCCACGGTCAAGTGCGACGCGCTGCTGGTGGACAACATCAGCCGCTCGGACACCTACCCCTACGTCGACGTCCGCGAGGACGACGTGTCGATGGGCCACGAGGCCACGGTCTCGAAGGTCTCCGAGGACCAGCTGTTCTACCTGATGTCGCGCGGCCTCAACGAGGACGAGGCCATGGCCATGATCGTGCGCGGGTTCGTCGAGCCCATCGCGCGCGAGCTGCCCATGGAGTACGCGCTGGAGTTGAACCGCCTGATCGAGCTTCAGATGGAAGGGGCCGTCGGCTGACATGGCCGTCACCACCGAACAGCAGCAGCACGGCCTGACGGCCCACTCGCACGGTGGCGCCGGGAAGACGGGCTCCGCCCCGATCTCCTCGCGCGCCGACCACTTCACGTCCTTCGACGTGAACGCGTTCGAGGTGCCCGGCGGCCGCGAGGAGATCTGGCGCTTCACCCCCATGAAGCGCCTGGCGAACCTGCACAACGGCGCCGAGGCGACCGGCACGGCGACCGTCGAGGTCGCCGCCGCCGGGGGCGTCACGGTCGAGACCGCGGCGCGCGGCGACCAGCGGTTGGGCGTCGCGGGCACCCCCGGTGACCGCGTCGCCGCCCAGGCCTGGTCGTCGTTCACCGAGGCCACCGTCGTCACCCTCCCCGGTGACGCGAAGTCCGAGCCGACCACCATCACGGTGACCGGCCCGGGCGAGGGCCAGGTCGCCTACGGTCACCTGCACGTGCACGCCGAGCAGTTCGCCGAGGCCGTCGTCGTCATCGACCACCGCGGCTCCGGCGCGTACGCCGACAACATCGAGTTCGTCGTCGGCGACGGCGCGCACCTCACCGTGGTCGCCATCCAGGACTGGGCCGACGACGCGGTGCACGTGTCCTCGCACCACGCCCGGCTGGGCCGCGACGCCACGTTCAAGCACACCGTCATCACCCTCGGCGGCGACGTCGTCCGCCTCACCCCGGTGGTCACCTACACCGGGCGCGGCGGCGACGCCGAGCTGCTCGGCCTGTACTTCGCCGACGCGGGCCAGCACCTGGAGCACCGCACCTTCATCGACCACTCGGCGTCCAACTGCCGCAGCAACGTGGTCTACAAGGGCGCGCTGCAGGGCGAGGACGCGCACACGGTGTGGATCGGCGACGTGCTGATCCGGGCCGCCGCCGAAGGCACCGAGACCTTCGAGCTCAACCGCAACCTGGTGCTCACCGACGGCGCGCGCGCCGACTCCGTGCCCAACCTGGAGATCGAGACCGGCGAGATCGAGGGCGCGGGCCACGCCAGCGCCACCGGCCGGTTCGACGACGAGCAGCTGTTCTACCTCCAGGCCCGCGGCATCCCGGAGGACCAGGCGCGCCGGCTGGTCGTGCGCGGGTTCTTCCACGAGATCCTGCTCAAGATCGTCGTTCCCGAGGTGCGCGAGCGCCTGGAAGCCGCGATCGAGGCGGAGCTCGAGGCGGTGGGCGTGTGACGTGCCGACGCGCGTTCCCCAGCGGAGGCACCGCATGAACAGGGTGTGCTCGCTGACCGACCTGGACGACGGCAAGCCCGCCGCGTTCGAGGTCGGCGACGAGTGCACCCCGGTCCTGCTCGTCCGCGACGGCGACGCCGTGCACGCGCTGCGCGACCTGTGCTCGCACGCCGAGGTCGCGCTCAGCGAGGGCGAGGTGACGCGCAAGGGCGTGGAGTGCTGGCTGCACGGGTCGTGCTTCGACCTGCGCACCGGCCGCCCGTCCTCGCCGCCCGCCACCGACCCGGTCGACGTGTTCGCCGTCGAACTCCGCGCCGGTGACGTCTACGTCGACGTCACCACAGCCGTGAACTGACCATGGCGGTGAACTGACCATGGCTACGAACTGACTTTCGCTCGCAACACCAGGAGAACGAAGCACTGATGGCCACTCTCGAGATCAAGGACCTGCACGTCTCGGTCAACACCGACGAGGGCTCCAAGGAGATCCTCAAGGGCGTCGACCTGACCATCAACGCAGGCGAGACCCACGCGATCATGGGCCCCAACGGCTCGGGCAAGTCCACCCTGTCCTACGCCATCGCCGGGCACCCCAAGTACCAGATCACCTCCGGCAGCGTGCTGCTGGACGGTGAGGACGTGCTGGAGATGACCGTCGACGAGCGCGCCCGCGCGGGTCTGTTCCTCGCCATGCAGTACCCGGTCGAGGTGCCCGGCGTCTCGATGTCGAACTTCCTGCGCACCGCCGCCACCGCCGTGCGCGGCGAGGCCCCGAAGCTGCGCCTCTGGGTCAAGGAGGTCAAGCAGGCGATGTCCGACCTGGACATCGACCCGGCCTTCGCCGAGCGCTCGGTCAACGAGGGCTTCTCCGGCGGCGAGAAGAAGCGCCACGAGATCCTCCAGCTCGGGCTGCTCCAGCCGAAGATCGCGATCCTCGACGAGACCGACTCGGGCCTCGACGTCGACGCGCTGCGCGTGGTGTCCGAGGGCGTGAACCGGTACAAGCAGTCCGGTGAGGTCGGCGTGATGCTGATCACGCACTACACCCGGATCCTCAAGTACATCTCGCCCGACTTCGTGCACGTCTTCGCCGGGGGCCGCATCGCCGAGTCCGGCGGTCCGGAGCTGGCCGACAAGCTCGAAGCCGAGGGTTACGTGAAGTACATCGGCAAGCAGGAAGCCGCGGGCATCGCCTGACGTTGCACCTGGTGGGCTACCTGTCCGTGAACACGTATCGAGAGGAGGCGTCGGAGCAGTGACCACCACCGCAGCTGCACTGGACGTCGTAGGCGTCCGGGCGGACTTCCCGATCCTGGGCCGCACCGTGCGGGAGGGCAAGCGGCTGGTCTACCTGGACTCCGGCGCCACCTCGCAACGCCCGCGACAGGTCCTCGACGCCGAGCGCGCCTTCGTGGAGACCGCCAACGCCGCGGTGCACCGGGGCGCGCACCAACTGGCGGAAGAGGCCACCGACGCCTACGAGGGCGCCCGGCAGAAGATCGCCGACTTCGTGGGCGTCGACCCCGGCGAGATCGTGTTCACCAAGAACGCGACCGAGGGCGTGAACCTCGTCGCCTACGCGATGGGCAACGCGGCCACCGCCGGTCCCGAGGCCGAGCGGTTCCGCGTCGGTCCCGGCGACGAGATCGTGGTGACCGAGATGGAGCACCACGCGAACCTCGTGCCGTGGCAGCAGCTGGCCGCCCGCACGGGCGCCACGCTGCGCTGGTTCGGCGTCACCGACGAGGGCCGCCTCGACCTGTCGAACCTGGACGAGCTGGTCAACGCCCGCACGAAAGTCGTCGCGTTCACCCACCAGTCCAACGTGCTCGGCACCGTGAACCCGGTGCGCGTGCTCGCGGACGCGGCTCGCGCGGTGGGTGCGCTCACCGTGCTGGACGCCTGCCAGTCCGTGCCGCACGGCCCGGTCGACTTCGCCGCGCTGGGCGTGGACTTCGCCGTGTTCAGCGGCCACAAGATGCTCGGCCCGTCCGGCATCGGCGTCCTCTACGGCCGCCGTGAGCTGCTGGAGGCCCTGCCGCCGTTCCTCACCGGCGGTTCGATGATCGAGATGGTCCACATGGCGAAGTCGACCTTCGCCCCGCCGCCCGCGCGGTTCGAGGCGGGCGTGCCCATGACGTCGCAGGCGGTGGCGCTGGGCGCGGCGGTGGACTACCTCAACGCCATCGGCATGGACCGCGTCGCCGCGCACGAGCACCTGCTCACCGAGGCGGCGCTGCGCGGTCTCGCCGAGATCCCCGGCGTGCGGGTCGTCGGACCGCTCGACACGGTCGACCGCGGCGGCGCGGTGTCGTTCGTCGTCGACGGCATCCACGCGCACGACGCGGGCCAGGTGCTCGACAGCCTGGGCGTCGCGGTGCGCGTCGGCCACCACTGCGCGTGGCCCCTGCACCGGCGGATGGACGCCGCCGCGACCGTGCGGGCCAGCTTCTACCTGTACAACACGGTGGACGAGGTGACCGCCCTGGTGGACGCCGTCCGCGAGGCGCAGAAGTTCTTCGGCGTTCGATGACTTTCGGGTGGGCGTGATGCAGCTGCAGCAGATGTACCAGGAGATCATCCTGGACCACTACAAGAACCCGCACGGTCGCGGCCTGCGCGACCCGTTCGACGCCGAGTCGCACCAGATCAACCCGACCTGCGGCGACGAGGTGACGTTGCGGGTCAGCCTCGACGGCGAGATCGTGCGCGACGTGTCGTACGACGGTCAGGGCTGTTCGATCAGCCAGGCCTCCACCTCGGTGTTGACCGATCTGGTGGTGGGCAGGCCGTTGGGTGAGGCGTTCGAGAAGCTGGACGCGTTCGTGGAGCTCATGCAGGGCCGCGGCCAGGTGGAGCCCGATGAGGACGTCCTGGAGGACGGCATCGCGTTCGCGGGTGTGGCGAAGTACCCGGCGCGCGTGAAGTGCGCGCTGCTGGGCTGGATGGCGTTCAAGGACGCGGTGGCACGCAGCGAGGGAGCAAAGGCATGACCGCCGAAGAGGACGTGGTGCGCGGCATCGAGGGCATGCCCGAGCCGCCCGCCCCGAAGGCCGAGGTCGCGGCCGTGGACGACGTCGAGGAGGCCATGCGCGACGTGGTCGACCCCGAGCTGGGCATCAACGTCGTGGACCTCGGCCTGGTCTACGACATCCGCGTGGACGAGGAGAACGTCGCGCTCATCGACATGACCCTGACGTCCGCGGCGTGCCCGCTGACCGACGTCATCGAGGACCAGACGCGGTCGGCGCTGGTCGGTGGTGGCGGCGGCGGGCTCGTCGACGACTTCCGCATCAACTGGGTCTGGATGCCCCCGTGGGGGCCGGAGAAGATCACCGACGACGGCCGCGAACAGCTGCGCGCCCTCGGCTTCACCGTCTGACCGATCCCGACGCCAAAGCAGGGGTCCCCGCCAAGGGGACCCCTGCTTTGAGGTTACCGGCGAAGGCCGACGGTTGCGGGCCGTCCGCGGCCGCCTGTGGACAACCGTGGGCGGTCGCCGGTGGACGATGTGGACGAGCGGTGGTCAGCGGGCGGCGTAGACGCGTTCCACGAACTCCGCGATCTGCGACTCGCTCAGGTGCCGGGCGAGATCCGCCTCCGACACCATCCCCACCAGCCGGTGGTCCTCGATCACCGGGACCCGGCGGATCTGGTTGTCCTCCATCGTCCGCAGCACGTGCGACAGGTCGTCGTCCGCGTTCACCCAGTGCAGGTGCCCGGACATCTCCCCGGCCGTCATCGACGCGGGATCCCGGCCTTCGGCCACGCAGCGCAGCACGATGTCACGATCGGTGATGATCCCGTGCAGCTTGTCGTCCTGGCCGCAGATCGGCAACGAGCCGACGCCCAGTTCGCGCATCATCCGCGCCGCGTCACGCAGGCTCTGGTCCTCCTTGATGCACTGGACACCGGCGTTCATGATCTCCCGTGCGGTGGTCATGCCGAACCTCCTTGTTCGCGTACGACCAGCATGCGCCGACCGAGCGCTCCCAGCACTTCGGGAGCTCCGGACGGCTAGGGGTTGAGCCAGTCCCGGTCCGGTCGCGCGAGCAGGCGTGCGTTCTTGAGGGCGGCGGCCAAAGGCAGCACGGTTTCACCGTGGTACTCGTCGCCCACCCTTCGGACGACAAGGGCGAGTTGCGCTTCAGCCGTGCCCCTCAGCGCCAGCGGCAGCAGCAGTTGCACCTGGCCTCGGTGGAACTGGGGGACGGCGGCCTTGTAGTTGCGCTCCACCCGTTCCACCGCGCGTTCGACCGCGGCCTTGGTCAACATCAGGGCCATGGACTCGTCCCGCAGGTCCGCCGGGTAGCGGAACAGGTTGTCCTCGACGAAGTGGTCCCAGTCGAGAATGAGCGGAAGGCGCGTGTCGTAGTACAGGACCGATGGGTCTTCCCAGTAGGTCGCACGTCGCGGACGTGGCGAGAACACGCCGGCGATGCGGCCGTCCGACTCCTTCATCCAGGCCCAAAAGCGCCAGGCGTGGCCACTGCTGCTGTCCGGCTGCTTGGCCAGGACTCCGTACACCTCCTCTTGCTTGGGCGTGACCAGCCCGGTGTTGAAGCCCAGCCGGCCGCCGTCTGGGTGCTGCCCGTCCACGAGCCGGCCTTGCTCTTCGAGCCGGGCGAAGGTGTAGTCGATGTAGCTGCGGAGGACGGGCAAACCGCCCTGTGCCTGGTCCACCTCGTCCTCGGGCTGGTTGAGGGTCCACACGTCGTGCTCGACCAAGTCGGCCAGTGCTTGCCAAGCCGCCGGCCACACCGACGCGAACCGGTCCAGGCCGGTGCGGGGATCGAGGCGCTTGACGTTCCGCGCGGTCGGTCGGGGGGACTTGTCGAGCTCGTAGGTGACCCTCTCGCCCACGAGCAGGTCCGCCCGGATGCCCGGTGGCCTCAGGACATCCGAGAAGTGCACGAACGCCTGCTCGCCGGAGTCGTCGGGGGTGATCAGGCCGTGCCCCTTGAGGTGGTCGTACTCGGCGACCGAGCCCGCGATCCGCCCGGATGGGTAGGCGAGTGTGGTGACTCGCCCCTTGCCGTCGACCTGGCTGATAGCGACCAGTACCCGTTCTCCCTCGACCAGACACTGGTAGCCGGTGCCGGGTAACGCCGTCCGGTTCGCGAGCGCGGTTTCCCCTGTGTCCTCGATCTCCACCAGTCCGTAGCGCTTCGTGCTGTCCCACCACCTCACGACGGCCGTCGACAAGCCCCCGGTCTCGCCTTTCCGGTGGGGCATGAGCGCAGGCGTCGGGCGGGGAAGGGTGTGCTCGGACATCGTGCCGGGCCTCCTCGGGACGGAGTTCCCAGTATGCCGACCAGCGTGTTACGCCGTCTCCGCGACCAGCATCTCCACCACGTCCCCGAGCGACCCGCGCCGACCGAACGCCCGCCGCTGCCGCACCGCACCCGTGCCGTCCAGCAGCACCCGGTCGATGCCGTCCACCACCAGGTCCTCGTCCCCCGCCGCACGCAGCGCCGGGCGCGTCCACTCCACCAGCGCCCGCACCATGTCCACCGCGGGCACCAGCCGACCGGTGCGCGGCTCGATCGCCGCGCCGTCCAACCCGTCCCGCGCCGCCCGCCACAACGCCGTCCGCAACGCCAGGTCCGACACCCGCTGCGCGGACGCGCCGGCCAACGCGGTCCCCGCGATCGCCCGCACCAACGCCGCCAGCACCACGGCCTCGTCCGCGGTCATCGCGACGTCGCACACCCGCAGCTCCACCGTCGGGTGACGGGCCGACAGCCGCACGTCCCAGTAGACCATCGCCTGGTCCAACGCCGCCCCGCCCGACCGCAGCACCCGCGTGCCCCGGTGGTAGTCCTCCGCCGACTCGAACCACGGCGGCACGCCCGCCGACGGCCACGGGCTCCACGCCTGGTAGCGCCAGCTCGCGTACCCCGTGTCCCGCTCCTCCGAGAACGGCGAGTTCGCGCTGATCGCCAACAGCACCGGCAGCCACTGCCGCAGGTGGTTGCTGATCAGCACACCGGTGTCCTCGTCCGGGATCCCGATGTGCACGTGGCACCCGCAGATGGTCAGCCCGTCGATCAACGACCCGTACTCCGCGGCGATGGCGCGGTAGCGGTCGTCGTCGGTCAACGGCGGCGGCCGGACACCGCCCAGCACCGGCGTCCCGCTCGCCACGATCCGCGCGCCCTGCGCACCCGCCAACGCCGACAGCGCACGCCGTGCCGCCACCAACTGCTCACGCACCTCGGCCATGCTCCGGCACACCCGCGTGGCGCTCTCCACCTGGTAGAGCGTCATCTCCGCCTGCAGATCCGGCCCGGACACCCCGGCGCCGGCGCCGCCCAGCACCGGGCCCGCCAGCGGCACCAACACCCCGGTGTCGGCGTCCACCAGCAGGAACTCCTCCTCCACGCCGACCGAGAGCGGAAGGTCGGAGACGGCTCGTGGAAGCGGTAGGGCGATGACCTCGCTCACCAGGGACCTCCCTGCGGTGGGTAGTCGGCCTGATGCTATGAGTAACCAACCGCGCCGCACATGCGGCTTTGCGGTGAACTTCCTAACTTACCGCCAGGTGCGGCCCACCGCGCAGCACGTCGACGTGGTCGCTGCCCGGCCGACCCAGCACCCAACTCGTGCCCCGCAGCGACTTCGCGTGCTCCTTCAACGGCGCCAGCAACCGCGACACCTCCCGGTAGGACCCCACCGACCCGGCCGCGCAGATCAACGTCGCCAACGACAACGTCACCCCGCGCCCCTCCGCCTCGAACGGCACGTCCAGCACACCCGCGGAGAACGGCACGATCTCGTTCAACCCCGCCACCACCAGGAAGTCGTCCCCGCCCACGTGCCCCACCTGCACGCCCGGGTACGCCGCCGCCCCCTCGGTCAGCGCCCGCCCTATCGCCCGGATCAGGTCGTCACCGGCCGCGAACCCCGCCGAGTCGTTGACCCGCTTGAACGCGTCCACGTCCAGCCACCCCACCGCGAACAACTCACCGCCCAGGATGCGCCGGTCCACCTCGCGCGCGATCGAGTCACTGCCCGGCAACCGCGTCAACGGGCTCAACGCCGCCGCCTGCTCCACCTTCATCTCGGCGATACCGCGCACCACGTCCGCGACCCGCACCACGCCCAGGCAGCAGTCGTCGTCGTCCACGACCACCAGGTCGTCGTTGGTGCGCTCGCGGTTGGCGTGCGCCACCACGTCCAGCAGCTCCAACGCGCTCGAATCCGCGCCGATCAGCTTCGGCTTGTCCGCCAGCCGCGCCGCCTCCCGCTTGGCGTGCAGCGCGTGCCCGAACGGCCCGGTCACCGCCAGGAGGAACCGGTTGCGGTCCACCGTCCACCGCGGCCGGCCCCCGTCGTCCACGAGCACCACGCCGGTGACCGTCGGCTGGTTCGCCAGCACGTCGCGCACCTCCTCGGACGTCGCCGAGTCGGGCAGCGTGGTCGCCGGGTGCAGGAAGTCGGTGACCTTCGGACCGGACTTGCGCCGCAACGGCGCCGTCATCGTGCTGGTGATCGCCTCCGGGTCGTTGACCTCGCTCAACACCGCCGAGATCGTCGCGTCCACCTTGGGCCGCCGCTGCGGGCTCGCCAGCAGGTTGCCCTGCGCGAGCCGCACCCCCAGCCGGCGCAGCGCGGCCAGCTGCGCCTCGGTCTCCACGCCCTCCGCCACGACCAGCGACCCGGTGTGCTCGCACAGGTGCTGCAACGCCTGGGTCAGCGCGTACCGGGCGGGGTCGGTGGGCAGCGCCACCACCACCTCGCGGTCCAGCTTGATCACGTCCGGGTGCACCTCGGTCAGCAGCGACAGCGGCGAGTCGCCCTCGCCCACGCCGTCCAGGCCGATCCGGAACCCGTCCTGCCGCAGCCGCTCGACACCCCGGACCAGCAACCGGCGCGGCGCGCGCGAGTACGGCGTGCCGATCTCGACCACCAGGTCGGCGGGGGTGCGGCCGACGTCGCGCAGCGCGCCGTACAGCGGGGCCATCAGCTCGGGTTTGTCCGCGACGGTCAACGCGAGCAGGTTGACGTGCAGCGGCACGCCGAGGCCGTGCTCGGCCGCGTGCCGGACCGCGCGGCACGCGAGGGCCACGTCGGTGTTGGCCAAGTACCCGGCGCGGAACGCCATCCGCAGCAGGTCCTGCACGGTGCCGTCGTGCGGTCGGGCCAGCGCTTCCACCGCCACGACCCCTCCGGTGTGGAGGTTGAACAACGGCTGGAAGGCGAAGCGGACGTCATCCAGCAAGGCGGGCACGGCCCCGATCGTGCCCGGTCGATCTTCTCTTGCCGAGACCGTTAACCAGGTGTTCTCATACTTTTGGCCGATTGCACAGGAAATACCAACCGAGCCCGCATACCCCACCCGGTCGAACCGAACAACCGGACCATCGCACGGGCGGTCCCGCGCAGGTCAGCGTGCCCACCGAGGTAGTCCCGTTGAAGACTGTCGGGTAATTGAAAAAATCCGTTGAAGAATTCCGGAACCGCGTCCGGCGGCAGTGCCAGCAACGCCGCCAGACCCCTCAACCGCAACCGGCGCACCGCCCGTTCCGCCGCCGACCGCGTCACCGGACGCCCTTCCGCGATCGCCTCCGCCACCACCGGCGCCCGCCGCAGCGCCGCCGCCACGCTGTACCCCGTCGCCGGGTGGATCCACCCCGCCGCCGCGCCGAACGCACCGTCCCGCGCCCGCCCGTCCAACGTGATGCGCACCCGTTCCTCGTCCTCCGGCAGCGGGATGCCGTGCGCGGCCAAGCGCGAGTGCAACCGGAGTCGCAGTTCGCGCAACGGCAGACCCGGGCGGCGCGCCAACGACGTCTCCTCCAGCAGCACCTCGTCCGCCGACACCGGGATCGCGTAGAGGAACGTCGGATCACCCGTCGTGGCCGCCGGGGGCCTGCGCCAATCCATGATCAACGCCTCGTCCGCCCCGACGAACGGCGCCGCCCACCCGGCCGGGACCACCACGCCGACCGCCGTCTGCGCCGCCCGACCACCTACCGTGCCGCTCGCGTCCACCACCCGTCCGGTCACCACCCGCCCGTCGGCCAACGTCGCCGCGGTGCCCGTGCGGCCGACCACCCGACCCGTGACCACCCGCACCCCGTCCGGGAGCCACCGCAACCGGTCGTCGTCCAACACCGCGTAACCCCGGTCGATCACGTGCTCCGCCGTGGTCACCGCACGGGCCCTCGACGTCACCACCGCCACCGGCGCGTCGGACGGCAACTCGTCCGCCCACGCCGCGTAGGTCGCCCGCCACGGCCGAGCCGGGTTCGGGTCGACCAACGTCGTACCGAGCCCCCTCGCCGCACACGCCCGCGCCAACGCCCGGCCCGCGGGCCCGCCACCTACCACCACGACGTCCACTCAGGGCTTCTCCGGGGGTTGGGGCGGCAGCAGGTCGCCCAGCACCAGCGGCTGGTACTGCGCCACCACGTTCGCCAACTGCTCCACCGTCCGCTCGATCGCCCGCCGCGCCGCGTTGCGCTCCGCGATCACCGCCGACAACAACAGGGCCGTCAACACCGCCGTCCCGTTGAACGCCTGCAACGTCACCATGCGCACCACCAGGTCCAGATCCGCGAACGGACCGGTGCTGCGCGCCGCGCCCCGTGCCGCCAGGGTCGTCGCGACCAACGCGCACGGCGCCGTGCCGAGGTGCTGGAACCGCAGTGCCGCCCAGATCAGGAACGGGAACACCAAGTACATCAGCCGCAGGTCGTTGGTGCTCGCCACCGCCATGACCACCGCCGTGCTCACCAGCAACCCGGCGGCCTCCACCCAGCGCCGCAAGGGGTGGTTGCGCAGGCGCAGGGAGCGGAACGCCAGCACGATCGGCACGAGCACCAGCACGCCCAGCGCGTCACCGGTCCACCACACCGTCCACGTCGACCAGAACAACGCGCCGTCGATCACGCCCGTCACCAGGAGCGTGCCCGAGCCGATCGTCGCGCTGACGGCCATGCCCACCAGCCCGCCCAACAACACCAGCGCCAGCGCGTCACGCGTGCGGTCGATCTCCAGCCGGAAGCCCACACGCTTCAGCAACAGGTAGGCCACCACGGGGCCGAGGGTGTTGCCGGCGGAGATCAGGACCGTCGCGCCGAGGTCGGTGATCGTGAAGTTGACCGCGAACGCACCCACCGCGATGCCCGGCCACAACCTCATCCCACCCAGCAGCAGCGCGAGCACGGCGACACCGGTCGGCGGCCACAGCGGGGTCACCTGGTCGTTCACCAACGCTTGGAGGAGTCCGATCCCCGCGCCCGCGTAGTAGCCGACCGCGACGACGGCGAGGTGGAGCACGTACCGGCCGAGCCGAGGGGAGAGCTGCACGGCCACAGCATCCACCGTTCCAGGGGGTCGCACCACGCCTAGCTGCGGATATGCCCTGACCGACCCCCCGATTTCACTATCCGGGGACGCTCGTGTAAGTTTCTCTCTGCCAGCGCGGAACGGGCCGGAGAGAGACCGGAACGGAGCGCGGCGGACATCAAGCCCCGGATCGAATCACTTGGTTGTGATGAGTGATGGTGAGCGCGTGTTCTTTGAGAACTCAACAGCGTGCCGAATAGCCAGTAAATTTATGAACCTCGTCAAGAGGTTTCCTTTGAGATTGTTACT
>NZ_JBFAQZ010000029.1:0-84408 GCF_040673975.1 Actinosynnema sp. NPDC050801 | reverse complement strand
GGCAAGACACCCACAACCCGGCAAACCTGAACACCGCCCCCTTGACACGCGCGGTAGGGCTGCGCCAGGTCGGCGGGATGACACGAACCCCTCCCCTTGGGGAAGAGAACAACATCAGCCGCCGCACGGCGACGCAGTCGACGGAGCCGGACTCCGGCCGCCCCCCACCCCACACGATCCGAACAGACTCGCACTACGGCGCGGTCCGAACGGGCCCCCAACACGGCGCGGTCCGAACGGGCCCGGACCACGGCAGGCCACCGATGGTCCACTGGCAGGTCTTCCCTCAAAGGAGGGGTTCGTGTCATCCCGCCGACCTGGCAACGCCCAACCGCGCGTGTCAAGGGGGCACTCGAAGCCAGACCGCACCTGACGCTGGAACGGCCCCCTTGACACGTGTGGTTGCCCTTGTGGAGGTCGGCGGGATGACACGAACCCCGGCACCCGCTGGAACAGGAGCCGACCCCCAGACCCCGTCATCCTGCTGATCTGCCCGTCCGGCGAGGACGCTCTTGATCTTTAAAATCTGGATCTCCCCCAAGATTGATCTTTACGGATTTGATCTTCACAGAGATGACGCAGCATCAGCACGAACGATTGCGGCCGGCGCGAAACGGACCCCTGATAGACGAGCGCCAAGCGGTTCCGTAACCTGTCCGAGACCTGAGCGGGTGTAACCCGATCGGGGCACCCACCTGGCTTCAAGGAGGATCGCGCGACCGTGGCGTCGAAATCCGCTCAGCGCACCGTCCGCGCGGCCCTGACGGCGTCCGCCGTCTCCGCGCTGGTCGGCGTCGCAATGCCCCTCCCCCATGCCGCGGCGGACCCCGAGGTGCCGCCCAACGCCTCCGAGGCGTTGAAGAAGTACTCCGACCTCTCCCACCAGGCAGAGGCGCTGAACGAAGAGCACCTCCGGGCGCAGGAATCCCTGGCCAACGCCCAGGGTGCGCTCGACCAGGCCAACCGCGACCTCTCCACGGCGGAGCAGGCGCAGGACGCGCTGCGCGGCCAGGTCGACCTGCTCACCGAGGCCTCCTTCGAGGGCGCCCGGTTCAACCAGCTGTCGGCACTGCTCGTCAGCGACTCACAACAGGACTTCCTCAACCGCATGTCCGCGCTCGGCGTGCTGGCGGGAGACAACGCGGAAGCGTTGCAGGGACTCAGCGCGGCCGTCGACCTCGCCAACGACGCGGCCCACCGCGCCAACGAGGCCGCCGACGCCGCGAACAAGGCCATCGCGGACATCGACCAGCGCAAGGCCGCGTTGGACGGGCAGATCACCGTGGCGCGCGAGGCCTACCGCTCGCTGAGCGCGGCGGAGCGCGCGGCGTTGAACAACGCGGGCGACATGAGCGCGATCCCCGTACCCGCGGGCAAGGCCGGTCAGGCGCTGGCGTTCGCGCTGGCCCAACGCGGCAAGAGGTACGTGTACGGCTCGAACGGCCCGGACACGTGGGACTGCTCCAGCCTCATGCAGGCGGCGTACCAGTCCGTCGGCATCGCGATCCCGCGCACGACGTACGGGCAGGCCACCATCGGCCGGTCGGTGTCGCGCAACGAGGTGAAGGCCGGCGACCTGATCATCTACTACTCGGGCCAGACGCACGTCGCGATGGCGATCGACGGCATCCGCGCCGTGCACGCGTCCACCGAGGGCGTACCGGTCAAGGTCCAGGACATCGAGTCGATCGGACCGGTGAGCGTCATCCGCCGCGTGATCGGCTGATTCTGGGGTACTACTCCTGCGCCACGATCCCGTGACGGAGGAAGACATGCCCGACGTAGTCGATCTGATCATGCAGGACCACCGCGAGGTGGAGCGGCTGTTCGCCGAGCTGAAGGACCACCCGGAGAAGCGCCCGCTGCTGGTGCCCGTGCTGACCGCCGTGCTCACCGCGCACAGCCGTGCGGAGGAGGCCGAGGTCTACCCGGTCGCCAAGGACGAGGCCGGCGAGACCGACGAGGTCGAGCACAGCCAGGAGGAGCACGCCGAGGCCGAGCAGCTGCTGCTCAAGCTCGCCCAGACCGACCCCGCGTCCCCGGCGTTCGACGACGCGCTGCGCGAGCTGGTCGACGCCGTGACGCACCACGTCGAGGAAGAGGAGTCGTCGGTGCTGCCCGGCATGCGTGAGCGGCTGACCGAGGAGCGGCGCGAGGAGCTCGGGCGGGCGTTCGCGGCGAGCCGGGCCCGGCACATGGGCGACCGGCCGGGTGAGGAGACCCGCGAGGAACTGCTGGCGCAGGCGCGCAACGCCGGCCTGTCCGGCGCCTCCGGGATGAGCAAATCGCAATTGGAGAAGGAACTGCACCCGTCCTGACGGGCGCTCACGACTCCCCTGGGCCTAGGCTGGGCGTCGGTTGAGCAGACAGCCGCACTCTGCCGACCACACCCAGGGGTGGACATGGAAGATTTCACCGACGCCATCACGCTCACGGCTCGCCAGGAGTCCGCGGGCGTGGTGGTCGTCGTCGTGACGGGCGAGCTCGACATGGCGACGGCACCGATGGTCGAGGAGTACGTCCACCGCAGACTCGGCCAGGCAGGCCGCACCTTGGTGCTCGACCTGTCCGGCGTCACGTTCTTCGGTTCGAGCGCCATCAACCTGCTCATCGGGCTGGGCGCGGCGTGCGATGCGGCGGGCACGGCGCTGCGGTTGGTGGCGACGACGAAGGTCGTGCTGTACCCGTTGGAACTGACCGACCTCACCGAGCACTTCACGATCGTGACGGCGGCGAGCGAGGCGAGCTGAGCCGGGGTGTCAGTGGTCAAGCACGGCCCAGACGACCTTGCCGCCGCGCGGCCACGGTGAGCAGCCCCAAGTCCGGCTCAGCGACGACACGATCGTGATGCCCCGGCCGTCCGACTCGCTCCTCGCCGCGGCAGGCGCGTCCGGGCTGTCGTCGGACACCGCGATGGTCAGCCGGGGACCACGCAGGTCCAGGCGCAGCACGGGGGCGGAACGGGCGTGCCGAACGGCGTTCTCCACCAGCTCGGTGGCCACCGTCACCGCGTCGTGGACCAGGTGGGTCACGCGCCAGCGGTCGCACGCCTGCCGGACGAAGTGCCTCGCCAGTCGCCCACTGATCAACGAGCCGGGCAGTTGCACTTCGTCGCGCCTGCGTTCGGCACGGTGTTCGACCGCGGCCAGCGCGGCGTTCAGCGCGCTGAACCACGGCACCCCACCCACGCCGCCGGCGAGCGCCTCCAAGTGGCCGGGCGACTCCCCGACCAGCATCACCGGCACGCCCGGCCACTCCGCCACCCGCAACCGCACCGTGGCGAAGACCGACATGAAGGCCGGGGTGGCGCACTCGAAGCCGTCGCCCAGCCGCACGATGACGGCGGTCGGCTCGTCCACCGCGCACTCAAGCAGCCCGTCGCGCAGCGCGCGATAGGTGGTCAGGTCGAGCCGGCCGGTCGGGCGAACCACCACCGCGCCGTCGACGTCGGTGCGGTGGAGTGGTAGCGCGGTCACGTCGAGCCTCGCGTCGGCATCAGGTCCCCCTGATCCGCTGCATACCCGAGCGAGGCCGTTCCTATTCGCTTCGGCGCAATGACAACGTGGTCCGAACGGCCCAACTCATCGCGCCGACGTGGCGACCTTGGCCTTCGGGGTCCACTGGGTGTAGCCGGCGCGCTCCGCCTCGGCGACGGAGCGGAACGTGACGTCGCCCTTCATGCGCTTGTAGTACGGCGAGTCGGGGGTGTGGAAGATCATCGACTTGGAGTTCGCCTTGACCTCCAGCTCCTCCGCGACGGGCGCGACGACGACTTCCGCGACCTCGCGCGGCGCCTCGACAGCCGCGACCACTGCCGGCGCTTCGGGCTCGGCGGCGACCTCGGGCTCGACGGCCTCCGGTTCCAGCACGACCTCAGACTCCAGCACGACCTCAGGCTCCGAAACGACCTCGGCGGCTTCCGGCTCCCGCACGGGCTCCGGCACGACCTCGGGCTCCGGGGTGGCTTCGGCGACCGGGGCCGGGGCTTGCTCCGCGATCACGACGGCGGCAGGAGCCTCGACCGCAGGGGCTTCGGCAGAAGCCTCGACGACGGGCTCGGCTGCCGCGGCAGGCTCAACCGGGGCGACGGGCTCGGCTTCGGCGGGCTCTGCCGGCGCAGCGGGCTCAACCTCGGCGCTGGGCGTCACCTCGGCGACAGGCGTCACCTCGGCGTTAGGCTTGACCTCGGCGACAGGCTCAACCTCGGTGCTGGGCTCAACTTCGGTGCTGGACTCGACCTCGGTGACGGGCGCGACCACGGCGACGGGCGTCACCTCGGTGACGGGCGTGATGGGCTCAGCCTGGGCCGTCGGCTGCGTCGGAGCGGCCGCCTGGTCGAGTTGGGCGCGCAGGTCACGGATGGTGGGGTTGAGACGCAACCAGACGACCGCCGCGCCCGCCAGGAACGCCGCCACGCACAAAACGATGGTGAACAACCAGGACACTGCCAACTCCTACGGCCACAGCTTGCGGAACAGGACGTCGACCGGACGCGTCACGACGAGCCGCGCACACCTCGGTCGGCAGGTCGGGCACCGTGGGCGTTGCCGCCCGAAGCCACGACGCCCACACCACGAGCTCGACCCGAAGGCGCACGACCCGTCGGCCGAATTCACCGTGTCGGGAACCACAGACTAAGGACGCGTCAGGCGGCGTTCGGCAGCACCCCCTGCCTGCACCCGCACCGGCTGCACACCGGGTGCGCGGGCAGCCGCACGTCGACCAGCAGTCTGCGGGCGTCCTCGAACGTCGGAACCCGTTGCCCGGGCACCAACAAGCTGTCCAGCACCTCCTGCCGGCGCCGCGCCAGCTCGCGGGTCCGCTCCACCGGATCCTTGAGCCTCGCCCGCACCCGCTCCCGCGACTGCTCGCGCGCCAAGGTGCCCGCCGCGCTCAACGGTCGCGCCGCACGTGGTTGGGTCAGGCGGGCGTTGCGCCGGTTGACGCGCCACCAGGCGCCCAGCGTCATACCCGCCACCGGGGGGCGCGCTCGCTGCGCGCCCCCCTGCCACCACGACCTCAGCCGCGCACGGAGGAAGTCGTGCGCTACCTGGTCGCGGCTTCTCGGGCTGCCCTGCCTGGTGCCGTCAGGCCTGCGGTCGACCGCCGCGAGCAGGGCATCGACGTTCCACCCCTCGCCGAACCACGGCTCGACGACCCGGCGCACGGCGGCGCGGTGGGCGTCGGGCCAGGTCGCGCGCAGGCAGAACGCCTCGACGGCCGTGTCGATCTCGGCGTCGGTCTCGGGGATGACACGGCCGGGCCACTGACGGGGATCGAGTCGAACACGCATCGCATGGCTCCCTTCGAACGCGTACCGAACATCCGTTCGAGATAGTGCCACCGACCACCGACAATTCCGGAGCCTTAGATTTGACTTATATAAGCCCAGACTGAAAGATGCAGGTCGTGCACGCGTTCGACGTACTCGGCGACCCGGTCCGCCGCCGCATCCTGGAGCTGCTCGCCGACGGCGAGCTGACCTCGGGCGCGGTCACGGAGGTGGTCCGCCGGGAGTTCGGCATCTCGCAGCCCGCCGTCTCCCAGCACCTGCGGGTGCTGCGCGAGAACGGCTTCGCCCGTGTCCGCGCGGAGGGCACCCGGCGCCTCTACGCGGTGGACGACCAAGGCCTGCGCGAGGTGGACGAGTGGCTCGACCGGTTCCGCCGGTTCTGGAGCGGGCACCTCGACGCGCTGGCCACCGAACTCGCGCGCGGAAAGCGCGAGAGGCGACTCAGGGAGGAACAACAGTGATCGACATCGCCGACCAGCTCAAGGCCATCCACCGCGAGGTGAGCGCCGGCTCGGAGGACACCATCGGCGTGCTGCTGCGCCGGACCTACGACGCGACCGCGGCGGACGTGTGGGACGCGGTGACCGATCCCGACCGGCTCAAGCGCTGGTTCCTGCCGATCAGCGGCGACCTGCGCGAGGGCGGGAACTTCCAGCTGGAGGGCAACGCGGGCGGCGACATCCTGACCTGCGCGCCGCCGAAGCTGCTGCGCGTGACGTTCGGCGCCGAGACCAGCATCGTGGAACTGCGCCTCACCGAGGACGACGACGAGCAGACCACCGTCGAGCTGGAGCACACCGTGCCGAAGGCGATGGCGGGCAGCGGCGCGGGCGCCCTGTACGTCGGCCCCGGCTGGGACGGCGCGCTGCTCGGCCTGGCCCTCTTCCTGGCCGGCGAGGTCGAGGAGGGCGCCGACCCGGTAGCCGCCGCGAACGCCCCCGAGACCCAGCGGTTCAACCTGGGCTCCATCGCCGCCTGGGAGACCGTCGTCCAGGCCTCGGGCACCGCCACCGCCGAAGACCTGGCCGCCGCCGTCACCGCCGCCAAGTCCCAATACGCCCCCGACCTGATCTGACCACCACCCCGACCTCGCCCACTTCCCTCCGCGAGGTCGCGTCGGTCGTTCGCGCCGTCTGCGGAGCAGCGGCAATCCAACCCAGTTTCACCTGCCCTCGCAGCGGCAACCCCCTGCCTCATGACCGACACCCTGTGGGACGAGTTCCACCGCGTGGTGAACATGACCTCGCACGAACTGGAGGACTGGCTGCGCACCCGCTCGGCGGACGAGAACAGCGAGACCGTGCCGGACCAGGCCGGCACGCCGACCGGCCAGGAGGTGCTCCGGGTGCTGCGCAAGCGCCGCACGGACCTGACCACCGAGGACGTCAAGGTGATGCGCAAGGTCGTGGAGCGGGTGCACGAGCAGCGGCGCGCGGACCTGGAGCCGACGGCGGGCGAGGCGCACTGGAGGCACCGGCTCATGTCCATCGGCCACGACCCGCTCAAGCCGGCGTGAGCCTCACCCCCGGTGGGAGGGGACGATCTTCTCGGCGTCGCCCAACCGCACACCCGCCTCGGGGACCAGCCCGAACTGGACGACCTGACGGCGGGCGACGAGGTCGGTGAGCCAGTCGACGGCGACCCGCAGCCGGTTGCCGGGCATCGCCAGCAGGTGGTAGCCGCGCGCCACCACCTTCGCGGGCAGGCCCGTGAGCGGCACGTGCAGGGGGTTGGCCACGGCTTGCGAGCCGGCCAGGTCGACCACGAACCCGAGGTCGCGGTGCCGGTAGGTGCCCACGTCGCCGAGGCCGAGGGAGGCCGCGACGTTGCGCCCGGCGAGCTTGCCCTGGCGCTGCGCGTGCTGCGCGGTCATCGGTGTGGGCTTGCCGTCGTTGAACACGTCCGGCACGGCCGCCACGTCACCGGCCGCGAACACGTGCGGGTGCGTCGGCACGGCCAGCGTGGGGTCCACCACGACCCGGCCCTTCACCGTGGCCAGCGAGACCGATTCCACCAGCGGGTCCGGCCGCACGCCGACGCACCACACCAGCGTGCGGGTCGGGATCCGGCTGCCGTCGGTCAACCGGGCGCAGTCGGCGGTGACTTCCTCGACGCTGGTCTCCAGCCGCACGTCGACGCCGCGAGCCCGCAGCACCCGCGCGGCGGGCTCGGAGAGCCGGTCGTCCAGCCCGGGCAGCACGCGCGGCGCCATGTCCACCAGCACCCACTTGACCTCGGACTCCGTCAACCCGTCGCGCCCGCGCAACGCCGACTTGGTCAGCTGCTGACCTTGCGCCACCAGTTCGGTGCCGGTGTACCCGGCCCCGACCACGACGAACGTCGCCCGCTCGGCCCGTTCGGCCGGGTCGGTGGCCTGCTCGGCCAGCTCGACCTGCCGCAGCACGTGGTCGCGCAGGAACACCGCCTCGGCGACCGACTTGAGCCCGAACGCGTGGTCGGCCACACCCGGGATCGACATCAACCGGGTGACCGAGCCCGCGGTCAGCACGAGCCGGTCCCACTCCAGGACCTGCTCACGCCCTTCGACGTCCACCGCCGTGCACGTCCGCGCGGCCAGGTCGAGCCCCGTGGCGTGCGCCTGCACCAGCCTCGTGCGCGGCAGCTTGGGGCGCAGCGGCACGGCGATCCGGCGCGGGTCGAGCGTGCCGCCCGCCACCTCGGGCAGCAGCGGCACGTAGAGCATGTAGTCGGTGGGGTTGACCGCCACCAACTCGGCGGCGTCGGCCGGCAGCACGCGTTCCAGCGTCCGCAGGCAGTGGTAGCCCGCGAAGCCCGTTCCGACGACCAGCACGCGTGGCTTGCCCATGACCTGGATCCCTCCGCCGACGCCCATGTCCGTCCGACACCCGTGTCCGACGCCCATGCGCGATGCCCGTGTCCGATGCCCGTAGCCGGAGCCCGTAGCCGAAGTCCGTTCCGCCGGCGGGTACCCCGGACCGAGAAGGGGTAGACAAATGACCATGGCCCTGGGACTGCCCGACGCGATCACCGCCTGCCTCTTCGACCTCGACGGCGTGCTCACGAGCACGGCCGTGCTGCACCGCCGTGCCTGGCGGCGCACCTTCGACGACTTCCTGCACCCGCGCGAGCAAGCGCCGTTCGCCGAATCGGACTACATCAAGTACGTGGACGGTCGGCCGCGCTACGACGGGGTGCGGGAGTTCCTGTCCTCGCGCGGCATCACGTTGCCGGAGGGCGAGCCCGACGACCCACCCGACGCGGACACCGTGCACGGCGTCGGCAACCGCAAGAACGACCTGTTGGAGGCGATCATCCGACACGAAGGTGTGATGCCCTACGCGGGCACGGTGCCCTACCTGCGCGCCGTCGAGGACGAGGGGTTGGGCATCGGCGTGGTGACGTCGTCGGCCAACGCCCGCAAGGTTCTCGACGCGGCGGGCCTGTCCCCGTTCGTGCGGGCCCTGGTGGACGGCGTGACCATCGGCCGCGACGGGCTCAAGGGCAAGCCGGCGCCGGACTCGTTCCTGGCCGGCGCGCGGCTGCTCGGCGTGAGCCCGGAGCACGCGGCCGTCTTCGAGGACGCGCTGGCGGGCGTGGCGGCCGGTCGTGCGGGCGGGTTCGGGCACGTGGTGGGCGTCGACCGGACCGGCCAGCGGGAGGCGCTGCTCGCGAACGGCGCGGACGTCGTCGTCGAAGACCTCGCGGAGCTGCTGTGACCGGTTGGGAGATCCACCCCTGGATGGTGCGCTGGGACGGTCTCGCGGTGGACCAGCTGCGCCGGACCGAATCGGTGTTCGCGCTGTCCAACGGGCACATCGGCCTGCGCGGCACGTTGGACGAGGGCGAGCCGCGCGGGCTGCCCGGCACCTACCTCAACGGCTTCTACGAGGAGCACGCGCTGCCGTACGGCGAGTCCGGCTACGGCTACCCCGAGGCCGGGCAGACGGTCGTCAACGTCACCGACGGCAAGGTGATCCGCCTGCTGGTGGGGGACGAGCCGCTGGACATGCGCTACGGCCGGGCCCACGCCCACCAGCGCGAGCTGGACTTCCGCACCGGCACGCTGCGCCGCTGCACCGAGTGGGAGTCGCCGACCGGCCGCCGGGTGACGGTGCGCACCGAGCGGCTGGTGTCGCTGACCCAGCGCGCGGTCGCAGCGATCCTCTACGAGGTCGAGCCGGGCGAGGACGTGCAGCTGGTCGTCCAGTCCGACCTGCTGGCCAACGAACCGGTCGAGAACGAGGGCGACGACCCGCGGGTGGCCGCGGCGTTGAACGAGCCGCTGGTGGCGGACTTCGCGCACGCCGAGGACTACCGGGCGGTGCTGGCGCACCACGCGCGCAACTCCGGGCTGCGGATGGCCGCCGCGATGGACCACGAGCTGGAGGTCCAGGACGGGGTGCGCACCGAGATCCGCGCCGAGGGCGACCTGGCCCGCTTCACCGCCGCCGTGGACGTGCCCGCGGGCGGCAAGCTGCGGCTGGTGAAGTACCTCGGCTACGGCTGGTCGGCGCAGCGGTCGGTGCCCGCGCTGCGGGCGCAGGTCGAGGCGGCGCTGGCGGGCGCGCGGCAGACCGGCTGGGACGGCCTGCTGGCCGAGCAGCGGCGGTTCCTGGACGACTTCTGGGAGGCCGCCGACATCGAGCTGCACGGCGACGACGAGCTGCAGCAGGCGCTGCGGTTCGCGTTGTTCCACATCATGCAGGCGGCGGTGCGCGGCGAGACGCGGGCGATCCCGGGCAAGGGGCTGACCGGGCCGGGCTACGACGGGCACGCGTTCTGGGACACCGAGATGTTCGTGCTGCCCGTGCTGGCCTACACGGTGCCGGAGGCGGCGCGGGACGCGTTGCGGTGGCGGCACTCGACGTTGGACAAGGCGCGGGAGCGGGCCGAGGTGCTGGGGCAGCGCGGCGCGGCGTTCCCGTGGCGGTCGATCAGCGGCGCGGAGTGCTCGGCGTACTGGCCCGCGAGCACGGCGGCGTTCCACGTCAACGGCGACGTCTCGCACGCCGTGGCGCAGTACGTCAACGCCACCGGCGACCGGGCGTTCGAGCGCGAGTGCGGCGCCGAGATCCTGGTGGAGACCGCGCGGCTGTGGAACTCGCTGGGGCACCACGACCAGCACGGCGGGTTCCGCATCGACGGCGTGACCGGTCCGGACGAGTACTCGGCCGTGGTGGACAACAACGTCTACACCAACCTCATCGCCCAGGAGAACCTGCGCAACGCGGCGGAGGCGTGCGAGCGGCACCCGGACGTGGCCGAGCGGCTGGACGTGACCGCCGAGGAGGTGCAGGGCTGGCGGAAGGCGGCGGACGGGATGCTGATCCCGTTCGACGAGCTGCTCGACGTGCACCAGCAGGCCGAGGGGTTCACCTCGCACGCCGAGTGGGACTTCGAGGGCACCGACCCCGACGAGTACCCGTTGCTGCTCAACCGGCCCTACTTCGACCTGTACCGCAAGCAGGTGGTCAAGCAGGCCGACCTGGTGCTGGCCATGCACGTGCGCGGCGACGCGTTCACGTCGGCGCAGAAGGCCCGCAACTTCGCCTACTACGAGTCGCGCACGGTGCGCGACTCGTCGTTGTCGGCCGGCACGCAGGCGGTGCTGGCGGCCGAGGTCGGCGCGTTGCAGCTGGCCTACGACTACCTGGCCGAGGCGGCGTTCACAGACCTGCACGACCTGCACCGCAATGTCCACAACGGACTGCACATGGCGTCGCTGGCCGGTGCGTGGGTCGCGCTGGTGGCCGGGTTCGGCGGGATGCGCGACCACGGTGGCGAGCTGTCGTTCGCGCCGCGCCTGCCGCCGGGGCTGAGCAGGATGGCGTTCCGCATGTCGAGCCGCGGCACCCGGTTCGCGGTGGAGGTCGGTCCGGACTCGGTCACCTACCGGATCGTGGCCGGCGACGCGCTGCGCACGAGCCACCACGGTGAGTCGATCCTGGTCGAGCCGGGCCGGCCCGTCACGGTGTCCACACCGGACGTGCCCGAACCCCCCGCGCTGCACCAGCCGCCGCACCGCGCGCCGGTGCGGAGGGAACCACCGAACGGCCGGCCGTTCACACCCGTTCCGGGGTGACCCGGAACGAAAACCACGGCCCTGCAACGGTATCGGGGATGAGGTGCCCGGCCGGACTCTTGGGGGGAGGGGAGCCCGGCCGGGACTTGTCAGACGGCCAGCTGGGGGGCGGTGGCCGCCTAAGTCCTCATCGCAGCCACGGGTACCCCTGTTACCGACGACCCAACCGGGGACCGCCACGACGGCGTGGTGATCTGCGTCATCCTCCGCTCGCAGCGCCGTCGCACCGGACCGTCCACTGCGGCCCACAGGCCCGCCACCAGCACGAACGATCACCGCACCAGTGCGGACCCCACCCGTTTCCGCGGCCCGGACGTAACCCACAGGAGTGAGAGGGGCAGCGCTGGAGCCCGCGGCCGGACAGGATTCCGAAACGTGAGCTCAACACCGATCTACGACGAGTTGGCGGCCACCTACCTCGCCGACCCCATCCCCGATCCCGGCGCCACTGCCGGGCCGGGTCAACCGGGCGAGCACGCGTCCTCTCCCGGCGCCCGGTCCCCCGCCCCGGCCCAGTCCCCGACCCAGCCCTCCACCCACTCCTCCACCCCCACCCACTCCTCCACCCCGGCGCACTCCTCCACCCCGGCGCACTCCCCCGCACCGGCGCAGGCACGCCCACGGCCGAAGGTCTGAACCACCTCCGATCTTGACACCGCCTCACGCAGCGGAGTAGGACGATCGCAGTCCGTAGAGGTCGCCTACCCCGAAGGGTGGAGCGGAATGCGTGGACGAACGCTGCTCCTGGCCGTGGCCCTGTTCGCTTCCGGCGCGTGCAACTCAGAGCAGACCGAGTCCCCGGATCAGGTGACACTGACCTGGTGGGACCACCTCAACCACTCCCCCATGGCCACCCAGGCCGTGGACAACCTCCTCAGCCGCTACCGCCACGACCACCCCGGCGTGCGGATCGAGCGCACCTCCCTGCCGCACCCCGAGTTCCAGGCCAAGCTCGCCGAGGCGACCGCGTCCGGCGTGTTCCCGGACATCGCCGCCGTCGACTCCACGGACCTGGCCCGGCTGGCGGCCGGCAACGCGCTGGCCGACCTCACCGACCGGTTCGACCGGTGGGGCCTCGGTGGGGAGTTCCTCCCGCAGGTGCGCGAGAGCGCGACCCACGACGGACGGGTGCTCGGCGTGCCGCTGCGCAGCACCACCACCGCGCTGGTCTACAACCGGGACCACTTCGCCGCGGCCGGCCTCGGGGACCCGCCGACCACCTGGGAGGGGTTGCGGACCGCGGCCAAGGCGTTGACCTCCGCCGACCGGTCCGGCCTGTGCTTCGGCACGAGGGACGACGACCTGACCGTCACGTTCCTGCCGTTCCTGTGGCAGGCGGGCGGCGAGGTGGCCGACATCGGCGACCAGGCGTCCGTCGACGCCCTCACCTACCTCGACGGGTTGGTCAACACGGACCGGAGCGCCCCGGCGCAGGGATGGACCGACGCCGACGTGCGCCGGCGGTTCGCCGAGGGCCGCTGCGCCATGGCGATCACCGGCCCCGCCGCGATCCCGGAGCTCAACCAGGCCGGCCTGGACTGGGCGGCGGCGCCGCTGCCCGACGGGGCGGCGGCCCCGGCCGGGCAACTCGGCGGCGAGACGTGGGTGGTCGGCCGCGCCGGGCAGGTCGACCGGGCGTGGGAGGTGCTCACCTGGCTGGCGGAGCACTCCGACAACGCCACCGAGTTCGGCGGCGGCCTCGGCGCGCTGCCCAACCGGGCCGACACCGTGGACGACCTGGCCTGGCAGTGGGACCCGAACGTGGCCGGCTTCACCGGCCAACTGAGGTCCGCGCGCGCCCGCACCGCCCACGGCGCGAAGTACCAGGAGGTCTCCCGCGCGATCTCCACCGCGGTCACGCGGACGTTCACCGGCGAGCGCCGACCCGATCAGGCGATTGCCGACGCTGCGGTGGAGATCGACCGGCTGCTGCGCTGACCGTGACGCCAGGCGTGGATTCCGGCGTGAACCAGCCGATTCACCGTAATGCCGGACCGTGTTGGGCGATATGTCCCATAGGGGGAAGCAGCCGGGCGGCACGGATGAGCCGAACGGTCGCGGGTAACCGAGCGTCATGCGGAACGAGGCGGCCGTGAACGAACGGCGATCGGGGAAGAAGACGGGGGCGACGGACGCCGCCAAGAGCGACACCGGGTCCTTCAGCCGGGCGCAGCTGCTCGCGTTCGTCGTGGGCGCGCTGCAGATCGTCCTCGCCTCGGTCCCGTTCCTGCCCATGGGCGACGGCACCAACCACACCCTCTACGTGTGCACGGGCCTGGCCGGCGTGGTGCTCGCGTGGCAACACCGGCACGCGCGCATCTACGGCGTCCTCCTGCTCCTGCTCTACGGCCAGCTGTTCATCACCTACGCCGACGACACCGGCACCTTGGGCCTGCCGACGTGGGAGACGCTGGCGTACGGGCGGGCGGCTCTGGCGGGCGTGGTGATCGCGTTGATCCCGGGGTTCGCCCGGCGGTAGTCGCCCGCGCTCATGGTGCCGTCCGGGTGGAACCGCAGCTTCGCGTCGCCGCTGCGCGCGATCGACTCGAACATCGCGAGGTCGGCCTTGGTGGTGGGCCGCCAGTACATGTGGGCGCCGTGGGTGACTCCCATGTCCATCGACATCATCGTCGCCACCGCCCGGTCGTACCGGCGGCGGCTGAGGTCCGCGCCCCCGGAGGCGCGGATGTCGAACACGTCGTGGTCGCCGGTCAGCGGCCGCAGCACGCCCCGCCGGTCGAAGCCGTGCACGACCCCGTTCCGCACGACGTACTCGCCACGCCGTTCGTACTGGTCCATCTTGTCGCGCAACGCGTCGAACTCCACGCGCCGCTGGTCGTACCGGCGCAGCAGCCGGTCGCTGAGGTCGAACGAAGGTAACTCGGGCCGGAAGTAGCCGACGAGGCCGCGGTGGCGGTGGGCCGCGCCGAGCCGGATGTCGAGGTCGTCGATGGTCTTGGCCTTCACCGCCTCGGGTTTGGGCAGCGCGCCTCGGCGCAACCACGCCACCGCGTGCGGGTTGGTGGCCCGCACGTCGATGACGAGGTCCTGCTCCGCGGCCACCTGCTGGAACTTGCGGGCGTTCTCGGTCGGCATGCCGAAAACCGGCTCCACCGACGCCAGGGGGAAGAGGTGATCAGTGCGCACGGCTATTAAGGTCCGCCGGAAATGGGGGTGCACCAGACCGCGGGCTTCGGTTAGCTCGAAGCGTGACCCCTGATTCACTGATCGGACTGCTGGCCGAACCCGAAAGGTTGCGCGTGGCCGCCGCGTTGGTCCTGGGTGCCCGCACGACCGCGGACATCGCCGGGGCGACCGGGTTGGACGTTCGGCGGGTCGAGAACTCGTTGCGACGACTGAGGTCGGCCGGACTCGTCGTCACCGACGGTGCGGGCTTGCGGTTGCGCGAGGAGCTGTTCAAGGAGGCCACCCGGGTCGAACAGGCGAACCGGGCCCCGGAGGACCCGTTCGTGCGGAACGGGCGGCTGGTGAAGCTCCCCGCGCAGCGCGGACGCAGGCGGGCGGTGCTCGAACAGGTGAGCACCGCGTTCGAGCCGGGTAGACGGTACCCCGAACGGGACGTGGTGGAAGTGCTGAAGCGGTGGTGCGCGGGCGGTGAGGTCGACCACGTGACCGTGCGCCGGTACCTCGTGGACGAAGGCCTGCTCAGCCGGGACGACGGCGTGTACTGGCGTACCGGCGGCCCGGTGAGCGTCTAGCGGTTCGTTGCGCCGTTCGGTCGCGCGGTCGAGTGGTCGCGCGCCCTGTCGTCGCGCACCTGTGGTCGCGCGCCTGTGGTCGCGCGGTCGTGTGGCGCGCAGTCGCGTGCCGCGCGGTCGTGTGGCCTGTGGTCGCGCGTGGTGCGTGACGGCCGTGCGGTCCGATCGTCGGGTGTTCGGTCCTCCTCAGCCGAACGTGTCGGGGTCGGGGCCGGTGCGCTCGCCGCGGTCCAGTTCCGCGATGCGCCGCAGGTCGTCACCGTCCAGTTCGAAGTCGAACAGGGCGAAGTTCTCCGCGATGCGGCTGGGCGTGACCGACTTGGGGATCACGACGTTGTCCAGCTGCACGTGCCAGCGCAGCACGACCTGCGCCGGGGTGCGGCCGTGCTTGGCCGCGATGTCGGTGATGACCGGGTCGGCCAGCAGCGCGCCCTGCGCCAACGGGCTCCACGCCTCGGTCACGATGCCGTGCCGGGCGTGGAAGGCGCGCAGCTCGGCCTGCTGGAGCCGCGGGTGCAGCTCGACCTGGTTCACCGCGGGCACCGCGCCGGTGGCCTCCACGATCCGCTCCAGGTGCGCGGGCTGGAAGTTGGACACGCCGATCGCCCGGACCCGGCCGTCGGCGTGCAGCTTGCCCAACGCGCGCCAGGTGTCGACGTACCGGTCCTGCCGGGGCGCCGGCCAGTGCACCAGGTACAGGTCGACCCGGTCGAGGCCGAGCCGGTCGGCGCTCGCGTCGAACGCGCGCAACGCCTCGTCGTAGCCCTGGTCGGAGTTCCACAGCTTGGTCGTCACGAACAGCTCGTCGCGCGGCACCGGCGAGTTCGCGACCGCCCGCCCGACCGGTTCCTCGTTGCGGTAGGCAGCCGCCGTGTCGATGCTGCGGTAGCCGATCCGCAGCGCCTCGGTCACCGCGTCGTACGTGTCCTCAATGGACACCTGGAAGACGCCGAAACCGAGCTGTGGCATGGTGACGCCGTTGTTCAGGGTGATGGTCCTCATGTGCCCCATCATGCCCGCTGTCAACGCTTCCCACGTGCTGGAACGCGTTGACGGGCGTCACGCCCCACTGGTCCGATCACCACCGTGACGGCATTGCCCGAGGTGGCGGAGGTCGAGGTGAGGGTGGTCATCCGCGTCTCCGCCACCGGCACGCGGGTGGTGGACGCGGCGGGGCGGCTGGCCGACGCGCTGCGATCGGCGCTCGACCTGCCGGACGCGGACGTGGTGGTCGACCTGCCGGTCGCGCGGGTCGAGCCGGAGCTGCGGATCCTGGTCGACGCGCGGCGCGTGCTGCGCCGGGGCGTGCCGGTGGAGCTGACCAGGCTGGAGTTCGACCTGTTGCACCACCTGTGCGCGAACCCCCACCGGGTGCACGGGCGGACCGCGCTGATGGCGAGCGTGTGGGGCGCGAAGAGCGTCGTGGACACCCGCACGGTGGACGTGCACGTGCGGCGGATCCGGCACAAGCTGGGCGAGGCGGCGTCGATCATCACGACCGTGCGCGGTGTCGGGTACCGGGTGGACCACGCGGGCGAGGTGGTCGTGGAGCGGGACGCGCCGGCGGGGTGACCCCCGGTCAGCCCACGAGCGCCACCCGTCGTTCCACGTCGGCGGGCAACGGATGCCGGTGCCGGATCGCGGCGGGCAGCCTGCGCACGGCGGCGACCAGCGCCGCGCCCGCGTCCCGGTCCCCCACCGCGCGCTTGGCCAGCGCGAACGTCTGCCCGAGGACCACGCCGGGCGGGCGGCGCAACCAGGTGGTCAGCAGCTCGTTGCGCAGTTCCACCCGCCGCCGCCAAGCCGACGGCGGCCGGGACGACGACGGCTGGTGGTACGCCACCACGTCGTCCACGTAGCAGCACGCCCAGCCGGACACCGCCATGTCCCACGAGAACAACCGCTCCTCACCGGGCCAGAACAGCACCGGGTGGAACCCGCCGACGTCGAGGAACGCCGACCGCCGCACGACCGCACCGCAGCACACGAACCCCAGCACGGACGGTCCGGGCAGGTCGTCGTCACGCCCGAGCGCCGAGCGGGCCATCTCGACGCACACCGGGTCCAGCACGCCGGCGGGCCGCACGATCGTGCGAGCCGCGATCAGCCCCAACCGGGGGTGGCGCGCGAACAGCTCCTCGGCCCGCGGCAGGGCCTCGGGCGCCCACCACGAGTCGTCGTCGCTGAACGCCACGTACGGGGTGCTCGCGTGCCGCACGCCGCGGTTGCGCGCCAACGCGCCCTCGTTGCGCCCCAAAGCCAGCACCTCGACGTCGCGGAACTCCCGCCGCACCCGCTCGACCGTGTCGTCCGATGATCCGTTGTCGACCACGACGACCGGCGCGGCGGTCTCCCGCAGCCGACCCAGCGTGCGCACGAGGTCGTCCGCCCGGTCGCGGGTCGCTATCACCACCGTGGTTCGGGCCACCAGCGGGTGGTACCCCGCGAAGTGGTGGTTACTCCTCGGATCCGCGGGTAGGCCCAGCGCATGGGATTCGAACGAGCGGTGGTGACGGGCGGGGCCGGGTTCCTCGGCTCGCACGTGTGCGAAGCGCTGCTCAAGCGCGGCACGCGGGTGGTGTGCGTGGACGACTTCCGCACCGGGTCGCCGGACAACCTGCCCGACGACCCGCGGCTGGGCGTCGTGGTCCAGGACGTGGCCAAGCCGCTCGACCTGCTCGGCGACGTCGACCTGGTGATGCACCTGGCCTGTCCCGCGTCACCGGTCGACTACCTGCGGATGCCCGTCGACACGCTCAAGACCGGCGGTTTCGGCACGCTGCACGCGCTGGAGCTGGCGCGGCGCAAGGACGCGCGGATCGTCATCGCCTCCACCAGCGAGGTGTACGGCGACCCGCTGGAGCACCCGCAGCGCGAGACCTACTGGGGCAACGTCAACCCGGTCGGCCCGCGCAGCGTCTACGACGAGGCCAAGCGCTTCGGCGAGGCCATGACCTGCGCGTTCCGGCGTGAGCACGGTGTGGACGCGGGAATCGTGCGCATCTTCAACACCTACGGCGCGCGGATGCGCCCCGACGACGGCCGGATGATCCCGACCTTCGTGCGGCAGGCCCGCGCCGGCGAGCCGCTGACGGTGCACGGCGACGGCGCCCAGACCCGCTCGCTGTGCCACGTGGACGACCTGGTGCGCGGTCTGCTGTCGATGGCCGAGAGCGACCACCCCGGCCCGGTGAACCTCGGCAACCCCGAGGAGGTCACCGTGCTGGAGGTCGCGCGGAAGGTCATCGAGCTGACCGGCGGCACGTCCACGATCGAGCACGTCGAGGCGATGACCGACGACCCGCGCCGCCGCCGTCCCGACATCTCGCTCGCGCGCGAGGTGCTGGGCTGGCAGCCGGAGATCGGATTGGACGAGGGGCTGCGGCGGTCGTTTGACCGGCAACTCGTCGGGTAGTCGGACGACGTCGGTCCGCGACGGGCCGACGCGGGCGTGGGCCCGCGAAGAAGGCCGCGGACGTCAGTCCACACAGGAGCAGGAGCGAAAGGGGAGAGCCGTGCGCGTGCTCGGTGTCAACGCGATCTTCCACGACCCCGCCGCCGCCCTCGTGGTGGACGGCGAGGTGGTGGCCGCCGCGGAGGAGGAACGGTTCTCCCGGCGCAAGCACGGCAAGCGGCCGGTGCCGTTCTCCGCGTGGGAACAGCCCGAACAGGCCGCCCGCTGGTGCCTGGAGCACGCCGGCCTCACCCCGGCCGACCTCGACGCGGTCGCCTACTCCTACGACCCGGACCTGGTCGAGCCCAGCGACGTGCCGTGGGAGGACCTGCGCACCGAGTACGCCCGCCGCGCGCCCTACTTCCTGGCCACCGCGCTGCCCGGGTTGGACCCGGCGATCGTGCGGTTCGTGCCGCACCACGTCGCGCACGCCGCGTCCACGGGCCTGGCCGCGCCGTTCGGCGGTGACTGCGCGGTGCTGGTCAACGACGGTCGCGGCGAGTGCCGGACGCACCTCGCGGGCAGCTACCGCGGCCACCGGCTGGAGACGCTGGCCGCGCAGCACCTGCCGCACTCCCTGGGCCTGTTCTACGAGGACCTGACCGAGCACCTCGGCTTCCTGCGCTCCAGCGACGAGTACAAGGTGATGGCGCTGGCCTCCTACGCCGAGCCCAAGCACCTCGACCTGCTGCGCGAGCACGTCCGCGCGACCGAGGACGGCGGGTTCCACATCACGCCGCTGGACTGGGCGACGCTGGCCAAGCGCCGCGGCCCGGACGACGAGGTGACCCGCGAGCACGCGGAGCTGGCGGCCAGCGTGCAGGTCCGGGTGGAGGAGGTGCTGCTGGACCTGGTCCGGTGGCTGCACGAGCGGACCGGGCAGAAGCGGCTGACCATGGCGGGCGGCGTGGCGCTCAACTGCGTGGCGAACACGCGGATCTTCGCCGAGGGGCCGTTCGACGAGGTGTGGGTGCAGCCGGCGGCAGGTGACGCGGGCACCGCGCTCGGTGCGGCGTTGCAGGTGGTGGCCGACGCGGGAGAGCCCGCCGCCGCGATGCCGGGCGCGGACCTGGGCCGGTCGTGGACCGACGCGGAGGTCGAGGACTACCTGCGCAACGCCAAGGTCGCGTACGAGGAGCCGGACGACGTGGCCGTCGCGGTGGCCGAGGCGTTGGCCGACGACCAGGTGGTGGCCTGGTTCCAGGGTCGCAGCGAGTACGGGCCGCGGGCGTTGGGCCGCCGGTCGCTGCTCGCGCACCCCGGGCGGGCGGAGAACCTGGCCCGGCTCAACGAGGTGAAGGGGCGTGAGCAGTTCCGGCCGATCGCGCCGATGGTGCTGGCCGACCGCGCGGCCGAGCTGTTCGAACGCGGGCCGCTGCCCAGCCCGTACATGCTGTTCGTGCACGACGTGCGGCCCGAGTGGCGTGACCGGATCCCCGCGGTCGTGCACGTGGACGGCACCGCTCGCGTGCAGACCGTGGACCCGGAGTCGGAACCGCTGATGGCGCGGGTGATCCGCGAGTTCGACCGCCGCACCGGTGTGCCCGTCGTGGTGAACACGAGCCTGAACACGGCCGGGCGGCCGATGGTGGACGACCCGCGTGACGCCCTGGAGTGCTTCGGCTCGGCGCCGGTCGACCTGTTGGCCATCGGCCGGTTCGTGGTGCGGCGGCCCCGGACCGCGCGGCAGCCATGAGCGTCGACTACGCGGTGGTCATCCCCACCGTCGGCCGGGACAGCCTGCGCGTCGTGCTCGACGCGCTGGAGCACGGCCACGGCCCGCCGCCGCGCGAGATCATCGTGGTGGACGACCGGCCCGATCCCGGCCCGCTGCCGCCGACGCACTCGGCGCGCGTACTGCGCACCGGTGGTCGCGGCCCCGCCGCCGCGCGCAACGCCGGGTGGCGTGCCGCGTGCTGCGAGTGGGTCGCGTTCCTGGACGACGACGTGGTGCCGCCGCACGACTGGAAGGCCCGGCTGGCCCGGGACCTGGACGAGCTGGGGCTGGACGTGGGCGCGTCGCAGGCGCGGATCGTGGTGCCGCTGCCCGGTGACCGCAGGCCGACCGACTGGGAGCGCGGCACGGCGGGCCTGGCCGACGCGCGGTGGATCACCGCGGACATGGCTTACCGACGGGCCGCGCTGGTGCACGCGGGCGGGTTCGACGAACGGTTCCCGCGCGCCTACCGCGAGGACGCCGAGTTGGCGTTGCGCGTGCTGGGGCACGGGTACCGGATCGTCGACGGCGACCGCGTGACCACGCACCCGGTGCGCGAGGCGGGGTTCTTCGCCAGCCTGAAGCAGCAGCGCGGCAACGCCGACGACGCGCTGGTGCGGCGGCTGCTCGGTCCCGACTGGCGTGATCGGATCGGTGGCGCGCCCGGACGGCTGCCCTGGCACGTGGCCACCACGGCGTCCGGCATCCTGTCCGTCCTGTGTGGACTGCTCGGGTGGCGGCGGGCGGCGTTCGCGTTCGGTGGCGCGTGGGCCGGGCTGACCGGGTGGTTCGCCGGGCAGCGCATCGTGCCCGGACCGCGCACCCGCGACGAGGTGGCGAAGATGGTGGTCACCAGCATCGCCATCCCGCCTGCCGCCTGCGCGCACCGGTTGCGCGGCGAACTGCGCCACCGGGCCGTGCCCGTCGCGGGACGGCGTGGCCGCCGGGTCGCGCCGGCCGCCGACACCCCGGGCTGGCTGCGCACGCAGGCCGGCCCCCGTGCCGGTGGGGTGGCACGGCGGTGAGGATCCTCGTGCTGCGCGCCCTCGGTCTCGGCGACCTGCTGACGGCCGTGCCCGCGCTGCGCGGGTTGCGCCGCTCCCACCCGGACGCCGAGATCACCCTGGCCGCGCCCGGCTGGCTGGCCGACGCGGTGGCCCGGATCGACGCGGTCGACCGGCTGCTGCCCACCGAGGGTCTCGTGCCCCTCGACTACGACTCGCCGGACCTCGCCGTCAACCTGCACGGACGGGGTCCGCAGAGCACCGAGCTGCTGCGCGCCACCCACCCCGCCCGGCTCATCACGCACGGCGTGCACGTGCCGTGGCCCGCGCACCAGCACGAGGTGCTGAGGTGGTGTCGGCTGCTGGCGCAGTTCGGCATCGCCTGCGACCCGTGCGACCTGCACCTGCCGCCGCTGCCGCGCAACGGCGCCATCGTGGTGCACCCCGGTGCGAGCCACGGCGCACGTCGGTGGCCCGCCGACCGGTTCGCGGCGGTGGCCCGGGCGTTGGGTCCGGACGTGGTGGTGACCGGCAGCGCCGCCGAGGAGTCCTTGGTGCGCGAGGTGGCGCCGGGACGCACGAGGGTGGGTGACCTGGCCGGCTTGCTGGACCTGGTGGCCGGCGCACGACTCGTCATCTGCGGTGACACCGGCGTGGCCCATGTCGCCACCGCCTACCGCACGCCGTCCGTGGTGTTGTTCGGCCCCGTGTCCCCCGCCGAGTGGGGGCCGAGGTCGGGACCGCACCGGGTGCTGTGGCACGGGGCGACCGGCGACACGTTCGCCGACCGGCCCGACCCGGGGCTGCTCGACATCACCGCGGGCGAGGTGCTGGACGCCGCTCGATCGCTACTGGGAGGTGGACCGTGGCCAGGATCGGCGTCATCGGCGCGGGCTATGTCGGGTTGACCACGGCGGCCTGCTTCGCCCGGCTCGGGCACGCGGCGGTGTGCGCGGACGTGGACGAGGCGAAGGTCGCGGCGCTGCGCCGGGCCGAGATCGGCGCGCACGAGCCCGGGTTGGCCGAGTTGGTCGCGGAGGGGTTGCACGCCGAGCGGCTGCGGTTCGTGCTCGGCAACGCGGAGGCGCTGTCCGATGTGGACTTCGTGTTCCTGTGCGTGCCGACGCCCACCGGCGAGGACGGGGCGGCGGACCTCTCCGCGGTCCACGCGGTGTTGCGCGAGGCGCGGGACGCCGTGCGGGCGGGCTGCGTGCTGGTGATCAAGTCGACCGTGCCCGCGGGCACCGCGGAGCGGGTGGCGGAGCTGGTGGGGCGGTCGGACGTCCAGGTCGTGTCCAACCCGGAGTTCCTCCGCGAGGGCCACGCCGTGGACGACTTCCTGCGGCCCCAACGGGTCGTGGTCGGGTCGGAGACCGAGGAGGCCGCCCGCCGGGTGGTCGCGCTCTACCAGGGGACGGGTGCGCCCGCGCTGGTCACCGGCAGTGCGAGCGCGGAGCTGGTGAAGTACGCCAGCAACTGCTTCCTGGCGATGAAGCTGTCCTACGTCAACAGCCTGGCCGAACTGTGCGAGCGAGTCGGCGCGGACATCGGCGACGTGACCGAGGGGATGCGGCTGGACGACCGGATCGGGGGGTCGTTCCTGGAGCCGGGTCCGGGCTGGGGTGGTTCGTGCTTCCCCAAGGACACCAGGGCGCTGCTGTCCACGGCGGAGGACGCGCGGGTCGACTTCCCGTTGCTGCGCGCGACCATCGGCACCAACGGCCACCAGGCGCACCGGGTGGTCGGGCTGGTGCGCGAGGCCGTGGGCGGCGGGTTGGCCGGCGTGCGGCTCGGGCTGCTCGGGCTGACGTTCAAGGCGGGCACCGACGACCTGCGCGACTCCCCCGCACTGGCGGTGGCCTCGCTGCTGGCGGCCGAGGGCGCGTGGCTGACCGGCTACGACCCGTGCGTGAGCGCCGACTGCGGGCCGGTGCGGGTGCTCGGCTCGGCCGAGGCGGTGGCGGAGGGCGCGGACGGCCTGGTGGTGCTGACCGAGTGGCCCGAGTTCGCCGAGCTGGACTGGCCGAACCTGGCCGCCGCCATGACCAGTCCGGTCATCGTGGACACCCGCAACCTGCTGCCGGTCGAGAAGGTGGCCGAGGCCGGGTTCCACCTGGTGTCGCTGGGCCGCCCCACGCCGAGCCGGTAGTCATGTAGGACCGCGTCAGACCTACATCGTCCCTAACGTCGTCGGTAGCACCGAAGACGAGGAGACGAACCGTGAACGTTGTGCCCGACGGCTACCACACCGTCACGCCGTGGATCATCACCGCCGGCCGGACCGCCGAACTGATCGACTTCACGGTCGAGGTCCTGGACGCCGTCGAACTGGGCCGCGTGGAGGTGGACGGGGTGATCGGCCACGCCGAGGTCCGCGTGGGCGACTCGGTGGTGATGATGTTCGACGTGCCGGGGTGGCCCGCCACCCCCTCGTTCCTGCGCCTCTACGTCGCCGACGACGCCGAGGTGCTGGAGCGGGCCGTCGCCCGCGGCTCGGTCGTGGTCACCGAGCCGACCGAGCTGTTCTGGGGCGACCGCGTCAGCCGGCTGCGCGACCCGTTCGGCAACCTGTGGTGGGTGCACCAGCGGGTCGCGGAGCCGACCCCGGACGAGCTGGCCGCCCGGATGGCCGACCCCGCGTTCGTGGCGGCGATGGCGTACGTCCAGGGCGCTGACCTCACCCCGGCGGACCTCACCCCGGCCGGCTGACCGCTACCCGCGCGGGTCCCAGCGGAAGAAGCGCACGGACAGGGCGGTGGCCACGGCCGTCCAGCCCGCCACGGACAGGGCGGCCAGGCCGACCTGGTCGGTCGGGCCGCCCCACGCCGCGCCGATGAGCGTGCCGAGGCCGGTGCCGGGCACGAGGAACACCGGCGCCTCCACCCCGCCGTTCGTCCCGAACAGGCCACCGACGATCAGGGCGAAGAAGAACGGCGCGGTGGTGATCTGGGCGAGCTCCGCGGTGCCGGTGACACCGCTGGTGCCCACGCCCGCCGCGCAGCCGAGCGCCACGCCGCCGACCATCGCCACGAGCAGCAGCTCCGGCCGCGACGGCATCGGGGCGCCCGCCGCCACGCTGATGCCCAGCAGCACGACCGCCTGGGCCAGACCCAGCAGCACCACCGGCAGCAGGATGCCGGTCAGCACCACCAGGTCCGACGCCGCACCCGTCCGCAGGCGCTTCAGGTACAGGTCCTGCCTGCGGGCGGTCAACGCGGTCGTCACGGTCACGTACACGGTGAACCCGAACGAGAACAGCAGCTGGAGCGTCACGACCATGGTCCAGCCGCCCTGCTCACCGTCCATCCGCAGCGCGAAGAAGATCCCGGCCGCCAACGGCATCAGCACGGCCAGCGCCGCGGCGGTCCGGTTGCGCAGCAGGAGCTTCAGCTCGGCCACGCCCAGTGCGGCGATCACGCGGCCACCACCTCCTTGCCCGTCCGGGCACTGTGGAACACGTCCTCCAGCGACGCGTGGTGCGCGCGGATCCGGCCCAGCCGAAGGCCCTCCCGCCCCGCCCACGCCAGCAGCACCGCCATGTCGTCCTGGAGCTCGCCGGTGCGCACCTCGACCCGGCCGGACGGCCGGTGCACCACGTCGCCGGACAACATCGGCAACGCGTCGACGTCGAGCCGGTCCGGCAGGTCGAACGAGATCCGCGACGGCTGGGCGGCGAGCACGTCCACCAGCGCGCCGGACACCGCCACCAACCCCTCGTGCAGGATCGCCAACCGGTGCGCCAGCGACTCGGCCTCCTCCAGGTAGTGCGTGGTCAGCACGACGGTCGTGCCCTCGGCCAGCAACCCGCGCACGACCTGCCACGTCCGCTGCCGCGACTCCGGGTCCAACCCGGTCGTGGGCTCGTCCAGGAACAGCAGCTCCGGCCGGCCGAGCACGGCCAGCGCGAGGTCGAGCCGCCGCCGCTCACCGCCCGACAGCTGCTTGATCCGCACGTCGCGGCGGTGCGCCAGGTCCAGCCGCTCCAGCACGTCCTCGGTGGCGCGCCGACCGCTCGTGACGCCCCACAGCGCCACCATCTCGCGCGCGGTCAGGTCGGCCGGGAACCCGCTGTCCTGCAGCATGATCCCGGTGCGCGAGCGCAGTGCCGCCCGTTCGCGGAACGGGTCCAGCCCCAGCACCCGCACGGTGCCGCCGAACGGCGCGCGAAGACCCTCCAACGTCTCCATCGTCGTGGTCTTGCCGGCGCCGTTGGTGCCCAGCAGCGCGAACAACTCCCCCCGCCGGACCTCGAAGTCCACCCCTCGCACGGCTTCGAAGTCTCCGTAGCGGCACCTCAGGTCCGCCACGTCGATCACCGTTTCTTCCATGGCGGCAATGCTGGTCGTCGGCGCGCGCCCCACCCAGTGCCGTCGCGCACCGGTCCCTGTGACAGATGTCAGCAGACACGCGTGCGATCCGACTCGTACATTGCCCCTGTGACTCCCCTGAACAGGCTCCGCCGCTACACGTGGTGGACGGTCGTGGCCGGTGGCGTGGCGGTCGGCCTCGGCACGGTGACCGACCTGTTCGTGCACGGCCAGGGCGTGCCGCGGTCGCTGCTGCTGGCCTCGGCCGTGGCCGTGGTGATCGTGCAGCACGCCCGGTACGTGCGACAGGCCATGGTCGGGTTGGGTCGCGGCGACGGCTCGCCGTGGGAGCACGCGGCGACGTTCGCGGTGGCGCTCGCGGCCTGGGCGGCGACCAGCGGCGCCGGCGGCTTCATGCCCGCCTGGGCCATGCTGCCCGCCCTGGTGGTCGCGCACGTCGGCGCGATCCTGCCGTCGCGCCGCCGCTGGCCGGTGGTGGCCGGGATGGCGGTGCTCCCGGTCGCGGTGGGCGGGCTGTTCGGCGGCGACGACGCCGACGCGGCGATGGTCATGGCCGGGGTGATGGTCGTCGCGCTGGTGTTCGCCGACCTGGCCCAGCTGTGGATCTGGGACCTGGCGGTCAAGCAGGAGCAGGGCCGCAAGACCGCCGAGGCGCTGGCCGTGGCCGAGGAGCGGTTGCGGTTCGCCGCCGACCTGCACGACATCCAGGGTCACCACCTCCAGGCGATCGCGTTGAAGGGCGAGCTGGCGCAGCGGCTGATCGGCCGGGACGACGAGTCGGCCAGGCAGCACGCGGGCGAGGTGGCGGAGCTGGCGCGGACGGCGTTGAAGGAGACCCGCGAGGTGGTGCAGGGCTACCGGCGGGCGAGCCTGGGCACGGAGATCACGAACGCGGTGGGCGTGCTGCGGGCGGCGGGCATCGAGACAACGGTCGGGGGTGACGCGGCGGGCGTGCCGCCGCCGTTGCAGCCGCTGTTCGGGGCGCTGGTGCGGGAGGGCACGACGAACGTGCTGCGGCACAGCCGGGCGAGGCGCTGCGACGTGCTGATCGACGTGGTCGACGGCCAGGTGTGCGTGCGGCTGCGCAACGACGGCGTGCCGGCCGACTTCGCGGTCGCCGACGACCTGGGCGGGTCCGGCGCGGGGCTGGCCGGGTTGCGCGAGCGGTTCGCCGCGGTCGGCGGCCGGATCGAGGCGGGCACGACGACCCCGGAGGGGTTCGAGCTGGTCGGCCGGGCGGGGGTGGGCCGGTGATCCGCGTGGTGCTGGCCGACGACGAGGACCTCATCCGGGGTGCGCTGGCGGCGTTGCTGGAGCTGGAGGACGACATCTCGGTCGTGGCGCAGGCCAGCGACGGCGACGCGGCGGTCGCCGCGGTCCGGGCGCACCGGCCGGACATCGCCGTGTTCGACCTGGAGATGCCCCGGCGCGACGGCGTGCTCGCGGCCGAGGCGGTGCGCGGGTTGGCCGACGTCGCGGTGGTCATCGTGACCCGGCACGCGCGGCCCGGCGTGCTGCGGCGGGCGTTGACCGCGGGCGTGCGCGGGTTCGTGCCGAAGACCACGCCTGCCGCGCAGCTCGCCTCGATCCTGCGCGACGTGCACGCGGGCAGGCGTTACGTCGACTCCGAGATCGCCGCCGCCGCGCTCACCGAGGGCGCGTGCCCGTTGACCACGCGCGAGCTGGACGTGCTGCGGCACGCGTTGCAGGGCGGCACGGTGGCCACGATCGCAGGCGAGGCCCACCTGGCCGCGGGCACCGTGCGCAACTACCTGTCGTCGGCGATGACGAAGCTGGGCGTGAACACCCGCTACGAGGCCGCCCGGCTGGCCTGGGAGGAGGGCTGGATCTGAGCCTGACCGAGGTGCACGACCTTCACGGTCGTCATCTCGTCCAGCAGCTCCGGCCCGTAGCCGAACCCGGTGCCGGACATCCGGCGCGGTTGGGCGGCGCCGCCCGGCGCGCCGCCGAACACGGCGTTGACCTTCACCGTGCCGACCGGCAGCGCCCGCCACGCGAGCTGCGCGTGCGCCATCGACCCGGTGAGCACGGTCGCGGCCAGGCCGTGCTCGTCCACGCACGCCTCGGCCAAGCCTTCTTCGAACGACGGCACCACGCGCACGGGTGCGACCGGGCCGAACGTCTCCTCCCGCATCACGCGCATGTCCGGCGTGCAGTGGTCCAGCACGGTCGCCGGGTAGTACGCGCCCTCGCGGTCGGGGACCACGCCGCCGACCAACGGCTGCGCGCCGTCCGCCACCGCCTCGGCGACGTGCGCGTGCACGTGTTCCCGCATCCGCACGTCCACCAGCGGCTGCGGGTCGGCGTTCCACCGACGTGCCTGTTCGCACAGCGCCGCCAGGAACTCCTCCGCGACGGCCCGGTGCACGAAGATCCGCTCGACCGAGGTGCACAGCTGGCCCGCGTTGGTGAACGCGCCGATCGCCGCCTGCTCGGCCGCCCACACCGGGTCCACGTCCGCGTCGACCACCAGCGGGTCGTTGCCGCCGTTCTCCAGCAGTGCCTTCGCGCCGGTCGCGGCGCACGTGGCGGCGATCGCACGGCCGGTCGCCGTGCCGCCGACGTGCGCGACGAGGTCCACGTGCGGCGAGGCGGCCAGGGCCGCGCCGACCGAGCCGTCGCCGGTGAGGCTCTGCACCACGCCCGGCGGGAAGTGGTCGACCATGAGCTGCGCGAGCAGCACACCGGTGTGCGGGCAGCGTTCGCTCGGCTTGTGCACGACCGCGTTGCCGGTCACCAGGGCCGCGCCGAGCAGTCCGCAGGACACCGCGACCGGGTCGTTCCACGGTGTCAGCGCGACGACCACGCCGCGCGGTTCGGGGACCATGAAGTCGGCCGCGTCGTGCGAACCGAGCAGCGACCGGCCGCGGTGGACCGGGCCCAGCTCGGCGTACTGGTCCAAGGTGGACGCACCGGCCAGCACACCGTCCCGCGCGGATGCGAGCGGTCGGCCGGTCTCCGAGTGCAGCACGGTCGCCAGGTCCGTCGCGTGCGCGCGGATCGCCTCGGCCGCGGCCTTGAGCGCGGCTCCCCGTTCGGCGGCGGGTGTCGTCGCCCAACCGGGCTGCGCCTCACGCGCGGTGAGCACCGCGCCGGCCACGTCCTCGTCCGTGGCGGTGGGCAGCCAGCCGATCAGTTGACCGTCCACCGGGCTGTGGACGTCGAGTGCTTCGACACGCATGTCCGTCATGGGCAACGGGTACCCCGGTCGCCGAGGTGAAACCCGAGGCGAAGCCCCGAGGAGGACGACCATGCCCGGACGCGAGGAGTTGCCCAGCACGATCGCGCGCTCGTCCAAGAAGGCGCAGCGGACGTGGATCGAGGCGCACGACTCGGCCGTGAAGACCTACGGCGAGGGTGAGCGCTCGCACCGGACCGCGTACAGCGCGTTGAAGCACTCGTTCGAGAAGGTCGGCGACCACTGGGAGCCCAAGCAGCAGAAGGGCCCGTCCGACAAGCAGGCCGCGCGCAGCACGCCCAAGCGCGGCAAGACGGCGGGCGGCGTGGACGCCAACGCGAGCAAGCAGCACCTCTACGACCTGGCCAAGAGGCTGGACGTGCCCGGTCGGTCGACCATGACCAAGCAGGAACTGGTGCAGGCGATCGACAAGGCGAACAACCGCAAGACCGCCAAGGCCCGGTCCTAGCGGCACGGCCCTGACCGCGCGGTCCCCCGGCGGCGACCGCGCGGTCAGTCCCTGGCCACCGGCAGCCGCAACCGCAACCGGACGCCGCGGGCGAGGGGTTCGGCGGCCACCTCGCCGCCGTACGTCTCCACCACCCGGCGCACGATGGCCAGGCCGAGCCCAGAGCCGGGCATCGACCGCGCCTGCGCCGACCGGTAGAAGCGGTCGAACACGAAGGGCACGTCGGCCGGCGGGATACCGGGGCCCTCGTCGGTGATCGACAGCTCCCCGTCGGCCACGACGACCAGCACCCGGCCGCCCGGTGGGCTCCACTTCACCGCGTTGTCCACCAGGTTGGCGACGGCCCGCTCGATGGCGTCCGGGTCGACGTGCACCAGGCAGGGTGACAACGCCGACTCGAACCGCGGCGCGGTGGCCCGCGCGGCGGCCTTGGCGACCACCCGTTCGGCGACCAGGTCCAGCCGGGTGTCCTCGGCCCGCGCGGTGCCCTCGCCGTACCGGGCGAGGTCGATCAGGTCGTTGACCAGCGACCGCAGCTCGCCCGCCTGCCCGATCGCCGCGCGCACCAGCGCCGGCGCCTCCGGGTCGCGCAGGCCGTCGTCCTCGGCGAGCAGTTCGAGGTTCGTGGTCAGGCTGGTCAGCGGGGTGCGCAGCTCGTGCGACGCGTCGGCGACCAGCCGGCGCTGGGCGTGCACGGAGGCGTCCAGCGCGGTCATCATGGCGGCGAACGACCGGCCCAGGCGGCCGATCTCGTCGCGTCCGGTCAGGTCGACGCGCGCGCTCAGGTCCTTCGTGGCGGTCACGTGCTCGACGGCGTCGGTCAGCACGCGCACCGGCCGCAGCACCCGGCGCGCGACCAGCCGGGCGGCCAGCGCGGCCACCAGCCCGCCGACCACGGTGAGGGCGGCCAGCAGCGCCGCCAGCCCGGTCAGCAGGCCGGCCGCGTCGGCCAGCGGCCGGGCGGCCCGGACCAGCGTGGCGCCGCCGCCGCGCGCCCCCGGCATCGACGCGGTGTAGACCCGGTAGGCGACGCCGTCATGGGTGACGTCCTGGAAGTAGGCCGGTTCCTGCCCCGTGGCGACGTTCGCGTCCCGCTTGGTCACGTCGATGAAGGCCCGGTTCCGACCGGGGCGCACCGGCGCGGGGATGAACTGGACCAGCGTGCTGCCCAGGTCGACCGGGGTGTCGGCGAGCGTGGCCTGCCCGGAGGCCTCGACCTTCTGCTTGAGCTGGGTCGCGACGGTCGGGCTGTTCTCGACGGCCTTCAGCAGCGAGTCGTCCAGCTGCCGGTGAAGGTCCGGCCGCACGGACGAGTAGACCACCACCGAGGCGATGGCCAGGGCCACCAGCACCACCGCGCCGCCCGCGAGCCCCACCCTGGTGCGCAGCGTCATGGCCGCTCCCGCAACACGTACCCCAGTCCGCGCACGGTCTGGATCAGCCGCGGTTCACCGGCCGCCTCCAGCTTCCCGCGCAGGTAGCTGATGTAGACCCACAGCGCGTTGGACGCGGGCCCGAAGTCGTAGCCCCAGACCGACTCGAAGATCAGCACGCGGCTCAGCACGCGGTCCGGGTTGCGCAGGAACAGCTCCAGCAGCGCGTGCTCGGTGCGGGTGAGCTCGATCGCCCGCCCACCCCGGTGCACGCGGTAGGTGGTCGTGTCCATCTCCACGTCGGCGAACCGCAACACCTCGTTGTCCACACCGGTGCGCCGCAGCAGGGCACGCAGCCGGGCGCGCAGCTCGTCCAGCGCGAACGGCTTGACCAGGTAGTCGTCGGCACCCGCGTCGAGCCCGGCGACGCGGTCCTCCACCAGGTCGCGCGCGGTCAGCATGAGGATCGGCGTGCGGTCGCCCCGGCGGCGCAGCCTGCGGCAGATCTCCAGGCCGTTCGGCTCGGGCAGCAGCACGTCGAGCACGATCACCTCGGGCCGGACCCGGCCGAGCTCGTCGAGGGCCTGCGGGCCGTCCGCGGCGACCGAGACCTGGTAGCCGTCCCGGCGCAGCGCGTGGGCCAGGGAGAGGCGGACAGCTTCGTCGTCGTCGACCACCAGGACCCGCACGCCACCAGTATGGGTGACGGCGTCCGGTCCACTCGCGGGCCGCGGCCCGGACCGGGTGACACCCGGTCCGGGCCGCTCGGGAGAACCTGTCACTTCGTGGGCTTGGGCTGCTGCTCGGCGAGGGTCCGCTTGACCTCGCGCAGGACGTCCAGGAGCCGTTCGGGCGTCAGGCCGAGTCCTTCGGCGATGGCGACGAACGCGCGGTCCCGCACGATGTCCTCACCCCGTGCCTTGACCTTCCCCAGGTCGCGGAACACCTGCCGGGAGCGGTCGACGGTGATGCCGAGCCGGGCCGCCAACAGCTCGACCGCCTCCTCGGGCACCCCCTCCCCCTTGCCCGGCTTCTCCTGGCCGGGCTTCCCCGCGTCCGGCCGCACCTTGGCGGGCTCCCCGTTGCCGGGCTTCCCCGCGTCCGGCCGCACCTCGGCGGGCTTCTCGTTGTTCGCCTTGTCCTCGGCCACCGACATGGTCGGGTTCGCCAGCGCGGGCGACGTGCTCGCCGTCAGCGCCGTCAGCGTTCCCGCCGCCACGACAGCGGCGATGAGCCTGGTCCGGATCCGCATGGGCATCCTCGTTCAGTCCGGTGCGCCGGTCGGTCCGGCGCGCTGGGACCAGCAGACCAAGCCCGGTTCAGGGCAACTTTCAGCGAACCTTGGAATCACCTCAGGAAACCGCCGGCGCACGTCCCGGGATCCCTAAGATCGACACATGGGACTCCGGTTGCCGTGGGCCGCGCTGGCCCGACTCGGCCACGCTCACTGGTTCTCCGGCAACCTCTACGAGGCCGTGGTGGACGTGCCCGGGCTCCTCGCGGACGCCCGACCGCACCGCGAACCTCGGCTGCTCGGTCCGGGCAGCCCGTTGCGCTACTACGCGCCGGCGGCGCCCGTGACCGTGGTCGCCACCGGCGTGACGCTGGTCGAGAGCTGGCGCAACGGCGGTGACCGTCGTGCGGTCGCCACGTCGGCGGTGGGCACGCTGGTCGCCGCGGGCCTCACGGGTTACCTGGTCAAGGCGGTGAACCTGCGGTTGTTGCGCGACGACGAGCCCTTGGGCGACGACGAGCGGCGACGGCTGATGCGCACCTGGCACCGCGGCAACCTGCTCCGGCTGGTGGCACTCGCGGTGACCGCGGCCGCGACGCGACGGGCCACCCGGTCCACGCAAAGCCGATCCACCTAACGCCGGTCCGCTTAGGGCCGGCCCACCCAGCGCCGGTCCACCCAGCGCCGGCCCACCCAGCGCCGGTCCACCCAGCGCCGGTCCACCCAGCGCCGGTCCACCCAGCGCCGGCCCACCCAGCGCCGGTCCACCCAGCGCCGGCCCACCCAGCGCCGGCCCACCCAGCGCCGGCCCACCCAGCGCCGGCCCACCCAGCGCCGGCCCACCCAGCGCCGGCCCACCCAGCGCCGGTCCACCCAGCGCCGGTCCACCCAGCGCCGGTCCACCCAGCGCCGGTCCACCCAGCGCCGGTCCACCCAGCGCCGGTCCACCTAGGTCTCCAGCCACTTCCGGTCGGTGAGCAGCTGGCTCGCCTGCGGGCCCATCAACGTCATGCCACCGTCCACGACGAACGACGCGCCGGTCACGTACCCGGCCGCCGGGGTGGCCAGGAACGCCACCACCGCGGCGACCTCGCTCGCGTGGCCGGGACGTCCCAGCGGCACGCCGGGCCGCGGTTCCGTGCGCGGGTCGACGTCCTCCTGGCCCGTCATCGGGGTGGAGATCTCGCCCGGCGCGACCGAGTTGACCGTGATCGCGTGCTCGGCCAGCTCCAGCGCCAACACCTTCGTCAACGCACCCAACCCGGCCTTGGCCGCGCAGTACGGCGCCGCGCCCACCCGCGGCTGGTGCTCGTGCACCGACGTGATGTTGATGATCCGACCGCCGCGCCCCGCCTCGATCATGTGCTTGGCGGCGCGCTGCGAGCACAGGAACGCGCCGTCGAGGTCGACCGACAGCACACCGCGCCAGGTGTCGAAGTCCATGTCCATGGCCTTCTGCGCGGTGCCGGTGCCCGCGCAGTTCACCAGCACGTCGATGCCGCCCAGCTCGTCGGCCAGCTCGTCGACCACGGCGGCCGCCGTGGGCAGGTCGGTCAGGTCCAGCCGCCGCACGGCCGCCTGGACACCCTGGCCGCGGACCTCCCGGGCGGTCTCCTCCGCCCCGTCGGCATCGGAGTGGAACGTGATCCCGACATCCACCCCACCACCCGCCAGGGCAACCGCCACCGCCCTGCCGATGCCGGAATCCGACCCGGTCACCACGGCGCGCACCGGCGCCCCTACCCGCTCCTGCGGCAATGGTGCATTCATGCCCCTGTGGCTACCCGCACACGTTCGCCACACACTCCGCCGGGTCGCCTCTGACTCCACCGCGTCCGCCACCGACTCCACCGGGTCTGCCACCTACCCGACCGGGTCTGCCACCGACTCCTCCGGTTCGCCACCGACCCCACCGGGTTTGCCACCCACTCCGCCGGGAACCCGACCCGCGACCACCAGCCACCACGCGAGGTCGCGTCGACCGTTCGCGCCTCATTTCCCGGCGATCACGCTCTTCGATCGTCGGGAAATCAGGCGGGAACGGTCGACTTCCCGGCGACCGAGCCGCCATCTGCGAAGCAGGGGCAATCAAACACAGGAGAACGGGATGAAGGCCGTCACCTGGCACGGCAAGCGGGACGTGCGCGTGGACACCGTGCCGGACCCGATCCTCAAGGAGCCGACCGACATCGTCGTCCGCATCACGTCCACCGGCCTGTGCGGCTCCGACCTGCACCTGTACGAGGTGATGGGGCCGTTCATCGACGAGGGCGACATCCTCGGGCACGAGCCGATGGGCGTGGTCGAGGAGGTCGGCGCCGAGGTCACCGAGGTCAAGCCGGGTGACCGGGTCGTGGTGCCGTTCAACGTCTCCTGCGGCACGTGCTTCATGTGCGAGCGCGGCCTGCAGTCGCAGTGCGAGACGACCCAGGTGCGCGAGCACGGATCGGGCGCGGCGCTGTTCGGCTACACCAAGCTGTACGGGCAGGTGCCCGGCGGGCAGGCGGAGTACCTGCGGGTGCCGTTCGGCAACACGATGCCGATCAAGGTGCCGGACGGGCCGCCGGACGACCGGTTCGTGTACCTGTCCGACGTGCTGCCCACGGCGTGGCAGGCGGTGGAGTACGCGGGCACGCGGGACAGCCTGGTCGTGCTCGGGCTCGGCCCGATCGGCGACATGGCGACCCGCATCGCGCAGCACCGAGGCGTCGAGACGGTCATCGGGGTCGACCTGGTGCCCGAGCGCATGGCGCGGGCCCGCGGCCACGGCGTGACCGTGCTGAACGTGCGGGACAGCCACCTGGTCGACCACATCCGCGAGCTCACCGGTGGGCGCGGACCGGAGGCCGTGATCGACGCAGTCGGCATGGAGGCGCACGGCGCGCCGGTCGCGAAGCTCGCCCACCAGGCCGTCGGTCTGCTGCCGGACGCCATCGCGGCCCGGTTCATGCAGACCGCGGGCGTGGACCGGCTGCACGCCCTGCGGCTGGCGATCGACATCGTGCGGCGCGGTGGCACCATCTCGGTGTCCGGTGTGTACGGCGGCATGGCCGACCCGATGCCGATGCTGACCTTGTTCGACAAGCAGGTCCAGCTGCGCATGGGCCAGGCCAACGTGTGGCGCTGGGTGCCCGAGATCCTGCCGCTGCTGACCGACGACGACCCGCTCGGCGTGGACTCGTTCGCCACCCACCACATGCCCCTTGACCAGGCACCGCACGCGTACGAGATCTTCCAGCGCAAGCAGGACAACGCGGTCAAGGTGCTGCTGCGCCCGTGAGCGGTTAGGGTCCAGCCATGATCCGCTTCCGGTGGTTGACGGCCGCGGTGTTGCCGGCGGTGTTGGCGCTCGGCGGGTGTGGTTCCGGCTCCGGTGACCTGGTCACGCGCACGGCGGAGGAGTTCACCGCGGCGGTCGGCTCGGGTGCGGGCGACCGGGCGTGCGAGCTGCTGACCGAACGCGCGCGCGAGGACGTGGAGTGCTCGTCGCTCGACCTGCCCGGCGGGTCCGTCGAGTCGGTCGAGGTCTGGGGCGACGCGGCCCAGGTGCGCACCTCCGAGGACGTGCTGTTCCTGCGGGAGCTGTCCTCGGGGTGGCGGGTGGCCGCTGCCGGCTGCACGGCCCGGGGTGATCGGCCCTACGCGTGCGAGGTGGGTGGGCCGTGACGCAACGCGGGATGTTCTACGCCTACCTGGTGGGCGTGGTGGGGCTGCTGGTCTTCTTCAGCGTCATCGGGCTGGTGGGGCTGTGAAGAGGTTCCTGCGGGACAACGGGTTGGGGCTCGCGTTCGGCCTGCTGTTCCTGGCCACGCTGGTGGGCCAGGCCTTCGCGGGCAACGCCGACCTCAACAACCGGCGGCTCGCCGACGGCGGCGACCCGATCGGCTTCTGGCAGCACGTGACGTCGTCGGACTTCGCGGTGGACGTGGCCGAGAACTGGCAGTCGGAGTACCTCCAGTTCTTCCTGTTCATCTTCGCCACGGTTTGGCTGGTGCAGAAGGGGTCGACGGAGTCCAAGACCCCGGACCGGATCGGCTCCGAGTCGGACCGGGACCAGCTGCTCGGTGCGCACGCGAAGGAGCAGTCGCCGCCGTGGGCGAAGGCCGGCGGTTGGCGCACGGCGCTGTACTCGAACTCGCTCGGGCTGGTGATGCTCGGGTTGTTCCTCGGCTCGTGGCTGACCCAGTCGATCGCCGGCCGCAGCACGTACAACAACGACCAGTTGAACACCTTCCAGGACCCGGTGAGCTGGTGGGACTACGTGCTCTCGGCCGACTTCTGGAACCGGTCGCTGCAGAACTGGCAGTCGGAGTTCCTGGCCATCGGTTCGATGGTGGTGTTGAGCGTGTACCTGCGCCAGCGGGGCTCGTCGCAGTCCAAGCCGGTGGGCACCCCGCACGACTCGACCGACGAGTCCGGCTGACCCGAGTCCGGCTGGTCCGAGTTCGGCTGACCCGAGTCCGGCTGACCCGGGTCCGGCTCACCGGTCGGGCCGCCCCGGGTCATTCCAGGCGGTCTTCGTCGTCCCCGTCCTCGTCGTCGTCATCCTCGCCGACGGTGTCGCGGTGGCGTTCCCGCAATGGCCACGCGAACCACAGGATGCCGAACAACAGGGTCGCGAAGCCGCCGAGCGCGAACGCCACCCAGCCGCCGATGATGACCTCGCCGAGCAGCAGGACGGTGCCGATCATGGCCACGGCCAGGAACGCCAGCCCGGCGATCGCGAAGCGGTTCGCCACCTCGATCACGTCCTCCCGCCTGCCGCGGCGGAAGAGCAGCCGGTGCCAGGCGGCGGGCGCGGTCAGCAGCGCCACCGCGCACGCGGCGAAGAGGATTGTGATCAGGTGCGTGCCCCGGACGTACATGCTGGCCGCGGCGTAGCGCTCGGTGAAGGTTATCGACAGCAGGAAGCCGAACAGGATCTGGACGCCTGCCTGCGCCACGCGCAATTCCTGCAGCAGTTCGTTGAGGTTGCGGGCCAACCTCCGGTGGTGTGACTCCTCAGCCTGACTCACCGCCACCACATACCCAGCCATCGCCCTGCCCAATCATGGATTTCGGGTGACGTACGACAGCCCGAAGTGGTTCAGCGTCACGGGCAGCGGCGCACGCAGGGTCGGCACCTCCAGGTGGTCGCGCAGCGCGTCCAGCATGGTGGCGCCGGCGACCAGCACGAGGTCCTGCCCGGGGCAGGTGCCCGGACCGCCGCTGAACGGCACCAGACCGGGGTCGCTGGGCGTCGGCCAGTTCTCCGGCGTGTACGCGTCGGCGTAGGGCAGCAGGTCGGGGTCGCGGTGGAAGTACGGCACGAACACGACGAACGTGGTGCCGGCGGGCAGCCACGTGCCGTGCCAGCGGGTCGGTTCGGTGCTCTCGCGCAGGATCACCGGCGTCGTCGGCCACAGCCGCGCCGACTCCCAGATCCCGGCCTGTCCCGCACCGCCGATCGCCAGCGCACGCATGGTCGCGATGCCCGCCGCGTCGAACGCGAACAGCCAGTGCGGCACCTGGCCCTGGAGTTCGTCGGCGGGAGCGAGGTTCGCCAGGCTGCCCGGCTCGCCGCGCTCCAGGTGCCCGCGCAACCGCTCCTCGAACCGCTTGCGCAACGCCACCCGGCGCGGCGCCAGGTAGGCCCAGTTCGCGCTGCCCCGCAGCCGCTGGAGCATGTCGGTCAGCTCGACGTCCTCGCGGGCGAACGACCCGAGTACGATCCGCCGCGCCACGCGCCACCACGCCTGCGCGAACGCGTCCCACGTCAGCACACCGGCGCTGCGGACGTGCCGGAGCAGCAGATCGGCCTCGTCGGCCACGACGGCGGGCACGTCGATCTTCTCCGGCCGCAGCACGTCGTCGTTCACCGCGCGCCGCCGCGCCCTGGCCCGGCCGGTCGAGATCAGCACGCCGTGCGGCTGGAAGTGCCGCAGCGCGGCCTTCTTCTCCCGGGTGGCCAGGGCGAACGGCGTCGGCGACTCGGCCAGCAGCCGCGACACGTCGACCGGGTCGAGCAGCAGGGCGATGCTGCGCCCGGTGACCCTCAGCCGCAGCGGTTCGGGACCGTACCGCTCGCGGAACCGCTTCACGGTGGCCACGGCCACGGCGTCCGCTTGGACCTTCTCCGCCATCGCCGTCACCCTGGCCCGGCGCACGATCACGCCCTTCGCCAGCGTCGGCAACAGCACCTTGGCGAACGCCTGGCCGGTGTCCGACCGCGAAGCTACGGCCACGACCCCTCCTCGGCGTGCGCGACCACGAGTTCGCGCACCTCACACCCCTCGGGTTGGCGCAACGCGAACACGATCGCGTCGGCGACCCGCTCGGGCGGGTTCAGCTTGCTGTCGTCCGGCGGCCGGTACTGCTCGGCCCGGTCGTCGAAGAAGTGGGTGCGCATGCCGCCGGGGATCACCAGCGTCACGCCGACCCGCCCGGCGGTCTCGGCCGCCAACGCCCTGGTGAAGCCGACCACGCCGAACTTCGAGGCGCAGTACGCGGTGGCGTCGCTGACCGCGCGCAGCCCGAGGGTCGACGCGATGGTCACCACCCGGCCGCCGTCCAGCATGGGCAACGCCGCCCGCACCACCGCCGCGGTGCCGAGCAGGTTCACCATCACCACCCGGTCCCAGTCCGCGCCGGACACCTCGTCCAGCCGGCCGCACGCGTCCGTGCCGGCCGCCGTCACGACCGCCCGCAGGCCGCCGTTGCGCTCGGCGATGGTCCGCACCGCGCGTTCGGCCGCCCTGGTGTCGGACAGGTCGACCGACTCGAAGTCGGCCACCTCGGGTGCCGCCGGGGCGGCCTTGTCCAGCACCAGCGGTCGCCCGCCCAGGTCGTGCACCGCCTTGACCACGGCCGCGCCCAGTCCGGACGCCCCTCCGGTCACCAACACCTGACCGAGCATCAGCCCCTCCTCGACAACATCTCGGTGGTCGAACGGCCCCGGTGGTAGGGCACGACGACGGTCCGCCCGCCCCAGCCCCGCACGAGGTCCGCCTCCGGCAACGAATCCACGGTGTAGTCACCGCCCTTGACCCACACGTCCGGGCGCAGGGCGGCCAGCGCGCGTTCCGGCGTGTCGTCCTCGAACACCACCACGTCGTCCACGCAGCCCAGCGCGCGGAGCACCTCGACCCGGTCCTGCTCCCGGGTGACCGGCCGGTCCGGGCCCTTGAGCCGGCGCACCGACGCGTCGGAGTTCAGGCACACCACCAGGCAGTCGCCGAGCGCCCGGGCGGCGCGCAGGGTGCGGACGTGGCCCGCGTGCAGCAGGTCGAAGCAGCCCCCGGTGGCGACGACCACGCCGCCACGCGCCCGCACCGCGTCCACAGTGGACAGCTGGTCGACGGGCCGGAACCCGGACGCGCCGCCGCACCGGAGGAACTCGGCCGCCGAGGTGACGCCGTCGGCGACCGCGTCGTCCATCGCCGCGCCGCTCATCAGCCGGACCGCGACGGTCGTGGCGAACCGGTCCCCCGCCCCGCACGGGTCGACCACGGGCACGCGGGGCGCGGGCACGGCGACCGGCGTGCCGCCACCGTGCAGCAGCGCGCCGTCGGCGCCGAGCGTCACCACAACCGCCCGGGCGCGCCACCGGGCGCGCAGCGCTTCCAGCGCTTCCAGCGGGTCGTCGCGCCCGCTGAACGTCCTGGCCTCGGCCGCGTTCGGCGTGACCAGGCGTGCGCCGGGCACCGGGTCCGGGCCGCGTGGGTGCGGGTCCCACACCACCGGGCGGCGGGCGAGGACGCCACGCAGTCGTTCGTCGCGCACCAGCCCGCGCCCATAGTCGGAGACCAGGACGCAGTCGGCCGCCAGCACCGCGTCGAGCATCTCGTCGGTCGCCTCCGGCGTGCCGGGCCCGCCGCCGCGGTCGAGCCGGGCGATCGACTGGCCGCCGCTGCGCAACCGGGTCTTGACCGGTGTCGGCGTGGGCGACGGTCCCAGCACGGACGGCACCCGCGCCAACTCGTCCCGCAGCCGCTGCCCGTCCTCGTCGTCGGCGACGGCGCTGACCAGCGTGACGTCGACACCGTCGGCGGCGGCCAGTGCGGCGGCCAAGCCCGCGCCACCGGGTCTGGCTCGTTCTTCCTCCACGTCCAAGACCGGTGCGGGCGCGTCCGGGCACAGTCGTTCGGCGGTGCCCAGCACGTCCACGTCGAGCAACGAGTCGCCCACGACGACCAACTTCACGGCTTCCTCCTGTTCCACCACTGGCACTCGCCGGTCCACTGCTGACCCTCGCCGTTCCACTCCTGACCCTCGCCGGTCCACTCCTGACGCTCGCCCTGACACCGGACCACCACGCGAGGTCGCGTCGGTCGTTCGCGCCTGATTTCCGGCGATCACGCTTTTCGATCGTCGGAAATCAGGCGCGAGCGGCCGACTTCAAGGCGACCGAGCCCGCGACGCCGGAGGCGGCGCCATCCAACACAGCGCCATCCAACACAGCTTCGAAGGCGGCGCACAGCGCGTGGACCGCCACCAACTGGGCTTCTTGCACGTTCGCGGGTTCACCCGGCAGCGCCAGCACCTCGTCCACCGCCTCCGCCAGCGGGTTCGGGGTCGGGCCGGTCATGGCCCACACGTGCGCGCCCGCCTGGCGGGCCGCCTTCGCCGCCTCGATCAGGTTCGGGCTGCGCCCGCTCGTGGACAGCAGCAGCACCACGTCCTGCGGTCGGGCATGCGCGGTCACCTGGCGGGCGAACACCTGCTCGTAGCCGTAGTCGTTACCGATCGCGGTGACGCTGGACGACTCCGCGCACAGCGCGATCGCGGAGAACGGCCGCCGGTCGTCGCGGAACCGGCCGACCAGCTCGGCGGTCAGGTGCTGCGCCTCGGCGGCCGAACCGCCGTTGCCCGCCGCCAGCAGCCGGCCGCCGTCGGAGAGCCTGCGGGCCAGCACACCGCCCCAGCGGGTCAGCCGCGGCGCCTGGGCGCGCAGCCCGGCCAGCGACTGGGCGAGCCCGTTCAGGTGCGTCTCGACGCTCATCGGGTACCTCCCACGGCCGCGGCCTGCCCGACCGTGACCCGCTCGTAGACGCGTTGGGTGTCCTCGGCGATCCGGTCCCAGGTGTAGCGGACGCTCACCCGGTCCAGGCCCGCCAGACCGCAGGCCTCCCGCCTGGCCCCGTCGGCCAGCAGCGAGTGCAGCGCGCGGGCCAGCGCGGCCGGGTCCCGCGGCGGCACGAGCACGCCGGTGACGCCGTCGACCACGGTGTCGGTCAAGCCGCCGACCGCGCTGGCCACCACCGGCACCCCGCAGGCCATGGCCTCCAGCGGCACGATGCCGAACGGCTCGTACCAGGGCACGCACGCCACCACGTCGGCCGATCGCAGCAACGCGGGCATCGCGTCCCGCGACACCTGCCCGGCCAGCCACAGCCGGTCCCGCACGCCGACGCGTGCCGCGTGCGCGGCCAGCCGCCGGGCCTCCGGGTCCGACTCGACGTCCACCGGGCCGCCCGCGATGACCAGCTCGGTCTCCGGCATCGACCGCAGCGCCGTGATCAGGTCCTGGAAACCCTTGCGCGGCACCAGCCTGCCGACCGAGACGATGCGGTGCGGGTAGCGGCGGTGCTCGGCCGGACCGTCGGGCTGGAACCGCGCCGGGTCCACCCCGCACGGCACGACGGAGATCCGCGACCGCTGCACGCCCATGCGCATCAGCTCGGTCACCTCGTCGTCACAGGTCGCGGCGATCCGGTCGGCCTCACGTCCGATCATCCGCTCGATCGCGATCCGCTCGGCCGGGCTGGTGTCCTCCGCGCCCTGGTGGCGGCGCTTCACCGTGCCGAGGGCGTGGTAGGTCTGCACCACGGGCACGCCCACCTTGCGCGCGGCGAGCACCGAGGCCAGGCCGGACATCCAGAAGTGGGCGTGCACGACATCGGGCCGTTCGTCGTACCACTGCTGCTCCAGGAACTGGGCGAACTCGCCCATGTGCGGCAGCAGGTCGTCCTTCGGCACGGCACGAGCCGGACCGGCGGTCACGTGCACGACGTCGTAGCCCTGCTCGGTGCGCACCCGCTCGGGCAGGTCCGGGTCGTCGCGACGGGTGTAGACCGTCACGTCGTGCCCGTGCGCGGCGAGCGCCGCCGACAAGGCGGCGACGTGCACGTTCTGTCCGCCCGCGTCGACACCGCCCAAGGCAGCCAACGGACTGGCGTGCTCGGACACCATCGCGATCCTCATCCGCTCACTCCTGTCAGCAACCGGTCCCAACTCCGCAGGAAGGCGTCGAGCCCGTACCTGGCCAGGGCGAACTCCCTGGCCTGCTTCCCCTTCTGCTTGGCCAGCGCGGGGTCCGCGACCAACTCGGCCACGGCCCGCACCAGTTCGTCCACGTCGGTGGACACCACGCCCGCCTCCGGCGGCACCGCGCGCACGACCTCCGTGCACGCCAACGCCACCACGGGCATCCCCAGGTGCATCGCCTCGATCAGCGACAGCCCCAGCGACGTCCACCGCACGGTGTGCAGGTAGAGCCGCCGCTGGGCCAGTTCCCGGTGCAGCGAGACCAGGTCGTGGTCACCGCGCCCCATCTCGCCCAGCTTGGTGGTCTTCATCCCGTACACGTCCAGCGGAGCGGCCTCGGCGAACCTCGGCAGCAGGTCGGTGCCCACCGCCCGGCCGCGGCGCACCGGGTCGTTGACGACGACGGCCGCGCGCGGCAGCTCGCCCGTGTACAGGGGACCCGGGTCCACGACGCCGTGTTCGATGACGACGGTGCGCGTGGTCCCGCAGTCCCACATCAGGTCGTTGAAGTGGGTGACGTGCACGACCGTGCCCGGCCAGTCCTTGAGCGGGTGCGCCTGGTTCGGGAACTTCGGCGTGTTGTGCTCCAGGTACACCAGCGGGATCCCGGCGGGCACCAGGCCGACCTCTTCGGGCCGTTGCAGCACCGCGATGTCGGCGTCCACTTCGGACATGGCGACCTCGCGGGCGGGCCAGTCGCGCCCGGAGAGCCCTATCCCGTGCGGGGGGCCGGGGATCAGGTACTCGTGCCCTCCCCGGACGAACGCGTTCGTCCACGACCCGTGCACGTGCCACAGCAGGATCTTCACGTCCTCACCCCCACGAGTTCGGCCACGGCGGCGACGACCTGGTCGGGCGTCACCCGGTCAAGGCACGGGTGGCCGGGCACCGGGCACTCGCGGGCGCGCGAGTCACGGCACGGCGCGTTCTGGTCGCCCAGCACCACGTGCGGCCCGTACGGCGCCCACCGGCGGGCGGGCACGACGGGAGAGAACAAGGACACGACCGGCGTGCCGACCGCGGCGGCGAGGTGCGCCGGACCCGTGTTGCCGACCACGACCGCGTCCGCGCGGGCCAGCAGCCCGGCCAGTTCGGCGAACGTCGTGCGGCCACCCAGGTCGACGCCGTGCGCGCCCGCCACGTGCCTGGTCAGCTCGGCCTCGTTCGGCCCGCCCGTGACCAGGACGCGGTGCCCGGCCTCGGTGAGCGCGACCACGGCCTCGGCGCACCGGTCCGGCGACCACGCTCGTGCGGGCACCGAGGCGCCCGGGTGCACGACCACGTACGGCCCGATCTCGGCCGGTTCGGGGGGCGCGGTGATCGCCAGCCGGCCGTCGTCACCCGGCGGCAGCTCGAACCCGGCGGCCCGGGCGACCTCCAGCGCGCGTTCCGCCTCCGGGATGTCCGGGTCGTCACGCAGCCGGACGTCCAGCAGCGAACCGGGGTAGTCCGTGGAGCGGGCGACGACCTTCGGCACACCGGCCAGCTTCAGCAGCAGCGCCAGCGGCAGCGGGCTCTGGTGGAACGAGGTCAGCACCAGCGCCACGTCGGCGCGGACGCCCTTGAGCAGGGCGACCACCCCCTCGATGTCCGGGGTGCGCACCTCGGGCGCCGGGTGGGCGATCCACGGGCAGTCCCACCGCACGACCCGTTGCACGCCGGGCAGCAGCGCCGCCGCCTGCGCGCCGGAATGACCGCACAGCAGCACGACTTCGCCCGCGTGCGCGGCGGCGCGGATCGCCGGGCCGGCGAGCAGCACGTCACCGTCGTTGTCTAGCCTGGCCACGAGTGTCCTCATAGGACCATCGCCAATGCGGACCGGAGGTCGGGCGCGGTGCGGGGCGCGCGGTCCACCTCGTCGGGTAGCGTCTGCGGGGTGGGCACGAGGATGGGGACGGCGCCGGCGGCGAGCGCCGCTGCCACGTCCGCCTCGATGTCGCCGATGAAGAAGGTGCGCTCGGGACGGGCCTGAAGCGCTTCACAGGCCGCGAAGATCATGGCGGGCGCGGGTTTGCGGCACGCGCAGCCGTCATCGGGGCCGTGCGGGCAGACCTGCCACGTGCCGAACGGGCCGAGCAGTTCTTCCACCCGTGCGTTCACCGCGTCCACCTGGGCACGCGTGAGCAGACCGCGGCCGATGCCGGACTGGTTGCTGACGACGCCCGTGGGCACTCCGTTGGCGCGCAGGACGCGCAGGACGTCGTGCGCGCCGGGCATCGGCTCCACCCGGTCAGGGTCGCCGTTGTAGGGCACGTCCTTGATGAGCGTGCCGTCGCGGTCGAAGAGAACCGCGTCGGGGGGCTGGTCCACAGAGGAGAGTTAGCCGGTGGGAAGCGAAGCAAACACTTCTCGGCAAAGCGCTACTCGCCGTCACTCCGGAGTGGGTGGGCATGTGTGTGATACCCGTGTTGGTGGGTAACCAGGTGTCGAACTCGATTCCCGAGGAGAGGTTGTTGCAGTGACGACGATCGAGAAGTCCGTGGACGTCGAGGTCCCGGTCACGACCGCGTACAACCAGTGGACGCAGTTCGAGTCGTTCCCGCAGTTCATGGAGGGTGTCGAGCGCATCACCCAGGTGACTCCCACCCGGACCCACTGGGTTACCAAGATCGCCGGAGTGACCAGGGAGTTCGACGCCGAGATCACCGAGCAGCACCCGGACGAGCGGGTGGCGTGGCACACCGTCGACGGTCCGCCGCAGGGCGGCGTGGTGACGTTCCACCGCCTCGACGACCACCGGACGCGGGTCCACGTGCAGATGGAGTTCGACCCGCAGACGCTGGTCGAGAAGGCCGGCGCCGCGACGGGCGTGGTCGGCCACCGCGTGTCGGGTGACCTGGAGCGGTTCAAGGAGTTCATCGAGGGTCGCGGCGCGGAGACCGGCGCGTGGCGCGGTGACGTGAGCCGTCCGCCGCAGGCCGGCGAGACGCGCCACGACCTGCCCGACGCCGGACGCCCGGGTGACCCGCTGCGATGAGCGCACGGGCGGTGCGGGAACCGGGGAGGCGGAGTGCGTCACAACCTCTGATTCCCCGGCCCCGACCGCCGGTCGAAGGCAGTTGACACGAGAAGGCCCCGCGAGCTCCGGCTCGCGGGGCCTTCCGCTGTCCCGGTGCGGGCCTTCCGCTGTGTCCCGATACGAGCCTTCCGCTGTCCGGGTGCGGGCCTGCCGCGGTCGGGGCCTTTCGCCACCGCAGTGCCAGGAGAGTCAGTGCCGGGCGCTGTCCGTTGCGGAGGAGCGAGCCGGACCGGCAAGGGTGTCGGAGCAACGAGAGGCCCGTGGACCGAGTGGTCCACGGGCCTCTCGCTCGTTCTTCCCGCCGCTAGCCGTCCTTCAAACGGTCGAACAACCGGTTCACCGACTGCCGCAGCGCCGAGGCGGCGTCGCCGTCGCCGAGCAGCGAACCGGCCTCGCCCCCGCCGTTCGCGGGTTCGGCGCCAGCCGGGTCGGTCCGCGGGTCGACGTCCCGGTCCAGCAGCTCGCGCAACACCTCCAGCACCACCTCCGGGTGCCCGAGCGGCACGGGCGCGGCGAAGGTCTGAGCCGAGTTGATCAGGTCCTGGTGCCGCCGGATCAGCTCGCCCACCTCCGCCCCGGCCGCCGCGCCCGCCACCAGGTGCACCGGCACGGCCCGGTCGGCGAACTCGGACAGCACCTCGTCGACCTCGTGCCACGGCTCGTCCGCGGCCGGCAACCGGCACCACATGACCTGCAGGTACTCGGTCAACGGGCGCCACGTGCCGGGCAGGTCGCCGTGCCTGCCGACACCGGCCGGGTCGAGCACCACGACGGCCGGCGCGTCGGGCGGCCCCGCCCACACCACGGACGGGCCTCCGGTCCTGGGTTCCTCCATGCCGCTACACCTCCACTACGGCGGGTTCCACGCAGTAGACGGTGTATGCCGATCGGATGACCGGTTGTGCGACGTTGCGCACCCGTACCCCACCGGGTGTCATGCCGTGCTCGTTGCCGAAGTGCGCGTGCCCGTGCACGGCCAGGGTCGTGCGGTTGGCGTCGATGGCCTCGCCGAGCAGGTAGGAGCCCAGGAACGGGTAGATCTCCGGCGGCTCGCCGCGCAACGTGTCCGGCACCGGCGCGTAGTGCGTCAACGCCACCTTCACGTCGGTGTCCAGGCTGCCCAGGGCGGCGCCGAGGGAGTCGGCGATCACCGTGGTGTGCCGGATGAACGCCTTCATCTCCGGTTCACCGAACGCGCTGCCGCACTTGCCCGCGAACCCGCCGCCGAAGCCCTTCACGCCCGCGACGCCCAACGTGTGGCCGTTCACGTCGATCGTGGTGGCCTCGCCCTCCAGCACGGTGAGGCCCGCGTCGCGCAGCACGGCGGTGACCTCGTCCGGTTTGTCGTCGTGGTGGTCGTGGTTGCCCAGCACGACGATCACCGGCACGGGCAGCCCGCCGAACTCGTCGGCCACCACCCGCGCCTCGGACACCGTGCCGTGGCGGGTCAGGTCGCCCGCCAGGAGCAACACGTCGGCGCAGTCCCCGAGCTGGTCCAACGCGGGCCGCATCCGCCCGCGCGCGTCCTCGCCCAGGTGCACGTCACCTACCGCGGCGATGCGGATCATCGAATCTCCTCTCGGCCGACCGGGGCGTCGGACGGCACCACCTTCACGTCGTCGAGCACGGTCAACTCCGGCGCCACGTCGTGGATCACCGCTTCCAGCTCGGCGCGGCGCTCGGGACTGGCCACGTCACCGGACAGGAGCACGTGGTCACCGCGCACGGTGACCCGGACGCCCAGTTCGGTGGTCCGCGGGTCCTCGGCCAACGCCTGGCGCAGCCGGGCGGAGAGGTATTGCTCTGCGGTCATCACACGCTCCTGGTCAGTGGGGTGGGCAGGAGGTCGAGGCGTTCGACGAGCACCAGGAACGCCTCGGCGTACGGCGACTGCTTGGTGGCTTCCCTCACCTTGTCCCAGTGGATCTGCTCGCGCAGCGCGCGGGCGAACGGCAGCAGCTCGCTGAAGTCGCAACGGTGCCCGTCCAACACCAGCAGCTTGCCGATCATCACCTCGGTCGCGGGCATCACCGGCAGCACCACGGAGCCGACCTGCAACTCCTCGGCGCGCGCCAGCGTCTCGTCGGTCACCGGGACCTCGTTGGGCCGGAACAGCAGGTCGACCAGCGAATCGCCGTCGTAGACCTTCAGCAGCCAGTCCTCGGGTGGTGTGGCGGCGCGCATGCCGGCCGCGACGAGCGCGCTCACCGCGGCGCCCGCGTCCTCCTCACGCACCAGGATGTCCACGTCGTGTTCGGTCGCGGGCCCACCTCTGGCGTACACCGCGCACCCGCCCGCGAGAGCGAACGGGATGTCCTGCGCGCGCAGGGCCTTGGCCACCTTGGTCAACGTGCGCAGCAAGTCGTCTTGGACACCGCTCATGCGTGGTGACTACCCGTACGGCTGGGTGTTCACACGGACGCGGATAGCGTCGTCGGCACGGGGTAGTCCTGTCGGCATGACTGCCACACCGCCCGACCCGGACCCGGACCGCACGCCCGGTCTGGAGCCAGGTGGCGGCGTCGCGCCCGGCGAGACGCCGCCCGACTCCGGCCAGACCTCCGGCCTGTCCCACCCGCAGCCCATGCCGTCGCGGCGCGGCCCGATCATCACGCTGGTGGCGGTGCTGATCATCACCCTGCTGACCCTGGCGTTCGTCGTGGCGCAGGTGATGGGGTGGACGAACCTCTTCTAGCCCGGCGCTCGCCCACGCCGAGCCGGCCGCCGGGCTAGCCCTTGGGCTGCCAGACGTTCACGAAGTTGCCGTCGACGTCCTTGACCGTGGCGATGAGGCCGATCTGGATCTCCTCGACCGGACGGATCCAGGTCACGTCGCCCAGGCCGTTCAGGTGCGTCACCAGGGCGGCCAGGTCGGACACCTGGATGTTGATGATCACCCGGCCCGGTTCGGCGGATCGCTCGGCGACGTCGTCGCGCTCCTCGAAGACCAGGACACCCTGCTCCAGCCACAGCACCGAGTCGGCGAGGTCCGCCTCAGGGGCGAAAGCGGCCTGGTACCACGCGCCCAGTCGCTTCGGGTCGGTGCTGCCCAGCACCAGACCGCTCAGCCCTGCTCCGCTCGACAATTCCACGTCAGCTCAACTCCCAAGTTCGGCGCACCACGTCGCCGTTGTCATCGATGGAGAATTCGAAAACTGCCAGTACACCGGCGAGGCCGGCCAGCTCACCGGTGGCGTTCTCGGTGATGGAGGAACCGCGGTAGGCACGCGCGTCCTGCTCGCCGAGCCGGCCCGCGCCGAAGCCGCGCCACGTCGCCAGGCCCGCACCGCGGTCGGTCTTCATGCCGCCGAGCCACTCGCTGTAGAGCGCGCCGCCGGGCTGGGCAACCGACCAGTACGTGCCGATGTTGGCGTACGCGATGCCGCCATAGACGCCGCGCGCCTCGAAGGTGACCTCCACCTTCACCGCGCCACCCTCGATGGACACCACCCGACGGCTCACCGTCCGGCCGCGCTCCTCGGTCAGCAGTTCGCCGACACCGACCACCACCCACCCCCGGTTCCGCCGCCCGGCACCGTGCCGCCGACCCTACTGGATTGCACCATGCAACCGGCAGCCTAGGGCAAGATCACCCGCCTGACCATTCCCCCTCACCACGACTATTCTCTTATCGCCGCGAATAGTTCGTGTTGACAAATAGGGCAATCCAAAAGAAACGACGTGACCATCGCTCGCGTTAGCTTTCGGTTGCCCGGGCAAGAATCCGTGAGCGGCCACGAAGACCGTTTCCGCCAGGCCGCCACGCCAAGATTCCATCTCATTTGGAGGCGATTCTCCGATGTCCCGATTGTTAGATTTCGATGACATCATCGTCGGGGCCGGCGCGGCAGGTGTGCCGCTCGCCGCCCGGCTCACCGAGGACCCGGCCCGACGGGTGGCGCTCATCGAGGCGGGTCCCTACTACCCCACCGTGTCCGACATGCCCGCCGACCTGCTGGCCGGCAACTTCATGTCGATGTCCAGGCACGACTGGCAGTTCTCCGCGCGGGCCGTCGACGGGAGGGACATCCGGTTCCCCCGCGGGCGCGTGGTCGGCGGGTCGTCCGCGGTGGGCGGCACGGTGGCGTTGCGCGGTATTCCAGCCGATTTCGACGAGTGGGCCGAACTCGGCAACCCGGAGTGGTCCTGGGAGAAAGTCCTGCCCTTTTACCGCATCATGGAAGATGATCTGGACTTCACCGACGAGTTCCACGGCAAGGGCGGCCCGATCCCGATCAGGCGCTTCCCGATCGACGAGATGACACCGGCACAGCGCTATTTCATCGACGCCTGCCTGGAACACGGATTCCCCTGGGTGGACGACCAGAATCACCCGAACGCCACGGGTGTGGGCGCGATGCCGTCCAACCGGCGCGACCCGACGGTCCGGGTCTCCACGACGATGGGCTACCTGCCCGCCACGCGGGGCCGGGACAACCTGACGATCATCCCGACCACGCTGGTCAAGCGGGTGCTCATCCGCGACGGCCTGACGTACGGCGTGGAACTGGTGGAGGACGGGACCAGCCGCCAGGTGACCGGGCGCCGCGTCATCCTCGCCGCCGGCACCATCGGCACGCCCACCGTGCTGCTGCGCTCGGGCATCGGACCGGCCGAAGACCTGCGGCGGCTCGGCCTGCCGGTGGTGTCGGACCTGCCCGGCGTCGGTGCGGGCCTCAACGACCACCCGCGCACGGGCGTGTTCATGACGCCGAAGCCGGGCGCGGAGAACTTCGGCGAGCCCGTGGGGCAGACCGTGCTGCGCGCCACCGCCAAGGGCTCCGACGAGCCCAACGACATGCACTACTACATGGTCAACGGCTTCGACCTCACCCAGCAGTTCCCCGACCTGCGGCAGATCGCGGGCGGCGACCGCATCTTCGGCGTGATGGTGGTCGACCAGCGACCGCACGCGCGGGGCAGGCTGACCCTGACCTCGGTCGACCCGCACGAGGCGCCGCTGATCGACCTCAACTACCTGTCCGACGAACGCGACTACCGCACGTTCGTCGACGGCGTGCGCACGGCGTGGGAGCTGGCGAACTCGCCCGCGATCCGCGCGCTCGGCGACAAGTTCGTGCTGATCGACGACTCCACCCTGGACTCGGAGGACTCGTTGCGCGAGTACGCGCGGCAGACCGTGGACAGCACGTACCACCCGGTGGGCACCGCCAAGATGGGGCCGAGCACCGACCCGACCACCGTCGTGGACCAGTACGGCGCGGTGCACGGGGTCGACGGGCTGTACGTGGCCGACGCGTCGATCATGCCGTCGCACGTGCGGGCGAACACGAACCTGACCTCGATCATGATCGGCGAGCGGGCGGCCGACCTCCTCCGCCACGCCTGACGCAGGCGTCGACCCGGAGCGGGGTCGCACGGCAATCCGGAAGAAGCGCCACCGACCGGCCACCACCACAGTGGGGCCGCAGGGCCATCCGAACCGGGCGCCAGGGCCGCGGGTCATCGCGGCCGGGCGCCGTGCGGCATCGCTCCTTCCCCCAGACCGCGCGACGAACACGGAGCCTCATGAAACTCGGGTTGCAACTCACCCAGCGGGCCGACACCGGGCACGCCCGCGACGTCGCCGCACAGGCACGACGTGCCGAGGAGATCGGTTACCACAGCCTGTGGGCCTACGAGCGCGTGCTGTTCCCGCAGGAGCCCGCCGACGGCATGTACGGCCTGCCGGGCCTGCCGTGGGATCCCTACTACGAGTACTGCGCGGATCCGTTGACCGTGCTGACCCTGGCCGCCGCGCACACCGACCGCGTCAGCCTGGGCACGGGTCTGCTGGTCGGACCGCTGCGCGGCGGGCTGCACCTGGCCCGCGCGCTGGCCACGCTCGACGTCGCCACCGGCGGCGGACGGGTGGTGGCCGGTCTCGGCGCCGGCTGGTCGAGCGACGAGTACCGGGCCGCCGGCGTCGACTTCACCACCCGGGGTCGGACCCTGGACGAGCTGACCGACTCGCTGCGCGCCCTGTGGGGGCCGAACCCGGTCAACTACCAGAACAGCACCATCACGATCACCGACGCCGCGGTGAACCCGAAGCCCGTCGACCGGATCCCGGTCATGTTCGGCGGCGCCTCGGAGGCCGCCTTCCGCCGGGTGGCCCGCAAGGGTGACGGCTGGATCCCGGTGGGCGTCACCGGGGAGGTGCTCGCCGCCGGGTGGCGCCGCGTCACCGAGCTGACCGAGGCCGAGGGCCGCGACCCGGCCGAACTCCGCCTCGTCCTGGCCGCGATCGTCTACCTCTCCCCCACCCCGGCCGGACCGGACCGGATGCCCTTCCAGGGCAGCCTCGACCAGGTGCTGGACGACCTGGCGCAGGCCGCGAAGGCGGGCGCCCACGAGGTGACCCTCTCGCTGGACCGGGGCCCGGAGGGCGCGACCGCGTTCACCGACCGGGCCGAGGAGCTGTACGAGGCGGTCCGGGCCGCCGGGCTGCTCGACTGACCACGCGGTCGCCCACCTCGACCGGCGTCAGGGTTTGAGCGGCGGGCTCGGCTGGAGGCCCTCCTTGCGGCCGAGCCCGTCCAAGAGCAGCTTCAGGGTGTCGCGGGCGTTGTGCCGCGGCGCCCAGCCCAGCCGCGTGAACGCCTTCGTCGCGTCCAGCAGCGGCGCGGTGAGGGCCAGGTCGACCCAGCCGTGCGAGGTGGGTTGCAGGCGCAGGTGCCAGCTGATCCGGGCGGCGGTGCGCAGGGCCGCCGGCGGGATCGGCACGTGCCGCGCGCCCATCACCTCGGCCAGCACCTGCGGCGTCACGACGGGGTCCGAGACCAGGTTGAACGGGCCCTCGGCCCTGGTGGTGAGGATCTTCGCCAGGGCGTCGGCCACGTCGTCGGCGTGCACGAACTGCAGCACCATCGTGCGCGGCAGCGGCAGGACCGGCAGCTTCACCTTGAACAACGCGTGCGGCACCAGCGGGCCGAGGAAGTACCGCTTGATCTCGGCGGCGGCGTCCGGCTGCAGGACCAGGCCGGGGCGCACGCGGGTGACCGCGAGGCTCGGGTGATCGCGTTCGACCTGGTCCAGCAGGTGCTCGACGGCCGCCTTGTGCCGGCTGTAGTACGAGGTGGACAGGCCGTCGGTGGGCCAGCTCTCGTCCACGGTGTGGTCCTTCGCCGCCGGCGAGTACGCGCCGACCGACGACATGTGCACCAGGTGCGGGACACCGGCGGCGACCGCGGCCGTGAACACCCGGTCGCTGCCGCCGACGTTGGTCCGGTAGAGGACGCGCTCGTCGTGGCCCGGCTGGATGCGCCACGCCAGGTGCACGACCGCGTCCGCGTCCCGGAAGACCTCGGTGAGCGGTTCCTCCGCGCCCTCGCGGCTGAGGTCGACCGTGCTCCACGGGATGTCGTAGGGCGGTTCGGCCCGGGGCGGGCGGCGCGAGACGCCGTGCGCGGTCATGCCGGGCTCGTCGGCGAGACGGCGCAGCAATGCGGTGCCCAGATTGCCGGTGGCGCCGGTGACGACGATCCTCATGGCGGTCGGGTACCCGCGCGGGCCGGGTGCGACACGGGGAGGTCGATGTGTGGCAAGCGGCCGGGTGGGGCCTGCTGGCCGGGTCAGCGCTGCTGGTGGGCGCGCTCGCCGGTTACCTGGCGCGGGTGCCGCGCGGTGTGGTGGCCGCGGTGATGGGGTTCGGCAGCGGCGTGCTGATGTCGGCGGTGTCGTTCGACCTGATCGAGGAGGCGCACGAGTCGGGCGGCCTGCTGCCGACGGCGGTCGGTGCCGCGCTCGGCGCGGTGGTCTACACGGCGGCGAACGTGGCGTTGGCCAAGCGCGGCGCGCGGCACCGCAAGCGGTCGGGCGGGTTGCAGCCGTCGGAGTCCGAGCAGAGCGGGTCGGGCTCGGCGATCGCGGTCGGCGCCCTGCTGGACGGCATCCCCGAGTCGGTGGTGATCGGGGCGAGCCTGCTCGGCGGTGGCGGAGTGAGCGCGGTGACCGTCGCGGCGGTGTTCGTCAGCAACGTGCCGGAGGGCCTGTCGTCGGCCGCCGGGATGCGCCGGGCCGGCCGGTCGCGGCGGTACGTGTTCGGCCTGTGGACCGGGATCGCGGCGATCAGCGGCCTGGCGGCGATGGCCGGGTACGGCCTGCTGGCCGACGCGCCACCCCAGTGGTTGGCCGCGATCACCGCGTTCGCCGGTGGCGCGATCCTGTCGATGGTGGCCGACACCATGATCCCCGAGGCGTTCGACGACGCCCACCTGCTGGTGGGCCTGGTGACGGTGGCGGGTTTCCTGAGCGCGTTCGCGCTGTCGCACGCCTGAGCCGCGGCCGGACCACGTCGCAGCGCCCACGCGGCCGATCGCGCCACCGGGCTGGCTGCGACGTGGTGCCCGGACGGCTCAGCCGCTCGACGGCGGCGCCGGGATCGGGGACTTCGCCAGGGCCAGGGCGACCGCGTGCAGGTTGGCGGCCATCGCCTCGCCCGTGCTCTTCGACCAGTCGTGGCCGTGGGTGGTGTCCGGGTAGTCCGGGCCGGGGCCGGGGCCCATGTTCCAGTAGGTCCACGCCTGGCCGGGGATCGTGTAGCCGATGTCCCCCAGCCCGCCGGCCACCTCGCTGATCACGTGGTGCGCGCCGTCCTCGTTGCCGGTCACCACGACGCCCGCCACGCGGTTGTACGCGACCGGACGACCCTCATCGTCCTGCTCGGAGATCATCGCGTCCATCCGCTCGATCACCCGCTGCGCGATGGACGACGGGTGCCCCACCCACGTCGGCGTGGCGATCACGAGGATCTCGGCGTCCAGCAGCTCGTCGTGGATCATGGGCCACTCGTCGCCCTCGCCGAGGTCGGTGACGACACCCGGCGGCACGTCGTGGTCCACCACCCGGAACGTCCGCACCTCCACGTCGCGCTCCTCCAGCGCCCGCGCGACGACGTCGGCCAACATCTGCGTGTTGGACGGGTCGGGCGACTTCTTCAACGTGCAGTTGAGCACCACGGCCCTCATCGCGGGCACCTCCGCATCCGGTCGCCAACCGCCGGGGTACCTCGGGCCCGGGCGAAAATGCGTTGCCGCCGGCGTGGGGAGGTCGCCAGGCTCGGGTCATGGTCGACATCCCGCACCGCGACGGTCGCGCCGGCATCGACGCCGGGTTGGTGAGGCGGCTGCTCGCGAGCCAGTTCCCGCGCTGGGCCGACCTGCCGGTGACGCCGGTCGAGGTCGACGGGTGGGACAACCGCACGTACCGCCTCGGTGACGACCTGACGGTGCGGCTGCCGACCGCCGAGGGCTACGCGCCCGCCGTCACCAAGGAGCACCGGTGGCTGCCGGTGCTGGCGCGGTCGTTGCCGGTCCCGGTGCCCGTGCCGCTGGCCCTGGGCGTGCCGGGCGAGGGCTACCCGTTCCACTGGTCGGTCCGGCGCTGGCTGGACGGCAGTACCGCGTCACCGGACCGCATCGAGGACATGGCGGCGTTCGCGGTGTCGATCGCCGAGTTCATCCGCGCGCTGCACCGCGTCGACGCGTCGGACGGACCGCGGGCAGGTGCGCACAGCTTCTACCGGGGCGCGTCACCGGGCCACTACGACGACGGGACGCGGCGCGCGCTCGCCGCGTTGGAAGGGCGCGTCGACACCGGTCGAGCGGCGGCCGTGTGGGAGGACGCGCTGCGCGCACCGGGCTGGTCCGGGCCGCCGGTGTGGTTCCACGGTGACATCGCGCACGGGAACCTGCTGGTCGACGGCGGGAAGTTGACCGCGGTGATCGACTTCGGCACGTCCGGGGTCGGCGACCCGGCGTGCGACCTCGTGATCGCGTGGACGATGTTCTCCGGTGCGAGCAGGCGGGCTTTCCGCGAGGCGGTCGAGCTGGACGAGGCCACGTGGACGCGGGCGCGCGGGTGGGCGCTGTGGAAGGCCCTGATCGTGCTCGCCGATGGCAACGACGGGGCACGGCACGTGATCGACGAAGTGCTCGGAGACGCGGCGTAGCGAAAGGGGGTGCCCCCGCGGCCGGAGGCACCCCCTTTCGGTCTTCGCTAGCGGTTGACCGTCAGCTCACGCGCGGAGGCGTAGCGCTCACGGACCCACGGGGTCGGGTCGGCGTCGACCGAGGTCGACGCCAGCTCCGACCAGTGCGGCGGCGCGTCCGCACCGCCGACCGCCCACGCCGCCTGCCTGGCGGCGCCGTCGGCCACGTACTCGCTCGGCGACGGCACGACCACCGGGCAGCCGAACACCGCGGGGGCGAGCCGCTGCACGGCGGGCATCCGCGCCCCGCCGCCGATCAGCAGCACCCGCGACACCGGCATGCCCAGCGCGGCCAACGCGTCGATCGCGTCGGCCAGGCTGCACAGCAGGCCCTCGACCGCGGCGCGCGCCAGGTGCGCCGGGGTCATGGTGTCCAGCCGCAGGCCGTGCAGCGCGCCGGTGGAGTCGGGCTTGTTCGGCGTGCGCTCGCCCTCCAGGTACGGCACGAACACCAGCCCGTCGGCGCCCGCGGGAGCGGTCAGGGCCAGGTCCGACAGGTCGGCCAGGTCGACCCCGAGCACGGACGACGTCGAGCTGAGCACCCGTGACGCGTTGAGGGTGCACACGAGCGGCAGGTGGCCGCCCTCCGCGTCGGCGAAGCCGTTGACGATGCCGGTGCCGTCGGCGACCGGGTTCGGCCACCGCGCGAACGCCGTGCCGGACGTGCCGATGGACACGACCACGTCACCGGGCTGCGCCTGCACGCCCAGCGCCGCCGCCGCGTTGTCGCCCGCGCCCGCGCCGAACCGGCCCGCGGCCAGTTCCGCCGGACCGAGCACCCGCGGCACCGCGACGACCTTGCCCAGCGCCAGTTCCAGCAGGTCCGGCCGGTAGTCCTCGGTGGACGGCGACCAGTAGCCCGTGCCGCTGGCGTCGCTGCGGTCGGTGGTCAGCGCGTCCAACGACGTGCTGCCCGACAGCTTCCACGTCAGCCAGTCGTGCGGCAGGCACACGGCCGCCGTGCGAGCCGCCGACTCCGGCTCGTTGGCCGCCAGCCACCGCAGCTTGGTCACGGTGAGCGAGGCGACCGGGACGCTGCCGATCGCTTCGGCCCACCGGTCCGGACCGCCGAACTCCGTGGTGAGGTCGGCCGCCGCGGCCGCGGAACGGGTGTCGTTCCACAGCAGCGCCGGCCGCACCACCTCGCCGGCGGAGTCCAGCGTCACCATGCCGTGCTGCTGCGCGGCCACCGACACGGCGGCCACGTCGTCCAGGCCGCCCGCGTCCGCGATGGCCGTCTGGAGGGCGTCCCACCACGCGGCGGGATGCACCTCGGTGCCCGTCGGGTGCGCCGCACGCCCTTGCCGCACAAGGGCGCCGGTGTCCGCGTCGCGCACCACCACCTTGCAGGACTGGGTGGACGAGTCGACGCCCGCGACGAGCGCCATCAGCGCGCGCCCAACAGGTGCTCGGTCGCCAGCTGCGCCAGGCGCACGAACCCGAAGCCGCGCTCGGCGGCCGTGGACGGGTCGAAGTCCTCGCCCTTCAGGAAGTCCGCGATCGACTCGCCCTCGGCCAGCGTCGGCTCGGCCAGCTCGTACACGCCGCTGTACTTCATCGCCTCCTGCACCTCGGGGTCGGCGCGGAACGCCGCCGCCCGCTCGCGCAGCAGCTTGTAGGTGCGCATGTTGGCCGCCGCGCTCTCCCACACGCCGTCGAGGTCCTCGGTGCGCAACGGCTTGTAGTCGAAGTGCCGCGGGCCCTCGTAGCCGCCGTGCTCCAGCAGGTCGACCAGGAAGAACGCGGACAGCAGGTCGCCCTGGCCGAACACGAAGTCCTGGTCGTAGCGCGGACCCTTCTGGCCGTTGAGGTCGATGTGGAAGAGCTTGCCCTGCCACAGCGCCTGGCCGATGCCGTGCACGAAGTTGAGGCCCGCCATCTGCTCGTGGCCGACCTCGGGGTTCACGCCGACCAGCTCGTGGTGCTCAAGGGTCGAGATGAACGCCAGGGCGTGGCCGATGGTGGGCAGCAGGATGTCGCCGCGCGGCTCGTTCGGCTTGGGCTCCAGGGCGAAGCGGAAGCCGTAGCCCTGGTCGATCGAGTACTGCGCGACCGTGTCGACGGCCTCGCGGTAGCGGTCCAGGGCGGCGTGCACGGGCTTGCCCGCGTCGACCTCGGAGCCTTCGCGGCCACCCCACATCACGATGGTCTCCGCGCCGAGCTCGGCCGCGAGCTCCAGGTTGCGCAGCACCTTCCGCAGGGCGAACCGGCGCACCGAGCGGTCGTTGCTGGTGAAGCCGCCGTCCTTGAACACCGGGTGGGTGAACAGGTTGGTGGTCACCATCGGCACGACCATGCCGGTCTCGTCCAGCGCCGCGCGGAACGCGGCGACCCGCTTGTCGACCTCGGCGGTGCTCGCGCCGAAGGGGAACAGGTCGTCGTCGTGGAACGTGATGCCCCAGGCACCGAGCTCGGAGAGCTTGCGCACCGCCAGCGGCGCGTCCAGCGCGGGACGGGTCGCGTCGCCGAACGGGTCGCGTCCCGGCCAGCCGACCGTCCACAGGCCGAAGCTGAAATTGTCCACGAGGGCACCTCCAATAAGTTTGATGCCTGAACTTATCGCACTCAGCCGCTAGGATCCAGTGGTGTCCAGACCGCAGCCCGCGAGCCAGCACACCGTGCGACGGCACAACTCCGCCCTGGTGCTCGACGCCATCGCCGAGGCCCCGGGTTCGTCCCGGGCCGCCGTGGCCGCGCGCACGGGGCTGACCAAGGCGACCGTGTCCAGCCTGGTCGACCGGATGATCGGCGCCGACCTCGTCGCCGAGGGCGAGGCGCAGGCCCGGTCCGGACCAGGGCGGCGGGGCACGGCGCTGCACCTGTCACCGACCGGGCCGCACGGGCTCGGCGTGGAGATCGGGGTCGACTACCTGGCCACGTGCCTGGTCGACCTCACCGGTCGGGTGCGGGCGCGGTGGCTGCGGCCCAGCGACAACCGATCCTCCTCCCCCGCCCGCGTGCTGGCCAAGGTCGCGACGGCGGTGCGGACGGCGGCGAAGCAGGACGTGCCGATCGGCGGGGTCGGCGTGGCCGTGCCGGGCCTGGTGGAGGTGGCGGGCGGGTCGCTGCGGGTCGCGCCGAACCTGGGCTGGCGCGAGGTGGACGTGCGGGGCGAGCTGACCCGGCGGATGACGTTGGACGTGCCGGTGCTGGTGGGCAACGAGGCGAACCTGGCCGCGTTGGCCGAGCTGTGGCACGGGGACGTGGCGGCGGACTTCCTGCACATCTCCGGTGAGATCGGCATCGGCGCGGGCATCGTGGTCGGTGGCGCGCTGTTCGAGGGCGTGTCCGGGTTCGGCGGCGAGATCGGCCACCTGTCGGTCGACCCGCGCGGGCCGCAGTGCGCCTGCGGGTCGCGGGGGTGCCTGGAGCGGTTGGCCGGGCAGGACGAGATCGTGCGCGCGGCGGGGGTCTCGGGAGTGGACGAGCTGCTGGCCGGGCTGGCCGCGGGCGACCGCACGGCCACCGCGGCGGTGCGTTCGGCGGCCCGGTGGCTGGGCGTCGCGCTGTCCGGCGCGGTCAACCTGCTGGACCTGCCGACGGTCGTCCTCGGCGGCACCTACGCACGCCTGGAACCGTGGCTCCAGGAGCCCCTGCACGCCGAGTTGGACCGCCGCGTGGTCAGCGCCGAGTGGTCGCCCGTTCGAGTGGTGGCGTCGTCGCTGGGGGCCGAGGCCGCCGTCCGTGGCGCCGCGACCACCGCCGTCCGCGCGATCCTCGCCGACCCCGACCCGTACGTGACCACCGCCCTGACCTGAACGTTCAGCTCGGGGGTCGTGAACGTAGGACACGCGCGTTCCGAACGTAGGACACGCGCGCGAGTCCTACGTCCAGGTCCCGCGAGTCGTACGTTCAGGACCCCCGAGTTCTCCGTTCAGGACGGCCAGGAGGGCGCGGTAGGTGTGAGCCGGGTCACCCTCCACCGAGGTGACCAGGTGGGGCGAACGGGTGGCGATGATCGTTTGCAGGTTGTCGTACATGGTCGAGAGCTCCGCCGGGGTGGCCTGGATGGTGTCGCGCTCGGTGAAGCGGCGGATCGCGTTCTCCCTCGAGTCGATCAGCACGACCTCGTGGTAGGTCGCACCCAGTTCGGCGGCCAGGTCGGACAGGCGGTCCAGGAACTCCGGGCGGCCGAGGAACTGGGGCACGACCACGTCGTGACCCGAGGTCAGGTGCACGCGGGCGGCGGCGATGGCGATGTCACGCGCCAGGCGGCCGGCCTCACCGAGGTCACCGGCGATCAGGTCGCGCACGCGGTCGACGTCCAGCGCCAACGTCGGCGGGTGGTCCTCCGCGTACCGGCGCGCGATGGTCGACTTGCCGCACCCGGGAGGGCCGTTCAACGCGATCAGCTGTGGCACCCCGCCCAGCCTAGCGGCGGGCGACGGCGCCCCCTGGTCACCGCCATCGAGCCCTCGACCTGCACCGGAGCACAAGGCACCCGGCAGGCGGAGCGCACACGCCCCACCTGCCCGGCCACCTCGAACCGGCGCACGCGCGAACACACTGGCGAAGTGCACCAGACCCTGTTCACCCGAATGCACGCGCCGGAAGCGGGCACGCCGCGAGCCCTCGTCTGACAGCCTGGACGGCACGTTTGTCACTGCGGACAATCGTCGAGAGACCTGCCAGGGGGTGAACCGGTGCCGCGTGGAGAGCGCCCGTTGGACGTCGGTGACAGCCTGCTGCTCAAGTTCGCCGCCGACCTGCGGTCGTTGCGGGACAGAGCGGGCGGCTACAGCTACCGGCAGTTGGGCGCGCGCGCCCACTACTCGGCGACGACGTTGTCCGACGCGGCGGGCGGGCGCAAGCTGCCCACGCTCGCGGTGACGCTGGCCTACGTGCGCGCCTGCGAGGGCGACGTGGCCGAGTGGGAGGACCGGTGGCGGCAGGTCGCCGCCGAGGTGCTGCCCAGCCCCGACCCCGACTCCGACGAGGGCCGCCACCCGCCGTACGCGGGCCTGGCCGCCTACGGCACCGAGGACGCCGAGTGGTTCTTCGGCCGTGACCACCTGCTGGACGACCTGGAGCAGCGCATCGCGCACCGCCGGTTCGTCGCGGTGTTCGGCGCGTCCGGCGCGGGCAAGTCGTCGCTGCTGCGCGCGGGCCTGGTGCCGCGGGTGACCGGGCGGGCCGTGGTCACCTCGCCCAGCGAGACCGCCGAGCCGGACCTGGACGCGGACCTGCTGATCGTCGACCAGTTCGAAGAGGTCTTCACGCTCTGGCAGGACGTCGACCAGCGCACGGCCTACGTCGACGCGCTGCTGACCGCCCGCTGCCGGGTCGTGATCGGTGTGCGTGCCGACTTCTACGGGCACTGCGCGCAGCACCCGGCACTGGTGGAGGCGCTCACCGACGGGCAGCTGCTGCTCGGGCCGATGGGTCCCGAGGAGCTGCGCCAAGTGATCATGCAGCCCGCGGTGAAGGCGTCGTGCACGGTCGAGACGGCGCTGGTGTCCCGGCTCGTCGCGGACGCCACCGGTCAGCCGGGTGTGCTGCCACTGGTGTCGCACGCGCTGCTGGAGACCTGGCGGCGGCGGCGCGGCACCACGTTGACGCTGGCCGGCTACGAGGCCGCGGGCGGCATCCAGCACGCCATCGCGCAGACCGCCGAACGCACCTACACGTCGCTGGAACGGCACCAGCGGGTGTTGGCGCGGCAGGTGTTCCTGCGGCTGACCGCGCTCGGTGACGGCACCGAGGACACCAAGCGACGGCTGCCGCGCGCCGAGCTCGACCACGACGTGGACGTGGACGTGGTGCTCGACCGGCTGGCGCACGCCCGGCTGCTCACCCTGGACCGCGACAGCGTGGAGATCGCGCACGAGGCGCTGATCCGCTCCTGGCCGCGGCTGCGCGGCTGGCTCGCCGAGGACCGCGACGGGTTGCGCACCATGCGGCAGCTCACCGAGGCCGCGGCGACCTGGAACTCGCTCGGCCGCGACCCCGACGCGCTGTACCGGGGGACGCGGCTGGACACCGCGGTCGAGTGGACGCAGCGCGACGGCGTGCGCACCAGCGCCCAGGAGCGAGACTTCCTGGCCGAGAGCCTCCAGTCCCGCGACCGGGAACGGCTGCTCGCGCACCGGCGCACCCGCAGGTTGCGCCAACTCGTGGCGCTGCTGGCCGTGCTGCTGGTGCTCGCCGGCACCGCCGTGGTGCTCGCGATCAACGCGGAGAAGGAGGCCGCGGCGGGGTGGAAGTCATCCGCGGCCTGGTACGTGGCCAACCAGTCGCAAGGCCTGCGCAGCAGCGACCCGCGGCTCGCCGACCAGCTCGCCATCGTCGTCCACGAGCTCAACCCGAACGACGAGACGCGCAACGGCGTGCTCAGCGCGAACGCGTCGGACGAGCGGGACACGGCCGTCCGGGCGGCGTTCGCGTCCTCCCAGGCCCGCAGCCCGGACGGCGTGCCGCCGACGAACACCCGGGTGATCGGACCGGCGGTCGAGACCGTGACATCGGTCGCGGTGAACGGTGCCGGCCAGGCGTTCGCCACCACGGTGGTCGAGAGGCTGGGCAAGGTCTGGGACGTCACGGACGTGACCGCCGAGGTCGTGCACACCTTCGACTTCCCGGTGGCGCGGCTGGCGTTCGACCCGGCCCGAGCCCGCACCCTGGTCACCGCGTCCGACTCCGAGGCGGTCGCGGTCTGGAACTGGTCGAACCCGGCCAACCCGGTCCAGGCCTCGATCCTGCCCGGCCACTCGCGGCCGCTCGTCGGGATCGTCTACAGCCCGGACGGGCAGCTCGTCGCGACCTACGACGTGCTGGGCGTGGTCCGGCTGTGGGACGTGTCCGACCCGGAGCGCCCGGAGCGGATCACCGCGTTGGACACCGCGTTGGACGTCACCGCCGTCGCCCTGTCGCAGGACGAGCGCCTGCTGGCGCTGGGCACCGCGAAGGGCGAGGTGCGGCTGTACGACCTGACCGACCCGTCGGCGCCGGCCGAGCTCTCGTCCACGAAGGCGCACCGGGGAGCGGTCCAGGCGCTGGGCTTCCACCGCGACCGCACCGCGCTGGCCAGCGTCGGCGTCCAGGACAAGGTGGCGCTGTGGGACGTGTCCGACCTGCGGCAGCCGGTCGAGCGCGGCCGGATCAACGGGCTCACCGAGGGCGTCTACGCGGTGGGGTTCGGCGACAACCCGACCGAGGTGGTCACGACCAGGTCGAACGGCACGACGCGGTCCTGGGAGTTCGACTTCGACAGGGCGGTGCGCGAGATGTGCGACGACGTCGAGACCCACATCACCCGCGAGGAGTGGCAGCAGTACGTCGGCGCGCTGGAGTACAACCGCCCGTGCGGTTGATCAGGCGCAGGTGATCGGGCACAGGTGATCAGGCCCGGTTGGCGGCGCGGCCGATTGGCGCAGTTGATTGGCGGGCGGGCGCCGGCGGGCCGATAATCACGCCGTGACGACGCCGCGGGACGACGACCGCACGGAAGCTCTACCCACGAGCCCGATCCCGGACGACCCGCCGGCGGTGGGTGGGCGCGGGAACGGGCCCGGCACCGTCGAGCCGGCGCCTCCGGTCGCACCACCCGGCACGCGGGACCGCACCACCGGGCAGCCGGCGAAGCTGCGTCCGACCAGGATCAGCGGCACGTGGGTCGCCGTGCTGGCATCGATCGTCGTGCTGATCGTGCTGCTGGTGTTCATCCTGCAGAACCTGACCGACGCCACGATCCACTTCCTCGGCGTGGCGGGCACGCTGCCGCTGGGCGTGGCGCTGCTGTTCGCCGCGATCGCCGGCGCGATCCTGGTGGCCCTGGTCGGCGCAGCCCGGATAATGCAGCTGCGCCGCCAGGCCAAACGAGGGCTGCGATAAATCGTCCTCAGACCGAGGAACAGGACCTACCGTTCAGCGTGAAGCCGGTGGGTGCGACGTTGCTGCCCTGCCAGCTCGCCTGGAATCCGAATTCCACCGAGCCACGCGCCGCGATGGTCCCGTTCCAGCCCTCGTTGGTCACCGAGACGGCGGCGCCGCTCTGCGACGCCTTGCCGTTCCAACTGTTGGTGATCCGCTGGCCGTTCGCGAACGACCAGCGCAGGTTCCAGCCGTTGAGCGGGCTGGTACCCGTGTTGGTGATCCTCACCGAGCCGGTGAAGCCACCTCCCCACTGGCTGACGACCTGGTACCGCACCGAGCAGCCGGGTGGCGGCTCGTCGGTGACGGTGGTCCTCGTGGTCGTCCCAGTGGTAGTCGTGGTGGTGGTCGTGGTGGTGGTCGTCGTCGTGGTGCTGGACCACGAGTCCGTGGGGTGGGTGGTGTTGGTCGAGTCGCCGCTCGGGTCGGCGACGAGGATGCCCCGGCCGTTGGTGCCCAGGTAGACCCGGCCGTAGACGTTCGGGTCGCCGGTGATGGCCTCGCCCATGTTCCCGTACTGGTGCGCGTCGTCGTTGATGCGCACCCAACCCGCGCCGAGCTCGTCGTCGGACCGGTAGACGCCGGTCTTCCCGTCGATGGTCAGCACGGCGTAGAGCGCGGGGTAGGTCTTGTTCGGCGCGGGCTTGCCGAAGCCGATGTTGACCCCCGAGGTCACCCCGCCGACGGCGGTCACCGTCCGGCCGGAGTCGGTCGAGCGGAACAGCCCGCCCTCACCGACCAGCCAGAGGTGGCCGCCGCGCGAGGGCACCGCGTGCAGCTTGCTCACGTCGGCGGTCGCGCCGGCGGTGAACGTCGCGCCGCCGTCGGTGCTGGTGTAGACGGTGTCGTTGGCCAGGCCGTAGAACTTCTTCGGGTCGACCCGGTCGGACTCGACCACGGCGCCCACCGGGATGCCGGCCGACGGCGCCCACGAGCTGCCGAAGCCCACCGAGTAGTGCACCGCCGCACCGGCCGGGCTCCACACGAACCGGCTGCCGTCGGCCGCCGCCGCGACCGTGCCGCCGCCGGTCACCCCGCCGGGCTCGCTGCCCGCGAACCAGTTCCCGCCGCCGTCGGTGGAGAACGCCACGTGCGCCGCGCCGTCGACGTTGCCGGAGCGCACGACGACCGACGGGTTCCCCTCGGCGTAGTCGAGGCTGGTGGTCGAGGTGAAGTTCGGTTGCTGGAACATCATCGACGGCACCGTCGACAGGCTCGCGTGCCGGAACCCGCCGATGTCACCGAGCGCGCTGATCAGCGGCACGCCCGCGGGCGGGCTGATCAGGTCCAGCACCGCGGTCTCCTCCAGGCCCTTCGCGGTCGGCTGGATCGTGATCTGACCGCCGTTGTCCCACTTGAGCAGGTCCGTGGTGCCGTAGACGGTCGCGCCGGTGCCGTACATCATCCGGTTGGAGTCGAACGGGTCGATCTCCAGCGACTCCACCATCCACCCCAGCTTGGGCGTGACCTCCGGCGGCTGCGGGTTCCCGCCCCAGCTCAGCCACGGCGAGTTCCGGATGTCCATGGTGTAGCGGAAGCTGCGGTTGGGGTAGCTGGTGTAGTCCCACGCCCGGGTCCACGTCGCGCCGCCGTCGGTGCTGCGGAAGATGATGATGTCCGGCCACCAGGAGATCTGGGTGGCCACCATCAACGTGTTCGGGTGCTGCCGGTCGATGGTCAGACCGCTGTAGCCGAAGTAGTCGTCCGAGCTGCTCGACGGCACCGGGCTGATCCGCGTCCACGCGCCGGTGGCGGTGTTGAACTTCCACACGTCGCCCTTGCCGCCGTCGTACGGGCCGCCGGTGTCGCTGGTGGCCAGGTAGAGGAAGCCACCCGCGGTGTCCAGCACGCCCTTGTGCGCGATGTAGCCGGTCGGCTGGCCAGCCAGCCGGGTCCACGTCGCGCCCGCGTCCGTGCTGCGGTAGACGGTGTTCTCCTTGTCGGCGACGCCGACGTAGATGGTCTTGGTGGCGCTGCCCGCCGTCGAGGACCGCGGGTCGTAGGTCACCCAGACCACGCCCTGGATGTCGCTGGAGTAGCCGCTGGTGTCGTTGGGGTCGGCGATGTAGTTGCCCGGGTTGGGGAAGCTCGCCACCTGCGCCCACGTGGCGCCGCTGTCGGTGCTGCGCCACAGGCCCTTGCCGCTGGGCGCGCCGAAGTACAGCACCCGGCCGTCGTTCGGGTCGACCGACAACCGCTCGCCCATGCCGCGGCCGGGCATGTTGCCGCCGAGCTTGAACGGCAACTCGGTGCGCTGCCACGTCTTGCCGCGGTCCGCTGAGCGCAGGATCGCGCCGTTGTGGGGATCCCAGCTGTTGGTGTACATGCCGACCGCCGCGTAGACCTTGTCGGCGTCCGTCGGGTCCGGCGCGATGCTCGCCACGCCGTTGTAGCCCCACTCGTCCCAGCCGGCCCAGTCCAGCAGCGGGATCCAGCGGCCGCCGTCCTGGTTCCACCGGTACGCGCCGCCGATGTCGGTGCGCGCGTAGATCAGGTCCTTCTCGGCCGGGCTGAACACGATGCCCGGCACGAACCCGCCGCCTTCGATCGGCACGTTGCGCCAGGAGTACGTCAGCTGGGGCACCGCGGCGGCCGAGGGCTGCGCGGCCGGGCTGGCGGCGTTCGACACCAGCAGCACACCCAGTGCGGCGACCGCTGCGGCGGTCGACGCCAGTAGCCGTCTCATGGCTGCGCTCCTTTGCGCGGTGGGGCGGTGGGGTGGGAGGAGGCGGTGGGCGAGAGGGATCCGCCTCCCCCCTGGTTCTGGGGGGAGCACCGATTCTGGGAGCGCTCCCAGATAGGCAGGATTGGACCGTAGCCAGCTGGATCGGTCGACGGCAAGGGTGCGCGCTTAGGCCATCCGAGTGAAGTGCGCTGGGTGATCAACGACAGGCGTCGAACCGGTCGAAGTCGACGTCGAATCGATTCGAAAACGCCGCGACCCGGGCCTGGGCCCGGGTCGCGACAGGTGTTCCGACGTTCGGCGTCAGGCGCTCGAACGGGTGACCATCGAGGTCGGCAGGAGCAGGAACGGCGGCAGGTTCTCCTCGCCGGCCAGCTCCGCCATCAACCGCCACGTCATCGTGCGCCCCAGCTGCTCCACGTCCTGCCGGATCGTGGTCAGCGGCGGCACCGCCGTGGAGGCGATCATCAGGTCGTCGAACCCGACCACGGCCACGTCCTCGGGCACCCGCTTGCCGTGCGCGTGCAGGGTCTGCAACGCGCCCAGTGCCATGATGTCCGCGCCGACGAACACCGCGTCCAGGTCCGGTGCCCGCTTGAGCAGGTCGGCCATGGCCGCGGCGCCGCTCTCCGGGGTGAAGTCCCCGTACGCGACCAGGTCGGTGTCGGCCCGGGCCTGGCTGAGCCCGCGCTTCCAGCCCGAGAGGCGGTCCATGCCGACCGCCATGTCCCGGGGACCGGCGATCGTGGCGATGCGCTTGTGGCCCTGCGAGACCAGGTAGCGCGCCGCCTCCATGGCGCCGTTGAAGTTGTCCGAGTCCACATAGGGCACTCCGCCCGCGCCGAGCGGCCTGCCGCAGACCACGGTCGGCAGGCCCGCGTCGGCGAGCGTGCGGGGCAGCGGGTCCTGGCCGTGCAGGCTGATCACCAGCACGCCGTCCACGTGGCCGCCGCAGAGGTAGTTGACGAGGTCCTGCTCGTCACCCTCCTTGCTCATCATGAGCACGAGCTGGACCCGCTTGCCCGCGAGTTCGGCGTGCACGCCGCGCAGCACACCCGCGAAGAACGGGTCGTTCAGCACCCGGCTGCCCTGCTCGGACACGACCATCGCGATGCAGTTGGCCCGGCTGCCCGCGAGGGTCCGAGCCGCCTGGTTGGGGCTGTACCCGAGCTTCCCGATGGCCTGGTGCACGGCCTCGCGGGCCCTCGAACTGACGTACGGCTCGCCGTTGATCACCCGGGAGACGGTCGACTTCGACACTCCGGCTGCACGAGCGACCTCCTCGAGCCGGGTGTTGGGTCGTCGCGCCTTGGGCGGGTCAACGGCATCTGTCACGGAGCGACCGTCGCCGCGAGAGCGTTGCCACGGGCAACCTGCGAGTACCACATGGCGCTCATCTTAGGCGTCCGCACCTGGGTCTCGTAGTCGACATGCACGATCCCGAACCGCTTGGCGTAACCCTCGGCCCATTCGAAGTTGTCCATGAGCGACCACGCGAAGTAACCGCGCAGGTCCACACCAGCCCCGATCGCCTCATGCGCCGCCCGGAGGTGCGACTCGATGTAACCGAGCCGCTCCGGGTCGTTGATCGAGCCGTCGTCGCTGACCGAGTCGCGGTAGGCCGCGCCGTTCTCGGTGACGTACATCGGGATGCTGGGGTAGTCCTGGTGCACGCGCATGAGCACCTTGTACAGGCCGTCCGGCTGCACCTCCCAGTCCATGTCGGTGCGGGGCAGCCCGCGGCTGGGGAACGAGACGTGCTCCGCGCCGACCCACGGTGACCCGGTCGGGCGACGCCCGTTGGTCTGGACCTGCTCGGCAGCCTCGGCCGCGGCGGGGTCCGGCGTGCCGCTGACGAAATGCTCGGCGTAGTAGTTGACGCCCAGCTGGTCCAGCGGCGCGGAGATGATCTCCAGGTCGTTCTCGCGGATGTGCTTCGAGAAGCCGTAGGGCTCCAGGTCCTCCACGATGTCCGCCGGGTACTCGCCCTTGAACAGCGGGTCCAGGAAGATCCGGTTCTGCAGGCCGTCGAGCCGGCGGGCGGCGTCGACGTCGGCCGGGTCCTCCGGGTTCGCCGGGATGATCGGGTACATGTTGAGCGTGATGCCGACCTTGGCGTTCGGCGCCTGCTCCCGGATCGCGGCGGTGGCCAGGCCGTGGGCCAGCAGCAGGTGGTGCACGGCCGCGACGGCGGCCTCCGGCTCCTGGCGACCGGGCGCGTGCACGCCGGCGGCGTAGCTGAGCAGCGACGAGCACCACGGCTCGTTGAGCGTGGTCCAGTTGTCCACCCGGTCACCGAGCGCGCCGACGACCGACTCGGCGTACTCCGCGAAGCGGTACGCGGTGTCGCGGTTGGCCCAGCCGCCCTCGTCCTCCAGGGTCTGCGGGAGGTCCCAGTGGTAGAGGGTCAGCCACGGGGCGATGTTGTTCTCCAGCAGCTTGTCGACCAGCCGGGAGTAGAAGTCCAGGCCGGCCTGGTTGACCGGACCACCGTCCGGGCGGATGCGCGGCCACGCCGTGGAGAACCGGTAGGCCTGCAGCCCGAGGTCGACCATGAGCTGGACGTCTTCGTCGACGCGGTAGTAGTGGTCGGCGGCGGGGTCTCCCGTGTCGCCGCCCACCACCGCGCCGGGGACCTTGCAGAACGTGTCCCAGATGGACGCGGTGCGACCGTCCGCGGTGGTCGCGCCTTCGATCTGGAACGCCGCTGTCGCGGCGCCCCACACGAATCCCTCGGGAAAGGAAATCGACTCCACAGCTACCCCTTCACAGCACCCTGCATGATCCCGGCGACGATCTGCCGACCGAGTACGAGGAAGACGATCAAAATCGGGACCGTGGCCATGGTGGTCCCGGCGAGCACGAGCGAGTTGTCGACGTAGTAGCCGCTCTGCAACTTCTCCAGGGCGACCTGCATCGTCGGGTTGTCGGCGTTGAGCACGATCAACGGCCAGAGGAAGTCGTTCCACGACATCATGAACGTGAAGATGCCGAGCATGGCGGCGGCCGGGCGCACCGCGGGCAGGCACACGTGCCAGAACGTGCGGATCATGCTGCACCCGTCCATGCGGGCCGCCTCGATCAGCTCGTCCGGCACCGCGTCGGCGATGTACTGGCGCATCCAGAACACGCCGAACGCGGTCACCAGGTTGGGGATGATGACCGCGCCGAGGGTGCCTGACCAGCCGTACTCCGCCATCGCCATGTAGAGCGGGATGATGCCGAGCTGCGTGGGCACGGCGAGCGTGGCGACCACGAAGACCATCAGCGGTCCCCGGCCCTTGAACCGCAGCTTGGCGAAGGCGAACCCGGCCAGGGTCGACAGCACCACCACCGACACGGTGACCGTGCCGGAGACCAGGATGCTGTTGCCCAGCGCCTTCCAGAACGGGATCGTGTCGAGCACGCGGCCCGCGTTGTGGAAGAAGTTCCCGCCGGGCAGCAGGGGTGCGTCGGCGGTGAACTTCTGGTCGTCGTGGCTGGCCACCAGGAACGACCAGTAGAACGGGAACGCCGAGCCGAGGATGAACGCGATCAGGATGCCGTAGACGACGAAGCCGGGCCGCCGGTCGGCGAGCGAGATCCTCTTCGAGCCGCGCCGCCTGGCGGGCTTGGGCCCGGTGGCGGTCGGCCGGTCGGTGATGGTCGCCATCACGCCTCCCCACTGGATGCGAGCCTGCGGGTGAGCAGGAAGTTGATCCCGGCGATCACGATGATGACCATGAACAGGATCCAGGCCATCGCCGAGGCGTAGCCGAGGTCCTGGCTCTGGAAGCCGGCTTGGTACATGTAGAGCACGACCGTCTGGTACTGGTGGGTCGCGCCGCCGTTGGCACCCGCCGAGGGCGAGAACAGCAACGGCTCGGTGAAGATCTGCAGACCGCCGATGGTCGAGGTGACGACCACGAAGATCAGGGTGGGGCGCAGCATCGGCAGCGTGATGCTGGTGAACTGGCGCACCTTGCTCGCGCCGTCGACCCAGGCCGCCTCGTAGACGTCGCGCGGGATGGCCTGCATGGCGGCCAGCACGATCAGGGCGTTGTAGCCCGTCCAGCGCCAGTTGACCATGGTGGCGATGGCGACGTGGCTCCACCAGCGGTCGGCCTGCCAGTCGATCCGGTCGACGCCGAACAGCTCCAGGATGTTGTTGACGGTGCCGTACTGCACGCCGAACAGGTCGCCGAAGATGATGGTCAGGGCGACGAGGCTGGCCACGTAGGGCAGCAGCACGCCCATCCGCCAGCCGGTCCGCCCGCGCAGCGCGGTGTTGAGCAGCACGGCCAACAGCACCGCGATGATGAGCTGCGGGATCGTGGAGATCGCGAAGATGCTGAACGTGTTGACCATCGCGTTCCAGAACTGCGAGTCGGCCAACAGCGCGGTGTAGTTCTCGATGCCGACGAACGGCTGCTCGTCCGCGCCCAGCTCCCACTCGAACAGGGAGATGTAGGCGGTGTAGAGCAGCGGGAACAGGCCCACCACGGCGAACAGGATGAAGAACGGGGCGATGTACACGTACGGCGAGAACTTCACGTCCAGGCGGGTGAGCCGGTAACGCCAGCTCAACTTGCCCGGACCGATGTCATCGTTGTCGTCGCGCCGCGGCGGGCGGGGCTCGGCGCCCCGCCCGCGCGTGACCGTGAGCTCGGTCGTCATTACTTGGCAGCCTTCTTGGCTCCCTCGATGACCTGCTTCCACGCGTCCTCAGGCGAGGTGCCCTGCTCGACCGAGGTCAGCGCCGGGGAGACCACGTTGTCCTGGATCTCACCGTCCTGCGGGCCCTTGTACTGGGCGGCCGCGACCTTGTTGGCCTGCTCGGCGAACAGCAGGCCGACCTTCTCGCCGCCGAAGTACTCGCTGGTCTGGTTCAGCAGCTCGGGCGAGATCAGGGCCTGGGTCTGGCTCGGGAACGTGCCCTTGGCCTTGAACGCCTTGATCTGCTGCTCCGGCGCGGTCAGCCACGCGGCCAGCTTGGCGGCCTCGGCCTTGTTCTTGCCCTGCTTCGGGACGGTCAGGTACGAGCCGCCCCAGTTGCCGCCGCCGCCGGGGAACGCCGCGGTGACGGCCCACTTGCCCTTGTGGTCGGGGCCGGCGTTGCCCTCGATGACACCCAGCATCCAGGACGGGCAGGTCTTGGTGGCGAACGCCGACTCCTTGAAGCCGGTCTCCCACTCGGGGCTCCACGCGGCGAGCTTGGCCGACTGGCCGCCCGCGACCGCGGCGGTGACCTGGTCGAAGATCTTCTTGTCGTCGTTGGTCTCGATCACGAGCTTGTCGTCGCGGTCGAAGTAGCCGGTCTCGGCCTGGTTGTGCATCGGGTTGAAGATCTGCGCGGCCGAGTCGAACCACGGCTTGCCGGTCGCCTTGACGTACTTGTCACCGGCCTCGAAGTACGAGTCCCAGGTCGCGAACAGGGCCTTGACGCCCTCGGCGTCGGACGGCAGGTTCGCGGCCGCGAGCATGTCCTTGCGGTAGCACATGGCCAGCGGGCCGATGTCGGTGCCGTAGCCGATGAGCTTGTTGTCCTTGGTGGTGACCGCGTCGACCTTCCACTGCAGCCAGCGGTCCTCGCGGACGTCCTTCGGGCCGATCTCCTTGAGGTCCTCGAACTGGCCCGACTTGGCCATGACCTGGCTCAGGAAGCCCTCTTCGACGGCTTCGACGTCGGCCAGACCGGAGCCGGCGCCCAGCTTGGTGAACAGGTTCTGGTGGTGCGGGGCACCCTGGCCGGTCTTGCGCTGCGTGACCTTGACGTTCGGGTTGGCGGCCTCGTACTCCTTGAGGAGTTCCTCGTAGCCGAACTCGTTGAAGGTCGCGATGGTCAGCTCGACCTTGCCGTCGGGCGAGGTCCCCGACCCTCCCGAGCCACAGGCCGTGGCGACTGTGGCAAGCACTGCGGTGCAGGCCAGGACTTTGGCCAAGCCTGCTCGACGGTAGCGCACGAGAACTCCTCAGTTGATCGGCGGTGAACGTTCTGGGAGCGCTCCCAGGTTTTGGGGGAGTGTGGTTCGCGCCACGGAGTTGTGTCAAGCTCCCGTGTCCGCGCTGTTACCGACGTTGCGACGTTTGCCTTGCTGGACCGATTCTGCTAGCGGTGTGTTCAGTGGTCCGTTCAGGCACTGTTCGTAGACCGGTCGGACACGCTCGGTTCATCCCCGAGCCGATGGCCCGGAAGAATTCACCGGTCGTGTCCCCCACTCACCCGCCACCAGTCTGCACCGGATGTGCGCGATAGTCGCCCACCACTGCTGCGCGAGTCGCGCGCCGGGGCACGCCGAGTCGTGCGGTCGGGGCGGTGCGAGTCGGCCCGCCGGGTGGCGCGCGAGGGCGGGTCGACTCACGCGGTCGACCCGCCGGCACGCGACCGGGCGTCCATTCAGGACCGGAAAGTGCCACCCTTTGTCGGCGGCGCTCTGATCCGCCGACACGGGACGCCGGAATTTAGGGGTACCCCTTATTCCCGGCTCAACGGCCGTCTTCGAGATCGCCTTCGGATTCCAGGTACGCCGCTTGGAGCGCTTCCAGCGTCGCCGGCTCCGGGTGCTCCCACATACCCCGGTTCGCCGCCTCCAAGAGCCGTTCGGAGATGCCGTGCAGCGCCCACGGGTTCGACTTCGCCAGGAACTCGCGGTTCACCGGGTCCAGCACGTAGCTGGCCGCGAGCTGCTCGTACATCCAGTCCGCGACCACGCCGGTGGTGGCGTCGTAGCCGAACAGGTAGTCCACCGTCGCGGCGAGTTCGAACGCCCCCTTATAACCGTGCTTGCGCATTGCGGCCAACCACCGCGGGTTCACCACCCGGGCGCGGAAGATCCGGTTCGTCTCCTCGTGCAGCGTTCTGGTCCGCACCGCGTCGGGCCGCGTGCTGTCGCCGACATAAGCGGCGGGCGCTTTACCGGTCAGCGCGCGGACGGTGGCGATCATTCCGCCGTGGTACTGGAAGTAGTCGTCGGAATCGGCGATGTCGTGTTCGCGGGTGTCGATGTTCTTCGCCGCGACCGCGATGCGCTTGTAGGCGCTCTCCATGGCCGGCCGCGCTTCGACTCCGTCGAGTTCGCGGCCGTAGGCGTAGCCGCCCCACACCGCGTACACCTCGGCAAGATCGGCGTCGTCGCGCCAGTTCCGGCTGTCGATGAGCGGGAGCAGGCCGGCGCCGTATGCGCCCGGTTTGCTACCGAAGATGCGCATTGTCGACCTTCGCGGGTCGTTGTGCTGCGCGAGATCGGCTTGGGCGTGTGCCCGGACGTAGTTGTCCGCGGCCGACTCGTCCAGGTTCGCCACTAGTCGCACCGCGTCATCGATCAGTGCCACTACGTGCGGGAATGCGTCGCGGAAGAAGCCGCTGATGCGCACCGTGACGTCGATTCGGGGCCGGTTCAGCTCGACGAGCGGGATCACTTCCAGACCGACCACCCGCCGGGACTGGTCGTCCCACCGCGGCCGGACGCCCAACAGGGCGAGCACCTCGGCGACGTCGTCACCGGCCGTGCGCATGGCGCTGGTGCCCCAGACCGACAGGCCGACCGACGGCGGCCACTCCCCCGTCTCGGACCGGTAGCGCTCCAGCAGCGAGTCGGCCATGGCCTGGCCGGTCTCCCAGGCCAGCCGGGACGGCACCGCCTTGGGGTCGACCGAGTAGAAGTTGCGGCCCGTCGGCAGCACGTTGACCAGGCCGCGCAGCGGCGAGCCGCTCGGACCGGCCGGTACGTAGCCGCCGTCGAGGGCGTGCAGGACGTTGGTCAGCTCGTCCGTGGTGCGCGCCAGCCGGGGCACGACCTCCAGCGCGGCGAACTCCAGGACCCGCGCGACGTCCTCGACGTCGGTGAGGGTGCGGGCCGCGTTCACATCCCAATTGGCGTCTTCCATGGCTTGGACGAGCGCGCGGGCCTGTTGTTCGACCCGGTCGGTCGCGGTCCGGTCGTTGGCGCTCTCGGCCAGGCCGAGCGCCTCGCGCAGGCCGGGCAGCGCCGCGACCTGGCCCGCCCACATCTGCTTGGCCTGGAGGATCGACAGCACGAGGTTGACCCTGGTCCCGCCGGTGGGCGCCGCGCCGAGGACGTGCAGGCCGTCGCGGATCTGCACGTCCTTGACCTCGCACAGCCAGCCGTCGACGTGCAGGATCAGCTCGTCGAACTCGGCGTCGTGCGGCCGGTCGTCCAGGCCGAGGTCGTGGTCGAGCTTCGCGGCCTGGATGAGGGTCCAGATCTGCGCCCGGATGGCCGGCAGCTTGGCCGGGTCCATGGCGGCGATGTTGCCGTGCTCGTCCAGCAGCTGCTCCAGCCGGGCGATGTCGCCGTAGCTGTCGGCCCTGGCCATCGGCGGCACGAGGTGGTCCACCAGGGTGGCGTGCGCCCGCCGCTTGGCCTGGGTGCCCTCGCCCGGGTCGTTGACCAGGAACGGGTAGATCAGCGGCAGGTCGCCCAGGGCGGCGTCGGGGCCGCAGCCCGCCGACATGCCGACGGTCTTGCCGGGCAGCCACTCCAGGTTGCCGTGCTTGCCGACGTGCACCACGGCGTCGGCGCCGAACTCGTCCTCCAGCCAGCGGTAGGCGGCCAGGTAGTGGTGGCTCGGCGGCAGGTCGGGGTCGTGGTAGATGGCGATCGGGTTCTCGCCGAAGCCGCGGGGCGGCTGGACCATGACCACGACGTTGCCCGAGCGCAGGGCGGCCAGGACGATCTCGCCGTCGGGGTCCTTCGACCGGTCCACGAACAGCTCACCGGGAGCTTCGCCCCAGTGCTGCTCCATCTCCTGCCGGGTGTCCTCCGGAAGGGTCGTGTACCACTCCCGGTAGCGGGCGGCGGGAAGCCGGACCGGGTTGCCCTGGAGCTGCTCCTCGGTCAACCAGTCGGCGTCCTGGCCGCCGGCCGCGATGAGGGCGTGGATCAACGCGTCGCCGTCGAGGTCCGCCACGCCGGGCAGCTCGTCGCCGATGTCGTAGCCGTGGTCCTTCATCGCGGTGAGCAACCGGACCACGCTGGCCGGGGTGTCCAGCCCGACCGCGTTGCCGATGCGGGAGTGCTTGGTCGGGTACGCCGAGAGCATGACCGCGATCCGTCGTTCGGCCGGCGGGATGTGCCGCAGCCTGCCGTGGCGGACGGCGATGCCCGCGACCCGCGACGCACGCTCCTCGTCGGCGACGTAGACGGTGAGGCCGTCCTCGTCGACCTCCTTGAACGAGAACGGCACGGTGATGATCCGGCCGTCGAACTCGGGGATCGCCACCTGGGTCGCGGTGTCCAAAGGGGACAGTCCGTCGTCGTTCTCGTCCCACGCGGCACGGCTGCCGGTCAAGCACAGGGCCTGGAGGATCGGGACGTCCAGGGCCGCCAACGCGCCCACGTCCCACGCGTCGTCGTCGCCACCGGCGGCCGCGGCGGCGGGCTTGGTGCCGCCCGCCGCCAACACGGTGACCACCAGCGCGTCCGCTCGGCCCAGTTCGGCCAGCAGTTCCGGGTCGGCCGCGCGCAGGGAGGCGCAGTAGACCGGCAGCGGCCGGCCGCCCTTGGCCACGATCGCGTCGCACAGCGCGTGCACGAACGCCGTGTTGCCGGCCACGTGGTGGGCCCGGTAGTACAGGACCGCGATGGTCGGGCCCTCGCCGGCCTGCTCCCGCTCCAGCAGGCCCCAGGTGGGCGTCGGCTCGGGCGGCGCGAAGCCGTGACCGGTGAGCAGCACGGTGTCGGACAGGAAGTGGTGCAGCTGGGCGAGGTTCGCCGCGCCGCCGTGCGCCAGGTACGCGTGCGCCTCCGCGCACACACCGCCCGGCACGGTCGACAGCTCCATCAGCGGCGCGTCGGGGTTCTGCTCACCGCCCAGCACCACCACCGGCAGACCCGAGGCGAGCAGCCGGTCGAGGCCCTCCTCCCACATCCGGCGACCGCCGAGGATGCGCACGACCACCAGGTCGACGCCCTCCACCAGCGCCGGGAGGTCGTCCGCGGCGGTGCGGGCGGGGTTGGCCAGGCGGTAGTCCGCGCCACTGGCACGGGCGGACAGCAGGTCCGTGTCGGAGGTCGACAACAGCAGGATCACGTGCGGGCTCCATCCCTCGGGGGTCCTCGCCCCGGTCGTGGGGGACGGCGAGCGGAGTTCCTGACTCCCGGGGCACGCCCGGTCACAGTGGCGGGACCGCGCCGGATTCACACCGGCTTCCTCCTGCTGCTTCGCCGTTCGGAGGTCACCCTAACGGCAGTTAGCATCCAGTCCATGCCCACGGCACCCCATGCGCCCTCCGCGGAGGCGACCACGTCGGCAGGCCGCACCCACCCGGACGCCTGCCCCGGTGCCGTCGACGTGCACCGGGCCGCCGACGGCGGGTTGGCCCGGGTCCGGGTACCCGGCGGCACGGTGAGCGCGGCGCAGGTCGACGTGCTGCGGACCGCCGCCCTCGAACTCGGTGACGGGTTCCTGGAGCTCACCTCGCGGGCGAACGTGCAGATCAGGGGCTTGGCGCCGGGCGCGGAGCACGAGCTGGGCGCCCGGTTGCGCGACGTCGGCCTGCTGCCCTCGCTGACCCACGAGCGGATGCGCAACATCGTCGCCGCGCCGTTGGAGGACAACCAGGCGTTGGTCGACGCGATCGACGCGGCGTTGCGCGCGGTGCCCGGGCTGGCGTCCCTGCCAGGGCGTTTCCTGGTCACGGTGGGTGGCGCGGTGAGCGGCCTGTCGGGTGACGTCGGGCTCGTCGACGACGCGTTGTTCCTGGCAGGACGGGATTCCGGGCTCCGCGTGACCGATCCAGTGGACGCCGTGGTGACCGCCGCACGCGTGTTCGGCGAGATCCGCGGCGACGCCTGGCGGCTGTCCGAAGTGGACGGCGGTGTGCGGAAGATCACCGACGCGCTGGGCGTTCCGGGCGACGCGCGGATCGAGCCGACTGTGATGCCCGTCGCACCGGGCGTGCACGGGTCGGTGGTCGTGGCCGGCGTGCCGTTGGGGCGCTGGGACGCGCGGCTGCTCGCCGGCGTGCCGGTGCGGCTCACGCCGTGGCGCAGCGTGGTGCTGCCGGCCGGGAGCGATACCAGTGGCCTGTTCACGTCGCCGGACTCGCGGTGGCACGGGGTGAGCGCGTGCACCGGGCGGCCGGGGTGCGCGAAGTCCCTGGCCGACGTGCGGGCCGACGCCACCCGGTGGGTCGACACCCGGACCGCGCCGGGACGCGTGCACTGGTCCGGTTGCGCCCGGCGGTGCGGCCGGCCGGCCGGCGACGTGGTGGAGTTCGTCGCGACCGGCGACGGGTACGAGGAGATCAGGTGACCAGCTACGTCAAGGACGGCGCGGAGATCTACCGCCGTTCCTTCGCCACCATCCGCGCCGAGGCCGACCTGGCGCGGTTCCCGTCGGACGTGTCCCGGGTGGTGGTGCGCATGATCCACGCCTGCGGGATGGTCGACCTGGTCCCGGACGTCGACTTCTCGCCACACGTGGTGCGCGACGCGCGGGCCGCGCTGCTGGCGGGTGCGCCGATCCTCTGCGACGCGCAGATGGTCGCGGCGGGCGTCACGCGCCGCCGGCTGCCCGCCGACAACGAGGTCGTGTGCACGTTGGGCGACCCGCGCGTGCCGGGGTTGGCGGCGGAGCTGGGCAACACGCGCAGTGCGGCGGCGTTGGAGCTGTGGCGCGACCGGCTGGAGGGCGCGGTGGTGGCCATCGGCAACGCGCCGACCGCGTTGTTCCACCTGCTGGACATGGTCGCGGCCGGCGCGCCCCGGCCGGCGGCCGTGCTCGGCGTGCCCGTCGGGTTCATCGGCGCGGCCGAGTCGAAGGACGCGTTGGCGGACAACGCTCTGGGACTGGAGTACCTGGTCGTGCGCGGTCGTCGGGGCGGCAGCGCCATGACCGCGGCGGCGCTCAACGCGATCGCGAGTGAGGAAGAATGACGGGCAAGCTGTACGGGGTCGGGGTGGGGCCGGGCGACCCGGAGCTGGTGACCGTCAAGGCGGCGCGGCTGATCGGCGAGGCGGACGTGGTCGTGTTCCACAGCGCGCGGCACGGGCGGAGCGTGGCGCGCCGGATCGCCGCGCCGTACCTGCGCGTCGGTCAGGTCGAGGAGCAGCTGGTCTACCCGGTCACGACCGAGGACTCCGACGACTACCAGGGCGAGATCGACGCGTTCTACGAGGAGTGCGCGGCGCGCTTGGCCGCGCACCTCGACGCGGGCCGCACGGTCGTGGTGCTGGCGGCGGGCGACCCGTTCTTCTACGGCTCCTACATGCACCTGCACAAGCGGTTGGCGCACCGGTACGAGGCCGAGGTCGTGCCCGGGGTGACGTCGGTGAGCGCGGGCGCGGCGGTGATCGGGCGGCCGCTGGTGGAGCGCGACGAGGTGCTGACCGTGCTGCCGGGCACGTTGTCCGCGGACGCGCTGGTGGAGCACCTGGCCGGCGGCGACCCGGTGGCGATCATGAAGCTGGGCCGGACGTTCCCGCAGGTGCGCGAGGCGTTGGCGCGGGCGGGGCGGTTGGACGAGGCCTGGTACGTGGAGCGGGCCACGACCGGGGCGCAGCGGACCGCGCCGCTGTCCGAAGTGGACGCCGACGGCGTGCCGTACTTCTCGTTGGCGCTGCTGCCGAGCAGGCCCGCCCCTCCCCGTTCGGACGGCGACGGCGGGGTCGTGGTGGTCGGTCTCGGTCCGGCCGGGCCGGAGTGGTTGACGCCGCAGGCCCGTCGCGCCTTGGCGGAGGCGGACGACCTGGTGGGGTACGTGACCTACCTGGACCGGGTGCCGGTCAACCCCCGGCAGCGGCGGCACGCCTCCGACAACAAGGTCGAGGCCGAACGGGCCGCGTTCGCGCTGGACCTGGCCAAGCGCGGGCGGCGGGTCGCGGTGGTGTCGTCCGGCGACCCGGGCGTGTTCGCGATGGCCAGCGCGGTGCTGGAGGTGGCGACCGAGGAGCAGTTCTCGGACGTGCCGGTGCGGGTGCTGCCGGGGTTGACCGCCGCGCACGCGGTGGCCAGCCGGGTCGGCGCGCCGCTGGGGCACGACTACTGCGTGGTGTCGCTGTCGGACCGGCTCAAGCCGTGGGAGGTGATCGAGGAGCGGCTGGCGGCGGCGGCCGGGGCCGACCTGGTGCTGGCGATCTACAACCCGGCCTCGCGCAGCCGCACGTGGCAGGTGGACAAGGCGCGTGACGTGCTGCTGCGCCACCGCTCCCCGGACACGCCGGTCGTCGTCGGGCGTGACGTCGGCGGGCCGGAGGAGTCCGTCCGGGTGGTGCGGTTGGTCGACCTGGACGCGTCCACGGTGGACATGCGGTGCCTGCTGCTGGTCGGCTCGTCCCAGACCACCGTCAGCGCGCGCGGCACCGTGTTCACCCCGCGCCGCTACCCCGGGTGAGCCAGTCGACCGCCTCGGCCACCGTCTCCACCAGCGGCGCGTCGGGCGGCGGCGGTCGGCGCACGACCACGACCGGGAGGCCGAGGTGACGTGCGGCGGCCAGCTTCGCCGCCGTCATCGGCCCACCGCTGTCCTTGGTGACCAGCACCTCGATCCGGTGCTCGCGCAGCAGCGCGAGCTCGCCGTCCACTGTGTACGGCCCGCGGTCGAGCACCACGTGCAGGCGGGGGTTGGGCGGGTCGGGCGGGTCGACCGTGCGCGCGACACCGCCGGTGAACGCGGCCAGCTCCCGGCGTCCGGTGGTGATGAACGCCCGGCGCCCGGCCACGAGCTCGGCGGCCTCGGCGACCGTGTCCACGTACCGCCAGTTGTCCTCGGGTGGCCAGCCGGGGCGGCGCAGCACGAGGAACGGGGTGCCGGTCGCGGTGGTGGCGGCGAGGGCGTTCGCGGTGATGCGGTCGGCGAACGGGTGCGTGGCGTCCACGACGGCGTCGACGTGCTCGGCCCTGAGGTAGGCCACGAGCCCCTCGGCGCCGCCGAACCCGCCGATGCGGACCTCGCCCTCGGGCAGCTTCGGATCGGCCACTCGGCCGGCCAGCGACGAGATCACCCGGAGGTCGGTGAGCGCGGCGGCCAGTTCGCGCGCCTCACCCGTGCCACCCAGTACCAGCACGGTCTTCACGGCTGTTGCATCCTGTCGTCGTGAGCACGAACCTGCGCTTCGGCTGGACGACCGGCGCCTGCGCCACCGCCGCGACCACGGCGGCGTACACGGCGCTGCTCACCGGCGAGTTCCCCGACCCGGTGCGGATCGTGCTGCCGAAGGGGCAGACGCCGTCGTTCGCGCTGGCCCGCGAAGCGCTGTCCGACGACCGGGCGTTCGCCGCGATCGTGAAGGACGCGGGCGACGACCCGGACGTCACGCACGGCGCGCTGGTCGGGTCCACCGTCCGGCACGGTGCGCCGGGCAGCGGGGTGGTGTTCGAGGCCGGTCCCGGCGTCGGCACGGTGACCAAGCCCGGTCTGCCGCTGCCGGTGGGCGAACCGGCGATCAACCCCGTGCCGCGGCAGATGATGCGCGAGCACATCGCGCGGGTGGCCCTTGAGCACGGCGGCAGCGGCGACGTGGTCGTGTCGATCTCGGTCGAGCACGGTGAGGAGCTGGCCCGCAAGACGTGGAACCCCCGGTTGGGGATCCTGGGCGGGCTGTCGATCCTCGGCACGACGGGGATCGTGGTGCCGTACTCGTGCTCGGCGTGGATCGACAGCATCCGGCGCGGTATCGACGTGGCGCGCGCCCAGGGCTACCGGCACGTGGCCGGGTGCACGGGGAGCACGTCGGAGAAGGTCGCGGCGGCGGTGCACGCGCTGCCCGAGGACGCGTTGCTGGACATGGGCGACTTCGCCGGGGCCGTGTTGAAGTACCTGCGCCGTCACCCCGTGCCCCGGCTGACCGTCGCGGGCGGGATCGGGAAGCTGTCCAAGCTGGCCGACGGGCACCTCGACCTGCACTCCGGGCGTTCGCAGGTCGACCTGGGTTTCCTGGCGTCCCTGGTGGACGACCCCGCCGCGGCCTCGGCGATCACGGAGGCCAACACCGCGCTGGGTGCCTTGCAGGTGTGCCAGGCGGCCGGCGTGCCGCTGGGCGACCTGGTTGCCGTCCGCGCCAAGGCGACCGCCGACGACGTGCTGCGCGGCGCTCCCGTCACCGTGGACGTGATCGTGATCGACCGCGCGGGCACCATCGTCGGCCGGGCCTGACACCGTCACGAGCGGCAGCGGGTGGTCGAGTACAGGTGGCTGTCCTGGAAGCCCTCGGCCGCCAGCACCTTGCCCACGACGATGACGGCGGTCCGTTTCACGCCCGCCGCCCGCACCTGGTCGGCGATGTCGGCGAGCGTGCCGCGCAGCACCAACTCGTCCTCACGGCTCGCACGGGCGACCACCGCGACCGGGCAGTCCGCGCCGTAGCCCGGCAGGAGGTCCGCGACCACCTCCGCGATCCGCTGCACGGCCAGGTGCAGCACCAGAGTCGCCCCGGAGCGCCCCAGGGTCACCAGGTCCTCGCCCGGCGGCATGGGCGTCGCGCGGGCCGACGTGCGGGTCAGGATGACGGTCTGCCCCACCCCCGGGACGGTCAGCTCGCGGTTCAACGCGGCCGCCGCGGCGGCGAAGGCGGGCACACCCGGCGTCACGTCGTACGAGATGCCCAGCGCGTCCAGCCGGCGCATCTGCTCGGCCATCGCGCTGAACACCGACGGGTCACCCGAGTGCAGCCGCGCCACCTGCCGGCCGGCCGCGTGCGCGGTGGCGAGCTCGGTCGTGATCTCGTCCAGGTCCAGGTTCGCGGTGTCCACCAGGTGGACACCGGGCGGGCAGTGTTCGAGGACTTCGACCGGCACCAGCGCGCCCGCGTACAGGCAGACCGGTGACTCGGCGATGAGCCGCGCCGCCCGCAGGGTCAGCAGGTCGGCCGCGCCGGGTCCGGCGCCGATGAAGTGGACGGTCACGCGTTCTCCTTGGTCACGGCCCAGGTGGTCACGGGCAGCTGCGGACGCCAGCCGGTGAAACCGCCGATCGCGGTCGCCCGGCTCACCTCGATCCGGCTCAGGTCGCCGCCCAGCAGGCCGCGCCACCGCGTCAGCACGGCCTCCGACTCCAGCGTGACGGCGTTGGCCACCAGCCGCCCGCCGGGCTTCAGGGCTTGCCAGCAGCGCTCGACCACGCCGTCGACGGTGAGGCCGCCACCGATGAACACCGCGTCGGGCGCCTCCAGGTCGAGCGCTCCGGGCGACGAGCCGACGACGACCTCGATGCCCGGCACGCCCAGCGCCGTCGCGTTGCGCGAGATGCGCGCGGCGCGCTCCGGGTGCCGCTCGACGGCGATGGCCCGACAGCGCGGGTGGGTGCGGCACCACTCGACGGCGATGCTGCCCGCGCCCGCGCCGACGTCCCACAGCAGCTCACCGGGACGCGGGGCGAGCAGCGCCAACGTCACCGCGCGCACCTCCCGCTTGGTCAACTGCCCGTCGTGCTCGTAGGACTCGTCCGGCCGGCCGGGCGTCAACGACGCGCCGCCCGCACCGCACTCGACCGCGAGCACGTGCAACGGGCCCGCGTCCTGCGGCGAGTGGTGGACCCGCTCCCCCGGCCCGCCGAGCTCCTCCAGCACGGTCAGCCGCGCGTCCGGAGCCAGCACGGCGACCTCACGGGCGTCACCGCCGAGCACCAGCAGGCGTCGGCCGGGGTGCAGGTGCGGCACGACGAGCGCCGCGGGCTTGCCGACCAGGCTCACCACGTCCACGTCGTCCAACGCCCACCCCAACCGCGCGCACGCCAGGGACGCCGACGACGGGTGCGGCACCACCCGGACCCGCTCGGCGCCCAGCAGCCTCACCAACGTGGTGCCGATGCCGTGGAACAGGGGGTCGCCGCTGGCCAGCACCCCGACCCGGCGGCCCTCGTACCGCGCCAGCAGGCCGGGCAGGGCCGGTACCAGCGGTGACGGCCACGGCACCCGTTCGAAGGCACCCGGGACCAGGTCGAGCTGCCGGGTGCTGCCCATCAGCACCTCGCACGCCGCGATCTCGTGCCGGGAGGCGGGCGGCAGGCCGTCCCAGCCGTCGGCGCCGATGCCGACGACGGTGACGTTCACACCGTCCCCAGCACGCGGGTGACGGCGATCTCGATCACCACGCGTTCCGGGTTGGGCCGGGGCGTGCGGTAGCGGTCGGCGTAGCGCCGCACGGCGTCCTCGACCACCTCCGGCTCCTGGCGGACCACGGCGCGTCCCTCCAGCGTCGACCAGCGACGTCCGTCCACTTGGCACACGGCCGCGGGCGCGCCCTGCTCGCCCGCGGCGAGGATCTGGCGGACCTTGTGCGAACCCCGTGACGTGATCACCCGGGCGGTGGCCGTCTCCACGTCCAGCGTGACGCCGACCGGCACGACGTGCGGCGTGCCGTCCGGGCGGATCGTGGTCAGCGTGCACAGGTGGCGCTCGGTCCAGAACGCGCGGAAGTCCTCGCCCTTGCTCGACAACATGCGTGCATCATGCGGCACGCACCGGCTAGGGTGGAAAACGTGACGCGCCGATTTAGCCGCCCCCGGCCGGGAGACCCGGTCGCCGGGGCCTGCGGCGTGCGCTAGTTCACGCGGTCCCGGTGGCGGACCGGCTGGGGGGACTCCCCAGCCGACGTCCACCACCGTTCGAAGGGACCACCCGCGATGCCTCGCGACCTCAGCGACCCCACGTACGGGCCGCACGCCATGCAGCTGCTGCTGGACCGGATCCTCGCCGCCCTCCCGGGTGAGCCGCGCGTGCTGCGCGACCACCCGGAGGTGTCGGTGGACGACAACTACACCGCGTTGGGCTACCCACCGGACGCCATCACCCGCGACGCCCGTTACACGCGCTACACCAGCGGTGATCGCATGTTGCGCAGCCACACGACCGCCATGGTGCCGCCCGCGTTGCGGCTGCTCGGCGCCCAGGACGACTGGGACGACGTCGTGCTCGCGTGCGTCGGGATGGTGTACCGCCGTGACGCGGTGGACCGGCTGCACTCGGGCACGCCGCACCAGCTCGACCTGTGGCGGATCTCCCACCACCGGGCCGATCTGGACGAGCTGATCGACGCCGTGATCACCGCCTCCGCACCTGGCCTGCCGTACCGCACGACCCCCGCGACCCACCCGTACACCACTGAGGGACGGCAGGTGGACGTGCTGGTCGACGGCGAGTGGCTGGAGGTCGCCGAGTGCGGCCTGGCCGCCCGCCACGTCCTGCGCCGGGCGTGGCTGCCCGACGACGTCCACGGTCTGGCCCTGGGCCTCGGCCTCGACCGCCTGCTGATGCTCCACAAGGGCATCCCCGACATCCGCCTGCTGTCCTCCGACGACCCCCGCGTAGCCACCCAGATGCTCGACCTCACGCCCTACCGACCGGTGTCCAAGCACCCACCGATCACCCGCGACATCTCCGTAGCGGTAGCCCCGACCGCCGACGCGGAAACCATCGGCGACCAAGTCCGCGCCGCCATCGGCGACCTCGCAGAGGAAGTCGCCGTCCTCAGCGAGACCCCCATCTCCGACCTACCACCAACCGCCGTCACCCGCCTCGGCGCCCACCCACACCAGAAGAACGTCCTCCTGCGCCTGATCCTCCGCCACCCCACCCGAACCCTCACCGACCAAGAAGCCAACACCGCCCGCGACACCGCCTACACCGCCGTGCACGAGGGCAACCAACCTCTACTACCAACCAACTAACCCCAATCACCCACCACCAACCCACCCCCAACGGACCCGCCACCGACCCACCGAGGCCCGATTTGACATGGGTTCGGGTGCCTTAGGCTGGACGAAGCCGGGCAGGCAGGGCGGGACGCTTTTCCCCGCCGTGCCTGCCC
>NZ_JBFAQZ010000028.1:0-84465 GCF_040673975.1 Actinosynnema sp. NPDC050801 | reverse complement strand
GCGCTCGACCCACGGGCCGGCCACCACCGGGCGCGGCTGCCCCTCGCCCGGCGATCACGCTCTTCGATCGTCGGGAAATCAGGGCGCGAACGACCGACTTCCCGGCGACCGAGCCCGCCATCTGCGAAGCAGGGGCAATCCAGCTCAGCAGGGGCAATCCAGCTCAGTCGTCGATGGTCCAGACCAGGGTGTTCAGGTCGGTTTCCGGGCGGGAGCTCCAGCGGACGGAGAAGATCACCGTGTCCTCGGGGAGGACGTAGACGGTGTGACCGCCGGCCGTCTCACCGGGCTGCACGCCGATCTTGTGTGGCGGCCGGGACGACAGCGACACCGGCGCCTTGCTCACCGTCTCGCCCTTGTTGGTCATCAGCACCAGGTACATGTCGGGCAGGGCGTTGAACGGCACCTGGCCGATGTTGGCCAGCTCCGTGTGCACGACCACGGCGCGCTCGCCGGCGGCCAGCTTGTAGCCGGCCGCGGTGAACAGGAAGTCGGCCGGGTCGACCACCTCGACCAGCTGGATGGTGAACCGGGCGCCCTCCAGGCCCTCGGTCTCCAACGTGCTGCCGATCTTGCCCGTGCGCGAGCGCGGCGCGGGTGCCTGGTCGCCGCGCGCCCAACCGGACGTGCCGGGCACGCCCCAGGTGCTCATCGGCTCCGGCACGCGCACCGGCCCGGACGGCGGTCCCGACGACGTCGGCTGCGGTCCGGTCTGCGGCTGCGCCGGGAACGGCGTGCTGGGCGGCCCCTGCGGACCGGGGTAGCCGGGGTAGGAGCCGGACGGCGTGCCCTGCACCGGCGAGTACGGGCCGCTCGGCGTGCCGCGCACGGCCTGGCCGCCGGGCCCGGAGTAGTTGCCCCACGCCACGCTGTTGGCCAGCGCCTTGCGGATGCCGTTCGGGTCGCACTCCACGCCGACGAGCAGCGGCAACCCGCTGCCGGACAACGTGATCAGCCGGGTGGCGGCCTCCCGCGGGTCCATGCCCAGCCGCGCGGCCACCTCGTGCACGGCGGCACGGCCCATCTCGGCGATCATGGCCAGGAGACGGGCGTCGACGGGGTCCGGCGCTACCACTCCTCGAACGCTACCCGCCTGCGGAGATCTTCGCGCCATCACCCCGCCGACCGCCCGCGGTGTTCACCCGACCGCCCGGGCGGGGACGTCGGGGCGGCTCGCACCGAACTCGGCGAGCCTGCGTCAGGTAGCCGAGAGTGGCGTTATAGGGTCGGGCGAGTCTTGCCCGAGCGCTTCGTCCCGGGCCCGCTGCGATCTCCAGGGGGGTTTGGGTGTCCGACTCGTTTGTGCACCTCCACGTGCACACCGAGTACTCGATGCTCGACGGCGCGGCGAAGCTGAAGGACATGTTCGCCGAGTGCGAGCGGATGGGCATGCCCGCCGCCGCGATCACCGACCACGGCAACATGTACGGCGCGTACGACTTCTACCGGCAGGCGACCGCCGCGGGCATCAAGCCGGTGATCGGCATCGAGGCCTACCTGGCGCCCGAGTCGCGCTTCAACAAGAAGCGCGTGCTGTGGGGCGACCCCGGGCAGAAGTCCGACGACGTCTCGGCCAGCGGCGCCTACACCCACCAGACCATCTGGGCCCGGAACAACGAGGGCCTGCACAACCTGATGAAGATGTCGAGCCGGGCCTCCACCGAGGGCCAGCTGGGCAAGTGGCCCCGGATGGACGTCGACCTGATCACCGAGCACTCGGCGGGCCTGATGGCGACCACCGGTTGCCCGTCCGGCGAGGTGCAGACGCGGTTGCGCCTCGGGCACGAGCAGGAGGCCCTGGAGGCCGCCGCGAAGTACCGCGACATCTACGGCGCGGACAACTTCTTCGTCGAGCTGATGGACCACGGCATCGAGATCGAGAGCCGGGTCCGCAGCGGGCTGCTGGACATCGCCAAGAAGCTCAGCATCCCGTTCGTGGTGACCAACGACTCGCACTACACCTACGCCGAGGACCGCGACGCGCACGCGGCGCTGCTGTGCGTGCAGACCGGCAAGACGCTGCAGGACCCGACCCGGTTCAAGTTCGACGGCACGGGCTACCACCTGAAGTCGCCCGACGAGATGCGCGCGATCGACTCCTCCGACGCCTGGCAGGAGGGGTGCCGCAACACCCTGCTGGTGGCCGAGAAGGTCGACACCACCGGCATGTTCGCCTTCCAGAACCTGATGCCGCGCTACCCGACGCCCGACGGCAAGACCGAGGCGGACTACTTCCGCGACGAGGTCTGGGAGGGCATGCGCCGCCGGTTCCCGGAGGGCGTGGACGAGGTCCACCGCAAGCAGGTCGAGTTCGAGATCGACGTCATCCTCCAGATGGGCTTCCCGTCCTACTTCCTGGTGGTCGCCGACTTCATCAACTGGGCCAAGGCCAACGGCATCCGGGTCGGTCCCGGCCGCGGTTCCGCCGCAGGCGCGCTGATCGCCTACGCGATGGGCATCACCGACCTGGACCCGTTGGCGCACGGCCTGATCTTCGAGCGGTTCCTCAACCCCGACCGGGTCAGCCCGCCCGACATCGACATCGACTTCGACGAGCGCCGGCGCGGCGACGTGATCCGGTACGTCACCGAGAAGTGGGGCGTCGACAAGGTCGCCCAGGTGATCACGTTCGGCACGATCAAGGCGAAGGCGGCGATCAAGGACTCCGCCCGCGTGCTGTACGGGCAGCCGGGTTACGCGGTGGCCGACCGCATCTCCAAGGCGATGCCGCCCGCCGTGATGGGCAAGGACATCCCGCTGGCCGGCGTGTTCGACCCGTCGCACAAGCGGTACTCCGAGGCTGCCGAGGTGCGCGCGCTCTACGAGACCGACCCGCAGGTCAAGGAGATCATCGACACCGGCCGCGGGCTGGAGGGCCTGATCCGCAACGCGGGCGTGCACGCCTGCGCGGTGATCATGTCCGCGGAGCCGCTGACGGACCACATCCCGGTCTGGATGCGCCCGCAGGACGGCTCGATCATCACCCAGTTCGACTACCCGACGTGCGAGACGCTCGGCCTGCTGAAGATGGACTTCCTCGGCCTGAGCAACCTGACCACGATCGACGACGCGCTGAAGAACATCGAGCTCAACGGCAAGGGCCGGATCGACATCTCGACCGTGCCGCTGGACGACCGCAAGACCTACGAGCTGCTGGGCCGCGGCGACACCCTGGGCGTGTTCCAGCTCGACGGTGGCGCCCTGCGCGACCTCCTGCGGTTGATGCGCCCGGACAACTTCGAGGACGTCTCGGCCGTCATCGCGCTCTACCGGCCGGGTCCGATGGGCGCGAACTCGCACACGAACTACGCGCTGCGCAAGAACAAGCAGCAGGACATCGTGCCCATCCACGAGGAGCTGCGCGAGCCGCTGGCCGAGATCCTGGACACCACGTACGGCCTGATCGTGTACCAGGAGCAGGTCATGGCGATCGCGCGGAAGGTGGCGGGCTACTCGCTGGCCCAAGCGGACCTGCTGCGCCGCGCGATGGGCAAGAAGAAGAAGGAGATCCTCGACAAGGAGTACGAGGGCTTCGAGGCGGGCATGGTCGCCAACGGCTACTCGCCCGAGGCGATCAAGACGCTGTGGGACATTCTGGTCCCGTTCGCGGACTACGCGTTCAACAAGGCGCACTCCGCCGCGTACGGCCTGATCGCGTACTGGACGGCGTACCTCAAGGCCAACTACCCCAGCGAGTACATGGCCGCGCTGCTCACCACGAACTCGGACAACAAGGACAAGTCGGCCGTCTACCTGGCGGAGTGCCGCCGGATGGGCATCACGGTGCTCCCGCCGGACGTCAACGAGTCGGAACGGGAGTTCGTCGCGGTCGGCGACGACGTCCGGTTCGGCCTCGGCGCGATCCGCAACGTCGGCGCGAACGTGGTCGACGCGATCATCAAGACCCGCGTGGAGAAGGGGAAGTTCGCCGACTTCTCGGACTTCCTGCGCAAGGTCGACGTGCAGGCGTGCAACAAGAAGGTCGTCGAATCGCTGATCAAGGCGGGCGCGTTCGACTCGCTCGGCCACCCGCGCAAGGGCCTGCACATGGTCCACGTCGAGGCGGTCGACGCGATCATGCTGACGAAGAAGGAAGAGGCGCGCGGCCAGTTCGACCTGTTCGGCGACGGCAGCGGCGACGGTGACGGCGCGTCGGTGTTCGACGTGAAGATCCCCGACGAGCACTGGGAGTCCAAGCACCAGCTCACGCTGGAGCGGGAGATGCTGGGCCTGTACGTGTCCGGCCACCCGCTCAACGGCGTGGAGCAGGTGCTGAGCTCTTATTCGGACACCACGATCCCGCGCATCCTGGAAGGCGACGTGCCCGACGGCACGCAGGTCACCCTGGGCGGCATCCTCGCGTCGGTCACCCGCCGGGTGAACAAGAACGGCGAGCCGTGGGCGTCGGCGCAGCTGGAGGACCTGGCCGGTGGCATCGAGGTGCTGTTCTTCCCCAAGAGCTACACCGTCCACGGCATGTCGGTGGCCGAGGACGCGATCGTGCTGGTCAAGGCGCGGGTGGCCAAGCGGGAGGACCGGATCTCGCTGATCGCCAACGACCTGGTCGTGCCGGACCTGTCGGAACTGGGCGCGCAGGCGTTGCGGCTGAAGGTGGCGGCGTCGCGCTGCGACCCGAAGCTGGTGACATCGCTCAAGGAAGTCCTCACCGCGCACCCCGGCACGACCGAGGTGCACCTGAACCTGGTCATCAACAGCAGCCGCAACACGTTGCTGAAGCTGGACGACGCCCTCCGGGTTACGCCCACGCCGTCCCTTATGGGTGATTTGAAGGCGCTACTCGGACCGGGGTGCTTGGGCTGATCGGGTGATCTGACCCGGGATCGGGGACACGAGCGAGTCTCGAATCGTTGAGTGAACAGGGTTAACTCACACGAGGAGGGGATCCCTTTGGGGGAGCAGATCGCCGGTCTCGACGTGCTGGGCGAGGAGTACTTCGCCGATCCGCACGCCTACCACGCCGCGGTGCGGGAGCAGGCGGCGGCGACCCAGGTCGTGCTGCCGCGAGGCACCAAGGCGTGGTTGGTCACCCGGTACGAAGAGGCACGGCTGGCGCTGGCCGACCCGCGGTTCAGCAAGCACTTCGAGCGCTTCCCGGAGGTCATGGAGCTCAACCGGGTCGGGGACCAGGAACCGATGGTGTTCGACGAGTCCCTGGTGCAGCACATGCTGAACATGGACCCGCCGCACCACACCCGGCTGCGCAAGCTCGTCACCAAGGCGTTCACCGCCCGGCGGGTCGAGCAGCTGCGGCCCCGGATCCAGGAGATCACCGACCAGCTCCTGCGGGACGTGGAGGGCAAATCGGAGCTCGACCTCGTGGACGCGCTGGCGTTCCCGCTGCCCATCACCGTCATCTGCGAGATGCTCGACGTGCCGATGGAGGAGCGCGACGAGTTCCGCCGGTGGTCGAACGTGCTGGTGGCCGGCGGGTCGGACGCCAAGGCGCTGCAGGACGCGGGCACGCAGATGGCGGGCTACCTGATGAAGCTGGTCGAGCACAAGAAGGCCGACCCGGGCGACGACTTCTTCTCGGCCCTGGTGCACGCCGACGAGGAAGGCGACCGGCTCGACCAGATGGAGCTGATCGCCATGGCGTTCCTGCTCCTCGTCGCCGGGCACGAGACGACGGTCAACCTGATCGCCAACGGCGTCCACCACCTGGTGCGCAACCCCGACCAGCTGGCCAAGCTGCGCGCCGACCGGACGTTGCTGCCCGGCGCGGTGGAGGAGGTTCTCCGCTACGACAGCCCGGTCAACCAGTCCACGTTCCGCTACACCTCCGAGGACGTGGAGCTGGGTGACGTGGTCATCCCGAAGGACAGCCTGGTGGTCGTGGCGCTGAGCGGCGGCAACCGCGACGGTTCCCGGTTCCCGGACCCGGACCGGCTCGACATCACCCGGCAGGCCGCCGGGCACCTCGCGTTCGGCCACGGCATCCACTACTGCCTGGGCGCGCCGCTGGCGCGGATGGAGGGCGAGATCGCGATCGGGACGCTGTTCGACCGGTTCGACGTGGCCCTGACCGTGGAGCCGCACGAGCTGCGGTGGCGCCCGGGGGCGCTCATCCGCGGCGTCGAGGAGCTGCCGGTTAGCCTGACTCCCCGTGGAGCACGATGAGCTGCTGAAGCTGGACCAGGCGCACGTCTGGCACCCGTACGGCCCGATGCCGGGCACCCACGAGCCGCTGGTCGTCTCCTCGGCCGAGGGTGTCCGGCTCCGGCTGGACGACGGGCGCGAGCTGGTCGACGGCATGTCGTCGTGGTGGGCCGCGATCCACGGCTACCGGCACCCCGTGCTCGACGCGGCGGTGCGCGACCAGCTCGGCCGGATGAGCCACGTGATGTTCGGCGGCCTCACCCACGAGCCCGCGGTGGCGCTGGCCGCACGGCTGGTGGAGATCACGCCCGAGCCGTTGCAGCACGTGTTCCTGTGCGACTCGGGGTCGGTGTCGGTCGAGGTCGCGATCAAGATGGCGTTGCAGCACTGGCGCTCGCAGGGCAGGCCCGCCAAGCGGCGGCTGCTGACCTGGCGCGGCGGGTACCACGGCGACACGTTCCAGCCGATGGCCGTGTGCGACCCGGAGGGCGGGATGCACTCGCTGTGGCGGGGCGTGCTGCCGGAGCAGGTGTTCGCCTCCGCGCCGCCGCGCGACCTGGAGACCGCCTACGTCCAGGAGCTGTCGGACCTGGTCGAGCGGCACGCCGACGAGCTGGCCGCGGTGATCGTGGAGCCGGTCGTGCAGGGCGCCGGCGGGATGCGCTTCCACGACCCGCGCTACCTGCACGTGCTGCGGGAGCTGACGCTGGCCAACGACGTGCTGCTGATCTTCGACGAGATCGCCACCGGCTTCGGCCGCACCGGTGAGCTGTTCGCCGCCGACCACGCCGGGATCAGCCCGGACATCATGTGCCTGGGCAAGTCGCTGACCGGCGGTTACCTGTCGTTGGCGGCGACCCTGTGCACCCCGCGCGTGGCGGACGGCATCTCGCGCGGCGAGGTGCCCGTGCTGGCGCACGGCCCGACGTTCATGGGCAACCCGCTGGCCTCGGCGGTGGCGCTGGCCTCCACCGACCTGCTGCTGGCGCAGGACTGGCGGGCGTCGGTGCGGCGGATCGAGGCCGGGCTGCGGTCCGGGCTCGCGCAGGCGCCCGGTGACGTGCGGGTGCTCGGCGCGATCGGCGTGGTGCAGCTGGACCACCCGGTGGACATGGCCGCCGCCACCGCCGCGGCCGTCGACCACGGCGTGTGGCTGCGGCCGTTCCGCGACCTGATCTACACCATGCCGCCGTTCATCAGCACGGACGACGACGTGGCCGCGATCGCCGCCGCCGTCGTCGCCGCGGCCGGGGCGTCACATGCGCAGCAGGGTTGAGCCCCAGACCAGCAGCAGCACGCCGTAGCCGATCGACGCCCACCCGACGACCTGGTCGGACCTGTCGCGCAACGGCCGCACCACCCGCGACAACGGGTACAGGACCAGCGCCAGCACCGGGAACACCACCAGCGAGCCCAGCAGGCCGTAGGCGCCCGCGAACACACCCGCCCAGTAGTCCGTCGGGAGGTGGATGTCCTCGGCCCACCCGACGGGCAGGCACAGGACGGCCACGCCCATCCACACGAGCGCGATCCGCACGAGGCGCAGTCCCACGACCTTGCTCGCGGTCTTCTCGTTCAGCACGGCCACACCGAGGGCGATCCACGCGCCGCCCCCGAACAACCAGCCCACGACGGTCGACACCACGGGGATCCGGCCCACCACCGCCCCGACCGGTGGGATCACCCAGTGCCACAGCGCGTAGTGCGCGCCGATCGCACCGATCACGGTGCCTACGACGAGCGCGGTCCACCCCCACCCGCCCAGCTCGTCCAACCAGCCGGGCGGCTTCCGCTCGGGTCGGGGGTTGCGCGGGCGCCTCCGGGTGCTGACCTCCGCGCCGTCGCGGCCCTGTCTGCGCTTCTTCCTGCCCAACTCAGGCCTGCTGCCGGACGGCCTCGGCCAGTTGCGCGTTCGTCGGCTCGACCAGCACGCCGCCGTCGGGCAGCACGATCACCGGGATGTTCTTGCGCCCGCCGGCGAACTCGATCGCGCGGTCGCGTGCCGCGTCGTCCTGCTCGACGTCGACGTCCGTGAACGGCACTTCGTGCTCCCGCAGCCATGCCTTCGCGCGCCGGCAGTCGGCACACCAGTCCGCACCGTAGAGAACGATCTCACTCATGGAGGTGACTGTAGAACGCGGACGCCCGCCACGCTCCGTAAAGGCCTAGGGTGGGTGCCCGTGAGCGTCCTCGTGATCACCGGCACGGGCACCGAGGTCGGCAAGACGGTCGTCGTCGCCGCCCTGGCGGCCCTGGCCGCGGCCGACGGTCGGCGGGTCGCCGTGCTCAAGCCCGCGCAGACCGGTGTCGCCGACGGCGAGCCGGGCGACCTCGCCGAGGTGGTCCGCCTCGCGGGCCCGGTCACCACCCGTGAACTGCGCCGGTACCCCGAACCGCTGGCACCGGCCACGGCCGCGCGCCGGTCCGGGCTGCCCACCCTGCACCCCAGCGACATCGCCTCGGCGGCCGCGGCGCTGGACGAGACGCACGACCTGGTGCTGGTCGAGGGCGCGGGCGGGCTGCTGGTCCGGTTCGACGGCGCCGGTTCGACCATCGCCGACGCGGCCTGGGCGCTCAACGCCCCGGTGCTCATCGTCGCGCACGCGGGCCTGGGCACGTTGAACATGACCGCGTTGACCGCCGAAGCCCTGCTCCGCCGCGGCCTGGAGTCGGTCGGCGTGGTGGTGGGCCGCTGGCCCGCCGAGCCGGACCTGGCCACCCGCACGAACCTGGTCGACCTGCCCGAGGCTGCGGGCGCGCCGCTGCTGGGCGTGCTGCCCGACGGCGCGGCGGCGCTGGGGCGGCACGAGTTCGTGGAGCGCGCCCGGGAAGGCCTGTCGCCGTGGTTCGGCGGCACGTTCGACCCGGAGAAGTTCGCCGCGCCGCACACCTGCTGACCCCCGGGTTGAACGAACCAGTGACGCACATCGCTGGGTAGCGCACGGGCCCGTGCGGCAGACTGCACGGCGGACCACCGCCGGAGTACGAGGAGAAGTCGTGACCGCAGCCCCCGAACAGGTCGATGTCCTCGCCGTTGCCCGCGAGCAGGTGCTGGAGCAGGGCGTCGGGCTGTCCGAGGAGCAGGTGCTCGAAGTCCTCCGGCTGCCCGACGACCGGATCCCGGAGCTGCTGGAGCTGGCGCACGCGGTGCGGATGCGCTGGTGCGGCCCGGAGGTCGAGGTCGAGGGCATCGTGTCGCTCAAGACCGGCGGCTGCCCGGAGGACTGCCACTTCTGCTCCCAGTCCGGCCAGTTCCCCTCGCCGGTGCGCTCGGCGTGGCTGGACATCCCCGGCCTGGTGAAGGCGGCCCGGCAGACCGCCGAGACCGGCGCGACCGAGTTCTGCATCGTCGCCGCCGTGCGCGGGCCGGACAAGCGGCTGCTGTCGCAGGTGCGCGACGGCGTCAAGGCCATCCGCGAGGACGGCAACGACATCCAGATCGCGTGCTCGCTCGGCATGCTCACCCAGGAGCAGGTGGACGAGCTGGTGGACATGGGCGTCCACCGCTACAACCACAACCTGGAGACGGCGCGCTCGCACTTCCCGAACGTGGTCACCACGCACTCGTGGGAAGAGCGGTGGGACACGCTGAAGATGATCCGCGAGGCGGGCATGGAGGTCTGCTGCGGCGGCATCATCGGCATGGGGGAGACGTTGGCGCAGCGCGCCGAGTTCGCCGTGCAGCTGGCCGCGCTGGAGCCGGACGAGGTGCCGCTGAACTTCCTCATCCCCAACCCCGGCACGCCCTACGAGAACTACCCGGTCGTGGAGGGCCCCGACGCGTTGCGGACCGTCGGCGCGTTCCGGCTCGCCCTGCCGCGCACGATCCTGCGCTTCGCCGGCGGCCGTGAGCTGACCTTCGGCGACCTCGGCGCGAAGCAGGGGATGCTCGGCGGCGTCAACGCGATCATCGTCGGCAACTACCTGACCAACCTCGGCCGCCCGGCGCAGGACGACCTCGACATGCTGAGCGAGCTGTCCATGCCGATCAAGGAACTGAGCAAGACCCTGTGACCACTGGGCTGGGTGCGGTGACTTTCTGCGGTTATTGCGGCAAGGCGCTCGCGGAGGCGGACCACTCCGCGTGCGCGTCACGGCTGGGCGTGATCGACCCGCCGCGGTTCTGCGCGGAGTGCGCGCGCCGGATGGTGGTGCAGGTGACCCCCGCCGGGTGGACGGCCACGTGCAGCCGTCACGGGGAGATCACCTCCGCGCGGTAACCTGCCCTGCATCTGGTCACGTGTGCAGGGAGGTCGTCGGGTGGCGGAGCAACCGGTGGACGAGCGGGCCGCGCCCGTTCGGGTGCCACCCGCGCCGGCGTTCGAGTACTACTACGTGGTGCAGCGGCCGCGCGTCGTGGTGAAGCGCGACCTGCTGCCCGCGTTCTCCGTGCTCTCCGCGATCTCGCTGTTCGGGCTGCCCGCGGGCTGGCTGTGGGCCTGGCTGGCGCCGCCGCAGAACGTGGTGGCGCAGCAGGACGGGTCGATGATCCCGGTCACCGGCGAGAGCTACCACCGGCTCGACGGGCTGATGCTGTTCGTGCTGATGGGCCTGGCGGCCGGGCTGATCACCGGCATCGCGGTGTGGCTCCTGCGGGAGCGGCGCGGCCCGGTGGTGATGCTCGCGGCCACCCTCGGCGCCCTCGTGGCCGCCTACCTGGCCCAGTTGACCGGCGTCGGCACGGCGAGCGGCGACTACGCCGTCAGCACCGCGCCCCAGGTGGGTGACGTCATCGCCCTGGCCCCGGTGCTGGAGACGTGGTGGGGCTTGCTGGCGTGGCCCTTGGGCACGGCGCTGGCGTACGGCTGCCTGGCCGCGTGGAACGGTCTGGACGACCTGGGTCGGCGGTTGGGTTAGAGCCGGTAGGCCGTGTCGGGCACGTCGGTGACGAACATGTGCCCCGGCGCGTGGGTGATCGCGAACGGCGGTTTCGACGCCACCACCGCGGCCTGCGGCGTGACACCGCACGCCCAGAAGACCAGCACGTCGCCGTCGTGCGGATCGGTGCGGTCGCCGAAGTCCGGCCGGTCCAGGTCGTCGATGCCCAGCGCCGCCGGGTCGCCCACGTGGACCGGGTCGCCGTGGACGGCGGGCATCCGGGCGGTGACCTCCCGGGCGGTGTCGACCAGGTCGGCCGGGACGTAGCGCATCGAGACGACCATCGGGCCGTGCACGCGGCCGGCCGGGCGGCACTCGCGGTTCGTGACGTACATCGGCACGTTGCGCCGCTGCTCGACGTGCCGCAGCGGGACGTGCGCCTGCTTCAGGGCCGACTCGAAGGTGAAGCTGCACCCGATGAGGAACGCGACCAGGTCGTCGCGCCAGTGCCCGGAGGCGTCGGTGAGCTCGGCGACCAGCTCGCCGTGCTCCCAGATCCGGTAGCGGGGCACGTCGCGCATCAGGTCGGCGTTGCCCGCGAGGACCGTCGTGGTGTCGCCCGGGTCGGTGACGTCCAGGACCGGGCACGGCTTGGGGTTGCGCACGGTGAACAGCAGCACGTCGTAGGCCCAGTCCCGGGGCACCGCGATCAGGTTGGCCTGCGCGTAGCCGTCCGCGAGCCCGGCCGTGGGTCCCTGGTGCGTGCGGCGGACCTCCGGCGGTGTCATCGCGGTCATCGCAGTTCGACGCCCTTCGTCTCGGGGAGGCCGAGCAGGGCCACGACGGCGATGCCGTAGGCGATCGCGCCGAAGATCATCGCGCCGCCGACGCCCATGCCCTCCGCGAGGAATCCCACCAGCGCGGGGAAGAACGCGCCCACCGCGCGGCCGAAGTTGTAGGTGAACCCCTGGCCGGTGCCGCGCAGCTCCGTCGGGTACAGCTCGGCCAGGAACGAGCCGAAACCGCTGAAGATCGCCGAGGTGGTGAAGCCGAGCGGGAACGTGACCAGCAGGATCAGCCCGTTCGCGCCGGCCGGGATCTGGGTGAACACCACGATGAGGATCGCGCTGAGCACGGCGAACAGCGTGAACGTGCGCTTGCGGCCCAGCAGGTCGGTCAGGTAGCCGCCGGTGATGTAGCCCGCGAACGCGCCGCTGATGAGCAGGGCCAGGTAGCCACCGGTGCCGACGACGCTGAGGCCCCGTTCGGTCTTGAGGAACGTCGGCACCCAGCTGGCCAGGGTGTAGTAGCCGCCCTGGACGCCGGTGGCGAGGAGCGCGGCGAACAGCGTGGTGCGGCCGAGCTTGCCCTGGAAGACGGCCTTGAAGCTGCCCCGGCGCGGGCTGGTCTCCAGGGCCCGCTCGGCCCTCGGCGCGTCCTTGACGTTGCGGCGGACGTAGAAGACCAGGACGGCGGGGATCGCGCCGGTCCAGAACAGCACGCGCCAGGCGACGTCCTGCGGCAGGAAGCTGAACACGACGGTGTAGACGATGACGCTCAGGCCCCAGCCGACGGCCCACGAGCTCTGGATGAACGCGACCGTCCGGCCCCGGTATTGCGGCTTGCAGTACTCGGCGACGAGGATCGCGCCCGCCGCCCACTCGCCGCCGAAGCCCAGGCCCTGGAGGGCGCGGAAGACGAGCAGCATCTCGTAGCTGGTGGCGAAGCCGCACAGGACCGTGAAGACGGCGTAGGTGATGACCGTGATCATGAGGGTGCGGACGCGGCCGATGCGGTCCGCGAGGATGCCCGCGATCGCGCCGCCGAGGGCGGAGACGACCAGCGTGACGGTGTTGAGCAGGCCCGCTTCGCCCGTGCTGATGCCGAAGTAGGCCGTGATGGCGAACAGTCCGAGGGGCAGGACCTGGAAGTCGTAGGCGTCCAGGCCGAAGCCGCCGAACGCGCCGACGAAGGCGCGCTTCCCGTTGCGGCCCAGCGTGTGGAACCAGGCGAACGGGCCTTGACCGTTCTTGGTGGTGTCGACGTCCGTGGTGCTCATGTCGGGATCACCTCGCAGCCGTGTGGGTGTGCCGTGGCCCACACGCTAGAGGATTGTTGAACAATCCCACCATACGGCAAGAGGATGAATGAACACTCCAACACCACCCCTTACCGCGCCCTCCCACACGCCCCCGCACACCCGCGCGAGTCGTACCTCCAGACCGCGCGTGTCCTACCTCCAGAACGCGCGTGTCCTACGTTCAGGTCGTGCGTGTCCTACGTTCAGGTCGTGCGTGTCCTACCTTCAGGGCGGGCGTGTCCTACGTTCGCGTACCCCGAGTTCAACGCTCAGGACCTCGCGGGGGCGGCGGCTCAGGCGTCGACCGCGCTCTTCCTCCGGTCGTACCCGGGGTAGAACTTGCGCAGCAACCCGGACGTCTCGGCGAAATCGAGTTGGCCCGACGTGGGCTGGTGACCGATGAACGTGTAAGTCACCCGCGAACCGAGCGCGGGGAAGAAGATGCGGGACGCGGTGCCGATCTCACCCATGGCGATCACGATCATGTCGGTATCACCGGAATTCACCAACAATGACGCCAACACCTTCAGGTCCGCACCGGTGGTCGCCATCGTGGAGATTTTCACGATATCCGCACCGACCGCTTTGGCGTCACGCACGATCGCATCGAGCTCACCAATTCCCGGCGTGTGGTCGAAATTGTGGTACGACACGATCGCCAACGCGTCGTGCGCGTGCGCGGCGGCGACCACGTCGGCCACGACCTCCCGCGACGACAACTCCACGTCCACGGCCTCCACCAGGGGCGCGACCTCGCGGAACAGGTCGAGTCGCGCCGCTTCGCCACCGCTCCACCCACCGCCCTCCGCGGCCGAGCGCACGGTCGCCAGCACCGGCATGCCCTCGAACGCGCGGACCTGCTCCAGCACGTGCGCGACATCGGTCCGGGAGAACCGGTCGATGCGCAATTCGGCCACGTCGACCCCGGCCGAACGCGCTTCCGCGGCCGCCCGCTCGCTGTCGTCGTCCGCGAAACTCACCGCGATCAAGGGCGGGTCGAGTTCGAGCAGCGCACGCATGGTGTTCATTCGCGGCATCTTACACCGCCAAGGGGAACGGTCAGTTGCGATGCGGCAGGTGACCCAATTCCGACAACGGCGCGGGCACGGCGCTCAACGCGTCGAGAATGCCCGCCTCGCGGTGCAGCACTTTCCGCACCATGCGCAGTCGCCGGGCCGGCGAGGTCTCCTCCAGCAGGCGCTGCCGGTCCTCCAACGTCAGCAGGCAGTCGCCCGCCAACGCGTACGCGAGGTCGGGCAACGCGATGTCCGGCCCCGGTGGCCGCCGCCCCACGCTCTGGTACGCCGCCTGCCGGTACCGCCCGTGCGCCGCCCGCGCGCTCTCCGCCAACAGCGGCAGGACCGCTTCGACCTCCGGCGGCGCGGCCGTGTCCGGCAGCCACCGCACCGAAGCCACCAGGTACGGCGCGCTGTCCTCGTGCACCTCCAGCAACCGGAACCGCCGACCGCCCTTGGTGGTCAGGTCGAACCGCCCGTCCGGCAGCCGCCGCGCCTCCTGGAGCACCGCCGTGCAGCCGATGTCGGACAGCGCCTCGACGTTCTCCGCCCCGACCTCCCACCCCTGCTTGATCGACACCACGCCGAACGTCCGCTCCGGCACGGCGCCCGTCACCAGGTCGACGGTCAGCTGCCGGTACCGCGGCTCGAACACGTGCAGCGGCAGGGACGCCCCGGGCAGCAGCACGGTGCCCAGCGGGAACAGCGGGAGCGTCGTCGTCACGACCCCAAGCTACGGGCGGCCGGTGGCCTCAGCACGGCGAACGGGTCGGTGACGCGCATTTCGCCCGACACGAACCGGAACAGCGCCGCGGGCCTGCCGCCCGCCGGTCCGGGCTGCACGGTCCCGCCGGTCGGCTCCAACAGGCCCCGGCGCGACAGCACGCGTTGCAGGTTGGTCGCCGACACCTTGTACCCCAGGGCTGCGGAGTACAGCGCGCGCAACGCGGAGATGGTGAACTCCGGCGGCGCCAACGCGAAACCCAGGTTCGTGTACGACAGCTTCGACGCGAGCCGGTTGCGGGCGCGGCGGCAGATCGCCTCGTGGTCGAACGCCGTCGCCGGCAGCGCGTCCACCGGGTGCCACCCGGTGTCCGACGGCACCACCGGGTCGATGTGGGAGGGCACCAGGCCGAGGAACGCGGTCGCGACCACCCGCGGTCCGGGCACCCGCGCGGGGTTGCTGAAGACGGCGAGCTGCTCGACGTGTGACAACTGTCGCACGTCGACTTTCTCCGCCAGCTGACGGCGGATCGAGGCCTCGACGTCCTCGTCGCCGCCGAGCCCGCCACCGGGCAGTGACCAGCGGTGAGCGTGCGGTTCACGAGCGCGCTCCCACAGCATGACCTGGAGTGATCCGGCTCTCACCTGGAGCACCGCGGCCAGCACCTCATGTTCCGCGAGTCCCACTCGGCTGATACTATCGGCCACGTTTTCGACCGATAGGCGAAAACCTGGCTCAAGGGAGGAACCATGGTCGCCACCGCCTACGTGGAGCGAACCTCCGACGGCGCCTACGACGGGATCGCGCCGGACGCCGCGTGGCGTGACGAGGTGCTGGAGCTGGCGCGGCAGCGGGACGCGGTCATCCTGGCGCACAACTACCAGCTGCCCGAGATCCAGGACATCGCCCACCACACCGGTGACTCGCTGGCGCTCAGCCGCATCGCGGCCGCGAGCGACGCGTCCACCATCGTGTTCTGCGGCGTGCACTTCATGGCCGAGACGGCCAAGATCCTCGCCCCGCACAAGACCGTGCTCATCCCGGACGAGCGGGCGGGCTGCTCGCTGGCCGACTCGATCACCGGCGACCAGCTGCGCGCGTGGAAGGCCGAGCACCCCGGCGCGGTCGTCGTCTCCTACGTCAACACCACGGCCGAGGTGAAGGCGGAGACCGACATCTGCTGCACCTCGTCGAACGCGGTGGACGTGGTGCGGTCCATCCCGGCCGACCGCGAGGTGCTGTTCCTGCCGGACCAGTTCCTCGGCGCGCACGTCAAGCGCGAGACGGGTCGCGAGAACCTGCACATCTGGGCGGGCGAGTGCCACGTCCACGCGGGCATCAACGGCCCGGAGCTGGCCGAGCGCGCGGCGGCGAACCCGGATGCCGACCTGTTCATCCACCCCGAGTGCGGGTGCGCCACCTCGGCGCTCTACCTCGCGGGCGAGGGCACCGTCCCGGCGGAGAAGGTGAAGATCCTCTCGACCGGCGACATGATCGTCGCCGCCCGGCGGACCAGCGCGAAGTCGGTGCTGGTGGCCACCGAGATCGGGATGCTGCACCAGCTGCGCCTGGCCGCGCCGGAGATCGACTTCCGCGCGGTGAACGACCGGGCGTCGTGCCGCTACATGAAGATGATCACCCCGGCCGCCCTGCTGCGGGGCCTGCGGGAGAACAAGGACGAGGTGCACGTGGACCCGGAGACCGCGAGGCGGGCACGGGGCGCGGTGCAGCGCATGATCGAGATCGGGCAGCCCGGCGGCGGCGAGTGAACTCGCCGCTGTGGGAGGCCCGCGCCGACCTGCTGGTCGTCGGCACGGGGGTGGCCGGTCTGACGGCGGCGCTGCGCGCGCGTGAGCTGGGACTGCGGGTCCTGGTCGTGACGAAGGCCGCCGCCGAGGACGGCAACACCAGGTGGGCGCAGGGCGGCGTGGCCGTCGTGCTGCCCGGCGAGCACGACGCCAACGACGCAGCCGACACGATCGAGCTCCACGTGCGTGACACGTTGGTCGCGGGCGCGGGGCTGTGCGACGAGGCCGCCGTCGAGGCGATCATCGCGGGTGGTCCGGCGGCGGTGGCCCGGCTGCGCGAGCGCGGCGCGGTGTTCGACGCCGCGCCGACCGGTGGGCTGGCCCGCACGCGGGAGGGCGGGCACAGCGCGTTCCGGGTGGTGCACGCGGGCGGTGACGCGACCGGTGCGGAGGTGGAGCGCGCGCTGTTGGCGGCGGCGTCCGACGGACGGGTGCCGGTGCTGGAGCAGCACATCGCGGTGGACGCGGTGCGCACCCCGCTCGGCCAGGTGTGCGGCCTGCTGGTGCTGGACGGCAACGGCGTGCCCGGCGTGCTCAGCGCGCCCGCGGTGCTGCTGGCCAGCGGCGGCCTCGGACAGCTCTACCAGGCCACGTCCAACCCGGAGGTGGCCACCGGCGACGGCCTGGCGCTGGCGTTGCGCGCGGGTGCGGTGGCGGCGGACGTCGAGTTCGTCCAGTTCCACCCGACCGTGCTCTACACCGGGCGCGGCGCGCGTGGCCGCTGCCCGCTGGTCACCGAGGCGGTGCGCGGCGAGGGCGCGGTGCTGGTGGACGCGACCGGCGCGCGGGTCATGCGCGGTGTGCACCCCTTGGAGGACCTGGCCCCGCGTGACGTGGTGGCCGCGGCGATCACCCGGCACATGGCGGGCGCCCCCGGTGGGGTGGACGACCACGTGTTCCTCGACGCCACGGGCATCTCCGACTTCGCGCGCCGGTTCCCGACCGTGCACGCGGCCTGCCTGGCGGCGGGCGTCGACCCGGCGGGGGAGCCGATCCCGGTGGCCCCGGCGGCGCACTTCGCCTGCGGTGGCGTGTTGTCCGACGTGGCCGGCAGGACGGGCGTGACCGGCCTGTACGCGGCGGGCGAGGTGGCCCGCACCGGGCTGCACGGCGCGAACCGGCTGGCGTCCAACAGCCTGCTCGAAGGCCTGGTCGTGGGCACGCGGGCGGCCGAGGCCGTCGCGGCGGACCTGGCGCTGGGCGTGCTCGCCCGCCCGGTCGCGGCCGCCTCGGTGCGGCTGCCGACGGCGCCGGTCGCCGACCGGGACTCGCTGCAACGCGTCATGTCCCGGTACGCGGCGATCGGCCGTGACGCCGAGGGCCTGGCCGTGGTCGGCTCGGTGCTCGACCTGTCCACTGTGGACCGCACGTTGGACAGCCGGGAGCTGGTCGAGGACGCCGCGCTCACCGTGGCCGCGCGGGCGCTGATCGCGGCGGCGGCGCAACGCCGGGAGTCGCGCGGCTGCCACGTGCGCACCGACTTCACCGAGCGGGACGACGTGGGCTGGCGGCGCAGCCAGGTGGTCCGGCTCAACCCGTCCGGCCAGCCGGTGCTGGCCGATCCCGTACCGGCCAGGGGAGTGGCATGAACACCGAAGACCTGCTCGCCGGGGCGAGCACCGGAGACGGGTTCGACCTGGCCGACGCACGTCGCGTGATCACGACGGCGTTGGCAGAGGACCTGAGGTACGGCGCGGACGCGACGACCGAGGCGACCGTGCCCGCGGACGCGGTGGCCGTGGCCGAGTTGACGCCGCGCGCGGCCGGTGTGCTCGCGGGCATCCCGGTGGCGCTGGAGGTGTTCCGGCAGGTCACCGACGTGGAGGTGCTGGAACGGCGACGCGACGGCGACAAGGCCGTGCCCGGCGAGCCCGCCCTGGTCCTGCGCGGACCGGTGCGCGGTCTGCTCACCGCCGAGCGCACCGCGTTGAACCTGCTGTGCCACCTGTCCGGCGTCGCGACGCTCACCGCGGCCTGGGTGGACGAGGTCGCGGGCACGAAGGCGCGCGTGCGCGACTCCCGCAAGACCCTGCCGGGCCTGCGGCTGCTGGAGAAGTACGCGGTGCGGTGCGGCGGCGGTGTCAACCACCGGCTCGGCCTGGGCGACGCGGTGCTGATCAAGGACAACCACGTGCGGGCCGCGGGGTCGGTGCGGGCGGCGTTGGCCGCCGTGCGCGCCCACGCGCCGCACCTGGGGTGCGAGGTCGAGGTCGACTCGTTGGACCAGCTGGACGAGGCCGTGGCCGAGGGCGCGGAACTGGTGCTGCTGGACAACTTCACCGCCGCCGACTGCGCGGAGGCGGTGCGCCGGGCGGGCGGTGTGCGGCTGGAGGCGTCGGGCGGGCTGACCCTGGACGTGGCCAGGGCCTACGCCGAGACGGGCGTCGACTACCTGGCCGTCGGCGGCCTCACGCACTCCGCCCCGGCGCTCGACCTGGGGCTGGACCTGCGCTAGCCGTCCAGCCGTCGCGAGGAGGGGGCGGCCCGCGCCCGGGGCACGGGCGCGGGCACGCCGTGTTCAGGAGTCGCGCCGCTTCATGCGGTCGTCGCGCTCCACGTCCACCCGTTCGCCGCGGACCTCGTCGCGAACGTGTTGCTGCTCGGTCACGGTCTCCTTCTCCAGCCGGACCTGCTCCACCGGCTTGGCCTTCTTCTCGACCACCGGCTCCTGCCTGCGCAGGGTGACCTCGGTCTCCTCCTCGGCGAACGCACGGCCGGTCGGCGCGCCGTCGGCGGGCTCGCGCACCACGCGCACCTCCTCGTGCGACACCGGGACGGACACGTCCTTCTGCTCGGTCACCGTGTGCTTGACCAGGCGCACCCGACCGGCCTCGACCTCGCGGGTGCCGACGTCCATCTCCTCCTCGTACCGGGTGATCGACTCGCCCTCGCGGGCCTCGCGCCGGCTGCCCTGTGCGGAAGGGCTCTGCGCTGAAGGGGTCTGCGCGGCGGGGGCCCGGCCCATGGGTGCCTGCCCCATGGGTGCCTGCCCGCCCATGCCGTCCCTCGTCGGGCCGGGCATCGGCCGGCCGGTCTGCCCGGCGGCGGGCATGGGCCTGGTCTCGGTGCGGCCGCGGCCCGGCAGCCGGTCGTGGTCACCGCTGCGGTGGGCCGGGATGAGGCCGTAGTACTCGTAAAGCTCGTCCTGCTGCCGGTCGGACATGTGCTCGTCGGACACGTCGATCCGGGGCGCGTCCTTCACCTGCTGCTTGTCCACGGGCACGGTGACGACGCCGTCGCCCAGGGTCGCGTCCTGGATCGGCACGAACGACTCCTTGAGACCGAACAGGCCGGTGTGCACCGAAGCCCACATCGGCCGACCGTCCCGGTCGTCGAGCCAGACCTGCTTCACCGAGCCGATGCGGTCACCGTGCTCGTCGACCACTTCGCAGTCGTACAGGCGGTCAACTTCGGCCTGATTGATCATGGCCGGTTCCCTTCGCGTGTCGAGTGAGTCCCGCGAGGGTTTCCCGGCGCCAAGGGCCACCTATTCGGCTGCCACCCGTTCGTGTGGGGCGATGTGCCCCGAAAGTGCGTCAGAACCGGCGATTCGCCAGGACCGGCAACGCTTCCCGCGCCCGCACGACACGCTGTGTGTCCACTTCGGTCAGAATCGAACCGGGCTCGCCGGCAAGCTGCTCGACCACCTCGCCCAGCGGTGACGCGACCGTGCTGAAGCCGACGCCCGTCGGCGCGCCGCCGTGGTCGACCCGCGGATCGGCCTGACCGCAGGCCAGCACCCACGACGTGCAGTCCAGCGCCCTGGCGCGCACCAGCAGCTCCCACTGCTCCCGCTTGCCGGGCCCGGCGCCCCACGACGCGCACACCAGCACGGCCTGCGCGCCCCGGTCGGCCAACGCTCGGAACAGCTCCGGGAACCGCACGTCGTAGCAGGTGGCCAGGCCGAGCGTGACGCCGTCGACCTCGACGGTGACGGGTGTGGAGCCGGGTGCGACGGTGCGGGACTCGGTGAAGCCGAACGCGTCGAACAGGTGAATCTTGTCGTAGCCCAGGTGGTGGCCGCCGCCGGTGACCAGCAGGGTGTTCGTCACGCGGCCGTCCGGCGCCGGCGTGAACATGCCCACCACGACGACCACGCCGTGCTCGTCGGCGATGTCGCGCACCGCGCCCGCCCACGGCCCGTCCAGCGGTTCGGCCACCGGGCCGAGCGGCACGCCGAACCGGCACATCGTGGCCTCCGGGAACACGACCACGCGCGCGCCGGCCGCCGCCGCGCGCCCGGTCTCCGAACGCACCAGGTCGAGGTTCGCCGCCGGGTCGGTGGAGGAGTTGATCTGGCAGAGGGCGACACGCATGCGGCCCACTCTAGGTAGTGTCGGGTCTCGTGCGCTCCCTCCTGCCCCCGCTCGTCCTCGTCTCCGCGCTCGCCGTTGCGGGGTGCACGGGCACGACGACACCGAGCGCCGAGGGCACGTCGGACGGCAGCGCGCTCGTGCTGGCCGACCCGATCGAGCCGACCACGCTGAACCCGCTGCTGGGCTACGGCCGCGAGGGCGTGTCGAAGCTGTACGACGGACTGGTGGAGCACCGCGCGGACGGCTCGGTGCGGCCGCAGCTCGCGGCGGACGCGCCCACGCCGGCCGCCGACGGGTTGAGCTGGACCGTGGAGCTGCGCGAGGACGTGAAGTTCACCGACGGCACGTCGTTCGGGCCCGAGGACGTGGTGGCGACCTACCGGGCGCTGCTCGACCCGGCGTCCGGCTCGACCGAACGCGCCTCGTACGCCGAGCTGACCGGCGTGGAGCAGCTGGACATGCACACCGTGCGGTTCACGCTCGCGCGGCCGTGGGCGGCGTTCCCGCACACGCTCGTGCTCGGCATCCTGCCCAGCGAGGCGTTCGGCGGCCCGCTGCGCGACGTGCCACCGGTCGGCACGGGGCCGTACAAGCTGGTGGAGTGGCGCAAGGGCGACCGGATGGTGCTGGAGGCCAACGCCTCCTACCTCGGCGGTGAGCCGAAGATCCGCAAGGTGACCGTGGTGTTCGTGCCGGACGACAACACGCGGGCGCAGCGGATGCAGGCGGGCGAGTTCGACGGCACCGAGCTGCCGCCCCGCCTGGCCCAGTCGTTCGGCAACGCCAACGGCATGCGGGTGATCACGCACCGCAGCGCCGACCTGCGCGCGGTCACCCTGCCCGGCGGCCCGGTGACCGGCGACAGCGCCATCCGGATGGCGTTGAACCACGCGGTGAACCGCAAGGGCATGGTGGACAACCTGCTGGGCGGCAAGGGCGCGGTGGCGAGCACGCCGGTGCCGGACACGCTGCCGGAGTTCGTGGAGACCGGCGCCCGGTTCGCCTACGACAAGGCGCAGGCCGAGCTGCTGCTCGACCAGGCGGGCTGGGTGCGCGGCGCGGACGGCGTGCGGGTGCGCGACGGCGTGGCCGCCCGGTTCACCCTGATGTACCCGATCGGCGACGTGGTGCGCGCCGACCTGGCCACCGCGTTCGCCGCCGACGCCAAGGCGGTCGGGGTGGACGTGCAGCTGGCCGGGCTGGGGTGGGACGCCCTCACGCCGAGGCTGGGCGTGGACGCGGTGCTGCACGGCGGCGGCACGCCGTTCGACCCGGACCTGATGACCTACCAGCCGCTGCACACCGGCAACCCGTGGGGCTACTCGAACCCGCAGGTCGACGCCGCCCTCGACGTCGGGCGGTCGCTGCTGGACCCGGCGCAGCGGGCGGCGGCGTACAAGCAGTTCCAGCGCGCGTACGTGGCCGCGCCGGGCATGGTGGTGCTGGCGGCGGTGCAGCACACGTACGTGGTGCGGGAGAACTGGAACGGCTACCAGGAGGTCGTCGACCCGCACGGGCACGGCGCGCTGTCGTGGGGGCCGTGGTGGAACCTGGAGGAGTGGACACCCCGCTAGGTCAGCCCGGCAGGTCCCAGACGACGACGTCGACCGTGATCGACGGGTCGAGCGGGTCGCGCGGGGACGTGCCGGTCACCACGGCGTGACCGACCCGGCCGCCGCGCGTGGTGAAGCAGAACGCGTTGCCGATGTGAGCGGGCGCCCTGGTGATCCCGGCGGTGGCGCGCAGGAGTTCGGCGCACCGCGGCTGGTGGGGCGACGCGTCGTCCGGCAGGTCGGCCACCTTGTGGCTGGTGACCGTGCCCGCGCCGCCGTAGGCGAGGTCCCCCATCGTGAAGCCCGCCTTCGGGTCGGCCTCGTCGAAGAACCAGCCGCCCCTCGGGCCGCCGTCCCCGTGCAGCTTCACCGTCCCCTGCCACAGCTCCCTGGCCGGTGCCGGCGCGGGGCGCGTGGATGACGACGTCGTGGTGGTCGTGGGCTCGGCCGTGGTGGTCGTGGGCTTGGTGGTGGTGGTGGTCGTCGTCGTGGGTTCGGCAGCGGGCTCGGTGGTTTGCCCGATGGTCGGTTCGGCGGTGGCGGTGGTCGGGGAGCCGTTCGCCGCGCCTTCGACCTCCGGGCCGCCCAGCGTCGACCACGCGACCGCGCCGGCCAGCACGAGCGCCGCACCGGTCAGCGCCGCGAGCAACGAGTGCAGGGGGTGGTTGACGATGTAGCGGCCGATCCGGCCGGCCTGGACCACGTCCCGCACACCGCCCGGCGCGCTCACCTCGTTGGTGGTCGGGGGCGGGCCGTCGTCATGCTCGCCGGTCATCGCACCGCCCCTCCGCTCTCGCCGTACGCCTGCGTCATGGTGTACACGAAGTACAGCAGTGGGCCGACCGGAACCGCCGGACCGGCCCGGGACACCGCGGGGGGCGACTGTGCACGACCGGATCTTCCTCGACTCGGCCGGTTCTTCCCTGCCGCCGCGCGAGGTGCTGGACGAGGTGATCGGCCACCTGCGGCGGGAGGCGGAGGTCGGCGGGTACCTGGCCGCGCGGGAGCGGGCGGACGACCTGGAGGCCGGGTACGGGGTGTTCGCCGAGCTGCTGGGCGCGTCGCCGGACGAGGTCGCGTTCACCGACAGCGCGACCCGGTCGTGGCTGACCGCGTTCGACGCGGTGCCGCTGGCGGCTGGTGACCGGGTGCTGTTCAGCGAGGCCGAGTACGCGGGCACGGCGATCCCGATCCTGCGCCGGGCGCGTGAGGTCGGCGCGTCCGCGCAAGCGGTGCCGTCCGACGAGTTCGGGCAGGTCGACGTGGACGCGTTGAAGGACCTGCTGGACGAGCGGGTGAAGCTGGTCTCGCTGGTGCACGTGCCCACCAACAGCGGGCTGGTGAACCCGGCGCGCGAGGTCGCCGACGCGGCGCACGAGGTGGGCGCGCTGGTGCTGCTCGACGCGTGCCAGTCGATCGGGCAGCTGCCGGTGCGCGCCGACGAGCTGGGTGTCGACCTGATCGCGGGCACCGGCCGCAAGTGGTTGCGCGGGCCGCGCGGCACCGGTGTGCTGGTCGTGCGCCGTGAGGCCGCCGCGCGGATGAACCCCCGGCTGATCGACCTGCACAGCGCCGAGTGGGTCGGGCCGGACGAGATCCGGCTGCGCGACGACGCGCGGGTCTACGAGATCTGGGAGACCAGCGTCGCCGACCGGCTGGGGCTGATCGCGGCGGCGCGGTACGCGCTGGCCAAGGGCCTGGACGTGATCGAGCGCGAGGTCGGCGAACGGGCCCGGCGGCTGCGTGACGGGCTGGGCGCGCTGCCCGGCGTGACGGTGCGCGACCCGGGCGTGCGCAAGGCGGGCATCGTCACGTTCACCGTGGACGGGGTGTCGGCGGCCGACGTGCGCGACCGGCTGGCCGACGAGGGCGTCACGGTCACCGTCAGCGGCGCGTCGTCCACGCTGCTGGACATGACCCGGCGCGGGCTCGACGAGGTGGTCAGGGCCTCGCCCCACTACTTCGTCGAGCCCGCGCAGGTGGATCAGGCCGTGGCGGCCGTCAGCAGGTGCGCCCGGTGATGCGCGGGACGCAGTCGGAGTAGTCCAGGAACAGCTGCACCGCGGTGTCGTTGCGCGAGGTCTGCGCGGCGATCACGGTGTCACGCGGGTAGAAGCCGCTGGTCCCGCTGGCCGACCTGGGGTACATCTCGAACGTGTAGCTCCAGATCTTGTGCGCGGCCCACATCCAGTCGTCCACGCTGCCGTCGGTGATGTAGAGGTCGCTGGCCTGTTGGGGCGTGTAGCCGTTCAGCGCCGCCATCCGCCTGCCCATGGTCTGGAACACGTTGGCCTGGGTGGCGTCCAGGCCCGCGGCGGTGTCGTTGTAGGTGTAGCCGTACGGCCACAGGATCAGCTCCGAGTAGGTGTGCCAGTCGATGTGCGTCTTGATCTGCTGCACACCGCCGACCACGCGCGTGCCGACGAAGTCGCGGACGCGGGCGGTCTCCGGCGCGGAGAACGCCGACGGGCCGCGGTAGGTCTCGCTCGACCCGCTGCCGCTGGAACCGCCGCAGCAGCCCCACTGGTAGCCCCAGTTGCGGTTGGGGTCGGTGCCGGTGGAGGTGGAGTTCGGCTGCCGGTTCTTGCGCCACGCCCGGAACGAGCCGGTCGCGATGTCGTACTCGGCGCCGTCCGGGTTGACGCTCGGGATGATCCAGATCTCCCGGCTGTCGACCGCGCCCTTGACGGCCGAGTTGGACGCGTAGTTGTCGGTGTACCGCTTGATGATGTGCAGGCACATCTCCACGGTCAGGTGCTCACGCGCGTGCTGGTTGCAGGTGAACAGCACCTCGGGCTCGGCCTCGTCGACCGTCGGGTTGTCGCTGATCTTGATCATCCACAGGTCGCGGTTCTGGTACGACTTGCCGATGCTGCGCAGCGTGACGAGGTTCGGGTGGTCGCGGACGGTCTGGTTCAGCTCGGTGACCATCTCCGCGTAGTTGTGGTAGCCGGTGTAGCCGGACGGGAAGTCCTGCGTGCCGAGCTGCGGGTCGGTGAAGTCGACCTTGCCCAGGCCCGCGAGCTGCGCGTCCGCGTCACCGGTGTCCTTCATCGGCAACCCGGTGGCGCGCAGCAGCCACTGCTGGCGCGGTTCGGCGATCACGGTGAGCGTGTCGCCGTTCTGGCCGAGGACGTCGACGCCGGTCCGGGCGACCTTGGTGCGGGCCTCCGGTGTGGTCGCGGTGACCTCGAAGACGGTCCGCTCCGGGGTGTGCGCGGTCGCCGGTTGAGCAGATCCCGGGTGCGCGGGGAGCACCAGGGCCACGCTCGCGACCAGCGCGGCGGCCACAAGGCCGCGCCGCTTGGTGAACATCAAGCCTCCATCATCAGCAGGGTTTGCGACGGAGATGTGCCGCACCTCAGGAGGGTGCCCACGCAGCGTGGCCCCTCGATCACGGATCGAGGTAGCCCCCGTTTGTCGGGTTCACCGCCGGGGTGCGGGCTGACAGTTGACGGAATTGGCGACCGCTTACCCTTGGAGGCATGCTCAGCCGCATCGACCTGCGAGGTCGTGTCCCGTCCGCCGCCGAACTGCGCGCCGCGCTGCCGCGCGCCGAGGTCGACGTGGACGCGGTGCTGCATCAGGTCCGGCCGCTCGTGGACGACGTGCGCGAACGGGGTGTCGAGGCCGTCCTCGAGCACGGCGAGAAGTTCGACAAGGTCCGGCCCGCCTCCGTCCGCGTGCCCGCGTCCGAGCTGGAGCGCGCGCTGTCCGAGCTGGACCCGGCCGTGCGCGCGGCGCTGGAGGAGTCCATCGCCCGCGCCCGCAAGGTGCACGCCGACCAGCGCCGGGTCGACACGACCACCCAGGTCGTGCCCGGCGGCACGGTCACCGAGCGCTGGGTGCCGGTGTCCCGCGTCGGCCTGTACGCGCCCGGCGGCCTGGCCGTCTACCCGTCCACCGTGGTGATGAACGTGGTGCCGGCGCAGATCGCGGGCGTCGAGTCGCTGGTGGTCTGCTCGCCGCCGCAGGAGGAGTTCGGCGGGCTGCCGCACCCGACGATCATGGCCGCCGCCGCCCTGCTCGGCGTGACCGAGGTGTGGGCCGTCGGCGGCGCGCTCGCGGTCGCCCTGCTCGCCTACGGCGGCACGGACACCGACGGCGGCACCCTGGACCCGGTGGACGTGGTGACCGGTCCCGGCAACATCTACCTGACCGCCGCCAAGCGGCTGCTGCGCGGGCTGATCGGCATCGACTCCGAGGCCGGGCCGACCGAGATCGCGATCCTGGCCGACGACACGGCCGACCCGGCGCACGTGGCCGCCGACCTGATCAGCCAGGCCGAGCACGACCCGCTCGCCGCGAGCGTGCTGGTGACCACGTCGCCGGAGCTGGCGGACGCGGTGGACGCGGAGCTCGACCGCCGGACCGGCGCGACCAAGCACCACGAACGCGTGCGGACGGCGCTGACGGGCAAGCAGTCGGGCACCGTGCTGGTGTCCAGCCTGGACGAGGGGCTGCGCGTGGTGGACGTCTACGCCGCCGAGCACCTGGAGATCCAGACCGCCGACGCCCGCGAGGTCGCGGCACGGGTGCGCGCGGCGGGCGCGATCTTCGTGGGACCGCACTCGCCGGTGTCGCTGGGCGACTACTGCGCGGGCTCCAACCACGTGCTGCCCACCGGCGGGTGCGCGCGGCACTCGTCGGGGCTGTCGGTGCAGACGTTCCTGCGCGGCATCCACGTGATCGACTACAGCGAGGACGCGTTGCGCGAGGTGGCGCCGCACGTCGTGGCGCTGGCGAACGCCGAGGACCTGCCCGCGCACGGCCAGGCGATCACGGCGAGGTTCCCCGGATGATGAAGCCCGCCATCGGCTCGAAGGTCGAGTTGGCCGACCTCCCCCTGCGTGAGGACCTGCGCGGCCGTACGCCGTACGGCGCGCCGCAGCTGGACGTGCCCGTCCGGCTGAACACCAACGAGAACCCGTACCCGCCCACGCCCGCCCTGGTGGCGGACGTGGTGCGGGAGGTCGCGGCGATCGCGGGCGAGCTGCACCGCTACCCGGACCGGGACGCGGTGGCGTTGCGCGAGGACCTGGCCGCCTACCTGGCCTCGTCCACGGGCGTGCCGCTGACCTCGGCGAACCTGTGGGCGGCGAACGGGTCGAACGAGGTGCTGCAGCAGATCCTCCAGGCGTTCGGCGGGCCGGGCCGGTCGGCGCTGGGCTTCGAGCCGTCGTACTCGATGCACCCGATCATCGCCGCGGGCACCCGCACGGAGTGGGCGCCGACGCCCCGCCGTGCCGACTTCTCGCTGGACGTGGAGCGCGCGGCCGGGATCGTCGCCGAGCGCGCCCCGGACGTGGTGTTCGTGACCAGCCCGAACAACCCGACCGGGCAGAGCCTGCCGCTGGACGACCTGCGGGTGCTGATCGAGGCCGCGCCCGGCATGGTCGTGGTGGACGAGGCGTACGCGGAGTTCTCGTCCCGGCCGAGCGCGGTCGTGCTGCTGGACGACTACCCGGCGAAGCTGATCGTCAGCCGGACCATGAGCAAGGCGTTCGCGTTCGCCGGCGGCCGGCTGGGCTACCTCGCCGCCGCACCCGCCGTGGTGGCCGCGTTGCAGCTGGTGCGGCTGCCGTACCACCTGTCGGCGTTGACCCAGGCGGCGGCGCGGGCGTCGTTGCGGCACGCGGCGGAGACGCTGGGTTCGGTGGCCCGGTTGGCGGCCGAGCGCGACCGGGTGGTGGACTCGTTGGCGGCTCTGGGTTTCTCGGTGGTGCCGAGCGACGCGAACTTCGTGCTGTTCGGCTGGTTCGAGGACGCGCACGCCACGTGGCGGTCGTATTTGGAACGCGGTGTGCTGATCAGGGACGTCGGCATCGTCGGACATCTGCGGGTGACGGTCGGTACTCCGGAGGAGAACGACGCGTTCCTCGCGGCGAGCAAGGAGGTTGGCCGGTGAGCCGGGTCGGCAAGGTGGAGCGCACCACCAGGGAGTCGTCGGTGTACGTCGAGGTGGACCTCGACGGGACCGGCAAGGTCGAGATCGCGACGGGCGTGCCGTTCTACGACCACATGCTGACCGCGCTGGGCGTGCACGGGTCGTTGGACCTGGTCGTCCGGGCGACCGGTGACGTGGAGATCGACGCGCACCACACCGTGGAGGACGTGGCGATCGTGCTCGGCCAGGCGTTGCGGGAGGCGTTGGGCGACAAGGCGGGCATCCGCCGGTTCGGCGACGCGTGGATCCCGATGGACGAGACGCTGGCGCACGCGGCGGTGGACGTGTCCGGGCGGCCGTACTGCGTGCACGTGGGTGAGCCGGAGCAGTTCAACACCTTCACCATCGGCGGCAACTACCCGTTCGTGCTGAACCGGCACGTGTTCGACTCGCTGGCGTTCCACGCGGGGATCGCGCTGCACGTGCGGGTGGAGTACGGGCGCGACCCGCACCACATCGCCGAGGCGCAGTTCAAGGCGATCGCGCGGGCGCTGCGTGCGGCCGTGGAGCCCGACCCGCGCGTCGGCGGCGTCCCGTCGACCAAGGGCGTCCTGTAGATGCCGAAGGAATACGTGGTCATCGGCCTGATCGCGCTGGCCGGCTTCCTCGGCGGCGGCGTCTACAGCACCTGGAAGACGGCCCGCGCCCTGGCGATCATCCTGCTCGTCCTCGCCGCCGTCGCCGTGGGCGCCGCCATCACCTGGCTCCTCTGACCCCGACCACGACACTCGGCACTCGGGGCCCCCGAACGTTCAACTCACGACTCCTGAACGCAGGACACGCGCGTTCCGAACGTAGGACACGCGCGTTCTGAACGTAGGACACGCGCGCGAGTCCTACGTTCAGGTCGCGCGAGTCGTACCTCCAGGTCGCGCGTGTCCTACGTTCAGGTCGTGCGTGTCCTACGTTCAGGACCCCCGAGTTGAACGTTCGGGCGCGGCGCGGGCAGCGGATTTGGCTGTCTGCGTATGGTTGGTCACATGTCGTCACCGGCTGAGGCCGCCATCACCGTCGGTCGCCCTCGGGAGAGGGCCGACGCCGCCCGCAACCGGGCCCGCGTGCTCGCCGCCGCGGAAGAGGTGTTCGCCGCCGCCGGTGGGTCGGTCGGCGTGACGATGGAGGACATCGCCCGTGCCGCGGGCGTGGGTCGGGCGACGCTCTACCGGCGCTACCCGGACACGACGTCGATCGCGCAGGCGCTGCTGGACGAGCACGAGTCCGGGATCCAGGCCCGCATCCTGACCGGACCGCCGCCGCTGGGTCCGGGCGCGCCGCCGGACGAGCGGCTGGCCGCGTTCTACCGGACCATGGTCGGCCTGCTGGAACGGCACCTGCACCTGGTGCTCGGCGCGGAGACGGGCCGGGCGCGGTTCCGGGCGGGCGCCTACGGCTTCTGGCGGCGGCACGTCGCCTCGCTGGTGGACGGCGCGCCCGCGGCCGTGGTGGACGCCTTGATGGCGCCGTTGGCCCCCGAGGTCTACCAGTACCAAAGACAGGTGCGCGGTCTGGGCCCGGACGAGGTGGTCGCGGGCCTCGACTGGCTCACGAGACGTGTTCTCGCAGGTAGTTAGGCGGCACGGCGGCCACCAGCCACACGCCGTTGGCGCTCACCCGGAACTCGTGGCCGTCGGCGGCCATGGCCGCGGCGTCGACCGCGAGCACCACCGGCTTGCCCCGGCGTGACCCGACCCGCACCGCCGTCTCCACGGTCGCGGACAGGTGCACGTCGTGCCGCGCCATCGGCCGCAGTCCGTCGCGGAAGATGTCGGACAGGACCCGGCCCACGGTCCCGTGGTACAGCGCGGCGGGCGGCTCGGCCACCGGCAGGTCCAACGACACCGCCACGGTGTGCCCCTGACTGGCCCTGATCCGCCCGTCCTCGATCGCGAACCGCTGCTTGTCGTTGTCCGCCACGACCTCCAGCACCTGCGCCCGGGGCACGCCCAGGGCGCGCACGAGATCATCCAGGTCCACCCACCCGGCCGCGTCGAGCGTCAACCCGACGTCCCCCGGCGCGTGACGCAGGACCCTCGCCATCCGCTTCGACAAGCGGACCATCTGCTTCTTCTCTTGCACGACCCCCAGTGCAGCACGGCGGCACAACCCGATATCACGTGCCGCCTTCGAGAGCGGGCTTGAGCTTGGGCGCGCCGGGCCCGTCGGCGGCCTGCTCGTCCTCGAAGTTGTGCAGGAAGCAGCTGCGCAGCGACAGGCACCCGCAGCCGATGCACGAGGTCAGCCGGTCGCGCAGCCGCCGCAACGCGTCGATCCGCGCGTCGAGCTCCACCTGCCAGCTCGTCGACAGCCTGCTCCAGTCGGACTTGGTCGGCGTGCGGTTGTCCGGCAGGGTCGCCAGCGCGGCGTGCACGTCCTCCAGCGACAACCCGACCCGCTGCGCGGTGCGGATGAACGCCAGCCGCCGCAGCACGTGCCGCGGGTACCGGCGCTGGTTGCCCGCGGTGCGCTCGGACGTGATCAGCCCCCGTTCCTCGTAGAACCGCAGCGCGGTGTGCGGCACGCCGCTGCGTTCGGCCACCTGACCGATGGTCAACATCTCCGGCAACTTGCTCACGTGCGCATCCTATTGCTTGACCTCGACCTAAGTCGAAGTTGTTTCGTGGTGTCATGGCAGTCAAGGACAAGTCCGGCTTCGCGGACATCCCCGCGTTGTTCCGGCGCATGACGGGTGACGAGAAGCACGAGTGGGCGGCGGCGTCCACGCTGGACGTGCTGTGGGTGCTCTACGACCGGGTGCTGGACGTGTCGCCGGACCTGGTGGACGACCCGGACCGCGACCGGTTCCTGCTGTCCAAGGGGCACGGCCCGATGGCGTACTACGCCGTGCTGGCCGCGAAGGGCTACCTCGATCCGTCCACATTGGACACGTGGACGGCGTGGGACTCGCCGTTGGGACAGCACCCGGACCGGGTCCTGGTCAAGGGCGTGGAGATCAGCAGCGGCTCGCTGGGGCACGGCCTGCCGATCGCCGTCGGCACCGCGCTCGGCCTGCGCCTGCAACGCCGCACCGCGCGGACGTTCGTGCTGGTCGGCGACGCGGAGCTGGACGAGGGCAGCAACCACGAGGCGATCGCGCTGGCCGGCCGGCTCGGCCTGGACCACCTCGTCACGGTGGTGGTGGACAACGCGTCCGGCACGCACGGCTGGCCCGGCGGCGTGGCGAGGCGGTTCGAGGTCGAGGGGTGGCAGACGTCCACAGTGGACGGACGCGACCACGAGGCGCTGCACCGGGTGTTGACGCAGGACCACCCGGGCCGGCCGTTGGTCGTGGTGGCGGAGATCGGCGAGGGGGAGCGATGACGTCGATGCGACAGGTTTTCGTGGACACCGTCGAGGACGCGATGCGGCACGACCCGCGGGTCGCCGTCGTGCTGGCGGAGATCTCGCGGGACGCGTTCGCGCCGCACGAGCGGGTGATCAACGTCGGCATCCGCGAGCAGGCGATGGTCGGCGTGGGCGCGGGGCTGGCGCTGAGCGGGCTGCGGCCGGTGGTGCACACCTACGCGCCGTTCCTGGTCGAGCGGCCGTTCGAGCAGGTCAAGCTGGACTTCGGGCACCAGGGCGTGGGCGGGGTGCTGGTCAGCATCGGCGGCTCCTACGACGACCCGGCGTGGGGCCGCACGCACCAGGCGCCCGGCGACGTGGCGCTGTTCGACACCCTGCCCGGCTGGACGGTCCGGGTGCCCGGCCACCCGGACGAGGTCGGGTCGCTCGTGCGGGACGCCCTGGCGCGCGACGACCAGGTCTACATCCGGCTCTCACTGCGCCGCAACGGCGCGCCGCACCCGGTGGTCGAGGGGTTCACCGAGGTGCGGCGCGGCCGGCGGGGCGTGGTGGTGGCCGTCGGACCGATGCTGGACACCGTGCTGGAGGCGACCCGGGACGCCGACGTGACCGTGCTCTACGCGACCACCGTGCGGCCCTTCGACGCGGCCGGGCTGCGAGCCGCGGTGGACCGGTCCGGGCAGGCCGACGTGCTGCTGGTCGAGCCGTACCTGGAGGGCACGTCGGCGCACCTGGCGACCGAGGCCCTGGCCGACGTGCCGCACCGGCTGCGGTCCCTGGGCGTGCGCCGGGACGCCGAACTGCGGGCCTACGGCACCGCCGAGGACCACGATTCGGCGCACGACCTCGACGTGCTCGGCATCGCCGCGGCCGTGCGTCGGATGTTCGGCCACCCGCTCGCTGCGGCATGATCTCTGCCTGTGAGCGTGCCGAGAACCCTGATCTGGACACCCGCGCCGACCGCGGAGTTGCAGCTGAACCTGCACCGCGCCGCCGCGGGCCCCGCGGCCCTGGTCCCGGTGGCGTCCGGGACGGTGCTGCTGCCCCGCAGGCAGATCGGGTTCCCGGCGGCGGTCCGGCTGGCCGAGCGGGTGCGGGAGACCGGTGCGGCGGCGCTGCTGCTGCGCTGGTCTCCCGGCGCCGAGGTGTGGACCGACGGCGAGCGGGCGGGCTCCACGGGCCCGGCGCGGCGGCTGGTCGGCCTGCTGCGCTGGTGGCGGCTGGACGCCCGCCCGGCGCCCGTCGACCTGCCCGCCGACGTGGCGGAGGTGCGCGCCCTGGTCGACGAGGGCCGTGCCGACACCTGGGTCACCGCCCTGCCCGACCGCGCCGGCCTGCCGATCAACACCGTCCTGCCCGTCGTCCCGGTCACGCAGGGCGGGTTGGCCTGACGGTCGTGGCGGACCGCACGCTCGCGGGGCGCGACGTGGCGACTACCCTGGTCACGTGCCCAAGGTCGTTGTGCTGGACTACGGATTCGGCAACATCCGCTCCGCCGAGCGCGCGCTCCAGCGCGTCGGCGCCGACGTGGAGGTGACCGCCGACCACCGGGCCGCGCTCGACGCGGACGGCCTGGTGGTGCCCGGTGTCGGCGCGTTCGCGGCGTGCATGGCGGGCCTGGACGCGATCAAGGGCGGTCGGCTCATCGGCCAACGGCTCGCCGGCGGGCGTCCCGTGCTCGGCATCTGCGTCGGCATGCAGGTCCTGTTCGAGCGGGGCATCGAGCACGGCGTGCTCACCGAGGGCTGCGGCGAGTGGCCGGGCACGGTGGAGCGGCTGGAGGCGCCGGTCGTGCCGCACATGGGCTGGAACACCGTCCGCGCGCCCGGGGACACCGCCCTGTTCGCCGGCCTCGACGCGGACACCCGCTACTACTTCGTGCACTCCTACGGCGTGCGCAAGTGGGAGCTGGAGGCGTCCGACACGCTCCGCGCGCCGCTGGTGACGTGGGCCGAGCACGGCGGCGACCAGTTCGTCGCGGCGGTGGAGAACGGGCCGCTGTGGGCGACCCAGTTCCACCCCGAGAAGTCCGGCGACGCGGGCGCGCACCTGCTGGAGAACTGGCTCAAGAGCGTCAACTAGGCTGAACGCGTGACTTTCACGCTGCTCCCGGCCGTTGACGTGGCCGATGGCCGGGCCGTTCGGCTCGTGCAGGGCGAGGCCGGCACCGAGACCAACTACGGCGACCCGCTGGACGCCGCGCTCGCGTGGCAGCGCGACGGCGCCGAGTGGGTCCACCTGGTCGACCTCGACGCCGCGTTCGGCCGCGGCGGCAACCGCGAGCTGCTGGCGCGCGTGGTCGGCGAGCTGGACGTCAAGGTGGAGCTGTCCGGCGGCATCCGCGACGACGCGTCGCTGGCCGCGGCGCTGGCGACCGGCTGCGCCAGGGTGAACCTGGGCACGGCCGCGCTGGAGGACCCGGTGTGGTGCGCGAAGGTCGTCGCCGAGCACGGCGAGAAGATCGCGGTCGGCCTGGACGTGCGGATCACCGAACAGGGCCACCGGGTCGCCGCGCGCGGCTGGACCAAGGACGGCGGCGACCTGTGGGAGGTGCTGGAGCGGCTGGACCGCGACGGCTGCGCCCGCTACGTGGTGACCGACGTCGGCAAGGACGGCACGCTCCAGGGCCCGAACGTGGACCTGCTGCGCGAGGTGTGCGCGCGCACCGACGCACCGGTGATCGCCTCCGGCGGGGTGTCCAGCGTGGCCGACCTGGTCGCGCTGGCGGCCCTGTCCCGCGACGGCGTCGAGGGCGCGATCGTGGGCAAGGCGCTGTACGCGGGCGCGTTCACGCTCCCGGAGGCGCTGGCCGCTGTGCGCGGTTGATCGCGTCCTCGATCTCCTTGACGATGTGGGCCTCCGCGGCCGCCTCGGTCACGCCCGTGCGGGCGAGGGCCTTGGCCGCGGTGCCCTCGCCCTCGGCGAGCAGGCCGAGCAGCAGGTGCTCGGTGCCGACGAAGTGGTGACCCTGGCGCAGTGACGCCCGCACGGCCAGTTCCAGCGCCTTCTTGCAGTGCGTGGTGAACGGCTGCTGCTCGGGCCGCTGCCGGACCGTGCCGTCCAGCTCGTTGAGCACGGCCATCCGGGTGGTGCCCTCCGACGCCTCCAGCTTGGCGATCGTCTTGGCGGCCAGGCCGCCGGACTCGTCCAGCAGGCCGAGCAGGATGTGCTCGGTGCCGATGTGCTCGCTGAACCTGGCGTGGTGGCGGGCCAGCACGATGACCCGGCGGGCCCGGTCGGTGTAGCGGTCGAAGCTCGGCTTGAGGTCGGGCGACTCCTTGGGCACGAACCGCTTCTGCGCGGCCTGCTTGGTGACGCCGATGCTCTCGCCGATGTCGGTCCAGCTCGCGCCCGCGCGGCGGGCCTCGTCCACGAAGTGGCCGATGAGGTGGTCGCCCAGTTCGTCGAGCTGGGCGCTCAGCTCCACGGCGGCGGTCAGCCTGCGCAGCACGTCGGGGTGTTCCGACGCGACGGTGACGATGAGGTCCGTGAGCTGGACCGGGGGAGCTACCACCCGTCAACTGTAGGTTGACGCCGAGGACGTGGTCAACCTCGGGTTGACGGTGGCTAGGCCGGGTCGATCGCGATGCCGATGGTGCCCTCGCGGCCCCGGCGGATCCGGCTGCCCAGCAGTGAGAGCCTGCCCACAACGCCGTACTTCCTGGCGATGAGGGACCGCGCGCGGTCGCTGCCCGCCCGGTCGAGCAGCCGTGCGGTGGCCGGGATCTGCGCGCCGGTGGGCTTGCCCTTGAAGTCGCACGGTCCGATCTGGACGTCGCCGCTGCGGCGGATGCGCTTGACCTTGCCCGCGTCGGCGGCCGACCAGACGTAGAGCGTGCCGTTCATGCCGGCCACCCAGACCGGTGTCGGCACGGCGGTGCCGTCCTTGCGAAAGGTGGTCAGCAACAGGTACTTGCCGGCTGCGAGGTCCATGACCGGCAACGTTAGCCGTTGCGGGGATGCGGAAGAGCCCCGCTCCCACGAGGGGAACGGGGCTCTTCCGGTCACGCTCAGGTCAGATGACCGTCACGTTCGTCGCCTGGGGGCCCTTGGCACCCTGGCCGACATCGAAGCTCACCCGCTGGTTCTCTTCCAGGCTGCGGTAGCCGCCGCTCTGGATCTCCGAGTAGTGGACGAACACGTCCGCGCCGCCATCCTCGGGGGAGATGAAGCCGAAGCCCTTCTCCGAGTTGAACCACTTCACGGTGCCCTGCGCCATCTTTGTACTCCTCATACAGCTACCAACGGGGCGAACGCACCCGCTGGGGCCGGTCCAAACGCTGACCCTGAGGAATCACACGCTCAAACAATGTTTCGCGAGCGTGGATGACACGAACACAAAACTTGCGACCTCCACAAGTGAACCACACTTTTGCCGCCACGTCGCCCACCCAGTCGTGTGAGTCTTGAGTTCACGTCCCGTGGGTCCCCCGTTCACACCCCGCGTGTCCCACGTCCAGAACGCGCGTGTCCTACGTCCAGGACCCCCGAGTTGAACGCTCGGGCACCGGAAGTCGGCCGGTCAGGGCGCACCCGTAGGCTTTTGCCCATGTCGGTTGCGGTGCGCGTGATCCCCTGCCTGGACGTCGACCGGGGCCGGGTGGTGAAGGGCGTGAACTTCACCAACCTCGTCGACGCGGGCGACCCGGTCGAGCTGGCGCGGGCCTACGACGCCGAAGGCGCCGACGAGCTGACCTTCCTGGACGTGACGGCGTCCTCCAGCGACCGCGAGACCACGTTCGACGTGGTCAGGCGCACCGCGGAGCAGGTGTTCATCCCGCTGACCGTGGGCGGCGGCGTCCGCAGCGCCGACGACGTGGACAAGCTGCTGCGCGCGGGCGCGGACAAGGTGAGCGTCAACACAGCCGCGATCACCCGGCCCGAGCTGCTCGGCGAGCTGTCCCGCCGGTTCGGCGCCCAGTGCATCGTGCTGTCGGTGGACGCGCGGCGCGTGCCGGAGGGCGAGCGGCCCACCCCGTCGGGGTTCGAGGTCACCACGCACGGCGGGCGCAAGGGCACCGGCATCGACGCGGTCGAGTGGGCCGCGCGGGGCCAGGAGCTCGGCGTCGGCGAGATCCTGCTGAACTCCATGGACGCCGACGGCACCAAGGCCGGGTTCGACCTGGAGCTGATCCGGCTGACCCGCGAGGTGGTCGACGTGCCGTTGATCGCCAGCGGCGGCGCGGGCGTGGTCGAGCACTTCCCGCCCGCGGTGGCCGAGGGCGCGGACGCCGTGCTCGCGGCCAGCGTGTTCCACTTCGGCACGTTGCGCATCGGCGACGTGAAGCGGGGCCTGCGTGACGCCGGCGTGGAGGTGCGCTGATGTTCGGCCCGCGCAACGCGCCCGTCGAGGCGTTCGTCGCGACCGTGATCGGCGCGGCCGGCGCCCTGGCGTTCGTGCTCATGGGGTTGGTCCAGTGGCAGGTCGACGGCGACCCGGGGTGGATCAGGTTCCCGGTGATCGTCGCGGTGCTGGAGCTGCTGGTGGTGGGCGGCCTGGTGGCCGGCCTGCGCCCGGCCCGGCTGACCGCCGCGCTGGTGTTCAGCGTGGTGGCGTTGATCCACCTGCTGGCCGTGCTCAACGAGGGGCCGGTGTGGGTCCGCGTGCTGTCCGGCGTGCTCTCCGCGGTCCACGTCTACGCCGTGGTGATGCTCAACACCCGTCCCGCCCGGCTCCACTTCCTCGGAGGACAGCGTTGACCAGCGCGCTCGACCCGTCCCTCGCGTCCCGGCTCAAGCGCACCGCCGACGGCCTGGTGTGCGCCGTGGCGCAGCGGCGTGGCACCGGGGAGGTGCTGATGGTGGCGTGGATGGACGACGAGGCCCTGCACCGCACGCTCACCACCCGCCGGGCCACGTACTACTCGCGCAGCCGGCAGCAGCTGTGGGTGAAGGGCGAGACGTCAGGGCACACGCAGTACGTGCACGAGGTGCGGCTGGACTGCGACGGCGACACGGTGCTGCTGGTCGTCGACCAGGTCGGCGCGGCCTGCCACACCGGTGACGCGACCTGCTTCGACGCCACGGTGCTGCTCGGCCCGGCCGACTGACCCGCCGGCCGACTGACCCACCTGTCGACCCGCCGGCCGGGTGCTCAGCCGATGTCGCCGGTCAGGTAGCGCTGCAGGTTCGGCGCGATGGCCTTGACCATCGTCTCCACGTCCGCCGAGGCGAACGGCTCGAACCGGACCACGTAGCGCACCATGCCCATGCCGAAGATCTGGCTGGCCAGCAGCGTCGCGCGCAGCTCGCCGTCCGCCACGTCGAGGTGCGTCACCAGCCGCTTCAGCAGCGTGTGCACGAAGAACTCGCGGAGCACCTCGGCGACCTGCTCGTGCGCCGTGACGCTGCGCATCAACGCGGCGAACTGGCCGCCGCCGGTCGGGTCCCACACGCCGAGGAAGTTGCGCACGATCCGTTCGCCGATCTCCTCGTCCGGACCGTCCAGCAGCCGTCCGATCAGCTCGTTCGGGTCGAGCGGCACCTGCAGCACGGCCTTGGCGAACAGGCCCTCCTTGCCGCCGAACCAGTGGTTGACCATGGCCGCGTCCACCCCGGCCCGCGCGGCGATGGACCGGACCGTGGCGCCCTCGTAGCCGCGCTCGACGAACACCTCCCGTGCGGCGGCCAGCAGCGCGGCCTTGGTGTCCTCGCCGCCGGACCGCCGACCGCGGCGCTTGGGCTCGGTTTGGTTCCCGCTCGGGTTCACGCCATCATCATGCGGGACGCCCCGCCGTTTTTCAACGCACGTTGAAATAGAGCCCGGCCGAACCCCCGTATAGGCGCAACCGGCACAATGTCGCCCATGGTGAGCGTCATCGGTGCAGGTGCGGGTCTGGGCGAGGTCAGTCCGACGCGCGAGGAGTTCCGCGAGCTCGCCGCCCAGCGGCGGGTCATCCCGGTGGTGCGGCGGCTGCTGGCGGACGCGGAGACGCCCGTCGGGCTGTACCGCAAGCTCGCGGCGGACCGGCCGGGCACGTTCCTGTTCGAGTCGGCCGAGAACGGCCGCTCCTGGTCGCGCTGGTCGTTCGTGGGCGCGCGCAGCGCCGGCGCGCTGACCGCGACCGGCGGCGAGGCGTTCTGGCTCGGGCCGCACCCGGTGGGCCTGCCCGAGGGCGGAGACCCGCTGGTGGCGCTGCGCGAGACCATCGAGGTGCTGCGCACCGACCCGCTGCCCGGCCTGCCGCCGTTGACCGGCGGGATGGTCGGCTACATCGGCTACGACGCCGTGCGGCGGCTGGAACGGCTGCCGTCGCTGGCGGAGGACGACCTGAAGGTGCCGGAGCTGGTGATGCTGCTGGCCACCGACCTGGCCGCGCTGGACCACCACGAGGGCACCGTCACCCTCATCGCCAACGCCATCAACTGGGACGACTCGCCCGAACGCGTGGACGCCGCGTACGACGACGCGGTGGCCCGGCTCGACGTGATGACGCAAGACCTGCAGAGTCCCGCGCCGCCCACGGTCGCGGTGTTCGCGCGGCCCAAGCCGGAGTTCGTCCGCCGCCGCACGCAGCAGGAGCACTACGCCGTGGTGGAGAAGGCCAAGGAGGCCATCCGCGCCGGCGAGGCGTTCCAGGTCGTGCTGTCGCAGCGGTTCGAGATGCGCACCACCGCCGACCCGCTCGACATCTACCGCGTGCTGCGCACGTCCAACCCCAGCCCTTACATGTACCTGCTGCGGTTGGACGACTTCGACATCGTCGGGTGCAGCCCGGAGTCGTTGGTGACCGTGCGCGATGGTAAGGCCACCACTCACCCGATCGCGGGCACCCGGTGGAGGGGCGTCGACGACGAGGAAGACGCCCTGCTGGAGAAGGACCTGCTGGCCGACCACAAGGAACGCGCCGAGCACCTGATGCTGGTCGACCTGGGCCGCAACGACCTGGGCCGGGTGTGCAAGCCGGGTTCGGTGACCGTGGTCGACTTCTTCAAGGTCGAGCGGTACAGCCACGTCATGCACATCGTGTCCACGGTCAGCGGCGAGCTCGCCGAGGGTCGCACGGCGTTCGACGCGGTCGCGGCGTGCTTCCCGGCGGGCACCCTGTCCGGCGCGCCCAAGCCGCGCGCGATGGAGCTGATCGAGGAGCTGGAGCCGACCCGGCGCGGCCTGTACGGCGGCGTCGTCGGCTACCTGGACTTCGCGGGGGACGCCGACACCGCGATCGCCATCCGGACCGCCCTGGTGCGCGACGGCGTGGCGTACGTGCAGGCGGGCGGCGGCATCGTGGCCGACTCGGACCCGGTCGCCGAGGACAACGAGTGCCTGAACAAGGCGGGCGCGGTGCTCTCGGCGATCGCGACCGCGCAGACCATGGCCCCGGCGGTGGACCCGGCCCGTGTCTGAGACCCCCGTCGCCCGGCCGGGCAGGCGTCCACTGTGGATCGTGGTGGCGCTGCTGCTGCTCGCCGCGGCGGCGCTGTGGGGCGCGGGCGGCCTGACCTGGGACCCTTCGGCGGACCGAAGCGGCGCCGACGTCGTGCCCGCGCTGACCCCGTTGGCGTTGCTGTGCCTGGCCGCGATCGCCGCCGCGGTGGCGTTGAGCGGCTGGGTGCGGCGCGTGCTCGGCGTGGTGGTGATCCTCGCGGGCGTGGCGGTGGCGTTCCAAGGAGTGGACGCCGAAGGGCCCACGACCGGCCGCGGCCTCGTGCTCGCGGCCGCGGCGCTGGTGGTGTGCGCGGGCGTGCTGCTCGTCGTGCGCGGTTCGGCCATGCCACGCCTGGGAGGCGGCTACCAGACGCCCGGCGCGGCCAAGCGGACCGCCGATCCCGAGCGCGAGCTGTGGAACGCGCTGGAACGCGGCGACGATCCCACGCAGCGGGACTGACCTCGCGCTGACGGCCGGCTGACGCACCGACGGCGCACGTTTGCGCACGTCGGCTCGCAAGTGCCCTGGTCATCTGCGAGAACGGGACTACCCGGTGGCCGGACGCGGTTCGCGGCGGGGTTAGCATCCTCGTGGCGGGAAGGGGAGCATGACGTGCGGGAGCTTGCGACTGAACCGGAAGGTCTGACGGAGTCGAGCGAGGTGCTCGGATGACCGTGCTGGAGTCGATCATCGAAGGCGTCCGCGAAGACCTCGCCGAGCGCGAGGCGGCACTGCCCTTCGACGTGCTCAGGGAGAAGGCGGCGAAGGTGCCGCCGGCGCAGGACGTGATGTCGATCCTGCGCGCGCCGGGTGTCGGCGTCATCGCCGAGGTCAAGCGGCGCAGCCCGTCCAAGGGGCAGCTGGCCGACATCCCGGAGCCCGCGGAACTCGCCGCGCAGTACGAGCTGGGCGGCGCGCGGGCGATCAGCGTGCTGACCGAGCAGCGCCGGTTCGGCGGGTCGCTGGCGGACTTCGACGCGGTGCGCGCGGCGGTGGGCGTCCCCCTGCTGCGCAAGGACTTCATCGTCAGCCCCTACCAGGTGCACGAGGCACGCCTGCACGGCGCCGACCTGGTGCTGCTGATCGTGGCGGCGCTGGAGCAGAACGCGCTGGTGTCCCTGCTCGACCGGGTCGAGTCGCTCGGCATGACCGCCCTGGTCGAGGTGCACACGGCCGAGGAGGCCGACCGCGCGCTGGAGGCCGGTGCGAGCGTCATCGGCGTGAACGCCCGCAACCTGCACACGCTGGACGTCGACAAGGACGTGTTCGGCCGGATCGCGCCCGGACTGCCCTTCGACACCATCAAGATCGCCGAGTCCGGGGTGACCGGGCCGGGCGACCTGATGGCCTACGCGGGCGCGGGCGCCGACGCGGTGCTGGTCGGCGAGAGCCTGGTGACCAGCGGCGACCCCAAGGTCGCGGTGAACAAGCTGGTGACGGCGGGGTCGCACCCCGCGTGTCCCCGGCCCAGCCGATAAGCACAGCCGGCCAGACCCCGCCGGTCGGTTACGCACGCGAAGGAGAGCGCATGGCGCGCGGCCAGTTGGCTCCGACACCCCACGACCCGGACGAGCGGGGCCACTTCGGGCCGTGGGGCGGCCGGTTCATGCCGGAAGCGCTCATCGCCGCCGTGGACGAGCTCGCCGCGTTCTACGAGAAGGCGCGGGTCGACCCCGAGTTCCTCGACGAGTTCGCCCGGCTGCTGCGCGACTTCGCCGGCCGCCCGTCGCTGCTCACCGAGGCGCCGAAGTTCGCCGCCCACGCGGGCGGCGCGCGGGTGTTCCTCAAGCGCGAGGACCTCAACCACACCGGCTCACACAAGATCAACAACGTGCTGGGTCAGGCGCTGCTCACCAAGCGGATGGGCAAGAAGCGGGTCATCGCCGAGACCGGCGCGGGCCAGCACGGCGTGGCCACCGCCACCGCCTGCGCCCTGATGGGCCTGGACTGCGTCGTCTACATGGGCGAGGTCGACACCGAGCGGCAGGCGCTGAACGTGGCCCGGATGCGGCTGCTCGGCGCGAAGGTCATCCCGGTGAAGAACGGCTCGCGCACGTTGAAGGACGCCATCAACGAGGCCCTGCGCGACTGGGTCGCCAACGTGGACGACACCCACTACCTGCTCGGCACCGCTGCCGGACCGCACCCGTTCCCGGTGCTCGTGCGCGACTTCCACCGGATCATCGGCATCGAGGCGCGCGAGCAGATCCTGGAGAAGGCCGGCCGGCTGCCCGACGTCGTCGCCGCGTGCGTGGGCGGCGGCTCCAACGCCATCGGCATCTTCCACGGCTTCATCGACGACCCGTCCGTGCGGCTCGTCGGCCTGGAGCCCGGCGGCGACGGCATCGACACCGACCGGCACGGCGCGACGCTGACCGCGGGCACCCCCGGGTCCCTGCACGGCGCGATGTCCTACGTGCTGCAGGACTCCGACGGGCAGATCGCCGAGGCCCACTCCATCTCCGCGGGCCTCGACTACCCCGGCGTCGGACCCGAGCACGCGTTCCTCAAGGACAGCGGACGGGCCGAGTACCGGCCGGTGACCGACGCCCAGGCGATGGAGGCGTTCGCGCTGCTGTCCCGCGAGGAGGGCATCATCCCGGCGGTCGAGTCGGCGCACGCCCTGGCCGGCGCGCTGGTGCTCGGGCGCGAGCTCGGGCCGGACGGGTTGATCCTGGTGAACCTGTCCGGGCGCGGCGACAAGGACATGGACACCGCGATCAAGTGGTTCGGGCTGGGGGTGGAGTCGTGAGCAGGCTTGAACCGGTTTTCTCGGCTTGTCGGGCGGAGTCGCGGGCGGCCCTGATCGGGTACCTGCCCGCCGGCTACCCCACCGTCGAGGGCTCCAAGGACGTGCTGCGGACGATGGTGTCGTCCGGGTGCGACCTGGTGGAGGTCGGCCTGCCGTTCTCCGACCCCGTCATGGACGGCCCCACCATCCAGCGCGCGGCCGAGCGGGCGTTGCGCGGCGGGTTCCGGGTGCGGGACCTGTTCGGCGTGGTCGAATCAGTTGCGGCGGCCGGTGGGCGCGCGGTCGTGATGACGTACTGGAACCCGGTGCTCGCGTACGGGGTCGACCGGTTCGCGCGCGACCTGGCGGCGGCCGGCGGGCTGGGTGTCATCACGCCCGACCTCGTGCCCGACGAGGGCGCCGAGTGGATCGCGGCCACGGACGCCCACGACCTGGACCGGATCTTCCTGGTCGCGCCGTCGTCCACGGAGGAGCGGATCTCCCTGACGGCCCGGTCGTCACGCGGATTCCTGTACGCCACGTCCGTGATGGGCGTGACAGGTGCGCGTGACGTGGTGTCGTCGGCGGCTCCGGCGCTGGTCAAGCGCGTGCGTGAGCACACCGACATGCCCATCGGTGTCGGGCTCGGCGTGCGGAACGGGGCGCAGGCGGCGGAACTGGCGGCGTTCGCGGACGGTGTGATCGTGGGCTCCGCCTTCGTGTCCGCCGTGGAGGACGACACCGTGGCGGCGTTGACCGAGGAGTTGGCCAGTGGGGTGCGCCAAGCAGCGGCAGCCGTGTAGCACGCACGTTCGAGTGAACTAAGCCGTTCGTCGGCTTTCGTGGCGTCGTTCTGTCGGTGGTCGTCGGCATGCTGCCCCCATGACCACCGACTACGAGCACCCGATCCTCGACCACCACGGTCCCTGGACGTTGACCGACGTCATGGCGCTCCCCGAGGACACCTTCCAACGAGTCGAACTCGTCGACGGGTCGCTCCTGGTGAGCCCATCGGGGACGTACCCGCACCAGTTGGTGCTCGGCTCCATCACGATGGCGCTGAGCCGCGCGTCACCGGTCGGGTGGGAGGCCCTGCCCGGGGCGAACGTCCTGCTGTCGCCCGTCCGGATGCTCATCCCCGACTTCACCGTCAACGTCGCGGGCGCAGACGGCTCGCTGCTCCCGGCGGCGGACCTGGTGGTGGCGGGAGAAGTGCTCTCACCGAGCTGCAGCGTCAACGACCTCGTGCTGAAGCGGAAGCTGTACGCGGAGGCAGGCGTGCCGTTCTACCTGGTCGTGGACCCGAAGGACGGTGAGGTGACCGCCACGATGTTCGAGTGGGAAGCCGGGGAGTACGTCGAGTCCGCGCGCAGCGAGGGCGGCGTGCTGACGCTGACGCGACCCTTCCCGGTAACAATCGAGCTGTCGCCGTAGGACGAACGGCCGCACCCACTACGGTGGTGGCCGTGGTGACGACTTACCTCGCGACGATCCCCAGCCCCGACCAGGGCGTGTGGCACCTGGGACCGATCCCGATCCGCGCCTACGCGCTGTGCATCATCCTCGGCATCATCCTGGCCATCTGGTGGGGTGAACGCCGCTGGGTCGCCCGCGGCGGCCTGAAGGGCGACGTCACCGACATCGCCGTCTTCGCGGTCCCGTTCGGCCTGGTCGGCGGACGGCTCTACCACGTCGCGACGGACTACGACAAGTACTTCGGCGAGGGGCGCAACCCGCTCGAAGCCCTGGCCATCTGGAACGGCGGCCTCGGCATCTGGGGCGCCATCGCACTCGGTGGCGTCGGCGCGTGGATCGCGTGCCGGCGCAAGGGCATCCCGCTACCCGCGATGGCGGACGCGCTCGCACCCGGCATCGTCGTCGCACAGGCCATCGGCCGCCTCGGCAACTACTTCAACCAGGAGCTCTACGGCGGTCCCACCACGCTGCCGTGGGGCCTGGAGATCTACGAGCGCGAGGACCCGGTCACCGGCTTCGAGGACGACCTCGGCGGCGTCGTGCGGGACCACACGCCGATCGAGATCGTGCACCCCACGTTCCTCTACGAAATGCTGTGGAGCCTCGGCGTCGCGCTGCTCATCGTGTGGGCCGACCGCAAGTTCCGCCTGGGCCACGGCCGCGTGTTCGCGCTCTACGTCGCGGGCTACACCTCCGGCCGGTTCTGGATCGAGATGATGCGCACCGACTACGCCCGCGAGGTGTTCGGGCTGCGGATCAACGTCATCACCTCGGTCGTCGTGTTCATCGGCGCGGTCGTGTACTTCGTCCTCGCCGCCAAGAAGGGCGACCGCGAGGTCATCGTGCGCGAGGAGACCACCACCGGGACACCCGATCCCGAGCACGCCTCCGACGAGCCCGGACCGGACCCCGACGCCGAGCAGACGACCGTCCCCGACACCAAGACGGCGCCCGACCAGCCCGCGGACACCGGCGACAAGCCGGACAAGTAGCCGCCATGCGCATCCTCGTCGTCGAAGATGACGACCGGGTGGCGCGTGGACTCCTCACCGCACTCCGGCACGCCGGCTACGAGGTGCACCGCGTGGCCACCGCCGCCGCGGCCCTCACCGCACCACCGGCGGACGTCGTGCTGCTCGACCTCGGCCTGCCCGACGGCGACGGCCTCGACGTGCTGCGCGAACTCCGCCACCGCACCGGCACCGCGATCATCACCGTCACCGCCCGCGGCGAAGAACGCGAACGAGTCCTCGGCCTGCGCCTCGGCGCCGACGACTACGTCGTGAAACCGTTCGGCACCGCCGAACTCCTCGCCCGCATCGAGGCGGTGCTCCGCCGCACCCGCGCCGCCCGCGCCGCCGAACGCGAGCGCGAGGTCACCCTCGGCCCCCTCACCCTCGACCCCGCCGGCCGCGAAGCCCGCGTCGACGGCGAACCGGTGCCGCTCACCCGCAAGGAATTCGACCTGCTCGCCCTGCTCGTCGGCCGCGCCGGCACCGTCGTCAGCCGCGACCTCATCGTGGACCAGGTGTGGCAGGCGCACTGGGAAGCGCCCTCACGCACCCTCGACACCCACATCGCCGCCCTGCGCGGCAAGCTCGGCCACGCCCTGCGCATCGAGACGATCAGGGGTGTGGGCTACCGGGTGGCGGCCCACACCCCCGAACCGTGATCACCACACGTGGGCGACGTCCACCACGACCCGGTTGGACAACGTGAACACCCGGAACGGCAGCAGTGCCCGCACGCCCAGCCCCACCGTCGTCTGACCCTCGAACGACCCGGCCCACGCGACCTGCCGGAACGTCTGGTACCCCGTGACGTCCACCAACTCCGACCCGTTCGGGTAGGTGTAGGTCGGGTTGCCGTCCTGGTCGTAGGCCGGCGAGTTCACCGTGATCTGCAACTTGCCGACGCCCCGCAACGGCACCGGCTTGCCCGAACCCTCGTGCGTCACCTCGGTCACGTACTGCACCGAGTAACCGTCGTTCACCCCGGCGAAGTCGAACACCAGCCGGTCGTAGCACTCCTGCCGACCGCCGCGGATGTTCGTCAACAACCCGGTCGTGGTCTGGGACGCGTACTTCGGCCCCGACCCCCAGGTGACCGGCGTGCAGGCAGCCGCCGAAGCCGCCCCGGCCGGCGAAGCAGCCTTGGCCGTCGAAGCCGACGCGGCCACCGGCGCCACCACCGCCATCGCGGTCACCGCCGCGAGTAAGAGCGCAACCTTGCGTAGCATGCTCATTCCCCCTCTCGCGGGCCGGACAGCCCGCAGACGACATGACGCACGTCACCCACAGGAGGTTGCCTCCGCGTGCTGCGCCGCCTGCTGGTCCTCATCGTGCCGCTGCTGGTGGCGCTGGTCGCCGCCCTGGGCGTGCCGCTCGCGTTCGCGGTCGTGCAGCGCGAGAGCCAGGAGACCTACCTCGACCGATTGGGTGACGCGAGTCGGTTCGCGTCACTGGCCGAGAACGCCCTGGCGTCCGGGCGCCTGACCGCGTTGCGGGAGGAACTGGTCCGCTACGACCAGCTGTACGGCATCTCGGCCGCGCTGGTCGGCACCGACGGTGCGGTGCTCGAATCGTCACGCCGACCGTTCCCGCTGGACGACCGGCACGTCGAGGTCGGTCTGCGGGCGGCGTTCGGCGGGTACCGGGGCGAGACCGACCAGTCGGTGTGGCCGTGGGAGCGGGTGAACCTGGTCGTGGTCGAGCCGGTCGGACGCGACAGCGAGGTCGTCGCGGCCGTGGTCACGATCTCCCCGACCGACGGCCTGAGGTCCGCGATCCTGCGCCAGTGGGGCGTGCTGGCCCTGATCGGCCTCGTGCCCATGCTCGGCGTCGTCGCCGTCGCGTGGCCGATGTCGCGCTGGGTCCTGCGCCCGGTGCGCAAGCTGGACGAGGCCACCGCCGCCGTCGCGGGTGGCCAGCTGGACGCCCGTGCGGACGAGCTGGGCGGCCCCCCGGAACTGCGCCGGCTGGCCGCGAGCTTCAACGCGATGGTCGACGTCGTCGGCCGTGCGCTGCGCCGACAGCGGGCGTTCGTGTCGGACGCCTCCCACCAACTCCGCAACCCGCTGGCCAGCCTGCGCCTGGCGGTCGACAACCTGGCACCCCACGTCACCGACGAGGCAGGCCGCGAGGCGCAACGCATCGCCGTCGACGAGGCCGAGGAAATGGGCCGCGTCCTGGACACCCTCCTGGCCGCCACCCGCCTGGACAGCGCCTCCGCCGCCGAGCCGGTCGACGTGGACAACCTGCTGGCCACCCACGTCCCCGGCTGGCGGGCGTTGGCGGGCGACATCCGCCTGGACGTCGCCGTCCCACCGGGCCTGCGCGTCCTGGAGCCCCCCGGCGGCCTCGGCAGCGTGCTGGACGAGCTGGTCGGCAACGCGATCAGGCTGTCCGGGGGCACGCACGTGGAGGTGTGGGGCAACGCCACGGGGGAGTGGGTGGAACTGCACGTGACCGACGACGGCACCGGCCTGTCGAACGACGAACGAGCCGCCGCCATGAGCCGGTTCTGGCGCGCGCCACGTCACCAGAACATCGCCGGCACGGGCCTGGGCCTGGCCATCTGCGCCGAGCTGATCGCGTCGGCCGGCGGCGAACTGGCCCTCCGGCCCGTCGAACCACACGGCCTGGACGCCGTGATCCGCCTCAACGCCCGACCACCTGCTGCCTCACCTGGTCCCTCGCCTGCTGTTGCCTGGCCACCCACTGCCTGACCAGGTGGCGTCTGACCACCCGCCCCTCGACCTGCCGGCGCTCGACTACCACCGCCTGATCTGCCGGCGCTCGACCATCCGACGCCCCGACCATCCGACGCCCCGACCATCCGACGCCCCGGCCACTCGGCGCGTGGCTCGGGTGCCTGCCCAGGCCGCGCTCTGGTGTGGCCGGCCCGGCCCGCCAGGGCCTGCCCGGCTTGTCCACGCGGCCTGCCCGGCACGCCTGACCCCGCCACACGTGACCGGCCTGCCCGTTGGCCTGCTTGTCCGGTCGGGCTGGGGGATCGGTTCGGTGCGGTTGGTCGCGGCCGGTTGGGCTGGGTCGGTGGTTGGGCGGGTTGGGGTGGTCCAGTGAGTGGGTGAGGTGAGGTGGTGGGGGTGGTCGTCTGCCTCCTTGCACTGTTGGTCGCCTTGGCCGCCTCCTTCTTTTCCGGCAACGAAAAAATGGTGGGGATAGTTGCCCATCGACGGTTGGTTCGCACCTCTGTGTGGCGTTGGCGTGGTTGGTGCAACCTGGGGCGCGGTGGGGAGCATGGGGTATGGGGTCGGCGAGGGGTCAGCGTTTGGTGGCGCGGAACCAGCGTTCGGCGCCCTTGTGCAGTGGCACCTGACCCGTGGCGATGCCCGTTCGCACGTTGATCCGGCTGGCCTCGGGGTGGCCGGCGGCGATTCTGGACGATTGGGTGAACACGGTCCTCGTCACGACCTCGACGACGTCGGCGGCCAGTGCGGACCTCGCCAGCAGCAGGTTGGGCACGGCGAAGGTGTGGCACGGGCCCAGGTCGCCGTAGGTGGTGGCCGGGATGGTGGCGGGTACGTAGGGCCCCGGGTAGGCCTCCGCCAGGTCCTCGGCCTCGGCGGGAAGGTCGAGCAGCCTCAGCGGGAAGTCGTGGAGGGTGTCGGCTATCGCCGGGGTCGGGATGCCGGTCAGCGCCAGGAAAGCGTCCAGTGATCCGGCGACGAGTTCCTTCGCCGCGTCGGCGTGCGTCATCCGTCGCGCGTCCACGCGGATCTTCAGCAACGACAGCAGGCGCGTCGCGGTGAACTCGGTCCCGGACTCCGACGGCCCGAACGAGACCGTCCGCCCGGCCAGGTCCGACAACGTCCGCAGCGGCGAGTCGGCGGGCACGGCGATCTGCATGAAGCTGTCGTACAACCGGCCGACGGCGCTGATGCCGCCCGGGTCGTCCGCGCTGAGCAACGCCCCGTCCACCAGTGGATCCAAAGAGGACAGTCCCAGGTGGACTTGGCCCTCGCGCAGCAGGCGCACGTTCTCCACCGACGCCGCCGTGTGCCGCTCGACCACCCGGGTCGCGGGCAGCTGATCGGCCAGCGCCCCCGCCAGCGCGCCGCCGATCTCCCGGAACACGGCACCGTCCGGGCCGGTCGCGAGGACCAGTTCCGGCAGGTCCACGGCGGGCGCGGGCGTGCAGGCGGGAACGCCCGCCGCCAGGGCGGCCAGCAGCACCGAGCGCCGGGACACCTGCACGTCGGCAGCCTAGCTCCGTCCAGCCCGGTGAACCCAGCCCAGATGAACCCGTAAACGGATGAACCCGTAAACGGATGAACCCCGTGGCCGGAGGAACGCCGTGGGCCGGCGGACCCAGCGCCCAAGTGGGCCCGGTGCCCGGTGAACCCAGTCCCAGCCGGGGCGGTGCGCGGGTAAGGGCGGGTGAACGCAGTGTTACGTCAGAGGGATCTGAAGTTTCGGCCGTGCTCCTTGTCGTGCCGCCGGGCTGTGCTCAGGATCACCAACCAACTCCCAACGCGGTCCCCCTTGGAGGAGACGTGGTCAGCGCGCAAGCACGTGAGCGCAAACCGATCTACAAGCACCTCTACTTCTGGGTGTTGGTGTCGATCGTGCTCGGCGTTGTCGTCGGGTACGCCTTCCCCACACAGGCTTCGGGCATGAAGTGGATGGCCGACTTCTTCATCGCCCTGGTGAAGGTCGTCATCGCGCCGACGATCTTCTGCACCGTCGTGGTCGGCATCGCGGGCCTGGGCAACCTGGCCAAGGCCGGCGGTCTGGCGTTGCGGACCATCCTGTACTTCACCGCGATGACCACGGCGGCACTCGCGATCGGCCTCATCGTGGTCAACCTGGTGCAGCCGGGCCACCACGGCGCGTCCATCCCGATCAACGACGACGCGGCGGACAAGACGCTCGCCGACGCCAAGACGGCCGAGACCGGCATCACCGGCTTCATCCTCGGCCTGGTGCCGAAGTCGTTCCTGGGCGCGTTCACCGACGGCCAGCTCATCCAGGTGCTCGTGATCGCGATCCTGGTCGCGGTGGCCGTGGCGGGCATGGGCAAGCGCGGCGAGAAGGTGGTGTCCGCGCTGGACACCGTGGCCAAGGTCATGTTCGGCGTCATCAAGATCGTCATGTACGCGGCGCCGATCGGCGCGTTCGGCGGCATCGCCTACACGATCGGCAAGTTCGGCGGCTCGATCCTGGGCAAGCTGGCGTGGCTGATGGGCTCGTTCTACGCGACGTGCCTGCTGTTCATCCTGGTCGTGCTCGGCGGTGTCTCGCTGTACGCGGGGTTCTCGATCTTCAAGTTCGTCCGGTACATCAAGGACGAGCTGCTGATCGTGCTCGGCACGTCGTCGTCGGAGACGGTGCTGCCGCGGATGCTGGTGAAGCTGGAGGCGGCGGGCGCGGACAAGTCGGTGGTGGGCCTGACCATCCCGACCGGCTACTCGTTCAACCTGGACGGCACGTGCATCTACCTGACCATGGGCGCGATCTTCATCGCCCAGGCGACGGGCACGGAGGTGGGGCTGGGCACCCAGATCGGGCTGCTGCTGTTCATGCTGCTGGCCAGCAAGGGCGCGGCGGGCGTGACGGGTGCGGGGCTGGTGACGTTGGCGGCGTCGCTGAGCGCGTTCGAGGGCAACAGCGCGATCCCGGCGGTCGGCATCGCGCTGATCGTGGGCATCGACCGGTTCATGTCCGAGGCGCGGGCGATCACCAACGTCATCGGCAACGGCGTGGGCACCCTGGTGGTGGCCCGCTGGCAGGGCCAGTTGGACCGCGATCGGTTGCGCGAGGTGATGGACAACCCGTCTCAGGTGGACGTGGACGCCCTGATGGAGCGTCAGCACGGTGACGACGACCTCACGGAGCGTGAACCCGTCGGGGCCGGCGCCCGCTGACTCCTGCCGAGCCTGACCACGCGGCCCCCGTGCCGCCGCCCACCGAACGGCGGCACGGGGGCTCACCAGCGGTAACGGGGGTGGCGGGCCTTGTTGGCAAGCTCTCACCGACGCGCGCGGCGGCGCCGGCTCGGTTATGCTTAACAACGCGTAACAAGCCGGCCGGGGTATCGTTCAGCCGCGCCGAATCGTTACGAGTCGCCGACCTAGATCACCCGAAGGATGGTGTGGTTCGGTTTCGCGACTGTTAAAGTCGCGTCAACACGCGGGCCATCGTCGTCCCGTGCCCAGCACCCGGATTCCAGGACCTGGACACGAGGACTCGTTCTTACACCAAGGACGACGAAGGAGGTCTGCGCAGTGATCTTCTCCGCCATCCCGTCCCCGCAGGGGCTCTACGACCCCGCCGCGGAACGTGACGCTTGCGGTGTGGCGATGGTCGCCGACATCAAGGGCCGGCGCTCGCACGACATCGTCGTCGACGCGCTCACCGCGCTGGCCAACCTTGAGCACCGGGGCGCCGCGGGCGCCGAACCGACCAGCGGCGACGGCGCCGGGATCCTGCTGCAACTGCCGGACGCGTTCCTGCGCGAGGTGCTGGACTTCGAGCTGCCGGAGGCTGGCGCGTACGCGGCCGGCATCGCGTTCCTGCCCGCCGACGCGGAGGACCGCGCGAAGGCCGTCGAGCTGGCCGAGCGGGTCGCCGCCGAGGAGGGCCTGGAGGTCCTGGGCTGGCGCGACGTGCCGACCGCGGCCGACCACGCGGGTGTGGGTCCGACCGCCCGTTCGGTGATGCCGCACTTCGCGATGCTGCTCGTCAAGAGCGAGACCGGTCGGCGGGACGTCGAGCTGGACCGCCTCACCTTCGCCCTGCGCAAGCGGGTGGAGCACGAGAGCGCGGCGGCGGGCGTCGGCACGTACTTCCCGTCGCTGTCCTGCCGGACGATCGTCTACAAGGGCATGCTGACCACGGGCCAGCTGCCCTCGTTCTTCCCCGACTTGCGCGACGAGCGGTTGGCCAGCGCGATCGCCCTGGTCCACTCCCGCTTCTCTACCAACACGTTCCCGTCGTGGCCGCTGGCGCACCCGTTCCGGTACGTCGCCCACAACGGTGAGATCAACACGGTGCGGGGCAACCGGAACCGGATGCGGGCCCGTGAGGCGCTGCTGGCCTCCGACCTGATCCCGGGCGACCTGACCCGGCTGTTCCCGATCTGCCACCCAGAGGGCTCGGACTCGGCGAGCTTCGACGAGGTGCTGGAGCTGCTGCACCTGGGCGGCCGGAGCCTGCCGCACGCGGTGCTGATGATGATCCCGGAGGCGTGGGAGAACCACATCTCGATGGACCCGAAGCGCCGCGCGTTCTACGAGTTCCACGCGAGCCTGATGGAGCCGTGGGACGGCCCGGCGTGCGTCACCTTCACCGACGGCGCGGTGGTCGGCGCGGTGCTCGACCGCAACGGCCTGCGCCCGGCCCGCTGGTGGCAGACCGCCGACGGCCGCGTGGTGCTGGCCTCGGAGACCGGTGTGCTGGACGTCCCGCCGGACCAGGTGGTGGCCAAGGGCCGCCTCCAGCCGGGCAAGATGTTCCTGGTCGACACGGTCGAGGGTCGCCTGGTCGAGGACGACGAGGTCAAGGCGAAGCTGGCCGACGAGCTGCCCTACGACGAGTGGTTGCACGCGGGCCTGCTGGAGCTGGCCGACCTGGCCGACCGGGAGCACGTGGTGCAGAGCCACGAGTCCGTGGTGCGGCGCCAGCTCACGTTCGGCTACACCGAGGAGGAGCTGCGGATCCTGCTCGCCCCGATGTCGGTGGTGGGTGCGGAGCCGCTCGGCTCGATGGGCACCGACACCCCGGTGGCGGCGCTCTCGCAGCGCTCCCGGCTGCTCTACGACTACTTCGTGCAGAACTTCGCCCAGGTCACGAACCCGCCGCTGGACGCGATCCGCGAGGAGATCGTCACCAGCGTGTCGCGGGTGATGGGCCCGGAGCAGAACCTGCTGGAACCCGGCCCGGTCAGCTGCCGGCACATCAAGCTGACCTACCCGGTGATCGACAACGACGAGCTGGCCAAGCTCATCCACATCAACGACGACGGCGACCTGCCGGGCTTCGCGTGCACGGTCCTGTCCGGTCTGTACGAAGTGGACGGTGGCGGGGCGGCGCTGGCGGCGGCGATCGAGCGGGTGCGCCGCGAGGCGTCCGAGGCGATCGCGAACGGCGCCCGCACGCTCGTGCTGTCCGACCGCGACTCCGACCACCGGATGGCGCCGATCCCGTCGCTGCTGCTCGTGTCCGCGGTGCACCACCACCTGGTGCGCACCAAGGAGCGGTTGCGCGTGGCGCTGGTCGTGGAGACCGGTGACGCCCGCGAGGTGCACCACATCGCCGCGCTGCTGAGCTACGGCGCCGCCGCGGTGAACCCGTACCTGGCGTTCGAGACGATCGAAGACATGATCAGCACCGGCGCGGTGACCGGCATCGAGCCGCGCAAGGCCGTGCGGAACTACGTGACGGCGCTGGTCAAGGGCACGTTGAAGATCATGTCGAAGATGGGCATCTCGACCGTCGGCGCGTACACCGCGGCGCAGGTGTTCGAGGCCGTCGGCCTGTCCACGGACCTGCTGGACGAGTACTTCACCGGCACGGTGTCCAAGCTCGGCGGCGCGGGCCTGGACGTGCTGGCGGAGGAGGTGGCGCTGCGGCACCGCCGCGCCCACCCGGACAACCCGACCGACCGGGTGCACCGCCGGCTGGAGGTGGGCGGCGAGTACGCCTACCGCCGCGAGGGCGAGCTGCACCTGTTCACGCCGGAGACGGTGTTCCTGCTCCAGCACGCCACCAAGACCGGCAAGCAGGACGTCTACCGGCGCTACACCGACGAGGTGGAGCGGCTGTCCCGGCAGGGCGGCACGCTGCGCGGCCTGTTCTCGTTCGCCGCCGAGGGCCGCACGCCGATCCCGATCGACGAGGTCGAGCCGGTCTCCTCGATCGTCAAGCGGTTCAACACCGGCGCCATGTCGTACGGGTCGATCTCGGCGGAGGCGCACGAGACGCTGGCCATCGCGATGAACCGGCTCGGCGGCCGGTCCAACAGCGGCGAGGGCGGCGAGGACCCCGAGCGCCTGTACGACCCGGAGCGGCGCAGCGCGGTCAAGCAGGTCGCGTCCGGCCGGTTCGGCGTCACCAGCGAGTACCTGGTCAACGCCAGCGACATCCAGATCAAGATGGCGCAGGGTGCGAAGCCCGGCGAGGGCGGCCAGCTCCCCGGTTACAAGGTGTACCCGTGGATCGCGCGGACCCGGCACTCGACGCCGGGCGTGGGCCTGATCTCCCCGCCGCCGCACCACGACATCTACTCGATCGAGGACCTGGCCCAGCTGATCCACGACCTGAAGAACGCCAACGAGCAGGCCCGCGTGCACGTGAAGCTGGTCAGCGAGGTCGGCGTCGGCACGGTCGCGGCGGGCGTGGCGAAGGCGCACGCGGACGTGGTGCTGATCTCCGGCCACGACGGCGGCACCGGCGCGTCGCCGCTGAACTCGCTCAAGCACGCGGGCACGCCGTGGGAGATCGGCCTCGCCGAGACGCAGCAGACGTTGCTGCTCAACGGTTTGCGCGACCGGATCACGGTGCAGGTCGACGGCGCGCTGCGCACCGGCCGCGACGTGGTGGTGGCCGCGCTGCTGGGCGCGGAGGAGTTCGGCTTCGCCACCGCGCCGCTGATCGTCGCGGGCTGCGTGATGATGCGGGTCTGCCACCTGGACACGTGCCCGGTCGGCGTGGCCACGCAGAACCCGGAGCTGCGCAAGCGGTACACCGGTCAGGCCGACCACGTGGTGGCGTTCTTCGAGTTCGTCGCCCAGGAGGTCCGCGAGCTGTTGGCGTCACTGGGTTTCCGCACGATCGACGAGGCCGTCGGCCACGCCGAGCTGCTGAAGACCGACGAGGCGATCGACCACTGGAAGGCGGCCGGGCTGGACCTGGCGCCGGTGTTCGAGGTGCCCGAGACGCCGTACCGCACGGCCAAGCGCAAGGTGCGCGAGCAGGACCACGGCCTGGCCCAGGCGTTGGACCGCACGCTGCTCCAGCTCGCCGACGCCGCGCTCAACGACGCCCGCCCGGTGCGGCTGGAACTGCCGCTGCGCAACGTCAACCGCACCGTCGGCACGCTGCTCGGCGCCGAGGTGACGCGCCGGTTCGGCGGCGACGGCCTGCCCGACGACACGATCCACGTGACGTTCACCGGCTCGGCCGGCCAGTCGCTGGGCGCGTTCATCCCGCGCGGCATCACGCTGGAGATGATCGGCGACGCCAACGACTACGTCGGCAAGGGCCTGTCCGGCGGCCGGATCGTCGTCCGCCCGCACCCCGACGCGCCGTTCGCGGCCGAGCGGCAGGTCATCGCCGGCAACGTGATCGGCTACGGCGCGACGTCCGGCGAGATCTTCCTGCGCGGACGGGTCGGCGAGCGGTTCTGCGTGCGCAACTCGGGCGCGCTGGCCGTCGCCGAGGGCGTGGGCGACCACGCGTTCGAGTACATGACCGGTGGCCGGGCCGTGGTGCTCGGGCCGACCGGCCGCAACCTCGCCGCGGGCATGTCCGGCGGCATCGCGTACGTGCTGGAACTCGACCCGGCGGCGGTCAACACCGCCATGGTCGAGCTCCAGCGGCCCGGTGCGGAGGACCTGCGCTGGCTGCGCGACGTGGTGGAACGCCACCACCAGCTCACCGGTTCGGCGGTGGCCGCGTCGCTGCTCGGCGACTGGACCCGGCGTTCCGCGTCGTTCACCAAGGTCATGCCCGGTGACTACCAGCGCGTGCTCGAAGCGATGAGGCTCGCCCGCGCGGAAGGCAGGGACGTCGACCAGGCGATCATGGAGGCCTCCCGTGGCTGACCCGTACGGTTTCCTCAAGCACTCCCGCGCCGACGCGAAGAAGCGGCCCGCCGCCGAACGGCTGGACGACTGGAACGAGGTGTACCAGGACGTCCCGGCGGAGCGGCGGGACGCCGAGGTGCGCACGCAGGCGACGCGGTGCATGGACTGCGGCATCCCGTTCTGCCACTCCGGGTCGGCCGGGTGCCCGCTGGGCAACCTGATCCCCGAGTGGAACGACCTGGTGCGCCGGGGCGACTGGGAGTCCGCGTCGGACCGGTTGCACGCGACGAACAACTTCCCCGAGTTCACCGGCAGGCTGTGCCCCGCGCCGTGCGAGGCGGCGTGCGTGCTGGCGATCAGCCACGACGCGGGCGGCGCGGTCGCGATCAAGCGGGTCGAGCAGGCCATCGCCGACGTGTCGTGGGAGCAGGGGCTCGTGCCGCCCACCCAGTCGCACGTGTCGTCGGGCAAGAAGGTCGCGGTCGTCGGTTCCGGCCCGGCCGGGCTCGCCGCGGCCCAGCAGCTCACCCGCGCGGGCCACGAGGTCACCGTGTTCGAGCGGGACGACCGGCTCGGCGGGCTGCTCCGCTACGGCATCCCCGAGTTCAAGATGGAGAAGAAGGTCCTCGACCGGCGGCTCGCGCAGCTGCGCAAGGAGGGCACGAAGTTCGTCACCGGCTGCGAGGTCGGGGTGGACCTCACCGTCGAGGAGCTGCGCTCGGAGTTCGACGCGGTGGTGCTCGCGGTGGGCGCGCTGCGCGGCCGTGACGACACCACGACGCCCGGCCGTTCGCTGCGGGGCGTGCACCTGGCGATGGAGCACCTGGTGCCCGCAAACCGGGCGTGCGAGGGCGACGGACCGCCCGCGATCGACGCGGCGGGCAAGCACGTCGTGATCATCGGCGGTGGCGACACCGGCGCGGACTGCTACGGCACGGCGTCCCGGCAGGGCGCGGCGTCGGTGCTCCAGCTCGACCAGTACCCCATGCCACCGTCCACTCGGGACGACGCGCGCTCGCCCTGGCCGGTGTGGCCGTGGATCCTGCGCACCTACCCCGCGCACGAGGAGGCGGGGGAGCGGAAGTTCGCGGTCGCGGTGGAGTCGTTCGTCGGCGACGACGACGGCCACGTGCGGCAGATCCGGCTGCGCAAGGTGCGGGTGGAGAAGGACGCCTCCGGTCGTCGCCAGGTCGTGCCGACCTCCGAGGAGGTCGAGGTGCTGCCGGCGGACCTGGTGCTGCTGGCCATCGGCTTCGAGGGCGTCGAGCACATGCCGCTGCTGGACGGGCTGGGCATCCAGCTCACCTCGCGCGGCACGATCTCCTGCGGCTCCGACTGGCAGACCCAGTCGCCGGGCGTGTTCGTCTGCGGTGACGCGCACCGCGGCGCGTCCCTGGTCGTGTGGGCGATCGCCGAGGGCCGTTCGGTGGCCAACGCGGTGGACCGCTTCCTGACCGGCTCGTCGGACCTGCCGTCCCCGGTGATCCCCAACATGCTCCCGCTGGCCGTCGTGTAGTACCCCTCAGACCGCCGTTGGTTGGATGCCCGGCCGCCTCGACAACGACGTCGAGGCGGCCCTTTACTTCCCCTCCGGGAATCGTCGCGGCGAGCCGGAGGCCGCGACACCGGGAACGGGGGCCGCGTCGCGGATCAGACGCCGGTCACCGCGCGCACCGAGCGGATGTGGCTGACCAGGAACTCGCGGTGTTCGCCGCGCGGCGCGCAGTTGGCCTTCAGGTTGCCCGCCGCGTGGTCCACCGGGGTGATCACGTGCTTCACCGTGCTGCGCCGGCCGTTCGCCACGGCGATCTCCACCGACGTCCGGCTCACCAGGGCGTCGGCCAGCAGCACGACCTCCGAGTCGGGCAGCACCAGCGACTGGTCCCGCAGCAGCCGCACCGCGCCCATCCGCTGCGACTGCGCGGGCGGCAGCGCGATCTTCGGGCGCGGCCGCTCCCGGTCCACCAGCGCCGCCGCCAGCTTCGCCAGCTCCTGCTCGGTCAACGGCGCCCGCCACCCGCCGGTCGCCCCGCGCGGTACCGGCGGCTCGACGCGGCGCCGGGGCACCCGCTCCACCACCGACGTGCCGTCCACCGCCGACGTCGTCGGCGCGTAGCCGGCCGCCCGCAGCAGCGCCAAGGTCTCCGTGGCGGGCTTCGCCGAGGCCAGCACCGTCGGGCCCAACGGCTGCAACGACAGCTGCGCCAACGACCGGTGCCCGGCGATCTCGCTCAGCAGCACCGGGTCCTCGGCCCGCACGCAGCACGCCACAGGTGTCACGGTGATCCGCCCGTGCTGCCGCGCCACCTCCCGCACCAGGCGCTCCACCGTCGGCGGCACGCCGTGCTCGGCCACCGACGCCAACCGCGCCAGCAGCGCGTCCGGCTCGTGCCCAGCGTCCAGCGCCCGCCGCACGCTGGCGCCGCTGAACCGCCAGCCACCCGTCGTGCCGTCGGCCGCCAGGTCCAGCACCGAGCTCAGCTCACGGCTCGGCAGCCCGGCCACCACGGCGGTCAGGTCCGGTCTCAGGTGGGCGGTCACCGCGGCGGGCGGCACGAACCGCCCGGCCACCTCCGTCACCCGATCGGGAGTCACCCGGTCCGCCGACACCGCACGTCCCAGCGCGGTCGCCGAGCCCAACGCCACCAACCCCACCGACTCGGCCTCCACCAACGCCGCCTCGGTGGCCGCCCGGCCGTGCACGGCGGGCCGCGCCCACACCAGGTCCGCCACGACCTCCTGCCGGTGCTCGAACGCCTCGTCCTCGCCGAGCAGCGCGTACCGCTCCAGCAGGCCCTGCCGGACCCGCTCGCCGGTGTCCGCGGCGGACGGTTCCGCCGGCGCCCGCCGCTGCCCGCCCGGCGTCCACGTCATCCGCGGCCACGCCTCGGCCAGCACGGCCAACCGGTCCGCGGGCGGGGCGGCGCGCCAGGCGTCCGACCGGCTGGTCGGCACCAACCGGCCGTCGTCCACCGCGAGCAACCGCGCCTCCACGGCCAACCCCACCCACAGCCGCACCCGAACCTCGTCGGTCCGCAGCACGCCCGCCACCCGCCGCAGCTCCCGCACCCCGACCACCGCGCGGCACGCCACCTGCTCGACGTCGCACAGGTCGACCAGCCGCGTCACACCATCCACAGTGGACGTCGCGGGCGTGATCGCGGCCCGGTCGGCGAAACCGCGGTCCTGCGGCGCACGGCGCGGCGCGCGCGGCGCGGGCGTGATGCGGCGGCGCGGCTCCTCCTCCAGCGGCCGCAGACCCGGCGAGGAGACCAACCGGCCCTGGGCCGGCCACACCAGCGCCCTCGCCCGCAACTGCCCCAACGCCCGCTTCAACTCCGCCCGCGACGCCTTCCCGTTGCACCGCAACCGTTGCGCCAACGCCTCCGCGCAGGCCTCCTCGCCCAGCCGCACCACGGTGTCCAGCACGTCCCGGCACGCCTGGTCGAGCCCGTCCACGGCCGCCCGCAGCGACGCCGTCGTGGTCAACTCCTCCGCCAGCGCCCGCAGCGAGTGGGGCCGGCGGTCGGCGGCGTCCTTGCGCACCGCCAAGATGTCCCGGATCTCCCCCGCGTCGAGCTCCCGCAGCCATCCGGCCAACACCGATTTCCTACCCACCCGGCCGATTATGCACAGAACGTGACCGCTCGGTGATGCGTTGCGATAGGGCGCTCGAATGAGCCACGAATGGACGAACGTAAGCTGGCCGCCGTGGAATTCACCGGCTTCGGCGAACACGCCATCGACTTCTACGACGGACTCGTGGCCGACAACTCCAAGGCCTACTGGGAGGACCACAAGCACGTCTACCAGCACGACGTCCGGGAGCCCATGGACGCGCTGCTCGGCGCGTTGGAGGCCGAGTTCGGCAAGGGAAAGGTCTTCCGGCCCTACCGCGACGTGCGGTTCAGCAAGGACAAGACGCCCTACAAGGACCACTGCGGCGGCGTGGTCGAACTCGGCCGCGGTGGCGGCGCGCACTACGTGCAGCTCGGCACCGACGGCCTGTTCGTGGCCGCCGGCTCGTTCGCGATGGCGTCCGACCAGCTGGCCCGGTACCGCGAGTCGGTGACCGACGACGTGCGCGGTCGTGCGCTGGAGAAGGTGCTCGCCAAGCTCGCCAAGTCCGGTTGGCAGCTGCACGGCGACGAGCTCAAGCGGGTGCCGCGCGGCCTCGACCCGGAGCACCCGCGGGCCGGGCTGCTCAAGCACAAGCGCGTCTACGTGGCCAGGGTGTGGCCGCCCGACGACGTGCTGCACGAGCCGGGCTGCCTGGACCGGGTCCGCCGCGCCTGGCGCGAGGCGACGCCGCTGGTCGACTGGTGCGCCGACCACATCGGGGTCACCGAGACCGGCTTCCGCCGCTGACCAGCCGCCGTGCCAGGAGGTGGCCGAACGCGATGCCGGCCACGTCCACGAGCGCGTCGAGGACGTCTCCGCCGCGGTGGAGCGCGGTGATGAGCCACTGCAACACTTCCGAGACCGCCGCGTAACCAATGAGGACCGCGGCCAGCGGTCCGGAGGGTATCCGCGCGTACCTCCCCGCGCCCATGAGCAGGGCGAACAGCAGGAAGTGCACCACCTTGTCGGTGCCCGGCGGAGCCGTGGGCACACCTGACGCGGGGGTGAACAGCACGATGACGCTGAGCAACGCCGCGACCACGAACGGAAGGATTCTGACGCCCACGGACCGGATTCTGCCTGTTTCACGGAGATTACTTCCCGGTACATCCTGATCGGTCCAGTGACAGGGACTACTCTGACTAGACGTGAGTCGACGCGCGAAGATCGTCTGTACGATGGGTCCTGCCACCGCGACCGAGGAAAAGGTCAACGAGCTGGTGGCGGCCGGTATGGACGTTGCCCGGATGAACTTCAGCCACGGCAGCCATGCCGACCACAAGCAGGTCTACGACCTCGTCCGCAACGCGGCCGATGCGTCGGGCCGCGCGGTGGGCATCCTGGCCGACCTCCAGGGACCGAAGATCCGGCTCGGCCGGTTCGCCCACGGCCCCGTCGAGTGGCGCACCGGTGACATCGTCCGGGTGACCGTCGAGGACGTCGAGGGCACCCACGACCGCGTCTCCACCACGTACAAGCAGCTGGCGCAGGACGCGAAGGCCGGCGACCGGCTCCTGGTGGACGACGGCAAGGTCGGCCTGACCGTCACCGAGATCGACGGGCCGGACGTGGTCTGCGAGGTCACCGAGGGCGGCCCCGTCAGCAACAACAAGGGCCTCTCGCTGCCGGGCATGGACGTGTCCGTGCCGGCGCTGTCCGAGAAGGACATCGAGGACCTGGAGTTCGCCCTCAACCTGGGCGTGGACTTCATCGCCCTGTCGTTCGTGCGCTCGCCCGCCGACATCGACCTGGTCCACCAGGTCATGGACCGCGTGGGCCACGGCCGCAAGCCGGTGATCGCCAAGATCGAGAAGCCGGAGGCGGTCGACAACCTCGAAGCGATCGTGCTCGCCTTCGACGGCGTCATGGTCGCCCGCGGCGACCTGGGCGTCGAGCTGCCGCTGGAGCACGTGCCGCTGGTGCAGAAGCGGGCCATCCAGATCGCCCGCGAGAACGCCAAGCCGGTCATCGTGGCCACCCAGATGCTCGACTCCATGATCACCAACTCGCGGCCGACCCGCGCCGAGACCTCGGACGTCGCCAACGCCGTGCTCGACGGCGCCGACGCGCTGATGCTGTCCGGCGAGACGTCGGTCGGCCGCTACGCCATCGAGTCGGTCAAGACCATGGGCCGCATCATCGTGGCCGTGGAGACCGAGTCGACCGTGGTCCCGCCGTTGACGCACGTCCCGCGGACCAAGCGCGGCGTGATCTCGTACGCGGCGCGCGACATCGGCGAGCGGCTCAACGCCAAGGCGCTGGTCGCGTTCACCCAGTCCGGCGACACGGTGCGGCGGCTGGCCCGACTGCACACCCCGCTGCCGCTGCTGGCGTTCACGCCGGAGCCCAGCGTGCGCAGTCAGCTTTCTCTCACCTGGGGCACCGAGACGTTCATCGTGCCTAAGGTGGACTCGACGGACGAGATGGTCCGCCAGGTCGACCTGTCGATGATCGACATCGGCCGGTACCAGCCGGGCGACCTCGTCGTGGTCGTGGCAGGCTCGCCGCCTGGCACCATCGGCTCGACGAACCTCATCCGGGTGCACCGCCTGGGGGAGGACGACCACGCTTAGGAGTTGACGTGACCGAGGCTGCCCGCGCCGCGGCGACCGCCGAGTTCTCGGACGTTCCACGGGACACCGACGGCGTGCCGCACGGGCAGCCCGTGCTCGACCGCCTCGTCGCGCTGCTCGACCTGGAGCGCATCGAGGAGAACATCTTCCGCGGGGTGTCGCCCGCCGAATCGCCCGTGCGGGTGTTCGGCGGGCAGGTCGCGGGCCAGGCCCTCGTCGCCGCCGGCCGCACCGTCCCGCCCGAGCGCCGGGTGCACTCGCTGCACTCGTACTTCATCCGCGGCGGTGATCCCACCGTGCCGATCGTGTACGAAGTGGACCGCATCCGGGACGGGCGCTCGTTCACCACCCGGCGCGTGGTCGCGGTCCAGCACGGCAAGGCGATCTTCGCCCTGTCGGCGTCGTTCCAACTGGACGAGCCCGGCCTGGACCACCAGGAACCGATGCCCGCCGTGCCGCCGCCCGCCGCGCTGCCCACCTACGCCGAGTCGGCGGCCGGGTACCTGGAGAAGATCGGCATGGCCCGCCTGCCGCGACCGATCGACATCCGGTACGTGACCGAGCCGCCGTGGCGCGCGCGGGAGGACGGGCCGGGCGAGGCGCGCAGCCAGGTGTGGATGAGGGCCGACGGCAAGCTGCCGGACGACGACCTGCTGCACGTGTGCGTGCTGGCCTACGCGTCGGACATGACGCTGCTCGACTCGGTGCTGGTGAGGCACGGCGTGTACTGGGGGACCGACAAGGTCCTGGGCGCGAGCCTGGACCACGCCATGTGGTTCCACCGCCGGTTCCGCGCCGACGAGTGGTTCCTCTACGACTGCGCCTCCCCCTCGGCCTCGGGTGCCCGGGGCCTGGCCACGGGCCGCTTCTACAGCCACGACGGCCAGTTGGTGGCTACCGTGGTGCAGGAGGGCCTGCTTCGGGTTCTGTAGTCGACCAGCTACGCTGCGCAGTCAATGGAGCAAGAGAGGTGGCCGCGATGAGCACCATGCCCAGGCTTGACCACTTGTTCACGCTTGAGGAGTGGGACGCGCTCCCAGAGGACAAGTCGCAGCACTACGAGCTGGTCGAAGGAGTCTTGCTGGTGGCCCCGAGGCCGGCACCGAAGCACCAAGTGGCGATGGCGAACCTGCGAAACATTCTCAAAGAGCAACTGCCCGCAGGGATGGTGGCGGTCCAAGACGTCGACGTCGTGATCGACCCAGGGCCGCCGCTCTCGCTCCGCGCACCCGACGTCGTAGTGGTGCCGGCCGAGCGCTACTGGGAGCAACCGAGTCGGTTCTACCCCGACGACTTGCGGTTGGCGGTGGAGATCGTGTCACCGGGGACGGGTCGAACGGATCGCGTCTTCAAGCCGATCGAGTACGCCAAGGTCGGTATCCCGCACTACTGGGTTGTGGAACTCGACGGGCCGGTCACGCTCATCGCGTTCAGCCTGGTCGCCGGCAGGTACAAGCAGATCGCGCAGGGGATCGGGAAGGTCGAGGTTCCCGAGCCCTTTCCGGTCACCATCGACCTCGCCACGCTGATCAACCCCTGACCTGCAGGGCTTCCCACAGGGCTCGGACGTGCCGCTCCTCGGTGGCCTCGGCGCCGATCGCGACGCGGATGGCGAACCGGCCGTCGACGACGGTGTGGGTGACGAACGCGTCGCCGGACGCGTTGACGCGGTCCATGGCCGCCCGGGTGGTCTCGTCGCCGCCCCGGTGGGCGATGACGACCAGTGACAGCGAACGCGGGGCGACCAACTCCCACTCGTCGGACGCTTCGACCCACGATTCGAGCAGGGCCGCGAGACCGACGTGCCGCCGCAAGTGGTCGCGGATGCCCTCCAGGCCGTACCAGCGCAGCACCGACCACAGCTTCAGCGCCCGGAACCGGCGGCCCAGCGGGACCTGCCAGTCGCGGTAGTCGACCACCGCCCCCGACTCGGTCGCGGTGTCGCGCAGGTACTCCGGCAGGATCGTGAGGGCGTCCACCAGCACGTCCGGGTGCGCGGTCCAGAACAGGGACAGGTCGAACGCCGTCAGCATCCACTTGTGCGCGTTCGCGGTGAACGAGTCGGCCGCCTCGACGCCGTCGAACAGGCCCCGGAACTCACGGCACAGCGCCGCCGGCCCGGCCCACGCCGCGTCCACGTGCAGCCAGGTCCCGTGCTCGGCGCACAGCTCGGCGATCTCGCGCACCGGGTCCACCGCGCCCGTGCTCGTGGTGCCGACCGTCGCGCACACCAGCACCGGCCGGTGGCCGGACTCCACATCGGACCGGATGCGCGCGGCCAGGGCGTCGACCCGCATGGCCGACCGGGAGTCCACCTCCACCGCCCGCACGGCCTGCCCGCCGAGCCCGGCCAGCCGCGCGGCGCGTTCGACGGACGAGTGGGTCTGCGACGACACGTACACGGTCTCCGTCCCGTCCACCCCGGACCGCCGCCACGTCCCGCCCGACGCGCGGTGCAGGGCGGCGAGCACGGCTACCAGGGCCGCGGACGACGCGGTGTCCTGGATGACACCACCGCCCACGAACGACGACGGCAGGCCCATAGCGCCGACCAGCTCGTCCATCAGGTGCTGCTCGACCTCGGTCGCGGCCGGCGAGGAGGACCACAACATGCCCTGCACGCCCAGGCCCGACGACAGCAGGTCGCCCAACACCGACGGCAGGGACGCGTTGGACGGGAAGTAGGCGAAGAAGCCCGGGTGCTGCCAGTGGGTCGTGCCGGGCAGCACGACCCGGTCCAGGTCCGCGAGCAGGCCGTCGAACCCCTCGCCCCGCTCGCGCAACCCGGCCAGCCGCTCCCGCACCCAGCCCGGCTCGACCTGCGACTTGACCGGGAAGTCCGCCACCCGCGAGCGGTAGTCGGCGATCCAGTCGACCACCTCGTGGCCGATCCGGCGGAACTCGTCGGGGTCCATGCCGTGGAATCTAGACGCGGCGCCTGCGGTGGGTGGGTCGCCGGTCATCCGGTGGGGTGAGGGCCCGCGTCTCCACCCGCTCCAGCACCACCGAGCTGGTCAGGTTGCGCACCTCCGTGCGGGAGGCGATCTTGTCCATCAGGAACGCCTGCAGGTGGGTGCTGTCGGCCACCGCGATGTGCACCAGGAAGTCCGCCTGGCCGCTGACGTGGAACAACGACCGCGTCTCCGGCTGCGCCATCACGAACCGCCGGAACGCCGCCACCACCGGCCTGGTGTGCGGCCGCACGTTCACCGAGACCACCGCCTCCAGCGGCAGGCCGGTGGTGCGCGGGTCGACCACGGCGTGGAAACCGGTGATCACGCCCAGGTCGCGCAGCCGGCGCACCCGTTGCAGGCAGGTCGACGGCGCGATGCCGACCAGCTCGGCCAGGCTCCGGTTGGGCAGCGTCGCGTCGTTCTGCAACGCCTCCAGGATCAGCCAGTCGACCGAATCCAGTTCGGCTGTCTCGCTCACAACCGAATACTGTAACCCTCGGGTGGAATACACCCGAACGAGTGGCCGAGGATGCGGCCGTGCACATCGCCTGGACCTCCTTCCTGCTCGCCCTCGTCGTGATCACCGTCGTGCCCGGCCCGGACTTCGTGCTGATCACCGGCAACGCGGTGCGCGGCGTGCGGTACGGAGCGCTCACGGCGGCGGGCGTGGTGACCGGGCTGCTGGTGCACGCCGTGCTGGCCACCGCGGGGCTGTCCGCGCTGGTCGCGGCGGTGCCGGCGGCGTTGCTGGCGGTCAAGGCGGTGGGCGCGGTGTACCTGGCGTACCTGGGCGTGGTGACGTTGCGCGCGGCACGGCGCGGTGGGCCGATCAGGCGAGCGCCGAAGTCCGACCGGTCGCTGTTCCTGCGCGGCGTGCTGTGCGACCTGCTCAACCCGAAGGTGATGCTGACCTTCCTCAGCCTGGTGCCGCAGGCCATGGACCCGGCGTCGCCGCCGTTGCCGCAGGCCGCGCTGTTGTCGGCGGTCGCGGTGGGCGTGTTCGCGTGCTTCTGGGCCGTGGTGGTCCCGCTGGCGGGCCGGTTGTCGGCGCTGTTGTCGCGGCCGCGGGTGCGGCCGGTGTTCGAGCGGCTGTGCGGCACGGCGCTGATCGGCATGGCGGCTTCGGTGCTCGCCGCGTAGTTCTCGTTATCGTGCCGCTTCGGGGCAGTCTCCGGTGGGTGAGCCGGACTCGGCCGAGAGGAGCGGTATGCGCACACCAGGGGACGCGGCGGCGGTGACGGCCGCGCAGCGCGGCGAGCCGGGAGCGTTGGACGCGCTGGTGGCGGCCTACCTGCCGCTGGTCTACAACGTGGTGGGGCACGCCCTGGCCGGGCACCCGGACACCGACGACGTGGTGCAGGAGACCATGCTCCGCGCGTTGAACGGGCTGTCGAGGCTGCGGGAGCCCGAGGCGTTCCGGTCGTGGCTGCTGGCGATCGCGATGAACCAGGTGCGCGACCACCACCGGGCGCGGCCGCCGCTGGCCGACGCCGAACCGGCCGACCTCGCCGACCCCGGCGCGGACTTCGCCGACCTGGCCATCACCCGGCTCCAGCTCACCGGCCAGCGCCGGGAGGTGCTGGCGGCCACCCGGTGGATCGGCGACGACGAGCGCGAGCTGCTGTCGCTGTGGTGGCTGGAGCAGGTCGGCCGGATCACCCGCGCCGAGCTCGCCGAGGCGCTCGACCTCACGCCGCAGCACGCGGCCGTGCGGGTGCAGCGGATGAAGGCGCAGCTCGAAGGGGCACGGGTCGTCGTCCGGGTGCTCGCCATGCCGCGTTGCGGCGACCTGGCCGAGGTGATCGCGGACTGGGACGGGCAGCCGAGCGCGTTGTGGCGCAAGCGGATCGTGCGGCACGCGCGGGAGTGCGCCCGCTGTTCGCGGGGGTTCGACGACCTGGCCGCGGTGGACGGGCTGCTGGCCCGCATCCCGCTCGTGCCGCTGCCGGCCGGGTTCGACCTCGGTGCGCGGCCCGCGGTCGTGGTGGCGAAGAAGGGGTTCTGGGCGACCGCCGCCGCCTCCAAGCCGCTGGTCGCGGCGGCGGCCGTGGTGGCGGTGACGGTGGTGGCGGGCGCGGTGGTGCTGCTGCCCGCCGAGGGGGCGCCGACACCGGCGGCGGCGCCACCGATCGTCACGACCACCCGGATGCCCTCGACCATCACCACCACCACGAGCACCACCACTACGACGACAACAACCACGACCACAGCCGCGCCGGTCGCACCGCCGCAGGCCGTCCAGCCCGTCGCCGAGTCCGTGAAGAAGGGCGTCGGCACCTGGCACTTCGACGGCGTCACGCGGGCGTTGTCCGACGTCGGCGCGGGCTGGTACTACAACTGGGCGACGACCCCGGAGAACGTGCAGGCGCCGCCGGGCGTGGAGTACGTGCCGATGATCTGGGGCGCGAAGACGGTGACACCGGCGAACCTCCAGGCGGTCAGGGGCCAGGGCACGACCCTGCTCGGCTTCAACGAACCGGACCTCGCCGAGCAGTCGAACATGACCGTGGAGCAGGCGCTCGACCTGTGGCCGCGACTCCAGGCGACCGGGATGCGCCTGGGCAGCCCGGCCGTCGCCCACAGCGGTGACCGGGCGGGCGGTTGGCTCGACCGCTTCATGACCGGCGCGCGGGAACGCGGGCTGCGGGTCGACTTCATCACGCTGCACTGGTACGGCTCGGACTTCGGCCCGGCCGCCGTCGGCCACCTGAAGGACTACCTGGACGCCGTGCGGGCCCGGTACGGCCTGCCGGTCTGGCTCACCGAGTACTCGCTGATGGACTTCTCCGGCGGCGGTGTGCGCTACCCGGACGCGGGGCAGCTGGCCGACTTCGCCGGCGCGTCGTCGCGGATGCTCGAAGACCTGCCCTACCTGGAGCGCTACGCGTGGTTCGCGCTCCCCGCCGACAAGCCGGGCACGGGGTTGTACGTGCCCGGGGGAACACCCAACCGGGCGGGCGAGGCCTACCGCGCCACCGGTTAGGTCGGTGCCCACCGCCGGTCGTGCGGCGGTGGGCACCGTGCGGCACCGGCCCGTCGCCGGTCGAGCGGCGGCGGGCCGGTGCCTCGTGCTCAGGCGAACATCTCGGCGAGCAGCTCGGGGCCGAGGGCGATCGCGGCGGGGCGGTAGGCGGGTGGCGGCGTGCCCATCAGCTCGCGCACCAGGAAGTCCCAGCAGCGCTTGCGGACGTAGGTCAGGCAGTCGATGAACGTGTGCTCGGCACCCGGCACGATGAGCAGCTCGAAGTCCTTGTCGGCGGCGACGAGCCGGTCGGCCAGCCGCATCGTGTGGTCGGGGTGGACCTGGTCGTCCAGCTCGCCGTGCACGAGCAGCAGCTTGCCCGCCAAGCGGTCCGCGAGCTCCACGTTGGAGGAGCGGGCCCACGCCTCGGGCGCGTCCGCGCCGTCGTAGGTCTCCACGAAGCCCGGGTTGAAGAAGGGGGCGTCGTGCGAGCCGGAGAGGGCGACGCCGACCTTGTACACCTCAGGGTGGTCCAGCATCGCCCGTGCCGCGGCGAACCCGCCACCGGAGTGGCCGAGCACGCCCACCCGGTCCAGGTCCAGCCACGGCCGCGTCCCGGCGAGCTGCCGCAGCGCCGCGACGTGGTCGGCCAGGCCGCCCGCGTCGGCCACGTTGCCGTAGGAGGCGTCGTGGAAGGCCTTGCTGCGCCCCGGGGTGCCCCGGCCGTCCAGCGCCACCACCGCGAACCCGAGCGCCGCGAGGGGTTCCGCGTCCAGTCCCATCCCGCCGGGGTCGAAGCACGGTGCGACCCGCTCGACCTGCGGTCCGGGGTAGGCGGTGTCCACCACCGGGTAGCGCCGGGCGGGGTCGAACCCGTGCGGCCGGTACAGCACCCCGTAGATGTCGGTCACGCCGTCGGCCGCCTTCACGCGGAACCGCTCCGGCGGCGTCCAGCCGGTGGCGGTGAGCTTGGTGGTGTCGGCGCGCTCCAGCTCGACCAGGACCCGCCCGGACCAGTCGCGCACCGTCGTCACCGGCGGCGTGTCCACTGTGGACGCCGAGTCGATGAAGCCCGCCAGGGTGTCCGAGAGGGTGACGACGTGGTCCAGCTCGTCGTCGGTGACCTTGGCGAAGCCGGTGCCGTCCAGCCCGACCCGGCACACCGTGCGCCGGTACGGGTCGGACTCGACCAGCCCGGAGGCGGTGAAGTACACCACCCGCTCGGCCTCGTCGACGTGCAGGAGCTGCCGCACCGCCCACTGACCGGAGGTGACCTGCCCGAGCAGCTCGCCGGTGCGCAGGTCGTACCGGTACAGGTGGCCCCAGCCGTCGCGCTGGGAGTACCACAGCACCTCGTCGGCCAGGACCCGCACGATCGGCGGCTCGAACAGCCACTGGTTGGGCTCGACCCGGGTGGCCCCGGTCTCCCGGAGCACGGTGGTGACCTCGCCGGTGGCCGGGTCCAGCCGGTGCAGGGTGAGCGTGCGCGCGTCGCGGGGCCGGGCGAGGTAGTACACCGCCGAGCTGTCCGGGGCCCACCACGCCCACCTGGCCGTGATCGGCGACAGGTGCGGCGTGAGCAGCGGTTCGGCCTGCGCCCGGACCACCGTGCCGGTGGCGACGTCCAGCACGACCAGTTCGGTCCGCGGCAGGTGCTCGTCACCGGGGTAGGCGTACCGCTGGGTGCGCAGCACCGGGGCGCCGCCGTCGGCGGGCCTGGCCTCCACCAGGTGGGTCAGCCGGACGTCGCGCTCGTCGATCCGGTGCGCCAGCACCTTCGTCGAGTCGGGCGACCAGGCCACCGCGGGCGGGAGGTGAGGCAGGCCGATCTTGCGCAGGAGGGTGGCGTTGCTCGTGGAGTCCGGGCCCGGGCCGTAGGCGTGGTCGGGTTCGCCGTCCGTGGTCAGCGCCCACTCGCGGCCGTCGGACAGCGAGTGCGCCCACAGGTCGTGCCCGCGGCGTGAGACCGCGAACCGGCCGTCGGGCGACGGCACCGCCAGCGGGTTGCCCGGCGGTGTGAACTCGGCCCGCTCGCAGGTGTAGCTGTCGAGGTGGCAGCGCCAGTACTCGCCGAACGCGTCGAACTCCACGGCGTTCCCGGTCGGTGCGATGGCCGTGAGCGGCAGGGCCTCGGGGTCCACCTCCTGCCCCGAGGCGACGGTCAGCGCGGCGGCGAGCCGGGCGTGGTCGAAGGCGGGCACACGGGTGCCGGCCGCCGGGTCGACCAGCACGAACCGCTTGCCGCCGCCGGTGTTCACCGCGTACCAGAAGCGGGCGCCCCCGTCGATCCACCGCGGCCTGACCTTGTCGCCGACGACGAGCTCGCCGGGGCGGGCGGGTCGGCGGAGGAGCTGTTCCGCGGCTTGGTAGGCCTCAGTGGTGCTCATGTCCTCGTCCTTCTCGGTGTCGGTTCGGTTCGGCTGTCAGAGGCTGCGGGCGGTGATGTCGCCGTAGGCGGTGGTGGCGTGGATGGTGAGGTCGGCGTTGCCGTCGGTGTTGCGGAGCGAGTTGTGGATGCGGCCGTGGCCGGTGCCGGCGTCGAGGGACGCGGAGACGCCGGTGGCGGCGCCGATGGTGACGTTGCCCGCCCGGGTGTTCAGCACGACGGTGCCGCGGACGGCCTCGGTGATCGCGATGTCGCCCTTCATGGTGCTGATCTCGGCGGGGCCGGTGAGGCGGCCGACGGTGACGTCGCCTGCCTGGGTGGTGAGGCGGAGGCCGGCGGTTTCGTCGAGCTTGATGTGGCCGTGGGAGCCGTTGTAGGTGACGTCGCCGAGGCGTCCGACGCCGCGGATGTCGGCGCCGGCGGCCTTGGCCTCGACGTGGGAGCCGGTGGGCAGTCGGACGGTGACCTCGATGGCCCCGGAGGGACCGAGGTACTGGTTCTTGGCGGTGGCGGTGATGCGGAGCACGCCGTCGGTGTAGTCGACCGTCGTCTGCTCGGCGGCCTTCACGTCACGGCTCTTGGAGGCGTCGGCGGGCAGGACCTCGACGGCGGTGTCCGCGCGGTCGGCGGCGATGAACCGGATGTGGCCGGCGGGGATGTCCAGGACGGTGGAGATGGGGGCGGTGGTGGCGAAGGTGCGCATCGTGTTCAGCTCCTGTGCTCGTTGTTTCTGATGTTCGAAACGCTACGTTGCGTTCGCGTGTCAGGCAACAAGAACGTTGCGCAGAAGTGCAGTAAGTGCAGGTAAATCCATGATTTTCGTTGCAACGGACCAGAATCAAATGCAACAAGCGGCGCGCGTTGCGTTGCAATGGTTCAGGAGTGAACGCTATACTGGGTGCATCGGGACGGCACGGAGGAGATCGCGATGCCGGGAGGCAGGCTCACCCAGCAGGAGCGCCAGCAGATCGCGCTGGGCTTGGCCGACGGCCTGCCCTACGCGGAGATCGCCAGGCGGCTCGACCGCCCCACCTCGACGATCACCCGTGAGGTGATGCGCAACGGCGGTCCCACCACCTACCGCGCCGACCTGGCCCACCGCGCCACCGAACGCCGCACGCACCGGCGCAGGCAGGCCTCGCCCCAGGGTCCGCGGGTGGCGCCGCAGGCCCACGGGCGCGACGCCGAGGCGGTGCGCGAGTACGAGGAGACGTTCACGACCATCCTGATGCAGTCGGGCCTGCCCAAGATGATGGCCCGGGTGCTGACCTGCCTCTACACCACCGACGCGGGCAGCCTCACCGCGGCCGAGCTCGTCGGGCGCCTCCAGGTCAGCCCGGCGTCGGTCTCCAAGGCGATCACCTTCCTGGAAGGTCAGGGCCTGGTCCGCAGGCACCGCGACGAGCGCCGCCGCGAGCGCTACGTCGCCGACAACGACGTCTGGTACCAGTCGATGATCGCCGCCGCCCGGTCGCACGCCCAGCTCGCCGAGACCGCGCGGCTCGGCGTCCGCGTCCTAGGCCCCGACACCCCCGCCGCCAACCGCCTGCGCAACATCGCCCGCTTCGTCGACTTCGTCGGCGAGAGCATCGTCCGCGCCGCCGAGCAGGCCCGCGAGATCCTCTCCACGGAACTCGACACGACCCCGGACGACGCGCGCTAGGCGTCCGGGCGGTTGTCGAACAACGGCTGCCAGCGGCCGTCGAAGCCGCCGTTGACCGGCAGGTGCCAGCCCGGCGGCAGCCACACGCCCACCTCGTGGCTCGCGCGGTCGTCCACGCCGCCCGAGTGCACGAAGTACTCGTGCTGCCGCCAGTAGGTCCCGTGCGAGGCCGGGTCACCGCTGACCGCGCCCCGGCTGCGCCCCGAGCTGTCCAGGCCCGTGCCGGCGAACCCGCCGAAGTCGTCCGACCCCGACGGCGTGTCCTCGTCCAGCTCCGCCGAGTACGCGCCGAAGAACCACGCCTTCGACAGGTAGCCCTCGCGCCCGTCGGTCAGGTCCGAGGCGGCGTCGTCGCGCGACTGGTTGTAGAACCGCTGCACGCCCGTCCCGATGCCCAGCGCGGGCGTCTCGAACCGCACGTCCACCACGTCGGTGGCCAGCCAGTGCCGCTGCCACGCCCCCTGCGACCAGTGCGTCGGCACGATGTCGGCCAGGTCCTGCAACTCGTAGGTCAGCCGCTTGACCCGCGGCCACGCCACCTTGGTGCCGTTGTCGACCCGGCTGGCCTGCGTGGAGGCGTTGGCGAAGGTCAGCGGCACCGCACCGAACGCCGCCACCGCGTGCGCCGCCCCCTCCGGCACGAACGCGTAGTGCACGTTGCGCTTGTCGTCCGCGCCGGAGATGTTCACCTCGGCGTTCACGCCCGCCGCCATCCGACCCGAGACGTGCTCCCAGGTGTTCGTCACGAACCGCAGCTCGTGGGCGTGCGGCCCGGCGCTCGGCAGGTCGAAGTCGCTCTCGTCGGCCTGCCACAGCAGCAGGTGCGTCCCCGTGGGCGTGCGCAGGAAGTTGACGTCCGGGTCGTAGGACCGCCGCATGACGTGGTCCTTGTGGTGGGTCACGGTGGCGTTGCCGAACGACTCGCCCGCGCCGCCCGGCGTGCCGGTCACCCCGCGCACCACGATCTCCACCCGTTCCCAGTCGTGGATCTCGTCGCCGTCCTTGTCCGCCGCGTTGTACACGTGGTAAAGCAGCACCAGGGACTTCGTGCCGTTCTCGGTGAACTCCAGCAGCGCGGTGTAGAGCGTGGGCCGGATCCGCCACCGCTCGTAGCCCGCCGTGCCGGCCACGTACCGGGGGATGAGCTTCCAGTTCGCGCGGTTGGTGGCGTAGGCGCCGTCCCGGTCGAAGTCGAAGTTGGCCAGCCAGTCGCGGCCCTGCTTGCCGTCGTTCTCGTCACCCCGCTTGAGGATGACCGGCGCGTAGTGGGTCAGGTACGCCTGCCGCTGGGCGGCGGTCAGCGTCCACGTGGCCTGGGCCGGGGCCGCGGGCACGGTCAGGCAGGCCGCGAGCACGGCCGCGACGAGCACGAGGAGTCGTGTCATACCCAGGACTCTCGCGCCGTCGCGGCCGGGTTGTCAGCGGGGTCCCGCCCCGGTGGAGCGGGACCCCGTAGCGTCGGACGACCGCGTTCAGGCGATGTCCCACTTCTGGTTGGCCCCGCCGGTGCACGTCCAGATCTGCAACCGCGTGCCGTCGGCGCTGGTGTTCCCGGTGACGTCCACGCACTTGCCGGTCGCCGGGTTCACCAGGTCACGCCCGGCGGTGTGGGTCCACTGCTGGTTCGGGCCGCCCGCGCAGGTCCACAGCTGCAACTGCGCGCCGTCGGCGGTGCCGCGGTCCTTGATGTCGAGGCACTTGCCGAGCGCCCGCAGCGTGCCGTCACCGGGCCGCGACCACTGCTGCGCCGCGGTGCCGTTGCACGAGTACAGCTGCACGGCCGCGCCGTCCGCGCTGCTCCCGCCCGCCACGTCGACGCACTTGCCCGCCAGGCCGGTGATCGCCCCGCCGCCGCCCGGGTTGCCGGAGCCCGGCGTGCCCTGCCAGGTGAACGTCGCCGAGGTGCGGGCGGGCAGGGTGTAGGTGAACGACTGGTTGCCCCAGTTGACGCGGATCGACTGCGCCGACGTGCCGCCGTTGTGCGCGATCAGGGCCTTCGAGCCGTCCGGGTTGCGGTAGGCGACGTTCTGCACGGTGCCGTTCGCGGTCGAGTCGATCCGGTACGCGCCCGGCTTGACGAACTTCGTCAGGTGGCCGGTGGTGTAGTACTCGACGGTGTAGTCGACCTGGCCGGCGCGCGAGCCGCCCTCCTGCACGGTGATCAAGCCGGTGCACGTGCCGCAGCCGCCGTTGTGCGGCCCCATGTCCTGGTTGAGCGCGAGGCTCCACTTCACCAGGCTGGAGCTCCAGTTGCGGGCGTAGTTGACGATGTCGGCCATGTCCTCGTTGTGCTGGTTCGAGATCCACGTGCCGCCGGAGTGCTCGGTGCTGAACTGCCTCACGTTCGGGTACTGGTTGCGCACCTGCGTGCCGACCGCCGGATCGCCGAAGTAGCCGTGCCACGCGATGCCGCCGAACAGCGGGTCGTTGCGCACGGCCGCGTCGCCCAGGACACCGGAGCCGAAGTTGGCGTAGTCGCCGTAGTTCCAGTCGTGCACCAGCACCTTGGTGGTGATGCCCGCCGCGCGGAACGCCGGGTAGAGGTGGTTCTTGGTGAACTCGGCCAGGCCCGCCGGGTTCCAGCTCATGCCGGGGTAGTTCATCGCGGTCGGGTTGGACGCCTGGCAGCAGTTCGGCTCGTTCTGCACCGACACGTAGTCGATCGGGATGCCCGCCGCCTGGTAGTTCTGGACGTACTTGACGAAGTACTGGGCGTACATCGGGGCGTACTCCCACTTGAGCCAGCCCATCTGGTCCATGCGGCCGTTGTCCTTCATCCAGCCCGGCGCGCTCCACGGCACGCCCTTGACCCGCAGCTGCGGGTTGAGCTGCCTGGCCTGCTGCGTCAACAGCCGCACGTTCGTGTCATACCCGTTCGTGCCCCAGTCGTTCAGGTCGCAGCACGTGTCGTCCAGCGAGACGTTCCCCGGCCGGGACAGGTCGGACGCCCCGATCGGGTTGCGCACGAACGACAGGCCGATGCCGTCGACCGGGTGGAACAGCCTGCGCATCACCGCGTCGCGGGTGGCCGCCGAGACCGGACCGCCGCGCAGCAGGTGGGCGGTGGTGTCGGTGATCGACGCGCCACCGCCCTCGAACTGCTGGTAGGTGGTGCCCTCGTTGACGGTGATGGTGTGGGTCGCGCTGCCCCCGTTCGAGCCGAACGCGACCGACGGCTGCTGGGCGAGGCCGCGGGTGACGACCCGTCCGCCGTTGTCGGAGGTGGTGGTCAGGTAGACGTTGACGGTCTCGCCGGCCGCGGCTGCGGGTTGCGAGGCGGCGAGGGCGGCGGCGACGGTGGTCAGGGCTATGCCGGCGCTGACGAAAGCCCGACGGTGGGAAGAGGGCACCCCGGACTCCTTTCACGACGTTGTGGGCAGGGTCATCGGCAGTCTGTAACAAGATGGAACATTTGTGGAACTTGTCCGCACGTGAAAGGAAACAAGGGCGCAGAACCCCTGTCAAGGTCGTGCATGCAGCCCGGTAAATACCGTGAAAAGTGGTGGAACGCGGGTCGCGTCAGCGGGTCGGCGCCGGACCGGTGGAGGCCCTGACCACCAGTTCCGTGGCCAGCTCGACGTGCAGCGCTTCCAACTCGTGCCGGTCGAGCAACCGCATCAGCAGGGTCACGGCCATCCGGCCCATCTCCTGCAACGGCTGCCGCACGGTGGTCAGCTCCGGTCGGGTGGCGCGGCTGAGGTCGAGGTCGTCGAAACCGGCGATCGACACGTCGCGGGGCACGTCCAGGCCGTGTTCCCGGGCCGCCCGCAACGCGCCGACCGCCATCTTGTCGTTGAACGCGACCAGCGCCGTGGGCCGGTCGGCCAGACCGAGCAGGTCGCGGGCGACGAGGTGGCCGTTCACCTCGGTCGGCTCGTCCACGTGCCGCAGCAGCTCCGCCGACGGCAGCACGCCGACGTCGGACAACGCCGCCGCGTACCCGGCGAGCCTGCCGTCGCTCGCCAGCCAGTCGCCCGGACCGCCGATGATGCCGATCCGCCGGTGCCCGAGCTCGACCAGGTGCGCCATGAGCCGCCGCGCGCCCGCGAAGTGCGCCGCCGACACCGACGCCACGTCGCGCGGCAGCTCGGTGCGCGGGTCGACCACCACGAACGGGAACCTGCGGTCGCGCAGCCGGACCAGCTCCTCGGCCGGCTCCGGCGGCAGGATCAGGATGGCACCGCCCACGTCCGACCGACCGGCCAGCCCCGGCAGCACGGAGGCGCGCTGCGCGGACACGCCCGCGCTCAGCACGACCTGCCGGTGGTGCAGGGCCAGCGTCTCGGCGACGCTGGAGACGATCAGCCCGAAGTAGTCGGTGAGCAGGTACGGGCAGCGCACGTAGATCGGTCCGGTCGGCTTGGCGCCCCGGGCCCGCGGCGCCTCCGCGCCCAGCCCGGCCACGGCCCGCAGCACCAGCTCGCGGGTGTGCTCGGCGACGTTGGCCTGGCCGTTGAGCACCCGTGACACGGTGGCGATGGAAAGCCCGGTCGCCCGCGCCACGTCCCGCACCGTCGCCCTGGCCATCCGCGCCCCCGTTCCACCGCTGTTTCACGATGTTACAGCGCCGCCGGTCGAGGTCGGCGGGTGCGGCACTCAGGGGTGTCGCACAGGTGCGCGCAGGCGCGGGCGTGGGGCAGGCTGGGCAGATGAACACCTCCGAGGCACCCGCGCGGATCGCCGTCACCGGGCTCGCCGTCATGGGCAGCAACCTGGCGCGCAACCTCGCCCGGCACGGCCACCGCGTCGCCGTGCACAACCGCAGCCACGCCCGCACCAAGGCGCTGATCGCCGACCACGGCCACGAGGGCGACTTCGTGCCCGCCGAGACGCTGGAGGAGCTCGTCGCGAGCCTCCGGACGCCGCGCCAGATCATCATCATGGTGAAGGCGGGCGCACCCACCGACGCCGTCATCGACGAGCTGGTGCCCCTGCTGGAGCCCGGCGACATGGTGATCGACGGCGGCAACGCGCACTACGCCGACACCCGCCGCCGCGAGGCCGCGCTCAAGGAGGCCGGGCTCCACTTCGTCGGCGCGGGCATCTCCGGCGGCGAGGAGGGCGCGCTCAACGGCCCGTCGATCATGCCGGGCGGCTCCGCCGAGTCCTACGCGCACCTCGGGCCGGTGCTGGAGGACATCGCGGCCAAGGTCGACGGCGTGCCGTGCTGCGTGCACGTCGGGCCGGACGGCGCCGGGCACTTCGTCAAGATGGTGCACAACGGCATCGAGTACGCCGACATGCAGCTCATCGCCGAGGCCTACGACCTGCTGCACCGGGTCGGCGGCATGTCGCCCGCCGACGTCGGCGAGGTGTTCCGCGGCTGGAACACCGGCGACCTGGAGTCCTACCTGGTGGAGATCACCGCCGAGGTGCTCGCCCACGTCGACGTCGAGACCGGCGCCGCGCTGGTCGACGTGATCGCGGACGAGGCCGAGCAGAAGGGCACCGGCCGCTGGACCGTGCAGGAGGCGCTGGAGCTGGGCGTGCCGGTGACCGGCATCGCCGAGGCCGTGTTCGCCCGGTCGCTGTCCGGGCGGGCGGCCCAGCGGGAGGCGGTGCGCTCGGCGTTCGGGCCCGCCGCGGTCGCGAGCGGCGCGGACCCGTCGCTGGTGGAGGACGTGCGGCAGGCGCTGTACGCGTCCAAGGTCGTGGCGTACGCGCAGGGCTTCGACCAGATGCGCGCGGCGAGCGCGGAGTACGGCTGGGACCTCGACCTGGGCGCGATGGCCACGATCTGGCGCGGCGGCTGCATCATCCGGGCCCGGTTCCTCGACCGCATCCGCGAGGCCTACGACAAGGACCCGGAGCTGGCGTCGCTGCTCGTGGACGACTACTTCCGCGACGCCGTCCGGTCGGCCGAGGCGGCGTGGCGGCGGATCGCGGTGAAGGCGGTGTCCGCGGGCGTGCCCGCGCCCGGCTTCGTGTCCGCGCTGGCCTACTACGACGGCCTGCGGTCCGAGCGCCTGCCCGCGTCGCTCATCCAGGGGCTGCGCGACTTCTTCGGCGCGCACACCTACCGCCGCACCGACCGCGAGGGCAGCTTCCACACCCTCTGGTCGGGTGACAGGTCTCAAGTGGACGCCTGAGACCACCGGCCTGATCATGGCCGGGTGCGCGACCGCTTCCGCCGCTTCCCCGTCACGGCCGGCTACCTGTCGGCCGTGGCGGGGCTCGCGCTGCTGATGCGGTTCGTGTTCGCCGACGGGATGTCGGCGCAGGTGCTGGCGTCGTTGAGCACGAATGCGGCCAACCTCGCCGACCACCCGGTCAACGCGTTGCTGGGCAGCGCGTTCGTGCTCGACCCGGTCGGCGACGGCCTGGCGGCGACCGCCCTCGGTGTGGTCGCGGTGGGGGTCTGCCTCGGCGTGCTGGAGCGCGAGGTGGGGCCGTGGCGCGCGGTGGCGGTGGTCCTCGCGGGCCACGTCGGCGCGACGCTCGTGACGGCCCTCGTCATCTCTTCGGGTGTCTACCCGACCGATCTGACCGACGTGGTCGACGTCGGTGTCGGCTACGTGGCGTTCACCGCGGCCGGCGCCATCACCGCGCTGGGGCACGTGGTGGTGCGCGTGCCGTGGTCGGCGCTCCTCGTCGCGTACCCGTTGCTGGGCGCCGAGTGGTTCGGCGTGGTGCCCGAGTTCGCCGCCGTCGGCCACGTCGCGGCCGTCCTCATCGGACTGTCCGGCGGCGCGGTCGCGGTCGCCCGCGCCTACGCGGCGGTCGGCCGGTAGGTCCGTCACCAGGGGTGACAACTCCCCTGGTGATCAACACGACCGGGTGGATCCGCTGTCAGACCGGCCACTTCCTCAGTCATCATGGTGTGGACGCGACCTGTGCGACGCGGGCTGTGCCGACACGTCCCTTGTGCCGACACGGAGGTGCCACCGTGGCGAACCCTCACCACCGCGCCGGGGCCGAGTTCCGACTCGATGCCTTCTGGCCGCACCTGCTGCCGCCCTTAGCCGGGCCGTAGGCACCCTCCCCGAACGACGACACCCCGTACGACCACACCCCGCGCCGCGCGGGGCGATGACCCCATGCCGCCTGGAAGGACTCCGACCATGAACCGGCCGCGCCCCAACAAGTCCCACGCCGGCGAGCACACCACGGCAGGCCCCCCGGGCCGCCTCGCCACCGTGCTGCGCCACGACCTGCCCGCCTCCGCGGTGGTGTTCCTGATCGCCGTGCCGCTCTCGCTCGGCATCGCCGCCGCGACCGGCGCGCCGCTCATGGCCGGGCTGATCTCCGCCGTCGTCGGCGGCGTCGTGGCGGGCTCGCTGTCCGGTGCGCCGTTGCAGGTCAGCGGACCCGCGGCGGGAATGGTGGTGATCACCGCGGGCGTCATCGCCGAGTACGGCTGGGCCGCCACGGCCGCCATCACCCTCGCCGCGGGCGCCGTGCAGATCGCGTTCGGCCTGAGCAAGCTCGGCCGGCTCGCGCTGTCCCTCTCACCCGCCGTGGTGCACGGGATGCTCGCCGGCATCGGCGTGAGCATCGCGGTCGGCCAGCTCGCCGTCGTCCTCGGCGGCACGGCGGCCACCTCCGTGTTCGACAACCTCGGCAACCTCTTCGACATCGACGTGCGGTGGTCGGCCGTGCTGGTCGGCGCGCTCGCCGTGCTGGCGCTGGTGCTGTGGCCCAGGGTGCCGCGCGCCTCGGTCGTGCCCGCGCCGCTGGTGGCGGTGGTGGTGGCGACGCTGGCCACCACCGGGCTCGACGTGGCGCGGGTCGACCTGCCCGACGACCCGCTCGGCCAGGTCGTGCTGCCGCAGGTGCCGTCCGGCAGCGTCGGCGCGGTCGTGTTCGCGGTGCTGACCGTGGCCGTGGTGGCCAGCGTCGAGTCGCTGCTGTCCGCCGTCGCCGTGGACAAGCTGCACGACGGGCCGCGCGCGGACCTCGACCGCGAGCTGATCGCCCAGGGCACGGCGAACGCGGTGGCGGGCGCGCTCGGCGGGCTGCCGGTGACCGGCGTGATCGTCCGCAGCTCCACCAACGTCACCGCCGGCGCGCGCACCCGTGCGTCGACCGTGCTGCACGGCCTGTGGATCGCGGTGTTCGTGCTCGCGCTGGGCTCGGTGCTGGAGCTGATCCCGCTGGCCGTGCTGGCCGGTGTGCTGCTGGTGGTGGGCGTGCGGCTGGTGAGCGTGCGCCGGATGCGCGCGCTGTGGCGGCACGGCGAGTTCTCCGCGTACGCGGTCACCCTGGTGGGCGTGGTGGCGCTCGGGTTGGTGGAAGGCGTGCTGCTGGGCGTCGCGGCGGCGGCGCTGCGGTCGTTGCACCGGCTGACCCGCTCTTCGGTGCGCATCGAGCAGGAGCCGGACTCCTGGCGCGTGGTGATCCGCGGCTCGCTGGTGTTCCTCGGCGCCGGGCGGCTCGTGCGCGGGTTGCGCGCCATCCCGTTGGGCCAGCGGGTGGTGCTGGAGCTGCACATCGACTTCCTCGACCACGGCGCGTACGAGGCGATCGACGACTGGCGCGTCGGCTACGAGCGGCTGGGCGGGCACGTCGAGGTGGACGAGGTGCACGACACCTGGTTCAGCAAGGCCAGGCGGGGGATCCCGGCGCTGCGCAAGACACCGCTGTCGCCGCTGCCGAGGTGGTTCGCGCCGTGGTCGCACTGGCAGCGCCACCGGCACGTCACCCTGCCCAGGCCGCGCCCGGACACCGACCCGATGATCCGCGGCATGCGCGAGTTCGAGCGCACCACCGCGCCGCTGGTCCGCCCGTTCCTGGCGGAGCTCGCCTCGCGCGGCCAACGCCCGCGGCAGCTGTTCATCACCTGCGCCGACTCCCGCGTGGTGCCCAACCTGATCACCACGAGCGGGCCGGGCGACCTGTTCTGCGTGCGCAACATCGGCAACCTCGTGCCGCCGGACGGCGACGACTCCGTCGGCGCGGCGATCGAGTACGCGGTGGAGGTGCTGGCCGTCGAGACGATCGCGGTGTGCGGTCATTCGGACTGCGGCGCGATGAAGGCGGTCGTGCAGGGCTCGACCCGACCGGGCACGCAGCTGCACCGGTGGCTGAAGGCGGCCGAGCCGAGCCTCATCCGGTTCCACGCGGGGGAGTCGGACCTGCCGGCGGTCGAGCGGCTGGCGGTGGCGAACGTCGCCCAGCAGCTGGACAACCTGCTGGCCTACCCCAGCGTGCGCGAGGCCGTGGCCACCGGATCACTGCGCCTCGTCGGCATGTACTTCGACATCTCCGCCGCCCGCGTCTACCTGGTCGACCCGGAGCGCGACGGCCTCAAGCCGGTGGGCGTCTGACCCACCCGCTCCGCACCGGACGGCGGCGCCCGTCGGGGTCCACCCCGGTCGCCTCCCCGCGGGCGTCGCCCCTCGCGAGGTCGCGTCGGTCGTGATCCGGTCCCGGCGACCGCGCTTTCCGGTCGCCGGGAAATCAGGCGCGAAAGCCGACTTCCCGGCGCCCGAGCCGCCGTCTGCGGGGGGCGGCGGCCATTCACCACCGGCCCCGGTCGGGGGTGCGGGGCCGGTTCGATCCGAGCCCGGATCGGGTCGGGCGGCGCTGGGCTCGATTGCGGGGGACGCGCGCCGCCGACGTGAGCGGGGACGCGCCCCCGCTCGTCCGCGGGGCGCTAACCGACGCTGCGCAGGTGCCTGCGGTGGTTGCCGGACGGCTCGTCGGGCGTCACGGTCAGCGCCAGCTGAGCGCCGAGGTACGCCCGGCACGGCGAGGGGAGGCGGCGGCTCCACCGGCGGGTGCGGCACTTCGGGCAGCGGCCGTGCTCGTCGGGGGTGTGCTCGTCCAGCAGCACCTTGACGGCGGCCACCACGCGGGGCAGCTCGCAGCGGGCGAGCTCGACCGCGGTGTCGTCGTCGCCGGTCGCCGCCAGGCGGACCAGCGTGGCCAGGTGTTCGTGGAGGGATCGGTCGAGCTGGCTGAAGACGGTGGTGGACACCTTCAGCGCTCCTTCTCTGGTGGCGGTGTGCTGCACGCAGCGTGGGACCGCGTCCGGCCGTCTGCAAGTTGCACTACACGAATGGATGACGGATCTTTGCTCCGTTCGCGCCCGGCCACAGACTGGCTGCGTCGCCCGGACGAGTCGCCGACGGAGGTGTGCGGATGCCACGGGGCAGCAGCCCGACGTTGCGCAAGCGGCGGTTGGTCAGCGAGCTGCGCAGGCTGCGCGAGGCGGCCGACCTCACCATCGAGGACGTGGCGCGGCGGCTGGAGTGCTCGGCGTCCAAGATCAGCCGCATCGAGACCGGCCGCGTCGGCGTCACCCCGCGCGACGTCCGCGACATGCTCTCCACCTACGGCGCCGACCGGACCACGATGGACGAGCTCGTGCAGGTGGCGCGCGAGGCGCGGCGGCGGGCGTGGTGGGACGAGTTCGGCGACATCGCGCCGGGCCGCTACGTCGGCTTCGAGGCCGACGCCGAGTCGGTGCGCACCTACCAGGGGCTCATGGTGCCCGGCCTGCTCCAGTGCGAGGCGTACACCCGGGCGTTGATCCGGGGCGTGCTGCCGCGGGCCGAGCCGGCCGAGGTGGACCGCCGGGTGCGGCTGCGCAAGGCCCGCCAGGCGCTGCTGCTGGAGGACGACCCGCTGCACCTGCACGTGGTGGTCGACGAGGCAGCCTTGCGGAGGCTGGTGGGCGGCCGGGAGGTGATGGCGGAGCAGCTGCGGCGACTCGGCGAAGTCGGAAAACTGCCGAACATCACTCTTCAAGTGGCCACTTTCGAGGCGGGCGGTCACGCTGCGATGGACGGTCCGTTCGTGATCCTGGCGTTCCCCGAGGAGTCGGATCCGGCCGTGGTATACATCGAAAGCCCGAGGGGCGACGTCTATTTGGAACAGCCGTCGGACGTCGCCGGGTATTCCGACATGTTCGCTCGGCTCAGCGCCGAATCGCTCGACCCGGCCGCGTCATCAGCGCTGATCGGGCGGGTCGCGCGCGAGCTCGCCTGACCCCGAGGTGAACTCCCATGCAACGCCAGTGGCGCAAGAGCACGAGGTCGTCCGCGAGTGGTCCGGAGTGCGTGGAAATAGCGCACGGCCCGAACGGGGTCGGTGTGCGTGATTCGAAGAACCGAACCGGTGGCGAGTTGGACTTCGGTATCGCGCAGTGGTCGCGATTCGTCGGCACCGCGCGCAACGGAACGCTCGACTCGCCCTGACCCGACCCCGGCTGACCCCGACCCCGGCTGACCCCGATGCCGGCTGACCCCGGTGCCGGCTGAACCCCCGACCCCGGCTGAACCCGCGACGCCGGCCGAACCGCTTGGCCAGGGCCGAACCGCTTGGCCGGGCCGAACCCGCGACGCCGGCCGAACCGCCTGGCCCGGCCGAACCGCCTGGCCCGGCCGAACCGCCTCGACCGCGGCCGAACCCCGTTCGTGCGGCCCGGCTCGGGCCCTGAGGTGCTCGCCCTGACTTTCGACCACCGACCCGTACGACCTTGGTCTGGTGGCCGGTCAGCCCTCGGTCCGATGTGCCCGGCGCCGTCGGTGCGGTGGACTCCCCCTAGCCTGCACTCCGGTGCTGTCATGATCCACAGGGGGACGAACCATGGCCTTGCTGACCGACGCCCTGGAGGGGCTCGCCGGTCTGCCCCAGCCCGCCGTGCTCGCGGTGACGGGCGCGTTGACGTTGGCGGAGTGCACGCTCGGCGTGGGCTTCATCGCGCCGGGGGAGAGCGCGCTGCTGCTGGCCGCCACCACGGTCACCAGCACGTCCCGGTTCCTGGTGATGTGGCTGGTGGTGTCGGTGTGCGCGGTGGCGGGCGACAGCATCGGCTACTTCCTCGGCCGCCGCTACGGCGACCGGCTGAGGGAGAGCAGGGTGGTGCGCAAGCTCGGCCAGGAGCACTGGGACAAGGCGGGCGCGCTGCTGCGCAGGCGTGGCGCGTGGGCGGTGTTCTTCGCCCGGTTCATGCCCGTCGTGCGGACGCTGGTGCCCGCGTCGGCGGGCGCGTCGAAGCTGGAGTACCGCAGGTTCCTGCCCGCGTCGATCGCGGGCGCGGTGAGCTGGTCGGCGCTGCACATCGGCATCGGCTCGGCCGCGGGCGCGTCGGCGAAGTACATCGAGTCCGTGTTCAACGGCGCCATGTGGGCGTTGATGGGCATCGCGCTCGTGGTCGGCGTCGTGGTGGTGCTGCGCCGGCGGCGCAAGGCGGCCAAGGCCGCGGAGCCCAGGGAACTCGAAGAGGTCGCCTAGGCCCAATACCGGTGACTTAGAGTGGTTTGCGCTGTTTGTTGGCGGAGGCGGTGCGGTAGTGCGGTGCGATCCGGACTGTCTCGGCGGGGTCGCGGGTG
>NZ_JBFAQZ010000027.1:0-86257 GCF_040673975.1 Actinosynnema sp. NPDC050801 | reverse complement strand
GAGTTGGACATCGAAGGATCCGGCTCGACCCAGGCCCAGCAATACCAGGGCGTCGTCCAAGCCTGCCTCGCCGTCACCCGCTGCACCGGCATCACCGTCTGGGGCATCCGCGACAGCGACTCGTGGCGCGCCTCCGGCACCCCACTCCTCTTCGACGGCTCCGGCAACAAGAAGCCCGCCTACACCTCCACCCTCAACGCCCTCAACGCCGCACCCACCACCGGCCCCACCACCACGACGACCACCCCGCCGAACAACGCCAACTGCGCCAACGGTTACGTGGCCCTGACCTACGACGACGGCCCGATCGCGGGCACGACCACCACGCTGCTCAACGCCCTGCGGTCGGCAGGCCTGCGGGCCACGTTCTTCAACCAGGGCAACAAGGTCACCGCCAACCAGGCGCTCGCGCGCAGCCAGCGCGACGCCGGCATGTGGGTGGAGAACCACAGCTGGTCGCACCCGCACATGACGCAGCTGAGCCAGGCCCAGATGCAGTCGGAGATCTCGCAGACCCAGCAGGCCATCCAGTCGGCGACGGGCGTCGCGCCCAAGCTGTTCCGCCCGCCCTACGGCGAGACGAACAGCACGCTGAAGGCGGTCGAGGCGCAGTTCGGCCTCACCGAGGTGCTGTGGAACGTCGACTCCCAGGACTGGAACGGCGCGAGCACCGCCCAGATCGTGCAGGCCGCGTCGACGCTGCAGAACGGCGGCGTGATCCTGATGCACGACGGCTACCAGACGACGATCAACGCCGTGCCGCAGATCGCCGCCAACCTGGCGAGCCGCGGCTTGTGCGCGGGCATGATCTCGCCGTCGACCGGTCGGGCGGTCGCACCGACGGACACCCCGCCGACCACCGGTCCGACGACCACGACCACCACGTCCCAGCCGGGCACCGGCGCCTGCACCGCGAGCTACCGCACGAGCCAGCAGTGGGGTGACCGGTTCAACGGCGAGGTGACGATCAGGGCCGGTTCGTCCGCGATCACCAGCTGGACCGCCACCGTCACGGTCACCTCGCCGCAGCGGGTGTCGTCGACCTGGAGCGGCACGCCGAGCTGGGACTCCAGCGGCACCGTGATGACCATGAAGCCCAGCGGCAACGGCAACCTCGCCGCTGGTGCGAGCACCACGTTCGGCTTCACCGTGATGGCCAACGGCCAGTGGGCCGCACCGACGGTCTCCTGCCGGACCCCGTGACGCGCGCCGGTGTGCCCCTCACAGCGAGGTGAGGGGCACACCGGCGGGCTTTCCCGTGAGTTCGCCCGGCCGTCGGTCGCGACGAATCCTGCTCAGGTCCGGGCGCGCACGTGGACCCGCACCTTGTCCGCTCACCACTCGCACGCAGGGCGTACCGCAGCCGAGTGGCGCGCTCGGGATTGGCGGCGGCGCCACCCGGGCGCGCCCACGACCTCCCCGAAGTAGGCTGCCCGCGCTCTCGCGGAAAAAAGTTCGGCGGGCTTGTCGATCCACGGCTCGGCCCGTTCGACCTAGGGGCGAGAGGGGCCCGAGAGGGGCCCGGACCACGCCAGGGAGACGAACCGATGAAGTACATGCTGATCATGCGCGCCAGCGACGAGGCCTTCGCGAGCATGGGGGAGATCGACTTCGACGAGATGCTGGAGACGATCGGGAAGTACAACGAGGAGCTGATCCGGGCCGGCGTGCTGGTCGCCGCGGAAGGGCTCGACGACGCCGCCGAGGGCGTGGTGGTGGACTACTCCTCCGAGCCGCCGGTGGTCACCGACGGCCCGTACGGCGAGACCAAGGAGCTGTTCAACGGGTTCTACATCCTGAACGTGGCGTCGAAGGAGGAGGCCGTCGAGTGGGCCAGGCGGTCCCCGATCAGCGGCCCCGGCTTCAAGACCGAGATCCGCCGGGTCACCACGATCGACGAGTTCCCGCAGGACAACGAGTGGATCCAGAAGGAGCGGGCGTGGCGGGAAGCGACCGGGCAGCTCTGAGCGGGTCGACCCGGACCGATCCCACCGGTCGCGGGGCCGTCGCCGCCGTCTGGCGGATCGAGTCGGCGCGGATCGTCGGTGCGCTCGCGCGCTACACCGGCGACTTCGCGCTGGCCGAGGACCTGGCGCAGGAGGCGCTGGCCGAGGCGCTCGTCACCTGGCCGCGCGACGGCGTGCCCCGCAACCCCGCGGCGTGGTTGCTCACCGTCGGCAGGCGGCGCGCGATCGACGCGTTCCGCCGGCGTTCCGCCCTGGACGAGAGGTACGCCGCCCTGGCGCACGAGCTGGGCGAGGGCGGCGCCGTCTCGGGCGGCGGACCCGCCGACCCCGCGCGGGACGGCGGCGACGTGCTGTGGGACCCGGACCGGATCGACGACGACGTGCTGGCGCTGATGTTCGTCTCCTGCCACCCCGTGCTGTCGCGGGAGGCGAGGGTGGCGTTGACGCTGCGCGTGGTCGGCGGTCTGACCAGCGACGAGATCGCGAAGGCGTGCCTGGTGCCGACGGCGACCGCGCAGGCACGGATCACGCGGGCGAAGAAGACGCTCGGCGCGGCCCGGGTGCCGTTCGCCGTGCCGACGGCCGAGGAGCGGACCACGCGGCTCGGTTCGGTGCTGAACGTGATCTACGTGATCTTCACCGAGGGATCGACGGCCAGCTCCGGTGACGACCTGATCCGGTTCGACCTCGCGGGCGAGGCGCAGCGCCTCGCCCGCGTGCTGGCCCGGCTGGTGCCTGACCAGCCCGAGGTGCACGGCCTGCTGGCGTTGCTCGAACTGACGGCGGCGCGCTTCCCCGCCCGCACCGGGCCGGACGGCGAGCCCGTGCTGCTGGAGCACCAGGACCGCCGCCGGTGGGACCTGGCCGCGATCCGCCGGGGGCGTGCGGCGCTGGCCCGGGCCGAGAAGGTCGGCCGCGGTCTGGGCGCCTACGGGCTGCAGGCCGCCATCGCCGAGTGCCACGCGGTCGCGCCATCGGTGCGGGAGACGGACTGGGAGCGCATCGTGCTGCTCTACGAGGCGCTCGGGCGGCTCGCGCCGTCGCCGGTGGTCGACCTCAACCGGGCCGTGGCGGTGTCGATGGCCCGCGGGCCGGCCGCGGCGCTGGTGATCGTGGACGGGCTGGCGGGTTCGGACGCGTTCGCGAACTCTTACCTGCTGCCCAGCGTGCGCGGGGAGCTGCTCGTCCGGTTGGGACGGGCCGAGGAGGCGCGCACCGAGCTGGAGCACGCCGTGCGGTTGTGCGGCAACGAGCGTGAACGGGCCGTGCTGGCGCGCAAGCTCGCCGACCTCAGGACATCCGGGTGAGGATCATCGTGTTCCACCAGTAGCCGAGCTGGTCGAGCCGGTCCGGGTCGAGCGCCGACGACGACCGCAGCAGGCCCGTGGTCGACGTGCCCGTGTCGACCCACCACAGCTGGCCGACGTTGTCGGCGACGAAGCAGGTCGTGTACTCGCCGGGCACCGGACCGCTGACGCTGCGGTAGTACAAGGCGTAGTGCGCGGGCCGGGTCAGGGGGCGGCAGCCGCCGTACTGGTCGTCCCTCGGGATCCCGTTGGCCCCGACCACGGCCAGGAAGTGCGCGTCCTGCGCCGCCCGGTCGGTGAACAGGTGGAACACGGCCTGGTCCGGGGGCGGGAAGCGGAAGTGCTCCTGGTTCGCCTTGGTGCACGTGACCGTGGCCACGACACCCGCGCCGCTCGACGGGGTCGGCGCGCAGGTCGGGTTGCCCCGGTAGACCTGCGGCAGCCGTCCGAGCAGGACGGTGGCTTGCTCGTCGACGGCGGCGGTCGTGGTCGTGCTCGTGCTCGTGCTCGAAGAGGTCGATGTGGTCGGGGACGTCGAGGTGGTGGGCGAGGTCGTGCTCGGCGTCCCGGTGGACGTGGTCCCGGTGGCCGAGCCCGAGAGCAGGCCCTTGCCCAGCAGGTCCATCGACCAGACCAGCACCACCGCCACGAGCACCACCGCCACCGCCCCGGCGGCGATCGGCGCGACCGGAGCCTTGCGACCGGGCGACGCCTTGGCGGGAGCCGGGGGACCTGCCATCGAGCGCGGGTTGGCCGCGGGAGCCGAGGTGATCAGAGGCGCCGGGTTGACCGTCCGGGCCGGCGTGGGCACGGGCGCGGGACCGATCGCGGGATTCGGATGGCTTCCGGGACCTGGGCCGACCCCCAGCTGCTGACCGACCGCCGGCAGCGGATCGACCGCGCGGCTCCGGCCGGTTGCCGGGTTCGAGCCGGCTATCGGGTTCGAGCCGGTTGCCGGGTTCGAGGCGGGTGCCGCCAGCGGGCGGGCCGGCGGCGCGGGCGCGGGTGGGGAGGATGCGGCGGTCAGCGCCTGTGCCGCGGCGGTCGCCAGTGCCCCGGCGGTCGGGAAGCGTCGGGCCGGGTCCTTGGCCATCCCGCGCCGGATCACGTCGTCCAACTCGCGCGGCACGGTGGGGTTGGCCGCCGAGGCGGCGGGCGGTGGCTGCTGGATGTGCGCCCAGAGCAGGGCCGCGGCGCTGTCCGCCTCGAACGGGCGGTTGCCGGTGACGCACGCGTGGAGCACGCAGGCCAGGGCGTAGACGTCCGCGCGGCCGTCCACGTGCCCGTCCCCGAACCGCTCGGGCGCCATGTAGTCCAGGGTCCCGATCACCGCGCCGGACGCGGTCAGGTGCGTCCCGGCGGGCAGCAGGCTGCGCGCGATGCCGAAGTCCACCAGGTACACGAAGTCGTCCGGGGTGACCAGGATGTTCGACGGCTTCACGTCCCGGTGCACCAGGTCGTCCGCGTGCGCGGCGTCGAGCGCCCCGGCGACCTGGGCGATGATCCGCACGGCCCGCGCCGGGTCCAGCGGACCCTCCTCGACGACCGCCGCCAGGTCCCGCCCCTCCACCAGCCGCATGTCCAGGTAGAGCCGGCCGTCGATCTCACCGAAGGCGTGGATCGGGATGACGTGGGGTTCACGCAACCGTGCCGCGATCCGCGACTCACGCCGGAACCGGGCGCGGAAGTCCTCGTCGTCGTTGTGCACGGCGGAGAGCCGCTTCAACGCCACCAGGCGGTCGTGCGCCGTGTCGTAGGCCCGGTGCACCTCGCCCATGCCCCCGCGCCCCACCAGCTCACCGACACGATAAGGCCCGAACGCCTCCGCCATGACTCCCCCGGTCCGCCACGCCACCACTGCAGGACCGACGCGGATCAAGGCCACAGGGTTCCACGAGCGCGCGGACCGGTGGCGGCCGGCTCAGGGTTTGCCCTTGCCCGCCTTGTCCTTCCCCTTCCCGGACTTGGCCGGGCCGGGCGCCGGTCTCTCGTTGCCCGCCGCCTGCTCCTCCGCGACGACCGCGGCGGTCGTGGTCGCCGCGCTGGTCGCGGCCTGCACGGAAGGGCTCGGCGTCGACGTCGCGGACGTGCCCTGGACGACGGCCGGCGTGGGGTTCTGGTCGGACGCGGCCGGGGCGGAACCGGACGACACCGCCCAGGCGATCCCGAGCGCGCCCACCAGCCCGGCGGCCGAGGCGACGAGCGCCTTCACCGGCGGTTCCCGGCGCGGACGCGGCACGGCGACGAGGGTCGGCTCGTCCTCGTCGACGGGCAGCTCACCGGTCCGCAGCACGTGGGCGCAGTCGCGGGCGGTCGGTCGGCGGCGGACCGACAGGGAGGTCATCAACGACAGCAGGCGCACCAGGTCGGCGGGGAGGTCGTCCGGCACGGTCGGCGGCCGGTGCAGCCGGGCGACCGCGGACTCGACGTCACCGCCGTGGTACTCACGGCGACCGGTCAGGCACTCCAGCAGCACCAACCCGAGCGAGTAGACGTCGGAGGGCGGGCCGATCTCGCGGCCGCGGACCTGTTCCGGCGACAGGTAGGCCGCCGTGCCCACCAGCTGGTCGGTGCGGGTGAACCGGGTGCTGCCGCCCAGGTGCGCCAGCCCGAAGTCGGCCAGGTAGGGCGTCCCGTCGCCGTCGAGCAGGATGTTGGACGGCTTCACGTCCCGGTGCACCACGTCCTGGTCGTGCACGTAGGCCAACGCGTCGGCCAACCGCGCGCCCAACGCCCGCACCTCCGCCACCGACAGCGGCCCGTCCGCGATCCGGGCGCGCAACGTGCCTCCCTCGACCAACCGCAGGACCACGAACGCGGTGCCGCCGCTGCTCCCCGCGTCGTACACGGAGACCAGTCCGGGATGCGACAGCCGGGCCAGCGTGCGCGCCTCGTTGTCGAAGCGCCGGCCCGCGTCGACGTCCGCGGTGGGATGGAACAGCTTCACCGCGACGGCCCGCTGCAACACGGTGTCCCACCCGTGCCGCACCTCGGCCATCCCGCCGACACCCAGCGTCCCGGCCAGCTCGTACCGGCCGGCCAACAGCTCGTCACTGACAGGAAGCGACACGCCACACCCTCCGGTCGGGGCTCCGGACACCATGAGGTGCCCCGTCCCCACCGACCACAAACCCGTGGCCGCCCGGAGGGTGCGGACGGCCGGCCGCCGGTTCGCCAGGCCGCGTTCCACCAGGTCGACCGTTCCACCGTGGTCGGGCCGGCGGGAAACGCGCTTCGCCGCCGACATCCCGGCGAGAGGCGCAGAGCGGGCAACTCCGGGGTCGGAGTCGATCGTGCGTGCGACAATCGCCGCCGTGCCGCCCTCGCGCGTCTTCATCTCCTCCACCTACGGCGACCTCTTGGACTACCGGCAGGCGGTCAGCGAGGCGATCAGGGGCTTGGACCTGCAGGCCGACGACATGCGGACGTGGCCCGCGGACGGTCGGGACACCGCGCTCCACTCGGTGGACCGGGTGCGGCAGTCGGACGTGTTCATCCTGCTCCTGGCCCACCGCTACGGCAGCGTGCCCGACGGCGGCGAGCACAGCGTGGTCGAACTGGAGTACCGGGCCGCACGCGACGCGGGCGTGCCCGTGCTGGCGTTCTTCGTGGACGAGCAGTTGCCCTGGCCGCCCCACGACATCGAGTGGGAGGCCGCGGAACGGCTGCGGCGGTTCAAGTCGCGCGTCGAGGCGCAGGTGACCCGCAAGCACTTCCGGACGCCGCAGGAACTCGCCTTCCAGGTGACCCAGTCCCTCGCGCACCTGCTGTCCCGCACGTCGGGCGTCGAGCGGGGGCCGAGGTTCGCGGGCACCGTCCGACCGGTGTCCACGCCGTCACGGCTGACCGTCGACCCGGACGTGCTGGTGTCCGTCGGCACGGCCGAGGACGACCTGCCGCTGGTGCTGGAGGTGTTCCGCAGCCGTGACCTGTACAAGCCGTTCCAGTACCTCCGCGACGCGGTGTCCGCACCCGACGGAACCGCACCGGACGACCTGCTGGAGTCGTTCCGCGAGTCGCTGACCGAGCACGCCACCAGGACGTGGGCGGCGCGCGACCTGCACCTCGTGCGCATGCGGGACGGTGAGCAGCGGCCTCTCTACGTCACCCCGTTCACCCTGACCGGCCCGTTCACCTCGGTGCTGTCGGGGTTCCTCGACGGTTCCCAGTCGGAGCCGAGGAGCGCGGTGGCGCCCCTCCAGCGGAACTCGGTGCGCTTCCTCGCGGCCCACGGCCGCTTCCTGGGGACCGACGAGTGGCCCCGCACCACCATCCAGCCCCACCGGGGCACCTTGTACCGGGGCACCGTGCAGCGGTTGAGCCGCTCGATCGGCCCCGCCCTGCAGTCCACCGGCGGGCGGAACCGCTTCCTGGCAGTCGACCCGGAGACCGGCACGACCCACTCGGTCGGCCGGAGCGGGAGCCACGTGGTCGAGTGGCGGCCGTTCTGGTGCGAGAGCGTCATCGGGTCGCTGCCGAACACCCGCCTGGTGCTGGACGGTGTCGACGAGTGCCCCGTGGACGAGGCTGAGCTGTTCCTGGTCGACCGACTGCACAAGCGCATCACCCGCTCGGACGGCAGCCTCGACGCGAGCACGGCCCTGCGCACGGACCGGATGTCGCTGATGGCGACGCTCGCCGACGTCGCCGACGAGGTGCACCGGCTGCACTCGCACGGTGTCGTGCACGGCGACATCAAGCCGGACAACGTGCTGCTGCTGAAGTCCGGCGTCACGTTGATCGACTCGTTCGACGTGGAGGCTGGCATCCCGGCGCCGGGGTGGACCCCGGACTGGTCGGCGCCCGAGCAGGTCCGGGGTGAGCAGGTCCACCCCGCCGCCGATGTCTACCCGCTGGCGGTGATGGCGGTGCAGGTCCTCGGCGGGGAGATCGTCGGCGAGGTGCGCAAGTACCGGACGCCCCGCGGCACGACCATGCCCGGCGAGGTCGACCTCTTCCACAGCCCGTCGCTGTACGTCGCCGACGGCCTGACCGGGGCGGGTCTGAGTGCGTGGCGCCAGTTGATCGAGCGGTCGTTGAGCTTCGACCCCGACCGACGGCCGTCCACGGCCGAGTTCGCCACCGGTCTGCGCGACCTGCTGGACCGGCACCCGGTACCCGGCACGGCCACCAGGGCGTCCACCGGGAAACTCATGGCGACCAGGATGATCGACGGCGCCGAAACCGTGGCCCGGGTCGTGTCGCACGCCGGACGAGGCTGAGGGGCCGGCGGACGCGAAGATTTCTCACCCGTTCGCCGGAAACGGTCGGGCGTTGCGCTGAGTAACTTTCACCTCACGGTCCCCTGCCATTGATCGACCCACGAAAGGTGGAAGATCATGAACCGTGCTGTGACAAGACTGCTCACCCTGGCGAGCGCGTTGGCGTTGTCGCTGATCACCGTCGCCCCGGCGGCACAGGCGGACGCACCCGGAACCTACTGGACACCGGACCGGATGCGCGCCGCCGTTCCACTGGACATCCGCACCGCCTCGCCCTTCGCACCGCGCGCCACCGTCCCGACCGGCGAGCCCACCACCATCGCGCCGATGGCCTTCCCCAACGGCGGCAGCGCGTGGACCGGCGGCGGCGCCGTCGTGGCGACCGCCGGTCGCGTGTTCTTCACCTACCAGGGCCGCAACGCCTCGTGCAGCGGCAACGCCGTCACCAGCGCGAACAAGAGCACGGTCATCACGGCCGGCCACTGCGTCAAGCTCGACGGCGCGTACCACACCAACGTGGCGTTCGTGCCGGCCTACGACAACGGGAACGCCCCCTACGGCACGTGGAACGCCCGTTCCACCCTGGCCACCCCGCAGTGGGACGCCAGTGAGGACATCAACTACGACATCGGCGCCATCGTCGTCGGCCAGCTGAACGGCCGCTCCCTCACCGACGTCGTCGGAGCGCAGGGCATCGCGTTCAACCTGCCGCGCGCCGACAACACCTACGCCTTCGGCTACCCCGCGGCCGCGCCGTACGACGGCACGAAGCTCATCTACTGCAGCGGGCGGACGTTCAACGCCTTCCTCAGCAACGGCATCGGCATGACGTGCAACATGACCGGCGGCTCCAGCGGCGGCCCGTGGTTCCGGGCGTTCTCCGAGGCCACCGGCACCGGCACGATCAACTCCGTGAACAGCTACAAGATCAACCTGTTCCCGAACTGGATGTTCGGCCCGTACTTCGGCGCCGACGCCCAGAACCTCTACACCAGGGCGCAGGCCGCCTGATCGACCAGGCCGCGGCGGCAGGTCGGGCGCACCCCGCGCCCCGGCCTGCCGCCGACGTCGTGGTCCGGCCCGACAGCGGGTGGTCCCAGTGGTGATCTTCACCCGATCGGGTGGGACACTGCGGTCCCACCGGACCCAGGGGGACGACGATGCTCACGCAAGCGACGAACGTGCTGCACATGCACCAGAAGGTCACCTTGATGGTGAACCGCTACGAGGTCTTCGCCGACAACGGCGGTGAGCCGGGTCAGCTCGTGGCCTTCGTCGAGCAGAAGCGGATGGCCTTCAAGGAACAGGTGACCATCTACACCGACGCCGGCAAGAACCAGGTGCTCGCCGGCTTCCGCGCGCGCAAGGTGATCGACCTCGGCAGCGGTTACGACGTGACCGACGGCAACGGGCAGCCCATCGGGCGGTTCCGCAAGGACTTCGGCAAGTCGCTGACCAACTCCACCTGGCACCTCGACCAGCAGGGCGCGCCGACGGCCACCGGCAGCGAGCGCAACGCGGGCATCGCGATCCTGCGCCGCCTGTGGGGCTTCCTGCCGTTCGTCAACAACATCCCGTTCCCGTTCCGCTACCACTTCGACTTCGTCCGCGACGGCGTGCCGGTGTTCAGCGTGGACAAGAAGACCTGGGTGCGTGACCACTACCTGATCCAGATCGCCGACCCCTACGTCGACCGCCGCGTGGTGATCGCCCAGGCCGTCGCGGTGGACGCCCTCCAGTCGCGCTAGGAGTGGTCACGGGGCCGCCGAGGGGTTAGCGCCGACCGATGGGGGTATCTGGCTCCTAGCCGCAGCCGAACTCCGGTTCGGCCCGCGGACGGAGAGGAGCTCGCCTGGTGGGTCCGGGTCCCGTGGTCTACGCGGGCATCGGCGTCGCGACCCTCCTGGCCGCGCTGTTGCCCCGCATCCTGCGCAGGGCGCCGATCTCGCTGCCGATGGTGTTCCTGGCGGCCGGTGCGGTCGCGTTCACCGCCGTCGACCCGCTGCCCGACCCCGATCCGGTCCGGTACGGCGGGATCACGGTGCACCTCACCGAGCTGTGCGTGATCATCTCCCTGATGGGCGCCGGTCTGGCGCTCAACCGGCCGGTCGGCCTGCGCCGCTGGTCCACGACCTGGCGGCTGCTGGGCATCACGATGCCCCTGTCCATGCTCGCCGTCGGACTGCTCGGCTGGGGCGCGCTGGGCTGGGGCCTGGCGTCCTGCGTGCTGCTGGCGGCGGCGCTGGCGCCCACGGACCCCGTGCTGGCCAACGAGGTGCAGGTGGCCGAGCCCGCGGCGAACCCGGACGACCCCCGCGCGGGCGAGGACGAGGCCCGGTTCGCGCTGACCTCCGAGGCCGGGCTCAACGACGGGCTGGCGTTCCCCTTCACCTACGCCGCCGTGGCCATCGGCATCGTCGGCGCGGCGCCGGACGCCTGGCTGCCGCAGTGGTTCGCGGTGGACCTGGTGTGGCGGCTGGTGTGCGGCGTCCTGGTCGGGTTGGTCACCGGGTGGGCGTTGCGCAAGCTGTTCTTCGACGCGCCGTCGGAGAAGTTCCGCCTGGCCGAGCACGCCGAGGGTTTCGTCGCGCTCGCCGCCACCTTCCTGGCCTACGGCCTCACCGAGCTGGCCCAGGGGTACGGCTTCGTCGCGGTCTTCGTGTGCGCCTGCACCATCAGGGCGGGCGAGCGGTCGCACGGCTACCACCGCGTGCTGCACCAGTACGTCGAGCAGGTCGAGCGCATGCTCACGGTGCTGATCATCTTCCTGCTCGGCGGCGCGGCCGTCACCGGCCTGCTGGCGGGCACCGGGTGGCGCGAGGTGCTGGTGGCGTTGGTGGTGCTGCTCGTGGTGCGACCGGCGACCGGGCTGCTCGGGTTGGCGCGCGGCAAGACGGGGCCGCGTGAGCGGGCCGTCATCTCGTTCTTCGGCGTGCGGGGTGTGGGATCGCTGTTCTACGTCGCGTACGCGCTGCAGCACGGGCAGTTCGCCGACCCGGACGCGATCTGGCGGGTGGTCGGCCTGGTGGTGATCGGCTCGATCCTGCTCCACGGGACCACCGCGACGCCGGCCATCACCCTGCTGGACCGCCTGCGGGTGCGCGCGGCGCGCGACCGGCACGGCGATCCGGACCAGGCACCGCAGACCCCGGTCTGACCAGGTCCGCTCACGCGCTCCCTGCCCGGACCAGGTTCGCACCGCGCGCGTCGGGGCCGGTTCCGCGGGTGGTGATGATCGAACCTGGCCTACATTGAGGCCCATGAGTGGCGACGCCCCGCTGTCCGCGGCCGAGAAGACGCTCAGCGTCCTGGAGGCGCTGGCCGACCACTCGCGCATCGCCGACATCGCCGACGCCTCCGGCCTGCCCAAGCCGACCGTCCACCGGATCCTCCAGACCCTCGTCCGGCGGGGTTTCGCCCGCGCCGACGGCCGCGGCGGCTACCTCGGCGGCCCGCGCATCCTCAGCCTGGCCGGCCGGTTCCTCCAGCGCCTCGACGTCGCCGAGCACCTCCGCCCCACGCTGCGCGACCTCCAGGAGCGGACCGGGTGGACGGTCCACCTCGCGTTGCTGTCCGGCGACGAGGCGGTGTACGTGGCCAAGCTGGAAGGCGCGCGGCCCTACCACCTGGCCTCGCGCGTCGGCATGAGCCTGCGCCTGCACTGCACGTCCATCGGCAAGGCGATCCTGGCCGCCCTGGCCGACGACGAGGTCCGGGCGCTCGTCCGACGCACGGGCCTGCCCGCCCGCACCGGGCGCACGATCACCGACCAGGACGCCCTGCTGGCCGAGTTGGCCGTCGTCCGCGAGCGCGGTTACGCCGAGGACCACGAGGAGAACGAGGCCGGGGTGCGCGCGATCGGCGCGGCCGTGTTCGACCACGGCGGCGAGGTGGTCGGCGGGGTGTCGGCGGCGGCGCTGGTCGACCTCGCCGAGGCGCCCCGCGACCTGCCGGAACTGGTGGTGCGCGCGGCCGCCGAGATGTCACGCGCACTCGGCGCGCACTGAACCGGACCACCCTGTGACTCGCTTCACAAAGCGGGCGAACCATGTCATGGTGGAGGACGTGGATGGAACGCCATTCCGTCAGACGGAACAGATGAAGGTGACGTCGAGCCGGCTCGTGAAGCTCGCGGTCCGCATCCTGCTCGACGCCGGGACGACCCTCGTGGACGCCAAGACCGTCGCGGGATCGCTGGTCGAGTCGAACCTGACCGGCCACGACTCGCACGGCGTGCGCCGGCTGCTCGACTACGTCGCCCGCATCCGGGACGGCCGGATCGACCCCCGCGCCCGTCCCGGGGTCGACCACCCGCGCCCCGGCACGGTCGTGGTCCGCGGCAACCGCGCCCTGGGTCGGATCGCGGCCGGGGTCGCGAGCCACGAGCTGCGCGCGCTGACCCGCACGCACGGCAGCGGCGTCGCGGTGATCCAGGACTGCAACCACGTCGGCAGGTTGGGCGAGTACGTCGGCTTCCTGGCCGAGCACGACCTGGTCGCGCTCGCGTTCGGCAACGCCGACGCCACCGTCGCACCGCACGGCGGCCGAGCGCGACGGCTGGGCACCAACCCGCTCGCCTGGGCCGCGCCGCGGGCGTCGGGACGACCGCCGATCGTGGTCGACTGGGCCACCTCGGGCGTCGCCGAGGGCAAGCTGGCGGTGGCCCGCGACCGCGGTGAGCACGTGCCCGAGGGCCTGGTGCTGGACCAGCGGGGCCGACCGAGCACCGACCCCGACGACTTCTACGCGGGCGGGGCGCTGCTGCCGTTCGGCGGGCACAAGGGCTACGGCCTCAGCGTGCTGATCGAGGTGGTCGGCGGCCTGCTCACCGGCATGGGCATCGGCAGCCTCCCCGGCTACGGCGGCGGGTTCGGCACCGTGCTGATGGCCGTGGACATCGGCGCGCTCACCCCGGTCGAGCGGTTCCGCGAGCAGGCCGAGCTGTTCTGCCGCGAGCTGACCCGCACCCCGCCCGCCGAGGGGAGCCGCGAGGTGCTGGTGCCGGGCGAGCCGGAGGCGCGCACCCGCCGCGCCCGCCTGCGCGACGGCATCCCGATGCCCGAGGAGACCTGGCGCGAGTTGCACGGCCTGCTCGACCCGAAGGAGGGAAGGACATGACCGGAGCCGCCGAGGGCACCGCGGCCGAACACCGCGCGGGGCACGGACCCACCGGCGGGAAGCGGCTGCGCCGCGTCGTGGGCGCGTCCGTGGTGGGCACCGCGTTGGAGTGGTACGACTTCTTCATCTACGGCTTCGCCGTGACCCTGGTGTTCAACGAGCTGTTCTTCGTCACCGAGGACCCGGCGACGGGCGCGATCGTCGGTTTCGCCACCTTCGGCGTCGGCTTCGCGGTCCGACCCCTGGGCGGTTTCCTGTTCGGCCACCTCGGCGACCGCATCGGCCGCCGGTCCACTCTGGTGCTCACCACCCTGGTCATGGGTGTCTCGACCGGGCTGATCGGCCTGCTGCCGACCTACGACTCGATCGGCGTCGCCGCGCCGATCCTGCTGACCGTGCTGCGGATGTGCCAGGGCCTCGGCGCGGGCGCGGAGTTCGGTGGCGCGTCCACGCTGCTGGCCGAGCACGCGCCGCCGCGCAGGCGGGGCTTCTTCACCTCCTTCGCGCAGACCGGTGTCCAGCTCGGCCTGCTGTCGGGCACGGTGGTGTTCCTGCTGGTGGAACTGCTGCCCCGGCAGGTGGTGCTGGACTGGGCGTGGCGCATCCCGTTCCTGTTCAGCTTCGTGCTGATCGCCGTGGCGTTGTACGTGCGGTTGCGGGTGGACGAGTCGCCGGTGTTCCAGCGCATGGCCGAGCAGCGGACCGCCGTGAAGCTGCCCGTGCTCGACGCGCTGCGCCGCTACCCGCGCAACTTCGGGATCGGCATCGGCGCGCACGTCTGCGACACCGCGATCGTCTACATCTACGCCACCTACAGCCTCGCCTACATCACCAAGAACCTGGCGTTGCCGCGTTGGGTGGGCCTCACCGGCGTGGTGGCGTTCGGCGTGGTGGTGATCGTGCTGCAACCGGTGTACGGCGCGTTGTCCGACCGGATCGGGCGGCGTCCGCTCAACCTGTTCAGCGTGGTGTTCACCGCAGCGTTCGCGTTCCCGTTCGTCCTGCTGCTCGACACGCGGGAGCCGGTGCTGATCTGGGTGGCGCTGGTCGTGGCGACCGCGTTCGGCCTGGCACCGATGATCGCCGTGCAGCCCGCCTTCTACGCCGAGCTGTTCGGCGCGCGGGTCCGCTACACCGGGTTCGCCGCGTCCCGCGAGATCGGCGCGGCGCTGGCCGGGTTCTCACCGCTGGTGGCGGCCGCGCTGGTGGCCCGTGCGGGCGGGGAGGGCTGGCCGGTGGCGCTGTGGATGATCGGCACCGCGGCCGTGTCGTTCGTGGCGTTCCTACTGTCGGCGGAGGGCAAGGACGTCGACATCGCGGCCGCCGACGTGGCCGGGGTGGCGCCGCGGTGAGCCGCCCCCGCCTGTCGGCGGACCGGCTGCCCGGGTGGTTGGCCGCCGACCTGCCGAGCGCGGCGGTCGGCATCGTCCACATCGGACTCGGCGCGTTCCACCGGGCACACCAGGCGGTGCTGACGCAGGAGGCCTTGCGGGTCGAGCCCGGTGCGTGGGGCATCTGCGCGGTGGCGCAGCGCAACGGGCGGCTGTGCGACGCGCTGGTCGAGCAGGACCACCTGTTCACCGTCACCGAGCGCAGCGCCGCGGGCGACCGGCTGCGCGTGGTCGGCAGCGTGCGGGAGGTGCTGCTGGCCGTCCAGCAGGCCGAGCGGCTGGCGACCGTGCTGTCCGAGCCGGACACCCGCGTGGTGACGCTGACCGTCACCGAGGCCGGGTACCGGCACGACCCGGCCACCGGGCGGTTGCGCGCCGACGACCCGGACGTGGCGGCCGACCTCGCCGGCGGGCCGCCGCGCACGCCGGTCGGGCAGCTGGTCGGCGGCCTGCGCCTGCGCCGCGAGCGCGGGCACCCGGGGCTGACCGTCGTCTCCTGCGACAACCTGCCCGACAACGGCCGCCTGCTCGGCCGCCTGGTGCGCGAGTTCTGCGCCCACCGGGGCGAGCACGACCTCGTGGACTGGGTGGACGAGCACGTGCGGTTCCCGTCCAGCGTGGTGGACCAGATCGTGCCCGCCACCACCGACGCCGACCTCGCGCGCGTGGCCGAGGTGCTGGGCCTGGAGGACCGCGCCGCGGTCGTCGGCGAGCCGCACCGCCGGTGGGTGGTGGAGGACGACTTCGTGGCCGGGCGGCCCGCCTGGGACGCGGTGGGCGCGCAACTGGTGCCCGACATCGCGCCGCACCAGGCCGCGAAGCTGCGCCTGGTCAACGGCACCCACTCGGCGCTCGCCCACCTCGGCCTGCTCGCCGGCCTCACGAGCACCGCCGACGCCCTGGGGCGCCCCGAGTTCGCGCGGTACGCCGAACTCCTGTTGCGCACCGAGACCGGTCCCTCGCTGGGCCGCTTCGGCACGGGCCCGGACGACGCGGAGGTCGAGGCCCTGCTGACCCGGCTGGCCAACCCGCGGATCACCCACCGGCTCGACCAGATCGCCCGCGACGCGGCGCGCAAGCTGCCGCAGCGCCTGCTCGACCCGGCGGTGGACCTGCTGATCACGGGTGTCGAACCGCGCCTGATCTGCCTGGCGGTCGCGGGTTTCCTGCACCAGCAGGGCTTCCCCGCGCTCACGCTGCCCCTGCCACTGCGCGAGTCGCGCGTGTTCCGCGCGCTGCTGGCGGACTCGGTGCGCCGGATCGACGAGGACGGGGTGGTGGCGACCCTGCGCAACATCGGGAAGAGCTGAACGGACCTGTACCGCGGTCACCGGGTGACGGGCCGTGCCCGTCACCCGGTGACCGCACGGCCGCGCCGTCGTCTTCGCGCCGAAGTTGCGGGTCGACACCGCCCTCGCGCCGAAGGTGCGGGTCGACACCGTCGAGCCCGGCGCGGGCGACCACGCGCCGGGCTCCGGCCCGGTGCTACAGCGAGTAGACCTGTCCGGTCTGCGCGCCTTCGACCGAGCGGATGTAGGCCTGGGCGACCTTGGCCAGGTCGACCGGCTCCATGCCGGGGAAGAAGTCGCCGTAGTCCGCGAGGCTCTCGGTGAACACGGTCGGGCTGACCGCGTTGATGCGCTGCGGGGCGATCTCGATGGCCGCCGCCCGCACGAACGACTCCACCGCGCCGTTGGCCATCGACGCCGCGCTGCCGGTCGGCACCGGCTCACGCGCCAGCACGCCCGTGATCAGCGTGAACGATCCCCGTTCCGCCACCAGCGGGATGCCCTGGCGGACGAGTTCGACCTGGCTCAGCACCTTCCCGCGGAACGCGTCCTGGTAGTCCTGCGGGCTCATCTCGGTGATCCTCTTCCACGGCACGTCGCCCGCCGCGCTCACGACCGCGTCGACCGGGCCGACCCGCTCGTACATCCGGGCCGTCTGCTCCGGGTCCGCGATGTCGTGGCGCAGGTCGCCGCCGGAGCGCCCGACCGTGACGACCTCGTGCCCGCGTCCGGTCAGCGCGGTGTGGACGGCCGCGCCGAGCTTGCCGCCCGCGCCGATGAGAACAATCTTCATGCCCGCCACGCTATGGCCACCGGACGTCCGCGTGAAATGCCGTTTGCGCAGCACTTATGCTTGTCGGTGATGAATGTGGAGCTGCGCCACCTGCGCGCCCTGGCCGCGATCGGCAACGAGGGCACCATCACCGCGGCCGCAGCCGTGCTGCACGTCAGCCAGCCCGCGCTCTCCCGCACCCTGGAGCAGCTGGAGAGCAGGCTCGGCACGCGCCTGGTCGAGCGCACGACCCGCAGCCTGGCGCTGACCGAGGCGGGCACCCGGCTGCTGGAGCACGCCAACCGCATCCTCAACCAGGTGGACGACGCGTTGGCCGAGGTCACCGCCGGGTCGCGGGCGCTGCGCGTCGGGTTCGCCTGGGCCGCGCTCGGCCGTCACACGGTGCCGTTGCTGCGCGCCTGGCGGCTGGCTCGGCCGGACGTGGAGGTGCGGGCGCACCGGCTGGACGACCCCGAACCCGCGCTGCGCCGCGGCGAGGTCGACGTGGCGTTCGTGCGCTCACCGCCGATGCCCGACAGCGGGCTGGAGGCCTTCGACCTCTACCGCGAACCCCGCGTGGCCGCCGTGCCGGAGGATCACCCGTTCGCGCAGGTCGCGAGCGTTCGGTTGGGCGATCTCGCCGACCGTCCGGTCGCGTTCTGCGCCACCGCGTGCAGCTCCAGCGTCGCGCTGTGGCCCACCGGGCGCCGCCCCGACACGCTCGACGTCGCCAACACCGACGACTGGCTCACCGCCATCGCCACCGGTGACGCGGTCGGCGTCACCGCGGAGGCGACCGCGCACACCCACCCCCATCCCGGCGTCCGCTACCTGCCGATCACCGACGTCGCCCCCGTGGCGGTGCGGATGGTCTGGCCGCGGACGGCGACCCACCCGGCCACCGCGGCCTTCCGCGACCACGCCCGGGACCTGCTCGTCCGACGGTGATCCGCTTCGCCCGAACCCTGAGCACCAAGTGACCTGGTGGAGCAAGGGCCGTGACCGACGGCGATCACCACGCCCGGAAGCGGTTCGCTCCCGTCTCGCGTGCGGGACAGCTCCCCCTCGCGCACGACTTGAAGTTCCAGCCGCTGGAAGGGTTAACGTCGGCCGGCATGACGATCACGGTCCTCGACACCTACCCCGCCATGCGCGAGATCCTCCGGTCGCCGCGCGCCGACCGCCCGGCGCTCCTGGAGGCCGTGCTGGCACCCGCCGCGGGCATGTACCGGTACTTCCCGGGCGAGGTCGACCTGGTCGCGATGCACCGGATGGGCTCGGGGTTCCCGCTCGACCGGGACGAGGAGCGGTGCCTGGAGGCCTTGGATGCGTTGCACGACGCCGACGCGTGGACCCGGATCAAGCGCGCGCTCGACGACGCCCTCGCCGTGCAGCTCGCCGCGACCCCGGACATCACCGTGCCGGACATCACCGTGCTCGTCGTCCTCGGTGATCCCGGTGACGCGCACTTCATGGGCCCGAACCTGGGCATGACGGGGAACGGCAGCGTGTCCGGGTACGTGTTCCTGAACTTCTGGCCCTACCCGGAGAACCTGGCGCGGCTGGAGGCGACGGCGGTGCACGAGCTCAACCACAACCTCCGCTACGGTCCCGACGCCGTCAGGTGGGATCCGGAGACGGTGACGGTGGGCGAGCACGTGGTGTCCGAGGGGCTGGCGGACGCGTTCGCCCGGCAGCTGCACGGCGACGAGCTCGGGTACGCCCGCATCGGCGTGCCGCACCTGCACGACGACGCGGTGTTCGCCAAGGTCGTCTCCGGCCTGGACGTGACCGGGATGCGGAACTTCACCGCGTGGGTGCACGGTGACGAGGCCGCCGTCCGGTACGGCGCGACCCCGGTCGGGCTGCCGACCGGGGCGGGCTACGCCGCGGGCAACCGGCTCGTCGACGCCTACCTGGCCGCGACGGGACGCACCGCGGCGGAGGCGTTGCTGGTGGACAGCGCAGAGGTGATCGCGACCGCGCTCGACCGGGTCCGGTAGTCGGACCTGGCCGGGCCGGGCCCGATCAGGTCCGGCCCGGCCAGGTGCGGTCAGGTCCGGTGCGGTCAGACCTGATCAGGTCAGGTCAGGTCAGCCGCGGGGGTGCGCGACCTGGAACTCCTCGAAGAGCTCCGGGATGTAGGCGAGCACCAGCTCCACGGTGCTGAACGCCCCGTGCACCGGGTCGAGCTGCGCGTAGGCGTAGGCCATCTCCGATCCCTTGTGGGACGGCGTCGACTCGCGCACGTCGGTGAACCAGTCCAGGAACGGCACCCGCCGCACGACCAGCACCGGGTTCAGCAGCACGCCGTGGACGAGCAGCAGGTCGAGCACCACCGGGCGGTTGCGCAGCACCCACCGGTAGAACTCCGAGAACAGGAAGAACCGGCGCTCCACCGCGGTCGGCCGCAGCCCGAACCGCTGCTCGGCCACCGCGACACCGTGCTCGGTCGACGCCTGCTCGGCCTCGCTCCACGCCCGGTCGTGGACGTTGCGGACGGTCAGCTCACCGCGGTGCAACCGGGTCAGGTAGTCCGCCCACCGCACCGAACCCGGGTTGCCGAAGCCGTCGGTCGACCGGCCGAGCGCGATCGCGACACCGCGTTCGATGCCTTCCAGGATCGCCGCGTCGACGTGCGAGACCCACGTCCCGGGCGCGCCCAGCCCGCGATCGCGGAAGAAGGACAGGACGCCCTCGATGTTGCGCCACCGGTCCGCGGCGCCCAACCCGGCCGCCGGACCGCTCTGCACCAGGCGCAGGAACTCCAACCGCTCCCCCATGCCCATCCGGTCCAGCTCGGCCGCCGTGCAGTCCAGGCTCACGGCGCACTCCCCCGGCGACCGTCCCACCGCCATCGCCGGGGAGGGCACCGACAATCCCGCCACCAGAGCTAACGCGACAACCCACGCGAATCGTTTCACAGTGGGCAACTTAACGCCCACGCTCAGCCACCACGGCCCGAAACCACCCACATGGATGGCTGCGGTCCGCAAGGGACCGAAGTCGCACCCCACCGGGACCGGTGCGACGCGTGTCGGCCGTGCGGCAGGATCACCCGCATGGTGACCCCTGCCGCCGAACACGTCCCCGGCTCGGTCGCGGACGTCAACCGGGACGCCGTGGTGGCGTGCGCGGTCTACGTCGACGGGGCGCGGCTGCCCGGCGACCGGTCGCCCGCCGACGCCGCGGCCGAGGTGCGCGACCGCGGGGTCGGGTTCGTCTGGGTGGGTCTGTTCGAGCCCGACGAGGAGCGCATCCGCGACGTCGCCGAGGCGTTCGGGCTGCACGAACTGGCCGTCGAGGACGCGGTGCACGCCCACCAGCGCCCCAAGCTCGACCGCTACGAGGACCACCTGTTCGTGGTGCTCAAGACCCTGCGCTTCGTCGAGCACGAGTCGCCGACGACCGCGAACGAGATCGTGGAGTCCGGCGAGATCATGGTGTTCCTGGGCCGCGACTACGTGGTCACGGTCCGGCACGGCCACGACTCCGGGTTGGGCGACGTGCGCCGCCAGCTGGAGGCGGACCCGCCGTTGCTGGCCGCCGGGCCCGCCATGGTGCTGCACGAGATCGCCGACCGCGTGGTGGACGGCTACCGGCAGGTGATCGAGGCGTTCCAGGGTGACATCGACCTGGTCGAGGCCGCGGTCTTCGCACCGCGCAGCGAGCTCGGCGTCGAGCAGATGTACCTGGTCAAGCGGGAGATCATGGAGCTGCGGCGGGCCGTGATGCCGTTGGCGACGCCGCTGCGCAAGCTCAGCAGCGGCTCCTGCGACCCGCTGGTGCCCGAGGCGGTGCGGTCCTACTTCCGCAACGTCGACGACCACCTCACCGCCGCGGCGGAGCAGGTCGTCGCGTTCGACGAGGTGCTCACCACCCTGCTCGACGCGACCCTGGCGAAGGTGTCGTTGCAGCAGAACAACGACATGCGCAAGATGTCCGCGTGGGTGGCGATCATCGCGGTGCCGACCATGGTGGTCGGCGTGTACGGCATGAACTTCGACCACATGCCGGAACTGCGCTGGCAGTACGGTTACCCGCTGGTGCTGTCGGTGACCTTGACCGTCTGCCTGGTCCTGTACCGGCTGTTCAAGAGCAACCGGTGGTTGTGATGAACGCTGGAGGCCCGTCGTGCTGAACAGACCGATGTTCTGGGTGGTCCTGTTCCTGGTCGGTTGGTTGGCCCTGATCGTGATCCAGATCTCCCTCGGCATGGGTGCGGCGCCCGGCGGTGGCGGCGGGGCGCCCTGAAGATCCGGGCTCAGGGCACCATGGACGGCATGATGCGGCAGCTCCCCGCCAAGGACCGCCCCGGCAAGGACGCCTGGCTCGGACCGGTCTCGCTGTGCCTGGCCCTGCTCAGCTGGCCGATCCCGGCCGGCGGCACGGTGCTCGCCGTGGGCGCGATGGCCTGCGGCGTCCGGTCGATGACCACCAAGACCGAGTACCGCCTGGACTGGACCGCGGTCACCGGCACCTGCGTCGCCGCGCTCCAGCTCCTGCTCTCGCTGATGCTGCTGGTCATGTCCGCCCGCGGCCACTAGGAGCGGGCACCGCCCGGTCGCGGCCGACCAGGCGAAACCGAACGTGTCGACGCTGGGTTGCCCCGGCGGATCGCGTGGCCGACATGCAAGAACGCCGGCCCCCGTCGTGGGTACCGGCGCTCGCTTACCTTCCCTTCGGCAGTCCGGACCGCCGGCTTGAGCGATCCGACGGCGGTTCACCTGATCGGACCATCAAGCGGTGTCCACTGAGGACGGGTTGGCCGGCCGGGTTCCGGGTACTCAGGAGCCCCTGGGGCCGGACCGCCACAGGAGGCCGCGATGGGAGAACTGGTGGGTGCGCCGGCCCCGACGCTCGGGGTCGAGGAGGAGTTCCTGCTCGTCGACGCCCGGACCGGCCGACCCGTGCCGCGCGGCGCCGAGGTGGTCGAGTCGGCCAAGCGGCGGTTCGGCGTCGACCTCGACGTCGAGCTGACCACCGCCCAGGTCGAGACCAGGACACCGGTGTGCCACGACCTGGCGGACGTGCGCCGCCAGCTGCACGGGCTCCGCCTGGTGGCCGTCGAGACCGCGCACCGCCTCGGTCACCGGCTGCTCGCGGTCGGATCGCCGCCGGTGGGCGGGCCGGAGCTGCCGACCAGCGGCGGGGACCGCTACCGGGGGCTCACCGAGGACTACCGACTGCTGGCCGCCGAGCAGTCCATCTGCGGTTGCCACGTGCACGTCGCCGTGCCGGACCCGGAGACGGCCGTGCAGGTGTGCAACCACGTGCGGCCGTGGTTGCCGGTGCTCGGCACGGTGACCGCCAACTCCCCCTTCGCCGACGGCCGCGACACCGGTTACGCCAGCTGGCGCTCGGTCGTCTGGTCGCGCTGGCCCACGGCCGGGCCGCCGCCGTACTTCGAATCGCTGGCGCACTACGAGTCCACCTGCGACGTGCTGCTCGCCTCCGGCGCCATCCGGGACCGGCGGATGATCTACTGGGACGTCCGGCCGTCCGCGCACCTGCCGACGGTCGAGGTCCGGGTCGCCGACGTCGCGGCCACTGTGGACGAGGCGGTGCTGCTGGCCGCCCTGGTGCGCGCGCTCGTCCGCACGGCGTTGGCCGACCTGCACCGCGGCCTGCGCGCCTCGCCCGTGCCCGCCGAAGTGCTGCGCGCCGCCACCTGGCGGGCGGCGAGGGACGGCCTCACCGGCCAGTCGCTGGACGTGCTGTCCGGACGTCTCGTGCCCGCGCGCCTGCTGCTCGACCGGCTCCTGCACCGCGTGGGCGACCAACTCGGTGCCGCCGAGCTGGACCTGGTCCGCGCGCTGCTGTCCTCCCTGGACGCCGGCGGCGGCGGTGCCGACCGGCAGCGGCGCGCCTTCGCCCGCGCGGGCCGGATGTCCGACGTCCTGGACCGGCTGGCGAGCGACACCCAGTCCGGCTCCGAGTCGTGGACCGGCGGACCGTTCCAACGGACGGCGTGACCGCGCCGGTCCGAACCGCGCCGGTCCGAACCGCGCCGGTCCGAACCGCGCCGGTCCGAACCGCGCCGGCCGGACCCCGCCGGCCGGTCGCGCCGGCCGTCAACCGCCCTCCGGTGCGCTGCGGGCGAGGCGGAACAGCGCGGTGCGGCCGGCGAGCAGGAACACCCGGGCCGCCTGGACGTCACCGGCGGCGGCCTGGCCCTCGGCGTCGCGCATGAACCCCAGCGTGGCCGACACCGGGCCGTTCGGCGTCAGCTCGGCCAACGCGGGCAAGCGGTCCCACACCGGTGCGACTGTGGCGGTGAACTCGGCGAGCACCCGGTTGATCTCCTGCCGGGCGTCGGCGTGGTGGGGGTCGAGGCGCAGCACGGACCGCACCGCCGCGTCGACCGCGGTGCGCAGCACCGCGATCGGGTCGTCCACCGGAACCGTCTCCTCGCTCACGATCAGTCAGAGTAAATCACGATGCGTGACACGGCATGTGCTCACCCGCAGGCGCGCAACGCGAGGTGTGCGGGCGCGGATCGCCGGGTACCCCGCTGTGCCGAGGCCGTTTTGACCAAGCAGGGCGGCTGTAGCGCCTGGGGGTGGCGATGACTCTGTCGGAGAACGCGCTGGCCGCGAGAATCAGCGTCGACCTGAGCATGCCGGTGCCACCGCTCGCGCAGATCCGGCAGTGGTTGGCCACCGTCCTCGCCGACCTGGCCGAAGACCTCCTGCAGGACCTCATGCTCGTCTGCACGGAACTGGTGTCCAACGCCTACGACCACGCCCGCGGGCCACGACGCCTGCGCGTGCGGCGGTCGCACGACCAGCGGTCACTGCGGATCGAGGTGGACGACGGCAGCCCCGACCGCCTGCCGGTGGCCGGGACGTCACGCCTGGGCGCGTTCCGCGGCCGCGGGTTGCTCATGGTGGACAACCTGTCGTGCCGCCGTTGGGGCACCTACCTCGGCACCGAGACCAAGACCGTGTGGGCGGAACTGCCGCTGTCGTGACCGGCCGACCCGGGTCCATGCGCCCCGGTTATGGGGCCGGGTCTTGGACGGCGGACCGCCGGTCACGCCACGATCGCTGACCATGGGCGAGAAACCGACACCCGATCGACTGACCCGCCGCACCCTGCTGGTCGGGGCCGGTGTGACCGCGGGCTCGGTGGTGGCGAGCGGTCCGGCGTTCGCGGAGGCGGCGGTCGACCGGGATCCCGTCGCGGTGACCGTGCAGATGGCCGTGCGGTTCGACCTGAAGCAGTGGGAGTCGCTGCGCGAGGTGTTCGCCGACGAGGTGCGGGTCGACTACACCGGCCTGGTCGGCGGTGCGCCGTCCACCGTCGCCGCGGCCGACCTGGTGGCGGGCTGGCGGGCGGACCTCGGGCACCTGTCGGCCACCCAACACCTGCTGGGCAACCAGACCGCGCACGTCGAGGGCGCGCGGGCCAGGGTCACCGCCGACTTCCAGGCCACGCACCGGGACGGCCCGCTGGTCGGAGGCCGGCTGTACGCGCTGGGCGGCCGCTACGACTACCGCCTCGTCCGCACCGGCCGCGGCTGGCGGATCGACGCGGTCACGATGACGCCCGTCTGGGAGTCCGGCGACCGGACCGTCATCGGCCTACCGGCGTGAGGGTCAGAACCGGTCGCCTCGCGTCAACTCGTGCTCGAACTCGTCCGCGGCGGTGACGAGCAGCATCAACGGGCGCGCGAACTCCTCCCGGACGCTCAGGTCCTCCAACGGCACGGTGTGCTTGAGCAGGGCGACGCCGTCCACCACCGCGGCGGCGCCGACGGCCGAGGTGCCCGCGAGCTCCAGCAGGCGCCTCAGGTCGATCTCGTCGGCCCGGCCGACGGCCGAGGAGATCTCGACCCAGGCCACGCCGTCCGACTCCGGCACGTGGTGCACGGAGACCTGCTGGGTCCGGCCCTCCCCCGTGTCCAGCCGGAAGCGCAGCCAGCTGTCGGTCTCCTCCATGACCTCGTACCGCGTCCGGACATAGTTGATCACGTCGATCCAGCTGGTCACCGCTGTTGCCCCTTGCCCCTGGTCACGCCACGCCCGGTCGTTCCACACGGTAACCGAACGCGCGGGTCGGGACCGCGACTTCGCGCCGCGGCCCCGACCCGTGTCCCATCGCCGCGACTAGCGCTGGGTGATGTCCGAGGACGAGTAGAAGCAGTTCTTGCCGTCCGCGCCCTCACCGATCTTCTTCGGCTCCGAGCCCTTGGGCACGCCCTGGTACTTCTCGCAGATCGTGGTGCTGCCGTAGACCGTGATCCGGGAGAAGCGGGCCGTGTCGCCCCAGTTGGTGTTGATGCCGGCCAGCACGCTCGTCGACCGCGCCGTGACGCCGTCCATGACCACGTGCCGCTGGTAGGAGGTCGCGCAGTTGCCGCAGGCCCGGTAGAGCTTGCCGGCGCCGTTGACCTGGAAGTTGCGGATGGTCAGCGTGCCCGCGCCGTTGTGCTGGAACACCTTGTCCGACGCCGACCTCGCGCCGCCGCCGTCGACCAGGTAGGTCGCCGAGGAGCTGGAGGACCGGAACGTCGCCGCGTCCTCGCCCACGTCGTTCCACCACACGTTGCGGATCGTGCAGGAACCCTCGCAGTGGATGCCGTCACCGGCCGGTGAATCCAGGATCACGTTCTCGATCGTGCCGCCGTTGGCCACCACGAACATCGGGTCCTGGCTCTCGCCCTGACCACCGTCGCCGATCCCGTAGTGCCGCTTCATCCCGCCGTTGAAGTACGTGCCCACGTTGCGCGTCGTGGTCTGGTGCACGCTGCCGGTGTCGCTCGGCCACGGGCCACTGCCGTCGCCGCCACCCGGCTGCGACGTGGTCGTCGTGGTCCGGGTGGTGGTCGACGTCGAGGTGGACGTCGAGGTCGAGGTCGACGTGGAGGTCGACGTCGAGGTCGGTCCGCCGCTCGTCGGCGTGAACGTCCACTGCTTGGTGGCCACGCCGTCGCAGGAGTTGGTCTGCACGGGCGCGCCGGCGGCGGTGGAGTTGTCCTTGGTGTTCATGCACTTGCCGCCGTTGGCGTTGACCACCCGGTAGTCGCTGCCGCTCGCGGTCAGCGCCCAGGTCTGACTGGCGCCACCGGTGCACGACTCCTGCTCGATCACCTTGCCCGCCGAGGTGGAGGCGTCCCGGACGCCGACGCACAGGCCGGTCGCGACGGAGGTGATCCGGTACCCGCCGCTGACCGCGGTCAGCGCCCACCGCTGGCTGTCGTCGGTGGCGCACGACGCCTGCTGGAGCTGCACGCCGCTCGACGTGCTCGCGCCCGGCACGACCAGGCACTGCCCGCTGCCCGCGTTCTTCACCGTGTAGGTCCCGGCGCCGACCGCGGCCTGCGCGGGCGTGACCGCGGACCACGCGGTGAAGGTGCCGACCAACGCCGTCGCCGCCGCCGCGGCCGCCAGGCCCGTGCGCCACCTCGTGCGGCGTGGCGGTGCGTGCCGCCCGGATCGACTTTGATCCGATGTGCTCATGACAAACTCCACTTCTCACTTACCGGATGCCGGGATCGGCTCTCTTCGACACCCGGATAAGAATGCAGGACACAGCGGGAAACCGCTTTCCCGCCGAATGCTAGATGGCGGGCGAGCCACTGGTCAACGACGGTTTTCGAGCAGGCCGGCCGCCGGTGATCGGATTCCGTCGAACGTCGAGGTCAACGGCTCGGCCGCCGATCACCGGTCATATTCGTGAACAACATCGGCCGATCGCGGTCACACTTGTGAACAAATGTCGCCCGAAAACCCATTGTCGGCATCGGCGCGGTTTCCCCGCCGAACGCGATGTCAGTCGGTCGGCGCGAGTCGGACGCAGCACCGACCGGGTGCGGGGTCGAGGTGTGCGGCCAACCCGGTGCCGGCGAGCCCGTCGAGCAATCCGTCGAGCAGGCAGAGGTTCATCCCGCACACGAGTTCGGTGTGCCGGCGGGCCAGGCTGTGGAACGGGCAGTTGCCGAGGACGATCTCGGCGTCCCCCAGGTCGTCGGACGCGCGCGGCTCGAACCCGAAGCTCTCCAGCGCGCGCAGCGCGGCGAGTCGCCCCTCCTCGCCGTCGCGCGCGGCGCGGGCGTCCTCACCGAGATCCCGGCCGAGGTCGCGGGCACGTCGGTGGAGCACGGCGCGCGGCGGCTCACCGGAGGTCTCGACCTCGGCCAGGACGTCGGCCAGGAGCAGCCCCGCGAGCTCGTAGCGGCGATCGGGCAGCGAGACCGAGATCTGCGCCGCGGCACGGCGGTACAGCTTCGACGGCCGCCCGGCGCCGGGACCGGTCCGGCCGGTGCGGCGCTCGTGGACGACTTCCAGCAGCCCTTCGGCGACCAGTCGGTCGAGGTGGAACGCGGCCGTGGTGCGCGGCACCGACACGGCTTCGGCGGCCTCGTCCCGGCTCACCGGCGCGGGGCGGCGCACCACGAAGTCGTACAGCCGACGGCGGGTCGGCTCGTCGAGGGCCGCGACGGCGGACACGGGCGACACCGGCGGCTGGTCCTGCTCGGCCATTCTAAAAACCACTTCCGTTGACGAAATAGGGCGGACGGTTCTAAGGTTAGCCGAAGTTGTCTTTAGAAGGAGGATGTCATGGCCACCGAGGTGTCCGGCGTCGACCCGACGGGTCGAGTGCTGCGTTCCGACCCCGCCCACCAGGCGTTCCTGCTGCTGCGGACGGTGTTCACCGTCGCGCCCGTGCTGTTCGGGCTGGACAAGTTCGCCGGCCTGCTCACCGACTGGCCGCGGTACCTCGCGCCCTGGGTGGACGGGATCGTGCCGGGCACCGCGCAGCAGGCCATGTACGCGGTGGGCGTGGTGGAGGTCCTGGCGGGCGTCGCGGTGGCGGTCGCGCCCAGGTTCGGCGGGCTGCTGGTCGCGGCCTGGCTGGCGGGGATCATCGTCAACCTGCTGACCATCCCCGACCACCACGACGTCGCGCTGCGGGACTTCGGCCTGCTCGTGGCCGCGGTGGCGCTGGCCCGCCTGGCCGTGCGGCACGCGCCCGGCCACCGCGGAGGGGCGGCATGACCGAGCCCGCGCCGCGGCCGTTGCGCGGCCCGACCGCACCCCGGCGGTTGCAGGTGGTTCACGGCCGGGACGGGATGGACCTGGAGGCCGCGCAACGGGCGGTCGCCGATCTGCTGGTCGCCCTGGGCCGGGACCCGGCGTCGGAACACCTGGCCGACACACCGAGGCGGGTCGCGCACGCGTACGCCGAGATGCTCACGCCGCGCGAGTTCGACCTGACGACGTTCCCGAACGACGAGGACTACGACGAGCTGGTGCTCGCCCGCGGCATCCCGGTGCAGTCGCTGTGCGAGCACCACCTGCTGCCGTTCCAGGGCGTGGCCCACGTCGGCTACCTGCCCGGCGGGCGCATCCTCGGCCTGTCGAAGCTCGCCCGGGTGGTCGAGCTGTTCGCGCGCGACCTCCAGGTGCAGGAGCGGCTGACCAAGCAGGTGGCCGACTGGCCGCAACGACACCTCGCGCCGCGGGGCGTCGGCGTCGTGGTCGAGGCCGAGCACCTGTGCATGTCGCTGCGCGGCGTGCGCGCTCCCGGCTCCCGCACGGTGACCTCGGCCTTGCAGGGCGTGCTGCGGGAGGACGCCCGGTCACGGCAGGAGTTCTTCGCGCTGGCCGGTGTCCACGGATAGGCGGACCACCGTCGCCGGCACGGCACGTGCCCCGGTACATTGCCACTGCCGGGCAAAGTACGACGTCGTGTAGACCCGCCGCCGGCGTGATCGCGCTGTCACGCCTCGGCCGCACCTCTAAGTTGGTTTCTGTATGCGCAGGTCGGGGATAGTGCAGCACACGCGGGACCTGGGCCGTCACGACCACGTCTGCTGGTCGTACGACGACCGGGCGGACGTCGGGCTGCGGGTGGCCGAGTTCCTCGTCGACGGGCTGGCGCGGGGCCAGCAGGTCCTCTTCGTCGGCTCGACGCACGGCGACGCGCTGACCGAGGCGGTCCGCCGGGTCGACGGGATCGAGGCGGCACTGGCCACGGGCGCGGCGCGGGTCACCTCGCTGGAGGCGATCCAGCCCGGCGGTGTCATCGACCCCGAGCACCAGGTCCGCGCCTACGCGACGGCCACCGAGCAGGCGCTGACAGCCGGGTACCAGGGGCTGCGGGTGGCCGCGGAGGCCACGCCGATGGTGCGCAGCCAGGCCCAGTTGACCGCGTTCCTGCAGTACGAGCACCTGGTCGACCAGTACATGGCCGATCACCCGTTCACCGCGCTGTGCGCCTACGACCGGACCCGGCTCAGCGAGCAGGCGCTGGAGCAGTTGGCCAGCGTGCACCCCAGCACCAACATGCCGGGGGTGGGCTTCCGGCTGCACGCCTCGGCCCTGCCCGGCCACAGCGCCGAGCTCAGCGGGGAGGTCGACATGTTCAACCGGCACGTGCTGGTGGAGGTGCTGGACGGGATCCGGCCGGACTCGCGGGACGGGCGGCTCGTGCTCGACGGCGCCGATCTGACGTTCATCGACCACCGCGGGCTGATCAGCCTCGACGCGTACGCCCGCAGCCGCTCCACCACGCTGGTGCTGCGCACCGCGTTCCCCGGCGCGGCGCGCATCGCGACGCTGCTCGACCTGTCCGACGTCCGGGTGGAGGACGTCGCATGAGCGCCCCGACGCACACCACCACCGGCACCGAACCGGACCCGCTGTTCGTCCACCCGGCCTTGTTCTACCGCTCCGACCCGGAGTACCTGGCGGCCCTGGTCCCGTTCATCACCGACGGCCTCGACCAGGGGCAGCCCGTCGCGGTGGCGGTGCCCGGCAAGCGCCTCGACCTGCTCCGCGACGCGTTGGGCGCCCGCGCCCGGCACGTGACGATGCTCGACATGGCCCAGGAGGGCCGCAACCCCGGTCGGATCATCCCCCGGGTGCTGCGCAAGTTCGCCGACGCGCGCACCGGCGGCCACGTGCGCATCATCGGCGAGCCGATCTGGGCGAGCCGCTCGGGCACCGAGTACCCCGCGTGCGCACAGCACGAAGCGCTGATCAACGCCGCGTTCACCGGCCGGGACGTCACCATCCTGTGCCCCTACGACACGTCGGCGCTGGACGCCACGGCGATCGCGGACGCCAGGCAGACCCACCCGGTGGTCTGGGAGGGCGACCGGCGCTACACCAGCGACCACTACGCCCCGGACAGCGTCGTGTCCCGCTACAACACGCCGCTGCCCGACTACGCCGACGACCGCGTGTTCCCGGTCGGCGGGCCCGCCGAGGTCTCGCGGGCGCGCCGGTTCGCCGCCGAGCGCGCCCGCGCGTCCGGGCTGACCGGGCAACGACTGGCCGACCTCGAACTCATCGCGGGCGAACTGGTCGCCAACGGCCTCGTGCACACCTCCGGCCCGTGCCGGCTCGCCGTCTGGTCCGAGGACGGCCACGTGGTGTGCGAGGTCCGCGACGGCGGCCGGCTGACCGACCCGCTGGCCGGGCGCAGACCACCGGAGGCCGGTCTGGCGTCCGGGCTGGGGCTGTTGCTCGTCAACGACCTCGCCGACCTGGTGCGCGTGCACACCGGCCCGGACGGCACCACGGTGCGCGCGCTCCTGCGCCTCCCTTGATCGTCGGCCGCGTGTCCGCTGACACGCCGGCGCGAGAGGAATACCCTTCATCCCGTGCGGCCCGCGCCCCGCGGCCGCCGACCCGGAAGAACGTGCGGCTGTGGACTGGTTCCTGGACAGAAACGACCGGAGGGTGCCGTCCGCGCTGCGGCGGGACATCCGGGCCTACCTGGACCGCCACTCCGACGCCGCGCCCGACCAGCTGGCCGACGCCGAGCTGATCGCCGAGGAGATGGTGGCCAACGCCATCGACCACAGCGACGGCCCGGTCTGGGTGTCGCTGGAGTGGCCCGGGGCCAACCCGGTGCTGGCCGTGCGCGACATGGGCGCCACCTTCGACCTCCCCCACCACGTCCCCGACCCCGCGCAACCCCGCGGGCGCGGGCTGTGGCTGATCTCCCAGCTGGCCCCCGAGTTCACCGTCGCCGCCCGCCGGGTCGGCAAGACCGTCGAGGCGGTGCTGCCGGTCACCCGGCAGGTCGAACCCGTCACCCCGCCCAGGCACACCGTCAACCCCTTGCCGCACCTGTCCGAAGCCGTGCCGGCGGGCGGGTTCGGCCGGGAGAGCTTCCTGCGCGCGCTGGTCGTGCAGCTCGCCAACGCCGTCGAGGAGCAGCAGGGGCCCGAGGCCGCGCAACGCGCCATCGCCCAGGTCGCCGTCGACATCGGCGGTCAGGTGGAACTGGAGTTCCGGCAGGCCACCGAGCTCACCGCGACGTCGCTGTCGGCGGAGCAGATCGCCGACTGCGTGGTCCGGCTCAAGGCGGCCATCGGCGGTAGCTTCCGCGTGGTCGACGTGACCGACGAGCGGATCGTGCTGGTCAACGGCCACTGCCCGTTCGGGCCGGAGGTGCGGCACTCGCCGTCGCTGTGCCGCATGACCACCTCGGTGTTCGGCGGCATCGCCGCGCGCAACACCGGCCGCGCCGCCGTCACGCTCGAAGAGCGCATCGCGCTGGGCGACCCCGGCTGCCGGGTGGTGATCCACCTGGGCGCCGCGGCCGCCACCGCGACCCGTGCCCACCACTTCACCGCCACGCCGGATCGGCCCGGCCCGCTCACAGCAGGGCGTTGAGCAGCACGGTCAGCAGCACCGACACCAGGATCGACAGCACGATCGCGGTCAGGCACCCCGTCCGACCGCCGAGGAACCCCACCCGCCCGCCGCCCTGAGGCATGCCGACCTCCCGCCTCGCGCCACCCGTGCGCCGCTACTCGACCACGCAGGAGATCCAGTACCTGCCGCCCTCGTGGTGCACGCCGTGGGTCTCGCTGGCGAACCCGGGGAACGACCGGTCGAACGCCTCCAGCACGCGCAGGTACCGGGGCAGCGGGCCGTCGGGCGAGCCGACCCGCTCGCCGGGCACCAGCACCGGGATGCCCGGCGGGGTGGTGGTGACCTGGGTGGCCACCACGCGGTCGGCCAGGTCGGACAGCCCGACCAGTTCGGTCCGGCCGCGGATGAAGCACTGGTAGGCCTCCGCCGGCGTGAGCACGGCCGTGGGCGGCGTCGGGCTGGTGAACGCCTCGTTGAGCAGCTGCACGATCTTGCTCTCGGCCAGGCTGTGGTGCATCTCCTCGCACAGCTGCGGCAACGTCACCCGCCCGTACCGCTCCGGGTGCGCCTTCACCAGGTCCGGCAGCACTTCGCTCAGCGGCGCGTTGTCGTCGTGCAGCTGCTTGAAGTCGGTCAGCGCGTCGAGCAACGTGCCCCACTTGCCCTTCGTGATGCCCATCGAGAACAGCACGAGGAACGTGTAGACGTCGGTCTTCTCCACCACGATCCGCCGCGTCTCCAGGTACGCGGTGATCACCCGGGCCGGGATGCCGAACGCCGACACGTCGCCGAGCGCGTCCACGCCGGGGCAGGTGATCGTCACCTTCACCGGGTCGAGCAGGCAGAAGCCGGGTTCGAGGTCGGGGAAGCCGTGCCACGCGGCGTCCGGCTCCAACGACCAGCAGCCCGGGTCCGTGCGCAGCAGGTCCAGCGGCGCGTGCTCGAACGCGATCCGCTCGCCGGTGGCCGGGTCGGTGACCTCGCGCGGCTGCCAGACGCCGAAGAACCACGGCGGCCGGTCGTCGGCGTCGGCCAACCGCCGGCCGAGCCGGATCATCGCCTGCCGGAACCGGACCGCCTCGGTGATCGCCTCGGTGGTCAGCCACCGGCCCGCCGGGCCGTCCATCATGCCCGCCGCGACGTCGCAGGAGGCGATCATCGGGTACAGCGGTGACGTGGTGCCGTGCATCATGTAGGTCTCGTTGAACCGGGTCCGGTCGAACGGGGCCTTGCCGCCGGACTTCACGTGCACCATCGCCGACTGGGACAACGCGGCCAGCAGCTTGTGCGAGGAGTGGGTGGCGAACACGGTGGGGCGGTGGGACTCCGGCAGCCCGTCGCCGTCGACCGCCATGCCGTAGCGGCGCGCGTAGAGCGGGTTGAACCGGCCGTAGGCGAACCACGCCTCGTCGAAGTGCAGCACCCTGGTCGAGGCGCCCAGCAGTTCGTTCACCCGGACGGTGTCGTAGCAGAGCCCGTCGTAGGTGGAGTTCGTGATGACCGCGTACGCCGGGTCCGGGCTCGCCGCGTCCGCCGCGATCGGCGTGCGCCGGACCTGCTCGCGCACGGCGTCGGCGGTCAGCCGCTCCGGCGGGATGGGGCCGGTGATGCCGTAGCCGTTGCGGGTCGGCACGAGGTAGACCGGGCGCCCGCCGGCGAGCGTGACGCCGTGGTTGATCGCCTTGTGGCAGTTGCGGTCCAGCAGGGTGATCTCGTCGTTGGCCACCGCGCTGTGGATGATCATGCGGTTCGAGGACGACGTGCCGTGCAGCACGAAGTAGGTCTCGTCGGCGCCGAAGATCCGGGCGGCGTTGCGCTCGGCCTCGCCGACCGGGCCGGTGTGCTCGAACAGCGAGCCGAGCTCGCCCACCGACACCGAGATGTCGGTGCGGAACAGGCGCTCGCCGTAGTAGTCGAAGAACGCCCGCCCGACCGGGGACTTGAGGAACGCGATGCCGCCCGCGTGGGCCGGGGTGTGCCACGAGTACGGGTGCGTGTCGTCGAACCGGCGCAGCTCGCGGAAGAACGGCGGCAGGATGTGGTCGAGGTACTGGCGCGCGGCGAAGTCGACCCGGCCCGCGATGAAGTCCGGGGTGTCCTCCAGCAGCCAGATCCAGCCGTTGATGACCTCGGACACCCACAGCGGCGTCTCGTCGCTGTAGTCGCCGGTGGTCAGCAGGAACACCGGGAGCCGGGAGGAGAACCGGTCCAGCAGCATCCGCAGCACCCCGCCGGGGATCGCCGGACCGGTGTCGGCGGGCTGGACCGCGCCGCCGGCCAGCTCCCAGCTCACGATGGCGGCGGCGAGGTCGGCCTGCGAGGTGATCGCCGAGGCGGCGTCGGCGGTGGAGTGCACGACCATCACCTCGTGCCCGCACTCGCGCAGGTGCGCGCACACCTGCTCGACCTTGGCCGCCGGCACGGTGTTGTCCTCCGCAGGCTTCTCCGCGGCGATGAGGATGGTGGACCGGGTCACGAGGATCAGCTCCTAAAGGCGCCGCACCGGGTACCACCCGAGCGTAGGAGCGGCACGCGGGCTTGGCGGTTCAATCACCGGTCCGTGGCGCAGGCCCACTCGACGGTGGAAGAACCGCTTCTCTCGGTCGAGCGAGCAACCCACCACGCCACCGGTCGACGTCACACCATCGGGTAGCGAAACCCGAGTTCACCTCACCCGGCCGGGCAACAGACCCGAGCGCGGATCGACCTCCGGCACCGGGATGACGCGTCCGGCGCAGGACGACCGATCAGCCGTCCACTCCCGTGACGTCGGTGCCCGCGGTCAGCACGCCGTCGCCGTCGACCTCCCCGATCGTGGCCAGCGACGCGAGCCCGTCGGTGTAACCGAGCTCCTCCAGCTTCCGCAGCCGCCCCGGGTCCACTTCCAGCCGACTGCCGACCAGAGCCGGGTCCGTCGGGCTGATCCGGATGACGCGGATGCCGCCGATCGAGCCGTGCGAGACGATGCGGTCCACCGCGTCCGCCAACGGGTTCAGCGTCAGCATGAGGTGCTTGATGGTGGCCGGGATGCCCGGGAAGTGCTGGATCATCCTCGCCTCACGGCCCTGGAGGGTGCGGGCGAGCCGGCGCTCGGGCACGCTGCTGATCGCCACGACGACCTTCGGCGCGCGCACGAGGGCGCGCAGCAGCGGCAGCGGGTCGGCGATACCCCCGTCCACGTACCGCCTGCCACCGATCAGCACCTTCGGCGGGTACAGGGCCGGGATCGCCATCGTGGCGCGCAGTGCCTGCACCAGGTCCTCGTCGGTCGCCACCTGCGCGATGTCGATGTAGTGCGCGCGAGCGGTCTCCGCTTCGGTCAGGCCGACCTCGAAGACGAGACCGCGGCTGCCGAGCGACTCGACCGAGATCGGGGTCAGCTCGCGCATCGTGGTGACCAGGTAGTCGACGTCGACGATCCGGCGCAGCCGCGAGGGGTTGATGAACCTCCGGTTCGCCAGCACGTCCACCAGGCGCTGCCCCGTCTCCGCGACGGCGGGTGCCTGCTCGTCGGCGATGTGGCTGGCCAGCACCGCCGCCGACACGCACCCGGCGCTCGCGGAGTGGATCGAGGTGACCCGGTTGGCCAAGCCGCTGTCCACCAGCGCGCGCACCGCGCCGAGGCAGTAGATCGACCGCATCGCGCCGCCCTGGATCACCACCGAAACCATGACTTCCTCCTCTGCGACAACCCTAACGACACGAGAACGCCTGTCCCCGCGATCCGAGGAGTGCTTCACTCTCAGGTGGACGTGAAGTACTTGATCAGCTGCACGACGATCGCGGACAACGGCCCGAGGATCGACAAGGCACCCGCCACCAACCACTTCTGCCGGATCGGTGTGGACGGGACCCGCTCGACCAGTTCGAGCCGTCGGTAGGCGACCAGCACGCGCAGCAGGCTCGCCTCCGAACCGTCCGCCACGCCACCGGAGATCGTGTCCGCGATCTCCCGCCGCTGCTCCAGCTTGTCGTGGCGCACCTGCCTGCGGAAGTTCAGGTTCACCTGGACGAAGACGTAGATCACGATGCCCGCGAAGACGACGATGACCAGTGCCGCGGCGACGCTGCCGATCGCGGGCTGCACGAAGAACGACATGGCCCACACGCTCAACAACGTGCAGACCACGCCCGCTTCGAGGTTCGACACGATCTGCCGGAGGCTGGACCAGCCGTAGAACCCGTCGGGGTTCACCATGTTGGCCTTGAAGCGGTAGTCGTCGCGGCACCTGCGCAGGAACCTGACGTAGGCCAACCCCAGCACCGACTCCGCGTAGACCGCGTACACCCCGAGCGTGCCGAAGACGACCCAGACGACACCGCCCGGCCGCAACGGCGTCAGGCTCGCCCACCACTCGGTGTAGACGCCGCCGGGGACGAGGAACTCGAAGAGCTTCGACCCCAGCAGGAGGTTGACGCCGAGGGTGAAACCGAACGCCGCCAACAGGGTCAGCGGCGCGAACCGCCCGTGCCGCTCGAACCTGCGGTTCATGTCGGTGACCGCCTCGATCAGCGCCGACTTGCCGGCCGGGGTGTAGCTCACGCACCCGGCCTTCGCCATGTCCGAGTGCAGTGCCGAAGCACCCGTGTAGAGGTCGTATACCAGGCCGAGCGAGACCACGATCGTGACGGTGAGGACGAGCGACGGGTAGTCGCGCAGGTAGGGCACCGCCCTCGTGCCCGTCGGGTCGGAGTCCCGGAAGACGAACAGGAGCAAGTCCTGCCACAACGGTGGGCCGGCGGTGGTGAAGAACATCCCGGAGACCATCGCCGCCCACGACGCGGCCACCAGGGTGACGACCGCGACCAGCAGCGAGAACGCCAGGGGCTTGACGTTGCGGCGGCGCAGCCTGCTGAGGATCAACGGGTCGATGAGGAACGGTTGGATGTCCGGCACCTCCGCGGGCGCGGGCGTCGCGGTCTTCGGCTGCTCGGTCTGCGTCATGGGTTCGGCGTCCTCAAGGGGTCGACAGCTGCCGCAGCAGCCGACCGTGCGACCTGACCGCGGCGGTCAGCGTGGGGTGGGCGGGCAGGGTGAACCCCATCTCGGCCAGGCACCGGTCGAGCCTGCGGGTCACGGCGGGCAGCTCCAGGAACGACAACGACGGCGCGAGGTGGTGCACGACGTGGAAGCTGGTGCCGCCGCTCAGCCACCACCACGGCCCGAACCGCGCGGTCCGCACGTCGGTCGTCCTGACCAGCTGTTCGCACAGCGGCCACTTCATCGAGTAGTCGTCGTCGCCCTCGGCCAGCTCCGTGTTGTGCTGGACCTGCGTGACGACGGACACCAGCGTCCCGGTCACGACCTGGAACACCGCCAGTGCGAGCACCGCGTCCGGCAGTGGGAGGACCAGGAACAGCGGCGTCCAGAACACCGCGAACGGGACGTACTTGTCGATCAGGAACACCCAGCCGGGCGGCGCTCCGGCGAGTTCCCGGCAGTAGGCGAAGCGGTTGCGCTGCCACAGCTCCCCCGGCTTGAGCATGTTCACCGTGGCGAACGGCAGGAGGAACCACAGGTACACGTGCTGGGCGCGGTGCAGCGGGCGCCACCGCTGCGTCGCCACCACCCTCGCCACCTGGCCGAACTGGATGTCCGGGTCGAACGCCGGGTTGCTCACGTAGCGGTGGTGCAGCCGCACGTGCTTGTACTGCCACCACCGCGGGCTGAACCCGACCGGCGCCGAGGCGAGGCGGGTGACGGTCGTGACGAGGAGCGGGGGCAGCCGGGCGTTGCCGTGCACGGCGTCGTGGAACCAGGAGCCGAGCAGCGAGACGACGCTCAGCGCCAGGCCGACCGCGCACAGGAACGTCCACGGCTCGTCGACGAGGAGCAGGCCGGTGTAGGAGGACGCCATCAGCAGCAGCCGGGGCGCGAGGTCCTTGGTCTTCGCCAACGCGGACGGGTGGGTGCGGTGGCCGAGTTCGTGCCGGCGGAAGTCGCGGAGCCGCTTCTCCAACTCACCACTGCGAATCGGGAACACGTTCGCCCGCACGTCCGTGTACGCGACCACGTCGCACCTCCGTCCGAGCAGGCGACACACACGCGTCATGACCGACATCGTCGGACCTGGTCGGCCGTTACAGGATTACCACGGGCGTGGCGTTCTCGTCCCTCTTTCGATACCTCTCGCCACGACAACGAGATATTCCCGACGGGTGGAAATAATGCGAGGATCAATGACGAACGGATGTTCCGATCGGTTGCGTCGGTGAGAATCGGTGGGCGGCCCGGTGCTCACGGGCGCGGGCGCACCCTGGTCCACGTTCGCCCGTCGCGCTGGGCACGCGGGGTGGTGGCGGCGACGCACCGGGGGCACAGCCACAGGCCCCGCTCGGACGTCTGGGACAGCCACACGGCGTCCGTCCAGGGCACGTGCCGGAACCGGCCGAGGCGGCTGCGGCTCAGGGCCTGTCCGCACAGCGTCTGGTTGGTGCCGGGCGCCCAGGCGTGCACGTCGCCGGACGGTTGCCGGATGCCGTCCTCGTCCACCCACTGGCTGGACGCGGCGACGTGCGGCAGGGCGGTCACGGTCACACCCGCTCCGCGCGCGGCATCGGCACGTGCACGGTGGCGGTGTAGGGGGCCAGGCGGCGGACCAGGTCGTCGGCCGTGTGGCGCGGCCCTCGGGCTCGGGCCGGCACACCCAGTTCACCGCGGAACAGGCCGCGGGCCCACCGGGCGACCGCCGCGGGCGACGGCAGGACGTCCGGGCCGAAGTGCGCTTGGACGATGACGTCCTCGCCGCTGTGCGTCTCCACCGCGGCCGACCACCCGCCGTCCTCTTCCCACAGCAGCGCCACGTCCCGGTCCGGGAACCCCGGCAGCCGGCCGTCCAGCGCCAGGTACGCGACCGCGGGCCGCTCGGCCTGCACGTACGAGCACTCGCCGCTGAGCCCCAGTTCCTCGGTGACCCGCCGCACGTAACCGCGCAGGCCCCGCATCAACGCGTCGTCGAAATCCAGCTCCATCGCGCATCGCCGCCTTATACCCGGTACACCGGGGTGAGTGTCGACGCGCCGGCTGTTTGACGCCCCGACCAGGTACCCCGAACGGGCGAGCCGTGAAACACCGACACCGGTACTGCTCCGATTCAGCTCCTTCCGCGACGGTCGGTGCCGGGGTCGACGCCGGGAGTCAGCGCCGCGGGTCGGGGCCGGTGAGGTCGGCGAAGTGGATCCGGACCGGGTCGCCGACCCAGCCCTTGCCGATCAGCACCGAGGCGTGCCACGGGTGGTCGGGGGAAGGAGTGGTTGTTCCACCACGCCGTGGTGGTGCCGTCGGTGTTGATCGAGATCAGCTCGTCGAAACCGTCGCCGTCGAGGTCGGCGAAGCGCAGGCACGTCGGGTCGGCGAGGTTCGGGCCCAGGTCCACCTCGGCGCTCCACGGCGGGGCGGGGAAGGCGCCGGTGTTGCGCCTGGCCCGGACGTGGGCGGTGTCGTCCAGGGTGACCACCTCGGCCCTGGCGTCGCCGTCGAGGTCGGCGAACCAGGTGGGCCCGGGCGGCGCGTGGCCCAGGTCGACCGGGTCGCCCCACGGCCGGCCGGGGAAGCCGCCGGTGTTGGGCCAGGCGCGGACCACGCCGTCGACGGTGATCATCTCGTCCCGGCCGTCCCCGTCCAGGTCGGCGAAGTGGGTGTCGGTCGTCGGGCTGGTGCCGACGACCAGCGACACGTGCCAGGGGCGGTCGGGGAAGCCCTTGTCGTTCCGCCACGCGGTGACCGCCCCGTCCGCGGTGATCCGGACCAGCTCGTCGAAACCGTCGCCGTCCAGGTCGGCGAAGCGGGTCAGCGCCGGGTCGGTCGGGCCGAGCACCATGCCGACGGGGTCGCTCCACGGCCACCCCGGGAAGTCGCCCGTGTTGACCCACGCCCGGATCGTGCCGTCGGCGGCGGTGTGGACGTCGACCATCTCCGCCATCCCGGCGGCCGGCCGGGGTGGCGGCGGGTCGGTGCCGGCGGCGAGCACGGCCGACGTCGTGCCGCCGAGCACGAGCGCCGCGACCAGGGACGCGGTCAGCCACCGCCGGCGCATCGCGGGGCGGGTCGCCTCCGGCAGCGGGAGCGCTTCGGCCGGCACGAGCGGTTCCGGGTGCCGTTCCGGTCCCGGGTGCCGTTCCGGTTTCGGGCGCCGTTCCGGCTCGGGGTGCCGGTCCGCTTCCGGGCGCCGTTCCGATTCGGGGTGCCGTTCCGCTTCCAGGCGCCGGCCCGCTTCCAGTCGCTGGTCCGACTCGGGGTGCCGGTCCGGTTCCGGGATCGCCTCACGCGTCACGTCCGCGGCGACCGCCCGCCACCGGCACTCCCACTCCTCCGCGTCTCCCCCGCACGCCCGCACGTAGGCCAGGGTGACGGCGAGGCTCGGCAACTCGCGGCCCGCGGCCGCCCGCGCCAACGTGGCCGAGGCGTAGTGCGCGCGCCGCGCGAGCGCCCGGTACGGCGGGCCACCGGCCTTCTCCCGCAGCAGGCGCAGGTCGTGGGCGAACAGCGGCACGGCTCCCGCCCGCGGGTCAACCGGGCTCTCCGGCCGTGGCATGCGTCTCCCCCTCGTCCGACCGGCTCGGTCGGGTTGTCCCGGCGTTCCGGGTTGTCTCCCGTTGATTGCCTCGGCCGTGGAACGCGCGGAAACAATTCCCCGATTCGGTAGAACTGGATTGCAGCGCGAGCACGGCCCGTCGCCTCTTTCCCCTATCGAGTGAATCAACTCCGCACACACCGGAAACACCGCCGGCACGCGGGAGGGGAATGGCGTCGGGTGGCTCCGCGCACGTCCCGGACACCGTGCGGTGGCGCCGCGCTGGGGGTGTGGCGCCACCGCACGGCCAAGTGGTCGACGTCGGTCATGTCCGCAGTCATGTCGCGGTCATGACCGCCGGCCGGCCGGCGCGCGGTTGACCATGGCGTTCGGGGTCCACCACAGTGAGGGCGTGCAGAGGGCGTTGAGCATCCTGACGGTGGTCGCGTACCTGACGCTGCCGCTGGGGTCGGCGAACTTCGAGCAAGCGCTCGTGCCGACGCTGCTGGTCGGGCTGGCCTACGGCGCGCTCGCGATCTTCGGGTTTCCGGTCGTGCAGCGGCGCGGCACGGCGTTCGCGGTCGCCTACGTCCTCCTCCAACTGCCGTTGGGCTTCGTGCTGTTCGCGTTGTCCGGAGCGGCGGTCGGGGCCGTGCTGCTGCTGGTGGTGCTGGTCGCGCAGGGCGTGTTGCTGCTGCCGCTGCCGGCCGCCGCCGCGGTGGCCGCAGTCATCCCGTTGATCCACGTGGAGATGGCGTGGCCGGACGGGCTGCGTGAAGGGCTGGGCACGTTGGCCGTCACCGCCTTCACCGTCGTCATCACCGAGCTGCTGGTGCGGGAGCAGCGCGCCCGGGCGGCGCTCGCGGCGGCCAACGAGCAGCTGCGCGGGTACGCCGCCCAGGCCGAACAGCTGGCGATCACGCAGGAGCGCAACCGGGTCGCCCGCGACATCCACGACGGGCTGGGCCACCACCTGACCGTCGTGCAGATGCTGCTGCAAGCGGCACGTGCGGTGATCGGCACGGCCGACACCGACCGGCTCGACGCGATGCTGGCCAAGGCGCAGGACCAGTCGAAGCAGGCGCTGGCAGAGGTCCGCCGCTCGGTCGGCGCGCTGCGCGAGCCCCGGTCCGCGCCGCTGGTCGACGCGTTGCGGGAGCTGGCGTCCGAGGTCACCGAGGCGGGTGTGCCGACCGGGGTCGAGGTCCACGGTGCGGCCCGCGCGGCACGGGCGGAGGTCGAGGAGTCGTTGTTCCGGGCCGCGCAGGAGGGGTTGACCAACGTCCGCAAGCACGCCGACGCGACCGCCGCGACGGTCGTGCTGGACTACGCGAGCGTCGACCTGGTCCGGTTGGAGGTGCGCGACGACGGCCGGGGGTTGCCGGACGACCCGGACGACGGGTTCGGCCTGCTCGGGCTCCGGGAGCGGGTGGCCGGGTTGGGTGGTCGGGTGTCGGTCGACTCGGCCGCCGGGCGCGGCCTGACGCTGACCGTGGAGGTACCGGCGTGACCGCGGCGAACTCCCCCGTCCGCGTGCTGATCGTGGACGACCAGGCCCTGTTCCGGGAGGCGCTGGCGACGTTGCTGGAGGTCCAGCCGGAGATCGAGGTGGTCGGCGAGGCCGGTGACGGCGAGCAGGCCGTGCGGCTGTGCGGCGAACTGGCGCCGGAGGTGGTGCTGATGGACCTGCGGATGCCGGTGCTGGACGGTATCGCGGCGACCAACCGGTTGCGGGTCGAGCAGCCCGGTGTCCGGGTGCTGGCGCTGACGACGTTCGACGACGACGCGGACGTGTTCGCCGCGTTGCGCGCCGGCGCGGTGGGCTACCTGCTCAAGGACGTCTCGTCGGCCCGGCTGGTCGAGGCGCTCGTCGCGGCGCGGCGCGGTGAGTCGGTGCTGCAGCCGTCGGTGGCGGCGAAGCTCGTGGCCAGGGTGGCACGGCTGCCGCACGAGGCCGCACCGGCCCGGCAGCCGCTGCCCGTGCCGCTGTCCGAACGGGAGCTCGACGTCGTGCGGCTGCTCGCGGAGGGTCGCAGCAACCGCGAGATCGCGGGCAGCCTGTTCCTGGCCGAGGGCACGGTGAAGAACCTCGTCACCGGCGTGCTGTCCAAGCTCCAGGTGCGCGACCGCACGCAGGCGGCGCTGCGGGCCAGGGAGCTCGGGCTCTGCTGAGGTCACGCCGCGAGACGTGACCACCGGCATGACCTTCGGCACCTGACCGCGGCCGGCCTCGGTCGGAGGATCTCCGTTGTACACCGCACACCGCACACCGCAACGGAGGAGCCGCGATGAGTTCCGAGCAGACGACCACCACGAACGGTCGGCGGCCGTGGCTGAAGGGTCCGGTGCCGCGCTTCGCCCGGCACGCGTTGGAGATGGTCGTCGCCATGGTGGCGGGCATGGTGGTCCTGGAGCCGCTGTGGTCGCTCGCGTGGCCCGGCCTGGCCGACGTGGTGACCGCGCACGTGCTGGTGATGGCGACGAACATGTCGCTGGGCATGGCGGTGTGGATGCGGATCCGCCGGCACGGCTGGGCGGGCATCGCGGAGATGTCGGCCGCGATGTACGTGCCCTTCCTGGTGCTGCTGCCGCTGCACTGGACCGGCGTGCTGTCCGCGATGGCGCTGATGACCGCCGGTCACGTGCTGATGGTGCCGGCGATGCTGGGCGCGATGCTGCGCCGCCGGCACGAGTACGGGTGCTGAGCGGTCGTGCGCAAAGCTCTGAGGAGCACCGGCACCGCACTGGTGTTCGTGCTCGCCGCCCTCGCCCTGCCCGCCGCCGTCGGCGCGCCGACCGTCCTCGCCGCCTTCGACCTGAACTCCCCACGCGCCGACGGCGCCACACCGTCACCCGCACGGGTGACACACGATCCGGGCAAGCCGACCGCGGTCGTCGTGGTCGGTGACCACGGCGCCGTCGTGTCCGACACCCTCGCCCCCTTCGAGGTCCTGGCCACGACGGGCGCGTTCAACGTCTACGCGGTCGCACCGTCGGCGGGCCCGGTGCCGCTCACCGGCGGCCTCGACCTGGTGCCCGACCTGACCTTCGCCGGGCTGGCCGACCTGCTCGGCGGCGGCGCGCCGGACGTGGTGGTCGTGCCCGCCATGCCCGACGTCGGCCGGAGCACGTCGAAGCCGGTCACGGACTGGCTGGACCGGCAGGCGGCCGGCGGGTCGCTGCTGCTGGGGGTGTGCAACGGGGCGGGGGTGCTCGCGTCCGCCGGTCTGCTCGACGGGCGTGCCGCCACCGCGCACTGGTTGCGGGTCGACGAGTTCCAGGAAGACCACCCGGCCGTGGACTGGGTGCGCGGCACGCGGTACGTGGACGACGGCGACGTCATCACCACGGCGGGCATCCTGTCCGGTGTGGACGGCACGCTGCGGGTGGTCGAACGGCTGGTCGGGCCGCAGGCCGCGGTCGAGGCGGCGCAGGCCACCGGCTGGCGCCACCACCGTCGGGGCGGTGCCGCTTCGATGGCCCAGGCGGAGGTGCGGCCCGCCGACGCCGTCGTGGGCGTGAACACCGCGTTCGGCTGGGACCGCGACACGATCGGGGTGCTGCTCACCGACGGCGTGGGCGAGATCGAGCTGGCATCGGTCTTCGACACCTACGGGCAGTCGCTGGCCGTGCGCACGCGGTCCGTCGCGCCCGGTGTCGAGCCGGTGCGGTCGCGGCACGGCTTGACCTTCGTGCCCAGGGCGGACCCGACGGCGGCGGACGACCTCGACCGGTTGGTGGTGCCGGGCGCGGACGCCGCGCGACGCCGGGTGGCCGACCGGTACGCCGACCTGGCGCCGGCCTACCCGCACCGAGAGCCCGGCTTCCCGTTCGACGGCGTGCTGCGCGACCTCGCGCGCACCACCGACGTGGCCACCGCGACGTGGACCGCGAGGGTGTTGGAGTACCCGACCGACCACCTCGTGCTCAGCGGGCCGGCGTGGCCGTGGACGCGCACGCTCCGGCCGGTCGCGCTCGCGGCCCTCGGCGTGCTCGCCGCGCTCGGCCTGGTCCGGGCGGCGCGGTCGGTGCGCGCCCGGCGGCGGTCACCGGGGCGTCAGGTCGACACGAGCCGGATCGCCGTGACCGCCTCGTCCACGGTGCGGTGAAGCGGGAGTGCCGCGTCGACCTGGCTCATCTGCAGCGGGCGCAGCACCGGGCGGTTGTCCGCGACGACGCCGAACGGGATGCGCAGCCGGTCGGCGCGGTGGTGGGCGTTGACCAGCATGGCGATGCCGGTCGAACCCATGAAGTCGACTTCGCGCAGGTCCAGCACCACGCCGCCCGGCTGCCCGTCGAACGCGGCGTCGAGTTCGGCGGCGACCGGCGGGCGCGAGGCGGCATCGATCGCGCCGGACACGCTGATCAGCAGGATGCCGCCGTCCAGCTCGGCGGTGGTCGTGCGGTGGATCGGGTGCTCGTCCATGGCGGGCCCTCCTCGCGGTCGCCAAGCCTCCGGCACTGCTACCCGCGAGACACTGCTACCCGCGAACGGAACCCGCAAACGCTGGGCGCGTCAGCCGGCCCAGGCGAACAGGGCCTGGTTGCGCTCGGGGTCGCGCAGCATCCGGATGGACTCCTTCTCCAGCTGCCGGATGCGCTCCCGGGTCAGGCCGAGCTCGTCGGCCAGCTCCTGCAGGCTGCGGGCGCGCCCGTCGGACAGCCCGTAGCGCTGGGTGAGGATCCGTGCCTGCCGCTCGGGCAGGGTTCGCACCAGGGCGCGCAGTTCCTCGGCGACGCCCTGCTGCTCGACCGCCTCGTGGGCGTGCACGGCTTCGGCGTCCTCGATCAGGTCGGCCACCGAGGCGCCGCCGTCGTCGCCGACCGGCGTCTCCAGGCTGAGCGTGGCGCGGCTCGCGGCGTGCAGCTGGACCACCCGGTCGACGGGCACCTTCGCCGCCCGCGCCACCTCCTCGACGGTGGGCTCGCGGTCGGTCTCCAGGCGCAGCCGCTGCTCGACCTTGCGCAGCTTGCCCACCTCCTCGTGCACGTGCATCGGGAGCCGGATGGTCCGGGTCTGCTCGGCCAGGCCGCGTTCGATGGCCTGGCGGATCCACCAGACGGCGTAGGTGGAGAACTTGAAGCCCTTGAGGTAGTCCCACTTCTCCACCGCGCGGATCAGGCCGAGGTTGCCCTCCTGCACCACGTCCAGCAGCGGCAGGCCGCGGAACGAGTGCTTCTTGGCCACCGACACCACCAGGCGCAGGTTGGCCCGGATCATGTGGTCCTTCGCACGCCGGCCTTCCTCGGCCACGGCGCGCAGCGCACGGTGACGCTGCGCGTCGAGCTCGGGGCCTTCGCCCTCGTCGGACCGGCGCACCAGCTCGGCGGCGTACACGCCCGCCTCGATGCGCCTGGCCAGCACGACCTCCTCGTCGGCGGTGAGCAGGGGCGTCGACGTGAGCTCACGCAGGTAGCGACCCACCAGGTCGGCCTCACGCGCTTCCTCGCGCACGGTCGCGGTCGGACGGGTCGTGCGTGCCTGGCGGGGCAGGTCCATCGTCAACGACATGGGCGTCTCCTTGCCGGATAGCACCCGCGCACGGCTGACGTGCGGGGATCTGGGACTTCAGAGGGGCCGTCCGCCGGTACCGCGGCTTCGGACGACTTCGCCCCGCGCACCTCGGGCAGGGCCGACACCCGGTTCAACGGAACGTCTTCGGCTCGTATTCCACGTCGACAGGCGGCCCCGCGTGGACGTGACTCGGCGCACACGACATGCTGAGGGGCCTTGGCGGACCACGACCGGTGGAGGTTGCTCATGGTCGACGACACGACTGGTGACGATCTGGCCGCCCGGCTGAACGAGGTCGCCCGTGCGCTGCACCGGCAGGGCAGCGCACAGGACACCTTGGACGAGATCGTGCGCTCGGCCGTGGGCACGATCCCCGGCGCCTGGCACGCCGGGATCATGACGATCGTCAGCAAGCGCGACATCCGAACCGTCGCGACCACCGACGACGTGCCGCGCGACGTGGACCAGGCGCAGTACGACACCGGTCAGGGACCGTGCCTCACCGCGCTCTACCAGCAGAAGATCGTGAGCGCGCCCGACCTGGCCGTGGAGAGCCGGTGGCCCCTGTTCGCCAAGCGGGCGCTGGCGCTGGACGTGTCGAGCATGCTGTCGTTCCGGCTGTACGTGTCGGGCGACGACCTCGGCGCGCTCAACCTGTACTCCCCCGACACGCACGCGTTCGACGAGGAGTCCGAGCACGTGGGCCTGCTGTTCGCCGGGCACGCCGCCGTGGCCCTGGCCACCGCGCAGGAGCGCGAGCACCTGGCCGACGCCGTGCTCACCCGGGACCTGATCGGCCAGGCCAAGGGCATCCTGATGGAACGCCACAAGCTCACCGCCGACCAGGCGTTCGCCGTGCTCGTGCGCGCCAGCCAGCAGACCAACGCCAAGCTGCGCGACCTCGCCGAGCGGCTCACCCGCACCGGCGAACTCCCGCCCCACGCCGGCCTCGGTTGAAGCCGGGCTCCCACGGGGGACCACGCACCGCGTGCAGCCGCAGTAGAGCACGCACGCGGTAGTTCGGCGATCACCTACCTCACTACCTTCGGTGCAGTCACGTCGACGGCACGGGAGGCCACTCGTGGAGCTGGAGATCACCGACCAGCGGTGGCAGGACGCGCGTGACGCGGTCGCCGCCGCCGCGGAGCGGTTCACCCGGATGCTCCTGGCCTGCCGGACACCGGAGCGCCGCACGATCGGCGACTGGTCGGTGGCCGACACCGCCGCCCACGTCGCCATCGTCGCCCGCCTCAACGCCGGCCTGATCAGCGGTGACCTGTCCCCGCTCGACGCGCCCGAACTCGACCGGGGTTGGCAGGAGTCGGGCCTGGGCGGGTTCGCCCGGCTCAACGCGCTGACCCTGGACCACTTCCCCGAGCGGTCGCTGGAGGTGGTGTCGAACACCCTGCTCGAAGAGGTCGACCTGCTGCTGACCCGGGCCAAGGACGTCGACCCGCGGGAACTGCGGCCGTGGCTGGGCAGCGCCCAGCTCCCCGCGGCCGCGCACGTGGCCCACCAGCTCAACGAGATCCTGATCCACGGCCTGGACATCGCCCGCGCGCTGGACGTCCCCTGGCCCATCTCCACCCACGAGGCGGCCCTCACCTTCGACCTGTTCCTCATGCCCATGCTCGGCGGGAAGTCGGGCCGGCTCCTGGCGGGCGGCGGCGGTACCGGTGGCCGCGTCACCATCGAGTTCCGCTCGAAGCACACCACCCCGGTCGTGCTGACCCACGACAACGGGCGGTTGCGGGTCGAGCCGGCCCGCGGCGGGAAGGTCGACGCGCAGGTCAGGTTCGATCCGGCCACGATGATGCTCACCGTCTTCCGCCGGACCCGGCTCGCGCGGGCCGTCGCGACCGGGAAGCTCTTCGCCTTCGGCCGACGCCCCTGGGCCGCCGTCGGCTACCTGCGGGGCATGCGCTCACCGTGAGCCCAAGACCGGAAAACCCGGTGGCCCGCAGCCGCGCGGTGGCTACTGTGCACGGGACGTTGAGCCGACGGGCGGGCACGTCCGTCACGACACGCCGGCGGGGGTGACCGATGGTGGTGCCGGCAGGGTGGCCGCAGGACGCGGTGCTGCGGACGACGCGGCTGCGGGTGGAACCCGTGCGGGTCGCGCACGCCGAGGAGATGGCGGTCGTGCTCGGCGATCCGGCGCTCTACGCGATCGTCGGCGGCGCGCCGCCCACCGCCACCGAGCTCGCGGCGCGGTACCGGCGGTGGGAGCGGCCCTCGTCCGACGACGGGCGTGAGGGCTGGTTGAACTGGGTCGTCGTGCGGGACGACGACGACGCGGCCGTCGGCACCGTGCAGGCGACCACGACGGCAGGCGCGAACGGGCTGACCGCCGAGGTGGCCTGGGTGATCGGGGTGGCGTTCCAGGGTCGCGGCTACGCCACCGAGGCCGCCGCCGCGGTCGTCGGGTGGCTCGTCGCACGCGGCGCGCAGGACGTGCACGCCCACATCGCGCCCGAGCACCTGGCCAGCGAGGCGGTCGCCCGGCGTCTCGGCATGCGCGCCACCGGCGAGTGCCGCGACGACGGCGAACAGCGCTGGCGCTTCCGTCAGGCACAGCCGAATCCGTCCGAGATCCCGATCTGACGGCCCGGGCGATCGGCCGCCCGACAGCGGTGTCGAGTTGACCACGCCGCCCGGACGGGTTATCCACGGTTGTGAGCGATGACCGGATCGGGCCGGTTCCCGAGGACCGCGTGACCACGCCGCCGCCCGGACCCGGCCTTGTCCGGGAACGGCGGGCGGGGCTGTTGCTGCTGGCCGTGTTCCTGGCCGCGCAGCTGACGATGCTGGTGATCTCGGTGCTGGTGCTGCTGTCCTACGGCTCGGCGGACGCGGCGCTGCTGGAGGACGGGCGACTGCTCGCGTTGCTGGTCGTGCCGACGTCGTTGGGCGCGGTGGTGGGCGTGCTCGGCACGGCCTGGCTGGGCGGCGGTCCGCGGCACGGTCGTGCGCGACGCGAGTTGGCGGTGCGCTGGAGCCTCAAGGACATCGGCATCGGCACGGCGCTGGGCCTGGGAGGGTTGGCGCTGACGCTGCCCGCGGCGGCCCTGTGGGCGGCCTGGGTCGGCGAGGAGGAGGCCACCTCGGCGGTCGGTGACGCGTTCGCCGGGCGCGAGTTGGGTCCGACGGAGGCGGTGGTCGTGTTCCTGGCCGTGTGGCTGGTCGCGCCGCTGGCGGAGGAGGTCGTGTTCCGGGGCGTGCTGTGGCGCGCGTTCGAGCACCTGGGCTGGAACCGCTGGGTCGTGTTCGCGGCCACGAGCGTGGTGTTCTCGTTGGCGCACCTGGAACTGCTGCGCACACCGCTGCTGCTGGTGCTGTCGATCCCGATCGGCCTGGCCCGGTTGCTCACCGGCAACCTGCTCGCGAGCATCGTCGCCCACCAGGTCAACAACCTGCTGCCCGCCGTCGCCCTCCTCCTGGCCACCACGGGCGCCCTGCCGTGACCGGTCGCTGACCCCGCCGTTGGTCCGTCCGGGGGACACGACGACACGAGCGCATGATCCTCCGCGATACCCGGAGTACACGCCCAAACCCGCGCGGAGGGTCAGTGCACACCTCGGGAAGGACCGCCGAGCCCCGGGACCGGGCCGTCGCACCCGGCGGCCCGCGCGACCGCCGGCTGGCACCGGTCTACGCGCTGGTGGTCTCGTTCCTGGCGGTCGTGCTGCTCGGTGCCGTGGTGCGCGAGCCCGCCGGACAGCCGGTGGACCCCCGACCGGTCGACCCTCGATCGGTGGACCTCCAACTCGTCACGACCGGGCGGGCACCCGTCACCGACCTGGCGAACGCCCAGGTGAAGCTGCTGGACGGGAGCGGGACGACCCTCGTGGTGAACGCCGAGGGCCGGGTCGACGACGTCAAGTCGGGCGAGTCGCTCACGGTCTGCGTGCGACTCCCCCGGGGGTGGACGGCCCCGAAGCCCGCGGAACAGCTCGCCGACTTCGCGTGCTGGCCGTCGGTCGACCCGGACGTGGTCAACGCCGACGGGCGGGTCGAGCTGGTCGTGACCTGGTCGGAGGTGGGCCGATGAGCACCCGGAACACGGCCCTCACCACGGGGTGCGCCGCGATCGGCGCGCTGATCGGCGTGCAGTTCTGGGACTTGGGCGCCTGGCGCGTGGTGACCGTGGTGGCGGTCGGCACGGTCCTCGGTGCCGTCGTCGCGCTCGGGCTGCTGACCGTCGACCGACGACCGCGGGTCCGAGCGGCCACGTCGCCCGAACCCGCCCCGCCGCCGCCAACGACACCGACCACGGCTCCGACCAGGATTCCCACCCCGGCGGCGACCCCGGCCGCGCCGTCGACACCGACCACAACTCCCAACCCGGCTGCGCCCCAGGCCGCGCCGCCGACCCCGGCCACCGGCCGGACCTGGTGGACCGAGGCGCGCCCGACCACCGTCCCCGCCGACCGGCGCGACATGGTGCCGCCGGCGGCCCACGAGGTGGACCGCGCGGTGGTGGCGCAGTGCCCGCGCTGCGGCGACTTCCGGCTGGACCTGACCGAGGACGGCGACACCTACGCCTTCCGCTGCCGCAACCCGGACTGCGGCAACCGGTGGGAGTGGCGCGCGGACGCGCCGTGGCCGACCACGGTCGTCCGCCGCAACCTGACCGGATGACGTGACGGCCGACGACGAAGAGGGGGCGCTGTGGAGAAGTACCGGCAGTCCGTGTCGCGGTCCGAGCCGGGGTGCGTGGTGATCCTGCTCGACCGCTCGGACTCGATGAAGCTCGCCTGGGGCCGCACCGGCGCGTCGCTCGCGGACGGCGCGGCGCTGGCGGTCAACAACATCCTGCTGGACATGTGCATCAAGGCGACCACCGAGGTCAACGCCCCGGTGCGGCGCTACTTCGACGTGGGGATCTTCAGCTACGGCGCGCGCCTCGGCGAACCGGGCGAGGGCGTCGAGTCGGCGTTCGGCGGCGTGCTGGCCGGGCGTGGTCTCGTGCCGCTGCCGGAGTTGGCCGAGCACCCCGTGGCCGTGCGGGAGGAGCCGTCCATCGACCTGATGCCGGTGAGCGCCCGGATGCCGGTGTGGGTCGACCCCGTGCACGGCCACCGCACGCCGATGTGCCAGGCGATCGCGGTCGCCGGCGGGCACGTGTTCGACTGGGCGGCCGAGCACCCGGGCTCCTTCCCGCCGATCGTCATCAACATCACCGACGGCATGGTGACCGACAGCCCGTACGACGGGGCGACCCTCCAGGACTGGGTGCGGCGGTTGACGTCGATCGAGACCGACGACGGCGCCACGTTGTTCTTCAACGTGTTCCTCTCCCCCTTCGAGGTCACCGAGATCGTGTTCCCGGCCGATCCGGGCGGCCTGCCACCACCCGGACCCGACCTGTTCGCGCTGAGCAGCCCCCTGCCGCAGCCGATGATCGACAACGCCGCGGTCGACGGCTACGACGTCCGACCGGGCGCGCGCGGCCTGGCGTTCAACGTCGGCCGCTCGACCCTGCTGCGGGTGTTGCAGATCGGCACCAGAGTCCCCGATCGCACGCGGTAGGGGGCGGCCGTGATCCACACCCGGCACGTCGTCTTCTACGCGGTCAAGCACGGCAACGCCGAGGCCGAGTGGGAGGACGGCGCGGCGGCCGCACCCGCGGACGGGAACGGCCGCGGCCCGCGGTTCGCCGTCGCGGACGGCGCCACGCAGGGCTTCGGCTCGGCCCGCTGGGCGCAGCAACTGGTCGCGGGCTTCGTCGGGGACGAGGGCGCCGCGCCGGATCTCACCGCGGCCGCGCTGCACGACTGGGCGTCGGCCGTGCGGACCCGGTGGCGCGACGACCCGCGTCTCGCGGGCGCGACCGACCTGCAACGGCTCAAGCAGGCCACCGTCGGCTCGTTCGCCACGTTCCTGGGCTGCGAGCTCCTCGACCTCGCCGGACCGCGGCCGCGGTGGTCGGCGGTCGCGCTGGGCGACGCGGTGCTGTTCCACGTCCGCGAGCACCGCGTGGTCGCGCAGTTCCCGCGGATCGCGCCCGACGCGTTCGGGTCCAACCCGGACGGATTGCCGACCGACGCCGCCGGGCTGACCGCCATGGTCGGCCGGGCGTCGTTCGCCGGGGGCGACCTCGCGGACGGCGACCTGCTCTACCTGGCCACCGACGCGTTCGCGCAGTGGGTCGCGGCCGCGGACCTGCGCGACCGCCGGGCGTTGTGGACGACGTTGGCGGGTCTCGACCACCCGGAGCGGTTCCGCCGGCTCGTCGCCGACCGGCGCGCGGCGCGCGAGATGGTCAACGACGACGTCACCCTCATGCGGGTGCGGCTCGACCGGGCGCCGGCCGCACACCTGGTGGTGTGCCTGTGATCCGGTACCCGACGCCCGAGGAGTACACGAAGGCGGTGCAGCGCCCGGACTGCTTCGTCGCGGACGAGCTGCGCGGGCTGGAGCTCGTGGTGCACCCCCTCTACGGGATACCCATGCCGGCCGCGGGCACGAGTGCCGTGGTGTTCAAGGCGATGGCCGGGGGCAGGCCGCAGGCGCTGCGGTTCTTCACCCGGGACGACGTGTCCAGCGGTGCGCGTTACGGCGCGCTGCACGAGCACTTCACGTCCCACGGGCTGACCGACGTGGTCGCCCTGCCGAGGTGGGTCGACGACGGGATCCGGGTCAACCGCGCCACCTGGCCCGTGGTGCGGATGCAGTGGGTGGAGGGCCACACGTTGAACCGGCACGTGGACGGGTTGGTGGGGCGCGCGGACACCGCGTCGTTGGCCGCGCTGGCCCGGTCGTGGCGGGAGCTGGTGGCGGTGATCCAGCGGGCCGGGTTCGCGCACGGGGACCTCCAGCACGGCAACGTCCTCGTCGGCGCGGACGGCGACCTGCGGCTGGTCGACTTCGACTGCTCGTGGATCGCCCGCTTCGCCGGGACGGCGCCACCGGGCGAGACCGGGCACCGCAACTACCAACCGGAGCACCGGCCGTGGGGTCGGTGGATGGACACGTTCCCGGGCCTGGTCGTCTACCTGTCGCTGCTGGCGCTGGCGCGGGACCCCACCGGCTGGCACGCCCTGCACACCGGAGAGAACATGCTGTTGCGGCGGGAGGACTTCCGGCCGCCGTTCGACACGCCCGGGTGGGCACGCCTGGCCGCGATCGGTGATCCGCACGTGGACGAGGTGGCCCGACGGCTCCGCGGGTGCTGCACTCCCGGGTGGGTCGCCGACACCGGCTTGGACGAGCTGCTCGCGCCCCGGGTCGCGCCCTGGTGGGAGCGCACGCCCGCGGTGGTGGAGCCCCAGCCCGCGCCCGTTCCCGTGCCGGCGCCGCGTCCGCCGATCACCGCGCCCGTCGTCGCGCGGTCGCGCGGTGGCGACTGGTGGTCCGCCGTCGACCCGGCCGCGCGGCCCGCGCCCGCGCCGGCTCCCGCGACCAAGCGGCCCGCGCTCGCGCGCGTGCTCGTGGCCGCTGTCCTCGTCGGCGTGGTGCTCGGTTCGGTCACCGTCGCCGGTGCGGGGCCGGTGGCGGCCGTGGTGCTCGGCGCGGTGGCGGCGCTGGTCTCGGTGGCGGTCGGGCTGGCCCGGCGGAGCCGCTCGGGGTAGTCGGCCGCCACGGGCGCGATCAGGGGGTCGCCCGCCACGGGGTGAACCGTCCGGCCCCGTCCTGGGTCGTGGTGTGGAGTCGGCCGTCCGGGCCGATGGCCACCACCCACACCCGGCCGTCGCCGTCGACGGCGACGGCCGGGTGGTCCAGGACCGTGCCGCCGATGCCGACCCAGTCCCCGTTCGCGTTGGTGGTCGCGGCGCCGGAGGTCTCCCGACCGACGACGGTGAGGACGCCGTGGGCGAAGACCGCCGCGAGTCCGCCCGAGCCGCCCGGCCCGGCCTGCCGCCGCGGCGCCGACCACGTGCCGCGCCCGGACGTGACGGCGACCTCGCCGGTGTCCGCGACCAGGTGCACGACGGTCGACGAGCCGTCGGGCGCGGTGAGGGCGACCGGAGGCCCGGCCGGCGAGGTCGGCGGGAACGCCCGGTCCCGACCCGCCCCGTCCCGGTGCACCACGGCGGTGGTGGTGTGGGCGAAGACCTCGACCTCTCCGTCCGGGGTGGCCACCGCGCTCAGCCCGTCCTGCACGTCGGACCCGCCCAACCGGGTCCAGCCGGCCCACTCGCCGTCGCCGCCCTGCTCGGCGCGGCTGATGCCGCCGGTCGCGTCCCGCACGAACAGGACCAGCCTGCCGTCACCGCGCGCCGCCACGGCGGGTGTGCCGACCCTCGGGTCGCCGTGGTCGGGACTGCCGACCGCGGTCCAGCCGCCGTCGTCGTGGCAGGTGATCTCGGCCGTGTCGAGCCTGCGGCCGCACACCGTGACGCCACCCGGACCGGCGGCCACGGCCAGGCCGGCCGCGAGTGGGCCGGGTGGTTCGAGGTCGCCCAGCGAGTCCCAGCCACCACGTGCCTGCCGCCAGCCCACGACGTGCCTGCCGACCACCGCGTACGCGTGCAGCCTGCCGTCGGCCGCACGACCGACCCACGACGTGCCACGCGGCCAGCGGTAGTACATGCGGCGGGACCACCGGTCGTACAGCGGATGGCCGCCGATCCGGTCGTCGTGGCGCGCGTAGGCCACGAAGTGCCCCACCTTGTCCTCCTGCTCGGCCGCGGCGAGGTTGACCGGCGCGTGATCGGTGTTGTAGCCGCGGTAGCCGACCTGGACCAGCCGGGGCACCGCGGGCGACTCAAGGTGGATCCGCGCCGCCTCTTCCGCGAACCACACGCCGGCCACGTGGTCGGCGTGGTCGTGCCAGGGGCCCCACCGCGGGTGGCCGGGGTCGGGGCTGCCGTCCTGGGTGCGCAGGACCGTGGGCCGGAACTCCCCCATCAGCTCCACGAGGACCCGCAACAGGGCACCCCTGGTGTAGCCGGACGGACCGGTGGTCTGGCCGCCCGTCGGCACGATGGTGTCCACCCGGGCCGACCCGCTCTGGTCGTGCCACAACCGCATCAGCGCGTGCCTGCCGCCCCTGGCCCGCGGGTTCGCGTCGTCGGGCAGGTTGAGGAAGACCAGGTGCACGTCGGGGCGGGCGTCGAGGACGTACCGCTCGACCACCTGGCCGTCCGCCAGCGCGGCCGCCGAGGCCCGCCACCGGTCGGCCACACCCGCCATCCGCGCGTACGCGGCACGGGCGCCGGCCTGCCGCGACGCCGAGTAGCCGCCCGGATCGGGCGCGTCCGACTCGCCGGCGGTGAGGAACACCGTCATCAGCCGCCGCCCCGATCCGACCGCGTACCGCAGGTCCGGGTTCATGAACAGCAGGTCGTCGTCGTGGTGCGCCACCACGTGGAGGAACGCGACATCGGGTGAAGCCCGCGGCGCCGACGGGTCGCCGCACGCCACGAGCGCGGCCAGCACGAGTGCGGCGAACAGTGCGACCGGTCGTGCGCGTGCCATCCGCTCATCCCTGTTCCGATGGGTCTCGACGGGGCCGAGAGGTTATCGGCTGGAGCAGGGGAATGGCGCGGGCGTCGCCCGATGGGGTGGACATCCCCGTCGTGCCCGCCGCGGAGGCGGGTTCGGCAGGTCCGCCGTGCCATAGTCGCCGTCGTCCCCCACCGTTGCCCCTCCTGATGAGGACCCGTGCGCATTTCCGTGGTCGTGCCGTGCTTCAACGAAGAGCGCGGGCTGGAGGACTTGTACGCGGTCCTGGCGCGGGTGCTGCCCACCGTGAGCGAGGACTTCGAGGTCCTCCTCGTGGACGACGGCAGCGTGGACGGCACGCTCGGGGTGCTGCGCCGCATCGCGGCACGCGACCCCAGGTTCAAGTACCTGGCGCTGAGCCGCAACTTCGGCAAGGAAGCCTCGATGCTGGCCGGGCTGCGGCACGCCGACGGCGACGTGACCGCGATCATGGACGCCGACCTCCAGCACCCGCCCGAACTGCTGGCGCGGATGGTCGCCCTGGCGGCCCAGGGCTACGACCAGGTCGTGGCGCGCCGCAGCCGGCGCGGGGAACGGCCGATGCGCAGACTCGCGTCCACGCTCTACTACCGACTGGTCAACAAGGTCGTCGACGTGACGCTGCACAACGGTGCGGGCGACTTCCGCCTGCTCAGCAAGCGCGCGGTGCGGGCGCTGCTGTCGCTGGGCGAGTACAACCGGTTCTCCAAGGGGTTGTTCGCCTGGATCGGCTTCGACACGGCGGTGATCGACTACGACAACGTCGAGCGCGCGCAGGGCGACAGCAGGTGGAGCGTGCGCAAGCTGCTCAACTACGGCATCGACGGCGTCCTCTCGTTCAACTCCCGGCCGCTGCGCCTGGGGATCTACCTCGGCGCCCTGGTCACCACCGTGGCGTTCGGCTACGGCTGGTGGGTCGTCGCGCACGCGGTGCGGCACGGTGTCGACGTGCCGGGCTACGTCACGGTGATGTGCGGCATCCTCGGCCTCGGCGGTCTGCAACTGCTGTTCCTCGGGGTGATCGGCGAGTACGTCGGCCGCATCTACGCCGAGACGAAGCGTCGGCCGCACTTCCTGGTCAAGGAGTCCTGCGGGGTCCACGAGTCCGGCGACGACAACGAACCGGGCAGGGCGAAGCAGTCGGGCGGGGCGAAGCGGTCCGGCGGGGTCGCGCGCGCCCACGAGCCCGGCTACGAGGTCGCGGTCGAGCCCTTCGCCGAGTGGACCGCCCGGTGACCGGTCGCCTCCGCCGCCTGGTCCGGTTCGGGCTCGTCGGGGTGCTCAACACCGCTGTCTACTACGCCCTCTACCTGTCGCTGCGCACCCTGACGCCGTACCTGGCGGCGCACCTGGTCGCCTTCGGGCTGGCGATGGTCGGCTCCTACTTCCTCAACTGCCGCTTCACCTTCCGCACCCGGCCCGCGCTGCGGACGTTCCTGCTCTTCCCGCTGTCCAACGCGACCAACCTCGCGGTGAGCACCGGCGGGCTCTACCTGCTGGTCTCCGGCCTCGACGTGGACCAGCGGATCGCGCCGCTGCTCGCGTCGGCGGCGGCGATCCCGTGCACGTTCCTCGTGGCGCAACTCGTCCTCATCGGACGTCCGGCGCCCGCCTCACCACCCGTCCGGCACTGAGGGTTCACCGACATGTCCGCACTCGTCCGCAAGCCGCCGCCCGGTCTGCCGGTGGCCGCCGGCGTCGTCGCCACCGTGCTGCTGCTCGCCCAGGTCCCGTTCCTGCGCAACCGGCTGTTCTACGCGTGGGACGACAGCGCGGCGCAGTTCCTGCCCATGTGGCACCACTTGGGCGGTCGGTTGACCAGTGGGCGGTGGCCGCTGCTCGAAGTGGACAACTGGATGGGCGGCAACATCGCCGCCGAGGCGTTGTTCGGCATCTGGAACCCGGTCAACCTCGCCAACTACGTGCTGGTGTCGCGGTTCGACGACCTCGCGCTCGCCGGGCTCGTGGTGAAGAGCGAGTTCCTCGCGCTGCTGGCGCTGGGCACGTACCTGCTGTGCCGGGCGTACGGCGCGGGGCGCGGACCGGCGGCGGCGGTCGCGATCGCGTTGCCGTTCTGCGGGTTCACGCTCTACTACGACGCCGCGTCGTGGGCATCGGGGCTCATGGCGTTCGCGTGGGTGGTGCTCACCTGGTGGGCGGCCAAGCGGTTGGACGCGGGCGGCAGTCCACTGTGGCCGTTCCTGTTCGGCGCGCTCGCGGTGACGTCGGGCAACCCGTACGGCGTGCTGGGCGTGTGCGTGGTGCTGGCCGCGCCGGCGGTCGAGGCGTGGCTGCGCCGCGACCGGGCGGTGCTGGTGCGCCTGCTCGTGGTCGGCGTGCTGGTCGGGCTGCTCGTGCCGCTGGTGTACCTGCCGCTGCTGGGTACCTCGGCGGTGACCGTCCGGGCGGGTCAGGGGTTCGCCAGCAACGGGCTGCTCATGCCGAGGCTGTCGGACCTCCTGCACCTGAGCGTGCCGAGCCACCTCCCGTTGATCCGCACCTTCAGCGACCCCCTGCGCCTGACCGTGCCCGGCGTGTACTTCGCCTGGTTCGTGGTGCCGCTGCTGCCGTGGTTGCGGTGGGACGTGCTGCGCGGGCGGTGGCGTGGACTGGTCGGCGTGTTCGTGGTCGGGCTGGTGTACCTGTTGCTGGCGTTGGGCCCGTCGAACGCCTGGATGTTCCGCTTCCCACTGCGTCACGTCCAGGTCCTGTTCCTCGCCGTCGGGGTGCTGTTCGCGGTGCTGCTCACGGCGGGGCTGCGGGTCGACCACCTCCGGCGGCGCGCGCTGGTGACGGCGGGCGTGCTCGTGCTGTCCGCCTACCTCACGTTCGCGGCCGGGACGTGGCAGTGGCAGCGGCACCTGGTGTCGCTGGGCCTGCTGGCGGCCGGCACCGCGCTGGTGGTGTTCCGCGCCCGGGCCGGCCGTGGCGTCAGCGTGGTGCTGGTCCTCGGTGTGGCCGCGACGTTGTCGTTGCAGACCTCGTGGTTCCCGGCGAACCGGGACGTGGCGGACCACTCGTTCCCCCGGTCCGTCGCCGCCCTGCGGGCCGAAGTCCACGGCGGCGGTACGACGTTCCCGGTCGGCTCGGTCGTCCCCGGCAACGTCGGGTTGGTCGCCGGCACCGCGTCGGTCGGCTCGTACACCGGCATGTCGTTGCGCGCCTTCGCCGACGCGACGTGCATGGACTTCGCCGGCTCGACCTGCCCCGACAGCCTGCGTCGGATCTTCACCCCGACCGACGTCGACGGCCGCACGCTCGCCGACCTGATGGGACTGGAGACCGTCGTCGTGCACCGCGGCGCGCTGCCCGACGTCACCGCTCCCGCGGGGTGGGCGCTGACGGACCGGACGGACACCCGGCTCGTGCTGCGGCGCGTCGGCCCGGTCGAGTGGCCCGAGGGCAGGCTGACGCACGCGACGGTCGACGTCGACCGGGACGTGTCACCGGACGACCGGCACGAGCACGTCCGGTTCACCAAGGTGCGCGGAGAAACCGGGACCCTGGTGTTCGCCAGGCTGGCGTGGCCCGGTTACCGCGCCGAACTCGACGGCGTGCACCTCAGGACCAGCCAGGGGCCGGCCGGACTGCTGGTCGTCCACGTCCCGGCCGACGTCGAGGCGGGCGAGGTGCACCTCACCTGGGTCCCACCGGGCTTGCCCGCGGGCATCGCTCTCGCCGCGGTGAGCCTGCTGAGCGCGTTCGCCTACACCGTGTTCACGCACCGACGTCGGCGCAGGCCCGTCGACTTCGTGCCGCGCCAACGCCGAACCCCACGCCACGCCGCGATGTCCAACGCCGGATCGCCCTCGTAGACCCGCACCCTTTCGGCTTCCTGTTCGTCGGCCGCCTCTTTGGAGTGATGCCAGGCCGGTTCGACGACGGACCGACACCTCCTGCGGCCCACCACGCCATGCGCCGTCACTATCGAGTGAGGGCCGTTCCCGCTCGGTCGACCTGGGTTTAACGTGGGATCCAGGACCGACGCAGCCGGCCCTCACAGCACGACAGGAGGCTCAGCAATGTCCACAGCGGAACAAGATGCCCCGGTCGCACCCCCGATCGGCGCCGACTTCGCGCTGACCGTGGTCAACGAGTCCGGCTCCCGGGCGAACGTCATGATCTTCCCCGCCGCGAAGGCCGGTTCGCAGGGGTCCATCGTGGTGTGGCAGTCGTTCCCGCTACCGCCCGGCGACACGCACGCCGTCAACTGGACGTACAGCCTGAACTTCGTGCGCGGCGCGCTCGGCCAGTTCGGACCTGGGCAGGACTACGAGCCGCTCCAGGTCGTCGACGCGGTGCCGGACGAGTCCAACCAGATCACCCTGACCATGGTGAACGGGGAACTGGCCCTCACCGATCCGCGCCCGGGGCCACCCGGGACGCTCCTGGTCGTCCAGGACGCGAGCGTGCCGGCGAACGCGGGCAACGCGGGTGTCGGCATCAGCGGTTTCGGCACCTTCGTCTCGCCCGCCCAACCGGGCAGCAAGCAGAGCTACGGCTACACGCCTCAGTTGTGCGTCGGCACCGGCACGTTCACCGCGGGCCAGATCATGAGCACCATGGGTATCGACACGCAGGCACCGCTGGACTTCCCCGCCGGCGTGACCACGGCGACCGCGACGTTCGACGGGACCGGCTGGAACATCACCTACTAGTGGTCGAGACCCGCTGGTTCGGCGGGGATGGCCGGCCGTTGAGGTCGTGGCGGGTGAAGGTCTAGGGGATCATCAGGGCGAGGAGCACGCCGACCAGGCCGACCGACGCGATCACGAGCACTTGGCGGGACCGGGGCTCGTGCCGCCCGACGGCCACCACGCCGAGGACCAGGCCGGCGATGACCGCCAACCCGAACAGGACGGCGATCAGGGTGGTTTCGGACGCGCCGACCAACGCCAGCGGCAGGAACGGGATGCCGGTCGCGCCGAGGACCGCGCCGACGAACGCCAACGAACGACCGTGCGACGACGGCGGTACGGGTGGTTCCGGCGTGGACGGCAAAGGCCCGGACGGGTGGGGCTCGGGCGGGTGAGGCTCGGACGACTTGGTCGCGGACGGCGACGGCTCGCCGGCGGACGGCTGCGGCGCTCGTGGCCCCTGCTCCGTGCCCTGCCACCACTGCCGGCCGGGCGCCGCGTCGGACGGCCCTGGGGTGCGCGATTCCGGAATGGACGGTTCTGCCGTGGCCGGTTGCGGGCTGGACGGTGTGGGCTTCGGTTGCTCGGCGGTCGGCGGGACGTGCTCCGGCTCGGGCGGCGGACCGATCACCACCGGGTTCTGCTGCCAGTGGTCGGCGGCCGAGAGCCAGGTGACGCCCTCGGGCAGCCCTTCACCCTCGCCCGGCTCCATGCCCGCCAGGATCTCGTCGATCTCCCGCGTGTTCATGTTGGTGATCTCGCCGCGCTCGCGGAACTCGCGCAGCAACGTGACGATGTCGGCACGGGCGATCTCGTCCCGTTCCGTCCTCAGGTGCCGCCGCAGCTGCCCGATGATGATCTCCTGCCGGTCCGGCGCGATCGGCTGGGGGCCGAGGAGCTCGGCGATCCGGTAGAGGTACTCGAACGGCACCTTCGGCGGCGGTGGCAGCGGGTTCGGCAGCACGCGCGGGCGGGCGGTCAGCTCGGTGAGCGCGCCCGCCAGCGACACGATCGCGTCGGCGCTGCGTTCCCGGTAGTCGACCAGCTGCCGTTCCATGATCGGGATGCGGAGGTTGTCCAGCGGGCCGACCTGCACCGGGAGCACGGGCACGCCGAGCTGCTGGGCGTAGTCGAACTCCGCGTGGCAGGGCACCGACTTCCAGGAGGCCTGCGACAACGCGAACACGAACACGCGTGCGGCCTGGATGGTCCGGATGATCTCGCGCCACCACAGCTCGCCGCCGTGGATCTCGTGGTCGAGCCAGACCTGGTGCCCCATCCGGCCGAGGTCGTCCCGAAGGGCGCGCACCAGGGATTCGTCGGCCCGGGTGTAGCTGACGAAGATGGTCATGGTCACGCCCTCCGGTCGGGGCACGTCGACGGGCACTCATCTGATTGGTCGTGCGCGAGCCCCCTTTCGTTGCGCCCGGTCGCTACCCGATCCGCTGGAGTGACTTCTCCCGGCGCCGCGCCACGCTCGACCCGGACTCCCGGCGGGCCATCCGGCGCAGCACGACGGGTGCCAGGACCAGGCCGAGCACCGCCCACCCGGTGAGCACGCCGACGGTCTCCAGGTGCCGCCACGACTCGCCGATCTCCACCGCCACGGCGGCGTCGGGCAGCAACGCCGAGCGCATGCCGAGGCCGAGCCAGTAGACCGGGAAGACCTGGGCGACCCACTGCACCCAGTCGGGCAGGGACGTGATCGGGTAGAAGATGCCGGAGATCGCGATCATGGCCAGGATCGGCAGGATGAGCAGCCCCTGGCCGCGGGCGCTGGAGAACACCGAGCCGAGCACCGCGCCGATCGGCAGGGCGGCCAGCATCCCGAGCGCCAGCACCCACGCCAGGGTCAGCCACGCGTCCGGGCTGCCCGTCACCAGACCGGGGACCAGGAAGATCCCGGGGACCAGGAAGATGGCCAGGTCGACGACCAGGCCGCCGGCCACGTGGACGATCTTGCCGACCAGGTAGCCCAGCATCCCGTTCGGGGTGGCCTTCGCGCGCAGCAACGTGCCGTCCTCGCGCTCGGCGGTGAGCAGCTGGCTCATGGTGACCATGGCCATCGCGGCGTTCATGCCGAGGATGCTGGGCAGGGCGAGCGCGCCGACGGAGAACCCGGTCTGCCCGAACGACACGTCACGCAGGAAGAACGTGACCACGAGCATCAGCACGGGCCAGAACGCGTGGTTCCACAGGTCGGCGCCGTTGGTCAGGGACTGCCGCAGCTCGATCAGGCCGCGCTGCCGGCCGGCCCGCAACGCGGTGGTGGTCGGGTTCATCGGGCCGCTCCTCGCTCTTCGACCCGGCGCACCAGCGACAGGTAGGTGTCCTCCAGCGAGGCCCGGCGGACCTCCAGGTCGGTGATGGCGTCGCCGTGGCGGCGGAACAGGTCGTGCACGAACCTGGTGGACTCCCGGACCGACCGCACGTGCTGCTGCCCGGCGTGGGTCCAGCGGACCTCGTCCTCACCCGCGATCCGGTGCGCCAGTTCCTCGGCCGTGCCGTCGGCGACGATCCGGCCGCCGTCGAGGATGACGATCCGGTCGGCGAGCTTCTCGGCTTCGTCCAGGTCGTGCGTGGTGAGCAGGATGGTGGTCGAGTCCCGGTCGGCCAGCTCCCGCACGAGTTCGTGGAACTCGCGTCGGGCGACCGGGTCGAACCCGGTGGTCGGCTCGTCCAGGAACAGCACCTCGGGACGGCCGACGATGCCCACCGCGACGTCCAGCCTGCGCCGCTGCCCGCCGGACAGCGTCCGGACCGGCTTGCCCGCCTGCGCGGTCAGGCCGACCGCCGCGACCAGGTCGTCCGGGTCCCACGGTCGGTCGACGTGCTCGGTGGCGTAGCAGGAGTAGTAGGTGCCCAGGTGCGCCAGCAGCTCGCGGACCCGCCACTTGCCGTGGTCCCGCCAGGACTGCAGGACGACGCCCACGCGTGCCCGCCACCGCTCGTCGGCGTGCGCCGGGTCGACGCCGAGCACCGACACGCGGCCCGCCGACCGCATCCGGAAGCCCTCCAGGATCTCGATGGTCGTGGTCTTGCCCGCGCCGTTCGGGCCGAGCAGTGCCAGCACCTCGCCGTGGCGGGCGTGGAAGGTGACGTCGTGCAGGACGTCGACGGTGCCGTAGCGCATGCGAAGACCGTCGACGTCGAGCACGACTTGATCGCCCGTCATCGCTCCCCCTTTTCTCGGTTGACCTTCAGGAGGGCGTGAAAGCTACGTTGCGTTTCTCGGACCAGCAATCATTTCGGCATCCGCGTGAGCCTTTCAGCAGGCCGGACGCCGGTAATCGTTGCAACGATGCTGCCGGTGAAAGCAATGATTTCGCCGCCGTCGTTGCACTGGGCTGCCGGTGAACGCACACTGGGCGGGTGCCGGGTGGAAGGCTGACCGACGAGGAGCGCCGCGACATCGCGACGGGTCTGGCCGACGGCCTCGGGTACGCCGAGATCGCGCGGCGGCTGGGCAGGCCGACGTCGACCGTCACCCGCGAAGTCGGGCGCAACGGCGGCGCGCGCGACTACCGCGCCGAACGCGCCCACCGGGCCGCGTGGCGACGCGCCCGCCGACGTCCGACGGGCACGCCGCACGAGCCGCCGGTCGCCGTCGGGTCGGACGGCCGCGATCCGGGGGCGGTGCTGGCGTTCGCCGAGGAGTTCGCCGCGCTGATGGAGCAGACGGGCCTGCCGCGCATGGCGGCCCGGGTGCTGGCGAGCCTGGTCACGACCGACTCCGGCGCCCTGACCGTCACCGACCTCGTCCGCAGGTTGCGGGTCAGCCCGGCGTCGGTGTCCAAGGCCGTCGGCTACCTCGAAGGGCTCGAACTGCTCCGCCGGGAACGCGACGCCCGGCGGGAGCGGTACCTCATCGACGACGACATGTGGCTGCGGACGTGGCTGACCAGTGCCCGGACCAACGCGATGCTCGCGGACACGGCCCAGCGCGGCGTCGAGGTGCTGGACGCGCGCACACCCGCCGGCACCCGGATGGACCACATGCGCCGGTTCTTCGACCGGCTGAGCGAGGACATGTCCGGTGGCCCGACCACGGTCGCCGGCGACGTGGTGACCGTGCTGGCCGCGCTGGTCCGCGCGGTGACCCCGCAGGCCGCGGGCCGGCTCGCCGCCGAGCTGGGCTGGTCGCCGGACCGCGTCGCCGATGCCCTGCGCGACGCCGACCACGTGACGCGTCAGCCACCTCGAACGGACCCGGCGAACGATCACCCGAATACGATGGGCGCATGGCTCTGATCCACCGCGCCACGGTGCACCCCACCAAGCTCGAACTGCTCGCCGCCTGGCTGCCCGACCGCGACTGGCACCACGTGGGTCCGGCCGACGGGGTGACGCGGGTGGCGGGTTACCGCTTCGACGACCCCGCGGGCGCGGTCGGGATCGAGACGTTGGTGGTCCGGGTCGGCGGCGGGGCGCTGCTCCACGTCCCCCTCACCTACCGCGACGCGCCCCTGGCCGGTGGTGAGGAGTGGCTGGTGGGCACCATGGAGCACTCCGTGCTGGGCACGCGCTGGGTCTACGACGCGCCCGGTGACCCGGTGTACGCGGCGGTGCTGGCGAGCGCGGTCCTCGGGAACACCGGCCAGGCCGAGGAGTTCGTGGACGTCGACGGCGTCCTGGAGCGCCGCGAACCCGACATGGCCCTGGTCGGCGGCGCCGCCGGGGACGCGGACGTGCCCGTGGTGGGCGCGATCGAGCGCGTGGTCGAGGGCGACCCGACGCTCATCGTGACGGACACCGTCGAGCTGACGGTCCGGCGGCGCCTCGACACCGGTGCCGGGCTCACGGGTGCCGCGCTCACCGGTGCCGCGCTCACCGGTGCCGCGCTGACCGGCACGTGGTCCGGTCAGCAGACACCGGTGCCGCTGGCGTCCGCCACGCTCCGCTGAGGTTCAGTCCTTCCAGGGCATCTCGTCGCGCAACCCCTCGTGGATCGCGAAGGCGTTCTTCACCGCCGCCTTGAGCGCGCCCTCGACCCACCGCCGGTGCCTGCGGTCGCACGCGTCGTTGGCGAACCAGACCCGGTTCACCGGCCGGATCACGTCCTCGTAGAACGTCTCGCTCATCTCGAACGCCCGGAACAGCGGCCCGATGCCGCACGCGAACCAGTCGAGCGCCCAGTCCTTGTAGACGCCGAACTCGAAGGTGTCCCTGGCCTCCGGGTGGATCTTGACCAGGTCCTCCAGCGCCTGCATCACGCTCTCTTCACCGGCCAGCGGCGTGTACGGCATGCTGTCCTGCTCCCAGCAGTACGACGCGATCATCACCCCCTTGCGGAACCGGGTGTCCTGCCCGGCGGGTGGGTAGACGATGTTGCGGATCGCGAGGTCGGTCACGGTGAGGCCGTGCGTGATGCCGTAGGAGGTCTCCCACCACCGTTCGCTGAACTGCATGAACAGCTTGTGCGCGCGGCCGTAGTAGGTGTTGCGGATGGCGTACCACTTGTCCGGGTCGAGCCCTTGGATCTCCATGTGCCGCAGGCTGGCGAACGGCACCGTCACGATGCACTCGTCCGCCGTGATCGTCTGCGCCCGGCGCCCGGCGCGGTAGTGCACGCGCACCCCGCTGTCGTCCTGGTCGACCCCGTGCACCAGGGCGCCGAACCGGATGTCGTCCATGAGCATCGGCTCGAACGCCCGGGGCAGCGAGTCGGCACCGTCCACGATGTAGTTCAGGTGGCCGAACACGTCCTCGTAGAAGTGCGAGAACCACTCGACCAGCGAGAAGTGGTAGCGGCCCTCCAGGTTGAACAGCGGTCCGAGCATCGCCAGCGCGCCGTCGCTCAGCCCCCGTTCCTTCAGGTAGCCGAGCAGCGTGTACCGGTCGTAGTCGGTGAGCAGCCGGTGCCACGCCTTGGCCTCGTCCTCCTGCTCCATGATGTCGACCAGCGGTTGCACGGTGTGCCGCAGCAGGTCGTGCGGCGCCCGGTCCTTCTCCTCGGGCAGCAGGTCGAAGCTGAACTGGTCGGCGCTGAAGTCGCGCCGCCGGACGCCCTTGCCCTGGAGGTAGACGAACGTGTCCTCGTCGTACATGGGGAACGGCCTGGTGGCGAGCTTGAACTTCTCGTCGATCAGCCACGAGACCAGCGGGTGCTGCTGCGGGAACCGCATCGCGCCGAATTCCCCGTACATGTCGCCCGCGAAATCGCGGTGGGTCAGGATACGACCGCCCAACCGGTTCTGGCCTTCGAGGATCGTCACCTCGTGACCGGCTTCCTTCAACAGCATCGCCGCGGTCAACCCGGCCATTCCGGCGCCGACCACGACGATTCGCCGCCGTGGCGCGGAACTCTCCGGCAACCCTTGCTTGAGCAGGTCGAGCACGTCCAACACCATGGATTCCACCTCACCCGATCCGGTTTTGCGGTCGCACCGCGAATTGCTTGGCAGTGGAGGTGGCCATCCCCGTTACCCGACCGTACTCGGTCACAAACCGGCGGCCAACGCCCTGATGGGGTGAGGTGAATTGTCCGGTCGGGTGACTATTCCGATGAATTGCGGACCCGACGCGTCAACACCCGTCCGGGCCACGGCTCGGCCTGGAACCGCTCGACGGGCTCGGACCGGTAGTGGTCGACCGGCCGGTCCGGGACCGGTCTCGTCGTCGACGTCGGCTCCCCTCGGACGGGCCCGCACCGTTCTCATGCCTTGCCCAAGGGCTCCGAACAGGTAGCGTTTTGGCGACGACTCGGTCACGCTCGGGGGCGAGACCGCGCAACCACGGGAGCGAAAGCGAGCACCGAGATGGCCCTGCAGGACCACGAAGAACGCGCGCTGGCGGAGATCGAGCAGCAGCTGGCCGATGACGACCCCCGCTTCGTCGCCCGACTTGGTCGCAAGCGCTCGTGGATCCGCACCTCGCGGCGCGTGGCGCACGCGGCGGCGCTGGTCTCCACCTACCTGGTCGGCCTGCTGGTCGTCATCGCCGGGGTGACCCTGCCGTCGGTGGTCCTGATCGTCCTCGGCGCCGCCGTCACCGCCGCCTTCCCCGTGCTGACGGCGACCCGGGCCTGGCGCGGGAGACGCCGCTGAGCAGACCCGGGCGGTCGAGCCCGCGGCGCCGCCTCCCGGCGCCACCCGGCAGTCCTCGACATCGGCGGTGAGCCGGAGAGGCTTGACGAAGGTCGAGCCTCTCCGGAGAGTATCGGAAAGCGCTTTCCACATCCGGACGGATGAGTCGGCCCCGGTTCGCCACCGGGTGCGGCGGCCGGCCGGGTCGGTGGCGTGCCCGAGACCCGCCGATGAAGGGAGCACCTCCTCGGTGACCTCCTCCGCCAACCCGCTGGGGCGCCACGACCCCGGCGAGCACGCCTTGCGCGCGCTCGGCCACCTGTTCCGCCCGCACCGCCGGCGCCTGGGCGGGGCACTGGCCGTCTTCGTCGTCAAGCACAGCCCGGTCTGGCTGCTCCCCCTGGTCACCGCCACCATCGTGGACACGGTGGTGCTGCGCCTGCCGCTCACCGGCATGTGGCTCGCCACCGGCCTGATCATGCTGATCCTGGTCGTCAACTACCCGTTGCACCTGCTCTACGTCCGCCTCCTGCACGGGAGCGTGCGCCGGGCGGGCACCGGGCTGCGGTCCGCCCTGTGCACCCGGTTGCAGGAGCTGTCCATCGGCTACCACAACCGGACCAGCGCGGGGGTGCTCCAGGCGAAGGTCGTCCGCGACGTCGAGACCGTCGAGCAGATGGTGCAGCAGACGACCGACAGCGGGCTGGGCGCGATCACGGTCCTGGTCGGCGGCCTGGCGGTCGTCGGCGTCCGGGCGCCGCACTTCCTGCCCGTGCTGCTGGTGATCGTGCCGCTCGCCTCCCTGGTGGTGCTGCGCCTGCGGTCGAGGCTGCGCGACCACAACGAGGTGTTCCGCCAGGACGTGGAGCACCTGGCCGTCCGGGTGAACGAGATGACCCGGCTGATCCCGGTCACCCGCGCGCACGGCCTGGAGGGCCACGCCCTGCGGCGGATGGACGACACCCTGCGACGGGTCCTGGCGTCGGGGCTGCGGCTGGACCTCCTCAACGGCCGGGTCGCCTCGCTGTCATGGGTGTTCCTCAACATCCTGGGAGTGCTCTTCCTGACCGCGTCGGCTCTGGTCGCCTACCACGGCGTCCTCGGCATCACAGCGGGCGACGTGGTGATGCTCAGCGCCTTCCTGACCACCTCCACCACGTCCCTGGCCACCCTGATGAGCCTGGCGCCGGTCATGTCCAAGGGCCTGGAGTCGATCCGCTCGGCCGGCGAGGTGCTCCGCGCTCCCGCCCTGGAGGACAACGACGACAAGGCGGAGGTCACCGGCGTTCGCGGCGCGGTGGAGTTCCAGGCGGTCGGCCACTCCTACGACGAGGCCGGTCCGGCGGCGGTCCGGGACTTCACCCTGTCCGTGGCCCCCGGCGAGACGATCGCGCTGGTCGGCCCCTCCGGGGCGGGCAAGTCCACGGTGCTCAACCTGCTCATCGGTTTCATCCGCCCCACCGCCGGTCGGATCCTCCTGGACGGCGTCGACCTGGCCGGGCTCGACCTGCGCACCTACCGGCGCTTCATCTCGGTGGTGCCGCAGGAGCCGATCCTGTTCGACGGCACGGTCCGGGAGAACGTCGCCTTCGGCATGCCCGACGCCGACGAGGCCGCGATCAGGGCGGCGTTGCGCGACGCCAACGCCCTGGACTTCGTCGACCGCCTGCCCGGAGGCCTCGACGCCCCGCTGGCCGACCGCGGCGTCCGACTGTCAGGCGGCCAGCGGCAGCGCCTGGTCATCGCCCGCGCCCTGCTGCGCAACCCCCGCCTGCTGATCCTGGACGAGGCGACCTCCGCCCTGGACACCCACTCCGAGGCGTTGGTGCAGCAGGCGTTGGCCAGGTTGGTGCGAGGTCGGACCACGTTCGTCGTCGCCCACCGGCTGTCCACCATCCGTGACGCCGACCGCATCGTCGTCATGCGGGACGGCGCGATCCAGGAGGTCGGCTCCCACGAGGAGTTGCTCCGACGCGGTGGCGCCTACACCCGGCTGCACGCGGGCCGACCAGCCTGACCGCTCGTCACCCGGGCCCGCGGTGGGGTTTCACGTCTGCGGCCACATCGAGTAGACGAGGTTGTCGTCGTCCGCGCACACGACCTGCGGCAGGGCCGGCTCGGGCACCTGGTTGCACGTCATGTCGCCGATCACCAGCGGCGGCCGTCCCGGGTTCGGGTCACGGCGCTCGACGTAGTAGTCGAACAGGACCGCAGCGGCTTGGTCGCAGGTCAGACGGCCGGACGGGGTCTCGACGACGACGGCGAGCATCGGTTTGCCCAAGGCGCCGGGGAACGGGTCGTCGCAGTACGTGGCCGGCGCGCCCTCGTCGATCGTCGGCAACTGCACGAGGGTCGGCTTCGGGATCGGGGCCCGGGTCGGCTCCGCGTCGGCGGTCGGCTCCGCCTCGGCGGAGGTGGTCGCGGACGTGGTCGCGGACCCGGCCGCGGCGTCCGAACCGGAGCCCTCCACGGCGGTCGAGCAGCCGGCGACCAGGACGAGGGCGGCGAGGACGAGCCCTGGTGCGGCAATCGCGCCCATGCCCGTCACGGCACGGCGCATCGCGTTCGAACGTCTTGCGGGCGACGGAGTTTCCACGGCCGGTGAGACGCGGCGACGCATCCCCCGGTTTCGGGCAGCTCCACAAAGGGGGTCGAGGCGGTGGCGTAGGCGCGGTGCGCGACGCCGCTGGTGCCGCCACCTTCGCGGTACGCCACCGGCGCGAGCGGCCCTTCCCGGACGGGGTGGTGATCACACGGCCGTCGCGTCGGCCATCGGGAACGACAGCACGATGGTCAGGCCGCCGCCGGGGGTGTCCTCGGCGGTGATGGTGCCGCCCATGGCGTCGGTGAACCCCTTGGCGACGCTCAGCCCCAGGCCGACGCCCGGGATGTTGTCCCGGTCGCCCAAGCGCTGGAAAGGGGCGAAAGCGGTGTCCGCGGTGTGCTTGGGCAGACCGGGGCCGTGGTCGACCACGCGCAGCTCGACCCGGTCGCCGTGGGCGCTGGCGCGCAGGGCGACCTCGGGTTCGTCGGTGGTGATGCGGCCATCGCCGTCGACGTCGACCGTGCGGCGCGGGACGAGTCTGCCGTGGCGCAGGGCGTTGTCCACGACGTTGGCCACGACCCGTTCGAGCAGGCCCACGTCGGCGGCGATGGGTGGCAGGTCTTCCGGCACGTCCACGGCGACGGCCGCGCGCTCGTCGATGCCGGCCAGCGCGCGGCCGACGACCTCGTCGTAGGTGACCGGGTGCGGCCGCGGCGCGACCGCACCGGTGGCCAGGCGCGAGGAGTCCAGCAGGTTGTCGATCAGGCCGGTCAGCCGGTCGGCGGAGACCTCGACGGTTTCCAGCAGGTCCGCCGTGTCCTGGGTGGACAGCCGCAGGTGCGGGTCGCGCAGGCTGCCGACGGCGGCCTTGATCGACGTGAGCGGGGTGCGCAGGTCGTGCCCGACGGCGGAGAGGATCGCGGTGCGCAGTTCGGTGGTCGCCGCCCGGCGCTGGGCCTCGGCGGTCTCGGCGGCCATGCGCTGCTGCCGCAACGCCAGCAGGGCCTGCCCGGCGGCGGCCTCCAGCGCTCGTTGGTCACCGGCGGGGAGGGTGCGGCCGCGCAGCGCGAGGTGGACGTCGGCGGTCACCGGCACGTCCACGTCGGCGTCGTCCGGCTCGTCGCACGGCGTGGGGCCGACGAAGGCGACGCGCTCCCACTCGCCGTCGTGCCGCTCCAGCAGCGCCACCGACTCCAGGCCGAAGTTCTCCCGCACCTTCTCCAGCAGCCGCGCCAACGGGTGTGGGCTGGTCAGGACGGTGCGCGCGTAGGAGGCGAGCAGGGCCGCCTCGGTGCGGGCCCGCGCGCCCTGCTCCGCCAGCCTGGCCGCCCGGTCCACGACCAGGGCGACCAGCGCCGCCACGACCAGCATCACGATCAGGGTGACCAGGTTGTCCGGGGTCGCCACGGCCAGGCTGTAGTACGGCGCGGTGAAGAAGTAGTTCAGCAGGCCCGCACCCAGCAGGGCGGCGCCCACCGAGGGGCCGAGCCCGCCGACGAGCGCCACCACGACGGTGGCCAGGAAGAACCCGATGAGGTCGGTGGAGAACGACACCTCGTCCCTGGTCAGCACGCCCGCGACGGTGACGGCGGCGGGCAGCAGCAGCGCCAACGCCCAGCCCACGAGCCGGCGTGAGCGGGTGAGCGCGCTGCGGTCGAGGCGCGGGCGCCACCCCTGGCGGGCTTCCGCGTGGGTGACCATGTGCACGTCGATCGGGCCGGACGCCTGCACGACGGTGGCGCCGATGCCCTCGTCGAGCACGCGGGCCAGGCGCGAGCGGCGCGAGGTGCCGACGACGAGCTGGGTGGCGTTGACGCCGCGGGCGAACTCCAGCAGGGCGGTCGGCACGTCGTCGCCGACGACGGTGTGGAAGGTCGCACCGACGTTCTCGGTGACCTTGCGCAGCGCCGCGATGGAGTCCGGCGGCGGCCCGACGAGCCCGTCCCCGCGCAGGACGTGGACGACCAGCAGCTGGGCGCCCGCGCGGACGGCGATGCGGCGGGCCCGGCGGATCAGCGTCTCGCTCTCCGGACCGCCGGTGATGGCCACGACGACGCGTTCGCGGGCCTCCCAGGTGTCGGTGATGTGCTGCTCGGTGCGGTACCGCTGGAGCGCCACGTCGACCTGGTCGGCCACCCACAACAGGGCCAGCTCCCGCAACGCGGTGAGGTTGCCGACCCGGAAGTAGTTGCCCAGCGCCGCATCGATCTTGTGGGCGGCGTGGACGTTGCCGTGGGCGAGCCTGCGGCGCAGGGCCTCCGGGGTGATGTCGACCAGTTCCACCTGCCCGGCCCGCCGCACCACCTCGTCGGGCACCGTCTCGCGCTGTTCGACACCGGTGATGCGCCGGACCACGTCGTTGAGCGACTCCAGGTGCTCGACGTTGACCGTGGACAGCACGTCGATGCCCGCGTCCAGCAGCTGTTCGACGTCCTGCCAGCGCTTGGCGTTGCGGGAGCCGGGCGCGTTGGTGTGCGCCAGCTCGTCCACCACCGCCACCTCGGGTGCGCGTGCGAGCACCGCGTCGACGTCCATCTCGCCGACGGTCGTGCCCCGGTGGTGGATCTCGTGGCGCGGGACGACCTCCAGCCCGTCCACCAGGGCGGCGGTCCGCTCCCGGTCGTGCGTCTCGACGAGCCCGATCACGACGTCCGTGCCGCGTTCGCGGCGCCGGTGGGCCTCTCCGAGCACGGCGAAGGTCTTGCCGACGCCGGGTGCGGCGCCGAGGTAGATCCGCAGCTCTCCGCGTTTGCGCTTGCCGTCCACGACTCCAGTGTGCTCTTCGTCCACATCGGTCCTGACAGCCGCAGGAGCCGCCCGTCCGGGCCGCCGTCGCCCTGGCTCGCGCCCCACTCGGGGACGCACAGCGGTCCGGTGCCGAGTCGGGCGGGAGGCGGTGGTCAGCGGCGTTCGTCGACCCACCGGCGCAGCGCGTCGACGGTGGTCTCCGGTGAGGTGTTGAAGCAGAGCACGACGCCGGGGACGAGGTCGGTGAGCAGGTTCACGAGCCGTTCGAACAGCAGCGTGTGCTCCGGCGCCATCCGCAGGCCCGCGCCGATCATCACGACCCGGACCGGGTTGGCGGCGACGCGCTCGCGGACCTGCTGGACCGCCTCGTCCGGGTCGGCGGGGATCTGGCACGGCACGATGTCGAACCCCTGCTCGCGCAGGGCCGCCTCGCCGGCCGCGATGCGGGCCGTCAGCGTCCGCTCGTCGAGGCCCGGGTGGCGGCTGTAGTCGATGGCGCTCGGGTGCAGCCCGAGCAACAGGATTCCGGTCACCACGCGACTGTGCCCTCCCGGTCGAAGAAACCGCCGGTCGGCCCGTCCGGACCGATGGCGGCCAGCCGGACGATCGCGTCGGTGCCCTCGGCCACCGTCTGGGAACCGGCCTGGTCGGTGAGGTCGGTCGCGGTGTGGCCGGGGTCCACCGCGTTGACCCGGATGTCCTCCAGGGCGCGGGCGTACTGGCTGGTGATCATGTTCAGCGCCGCCTTCGACGCCGGATAGCCCAGTTGCGGTGCGACCAGCCCGAACCAGCGTGGATCGTTCGCCACGGTGAACGACCCCATCCCGCTGGACACCATCACGATCCTGGGGTGGTCGGCGGCGCGCAGCAGTGGCAGGAAGGCGTTCGTCACCCGGACGGGGCCGAACACGTTCACCTCGAACACGTCGCGCAACGAACCGGCCGTCGTGTCCGCGGGCGGGCTCACCGGGCCGCCGACGCCCGCGTTGTTCACCAGCACGTCCAGCCGGCCCACCGCCCTCTTCACGGTGTCGGCCGCCGTCCCCACCGACTCGTCGGAGGTCACGTCGAGCGGGAGGAGCCGCACGGCCAAGCCCTCCTCGGCCAGTTCCGCCACCGCCGCGCCACCGCGGTCGGCATCCCGGGCCCCGAGGAACACGTCCCAGCCCATGGCCGCGAACCGGCGCACGGTCTCCCGTCCCAGCCCTTTGTTCGCCCCGGTGACCAGGGCGATCGTCATCGTCATGGTCACAGCCTCGCCGCCCGCGACACCCGGGTGCCAGGACCGGTGACGCATGGGATCACCGGTACCACCCCGGACGGCCGCCCGTCCGGCAGGATGGCGGGAGTGGACAGAGCCGAACTCGCCGCCGTGCTGCGCACCGCGCGGTCACGCGTCCGACCCGCGGACGTCGGTCTGCCCGCCGGTCCGCGCCGGCAGGTGCCGGGGTTGCGCCGCGAGGAGGTCGCCCACCTCGCGGGCCTGGGCGTCGACTACGTGATCCGGCTCGAACAGGGCCGGGGGCCCAGGCCGTCGACCCAGGTGCTCGGCGCGCTGGCCAGGGCGCTGCGGCTCGACGATGACGACCGCGACACGCTGTTCCGGCTCGCCGGCGCGGCCCCACCGCAAGCGGGCCGCGTCCCGACCCTGGTCCGGCCGGGTGTGCTGCGGCTGCTGGACCGGATGTCCGACCTGCCCACCCTCGTGCTGTCGGCGAAGTCCGACGTGCTCGCCTGGAACCCGCTCGCCACCGCCCTGTTCGGCGACTTCTCCGAACTGCCTCCCGCCCGGCGCAACCTCATCCGGCAGCGGTTCCTCGGCACCGGCGTCGGCCGCGTCGCGCTGTCACCCGACTCGGACTCGGCCGCGGACTGCGTCGGCTGCCTGCGGACCGCGCAGGCCCGCTACCCGGACGACCCCGACCTGGCCCGTCTCGTCGCCGACCTGTGCACCGGCAGCGAGCGGTTCGCCGACCTGTGGCAAGCCGCGCGCTCCGGCCGGTTGCGGTCCGGCAGCACCACCGTCGACCACCCGGAACTCGGTCCGCTCACGCTCGACTGCGACGTCCTGCTGGTGCCGGAGGCCGACCAGACCGTCCTGGTCTACTCGGCCGAGCCCCGCACGCCCTCGGCGTCGGCACTGGCCCTGCTCCGGGTCACCGGCCTGGAGCAGTTCACCTACTGACCTCCACCGCGCCGCAGCCCCGGCCGGCACGACCGGCAGCCGACTGCGGGCGGTGTGGTCGCCACGAGCGGCGATGCCCTGGACGATGACGGCGTCTTCCAGGGCATCGCCGTTGCGGCGGGCCGCCTCGGTCAGGCGACGAACTGCCACCAGTTCACGTTGAACAGGTAGCCGCTACCGCCGGTGAACCGGAGGTAGAGGTCCCGCGTGCCCGTCGCGCCGGTGATCGGGCAGGAGACCGTGGCCCAGTTCTGCCAGCCGCCGGTGCCGGTGACGCCGCAGCGTCCCACCACCGTGCCGGTCGGGCCGTCCAGCCGGGCCTCGATCGTGCCACCGGAGGTGCCGGAGGCGACCCGCGCGTTCAACGACCGCGCGCCCGCGCCGAACGCCACGCCCTTGACCTTGATGTAGTCGCCGTTCTCGATCCAGCCGACGTTCATCCCGCCCTCGGACGCACGTTCGGTTTCGATGCCCGAACCCCAGGCGATGGTCTCGGCCTCCTGGCGGACGTACGGGTTGAGCGTGCCCGCCTGCGGTGCGCCGGACGTGGTCATGTTGATGATCGGGATCGTGCCGTCGGCGTTGTAGCTGAACCTCTCCACGGCCACCGAGCGGGTGTAACCGCCGCCGCCGGGCAGGGCGCCGTTGTGGTAGAAGAAGTAGGAGCTGCCCTTGAAGTCGATGATCCCGGCGTGGTTGGTGAAGCTGGAACCCTGGGTGGGCATGACGGTGCCGCGGAAGGTCCACGGCCCCGTGGGGCTGGGCGCGGTGGAGTAGGCGATGTACTCCGAGCAGCACTTGGCCGCGTACACGTTGTAGTACAGGCCGTTGCGCTTGTAGACCCAGGGCCCTTCCTCGTAGAGGGTGGTGCGGGTGGCGTGACCGGTGCGGGTGCCGAACCCGGCGGTCGTGAGCGGGATCTGGGTGGCGCCGCCGGAGAACGAGATCATGTCGGCGTTGAGCCGCACGTACCACAGGTTCGGGTTGCCCCAGTACAGGTAGGCCTGGCCGTTGTCGTCGAGGAAGGCGTGGGGGTCGATCTCGCCGTTCTCGACCAGCGGGCGGCCGATCGCGTCCCGGAACGGTCCGGTGGGGCTGTCGGCCACCGCCACGCCGATGGCCATGCGACCGGTGGCCCGGTTCTTGACCGGCACGTACCAGTAGAACTTGCCGTTGCGGGCGATGGTGTGCCCGGCCCACGCGTCGGCACTGGCCCAGCTGAACGTGGCCAGGTTCATCGGGGAGCCGTGGTCGGTCCAGTTCACCATGTCGTCAGAGGACCAGACCCGCCACTCCTTCATCGTGAAGTAGGTCGAGCCGTCCTCGTCGTGCCCGGTGTAGAGGTACACCCGACCGTTGTGCACGAGAGGCGCCGGGTCGGCGGTGTAGATGTGTTGCACGATCGGGTTGTCCGCCCTCGCGACCGCGGGCAGGAGCGCCAGGGCGCACAGGATGCTCACCAGCAGGGCGCTCGCACGTCGTGGTGCGCTTCGGGACGATGACGTCGATTTCATCAGGATTGCCTCCGGGAGGAGCGCTGGTCACGGACGACGGGTCGGCGGCCCGGCCGTTGCGGGCCGCGTACCCGTGGGTCGATGAACGTGCCGCCGTCGGTGCTACGCACCGTTGGGCACCAGGCGCCAGCGGTTGTCCGCCGAACCGTTGTCGGAGTCCTGCACCACCTGCGCACCCGCGGCCGTGGAGCCGTTGAGGATGCCGAGTAGCTTGCCGCTGTTGACGTTGCGGATCTTGTGCGTGCCGTCCCCGTTGGCGACGAGCGTCCACTTGTGGTCCGCGGTGCCGGTGTCGGACCACTGCAGGACGCGGGCGTTGTCGGCGGTGGACATGTTCTCCACGCCGAGGACCTTGCCGCTGTGCACGTTGCGCAGCCGCACGTTGGCGCCGTCGGCGATCATCTGCCAGTTGTGGTCGGCGGTGCCGTTGTCGTGCCACTGCACGGCCAGTCCCCCGTCCGAGGTGGACATGTCCCTGATGCCGAGGACCATGCCGGTGCCGACGTTGACCAACCGGTGGCTGCCCGAACCGCCGCCGCCGGTGTTCCAGTAGACGGTGTAGTTGAAGCCGTGGGCGTCGTGGAACGGGCCGAGGTTGACCGTCGCGCCGTTGGCGGTCGCGGTGAACGCCAACGCCGAGGTACTCGTCCGGGTGATGGAGTTGACGTTGAGCGACGGGAGCCCGGACAGCGCCGTGTTGCCGTAGTTGCCCGCCAGGACGACCGGGCCGTAGGTGATGGCGGCGACGTTCGGGTTGTCGTTGGCGGGCCGGGTGATCACCCGCATGGGCAGGCGCAGCGTCACCACGTCGCCCGAGGTCCAGGACCGGGTGACGCTCGCGTAGCTGCCGGGTGTCGTGGCGACGTTCTGGGCGGCGCCGTTGACGCTGATCGTCGCACCGCTCGTCCAGGCGGGGATGCGCAGGCGCATGGTCCACGACCCGCCCGCGTTGCCGGTCACGGTGAGGGTGGTGGTGTCCGACGCCGGGTAGGTCGTGGCCTGGGTGACGGTGATGCCGCGTTCCGACCAGTTCAGCGTCGACGGCGCGTAGAGGTTCACCGTGAGCGTGGTGCCGTTGTGGAAGTAGATGGAGTCGGCGAGCTTGGTGTTGGTCTCCAGGCCCGTGCCCTGGCAGCACCAGAACGTGGTGTAGTCGGTGCTCCAGTTGCCGCCACCCCAGGCGGGCCCGGTGTTGCCGCGGCGGTGGCCGGGGTTCAGGCCGGTGAAGTAGCAGATGTGGCCGTGCGGGTCGGCGGGGTTCTGCTGACCGATGAGGTGGTTGAGCAGGCCGCCCTCGTAGTAGTCGAAGTACGCCGCGTTGTTCGGGTCGAGCAACCACAGCTCGCGGGTCAGCTTGAGCATGTTGAAGGTGTTGCACGCCTCGGCCGTGTCGGTGTTGAGGTAGGCGGCGATGGCGTTGGGCGCGCGGAAGTGCTCGGCCTGGCTGTTGCCGCCGATCACGTACGTGTGCGCGCCCACGGTGATGCTCCACGCGTTGCGGGCGATGTCGCGGTAGCGGGTGGTGCCGGTCGCCTTGTACTCGCGGGCCGCGCCGATCCACTTCGGCACCTGGGTGTTGGCGTGCAACCCGCTGAGCCGGTCCTGGTTGGCCGCCAGCGGGTCGAACACGGAGGCGTGGTCGAACCGCTGCGCGGTGGTGAGCCAGCGCTGGTCGCCGGTCTGCTGGTAGAGGTCGGCGAGCACGGCGTTCATGCCGCCGAACTCCGTGCCCAGCACCCGCTGCATCTGGCTGTAGGACAACCGCGACGTCCGCCAGTCCACCCAGCCCGCCAACCGCAGCAGCACGTCACGCGCCTGGGTGCTGCCCAAGTACCGCCAGACGTCCAGCAGGCCCGCCAACGTCTTGTGCAGCGAGTAGTACGACACCGCCTTGGGCGAACCCGCCTCCATCGCGTCGAAGTCCGACTCCGGGAACCCCGCCAGGTAACCGGTGTTGAACCCCGCCGCCGCGTTGTTCGCCTGGCACTTGGCCAACTCCGCGACCATGTAGTTCGCCCGGTCACGGGACGTGGTGTCGCCCAGCATCGCCCAGGCCTGCGCCCACGCGGTCAGGAAGTGCCCCTGGCTGTGGGTGCGGAACGGGAAGTTCGGCGCCTCCCAGCCACCCAGCGCGGCCGCACCCTGCGTGGACAGGCGGTGGTTCGCGCGGAAGTTGTAGAGCAGCCGGTTGACGTCGACGAACCGCAGGTAGGACAGCGTCCGGTTCTGGTTGTCCAGCCAACGGCCCGTGGTGAGGCGGACCTGGCTCAGGTCGAACGGGTGGGCCGAGACGCCGATGTCGCCGCGGACCGGGGGTACGGCCGCGGCCGAGGCGGTTCCGGTGAACAGCGACGGGGCGCCGGTCGCGACGGCGGCGACGCCGGCGGCCTGGAACAGTCTGCGCCGACTCAGTGGAGAGGACATGAAGTGCTCCTGTGCGTTGTCGGAGTCATTCTCAGGACGGACCCGGCGGCGGACGGGCGGTTCGGGGGCGGGCACAGCGGCCGTCGTGCCGGAGGTCGGGGCGGCCCGGAGGTCCGGGGCCGCCCCGACCCGGAGGTCAACGACAGCTGCGCGCCTCGTGCGGGACAGGGATCCGGGTCGACACCTCGTGCCCGTCGACCGTCGCCGTGGCGGTGACCGTCACCGTGCCGGCGGTGACGCTCGACTGCCGCGTCGTGAACGGGTGGAAGCGGGTCTTGCCCGCCTTCACGTCGTCGAACGACTTGGTGCCGTACGGCGTTTCGACCACGAAGTCGACCGGCACGGACTCGTTGTTGGTCACGTGCACGGTGAGCTTGACGTTCGGCCCGGCGCACCGCGTGTCGGCGGTGCCCGCGACCTTCAGGGACGGCTTGCTGAACCGCCAGCTGTCGACCTCCAGGAGGTCGCGGCCGTCGGGTCCGACGAACGTGAGGTACACGTCGTGCACGCCGGAGACACCGTCGAGCTCCGCGCCGACCTCGGTCCACTCCCCCGCCGACCCGGCGACCGGGATGGTGGCCGCGACCGGTCCGGTGCGGTCGTCCAGGCGCACCTGGACGCTCGTGCCCGCCGTGAGCGGCTTGACCCGGGCCGCCACACCGGTGGCGCCGGTGCCGAAGTCGACCGACGACAACGACGTCCAGTCGCCGTCGTCGACGTCGTGCAGCGCCAGGTTCGGCACGTCGTTCGGCGCGGTGAGCCGCTTGGTGGCGAGTCCCTGCTGCCAGGCGATGGTCTCCGCCTCGATCACCCGGTAGGGGTCGAGGTGGCGGATCTGCTCGACGCCGTCGAAGGTGCCGAGGACCTCCTTGATGGTGCCGTCGGGGTTGAACTCCAGCTTCGCGATGTGCGGGCTGCGGAACCCCTGCGTCGCGCCGCCGGTGATGCGGCGGTTCAGCGTCTGCGCGTGGTAGGTGAAGTAGTGCTCGCCGTTCAGCTCGAACACCGACTGGTGGTTGTTGCCACCGGCGCCGAAGTAGACGCCCGGGTTCTTGAAGATGACCCCCGCGTACTTCTCGGGCGTCCACGGACCCATCGGGTTGTCGGCCACGAGGTAGGCGATGGCGCCGGTCGGCGGGCCGTTCGGGTCGATCGGGCCGCCGAAGCCGAAGTTGGACGAGTAGGAGTAGTAGTACTTGTCCCCGCGCTTGAAGACGTGGCCCGCCTCGAACATCAGCGGGGCGTCGATGGTCTCGGCCGCGCCCTCGGTGCTGATCATGTCGTCGCCGAGCTTGATGACGCGGGTCGACTTCGGGTGGTTGGTGTTCTCGTAGGAGTTGGAGCCGTCGTTGCCGCCACCGCCGAAGTAGAGGTAGCCCTGGCCGTCGTCGTCGATGAACACGCCCGGGTCGAACAGCCAGTTGCGGCCGTCCGACGCGCCGGGGGTCTGGCCGGTGATGAGCAGGCTGCCCCGCTCGTCACGCCAGGGGCCCAGCGGCGAGTCGCCCACCAGGACGCCGGTCGCCGCGCCGTTGTTGGCGAAGTAGAGGAAGAACTGCTCCTTGCCGTCGACGACCCGGCTCTCGACCGCGGGCGCCCAGGACTGCGTGGCGTACTTCGCCAGGCCGTTCGGCCCGGCCACCGGGATCTCGCCGTGGTCGGTCCAGTTGACCAGGTCGTCGGACGAGATCACGGTGATCGTGTTGATCCCGCCGTAGGTGTTGGTCGGCGAGGTCCCGTCGGGGCCGGGGTTGTACACCTGCGTGTCGTTGGTCAGGTAGACGTAGACCCGGCCGTCGTGCGCGAAGGCGTTGCCGTCGGCGCCGAACTTGTGGGAGATCAGCGGGTTGCCCTCGCCGGGGTTCTTGCCGAGGACCTCGATGGTGGTCGACGGGGTGAACTCGGTCAGGGTGACGTCGTCGACCTTGAAGTCCATCAGGTGGGTCGCCGGTGCGGCTGCCGGGTCGGCCGTCCACGGGGTCTCGACGAAGACCTTCGGCGTGGTGACGGCCTGCCCGGCCGGGATGGTGAAGGTGCCCTGGAGCAGCCCCCACTGGCCGCGCGGCACCGTCCCGGTGCCCAGGTTGGTGTAGGTCGAGCCGCCGTAGTGCATGGTCACGAAGAACTGCTTGGTGGCCGGGCTCTCCGGGTTCTCGTACTTCACCCGGGCGGTGACGGTGTAGGTCTTCCCGGCCTGCACCTTGCCGGCGAGGTCCTGGGCCGGGCCCGAACCGGTGGTCTTGCGGTTGGTCACCTGCACCGCGCCGGTGCCCGAGTGGGCGTCTCCCGTGGGCGACAGCGTGGCGCCGTCGGTGGCGTTCCCGCTGTTGACCGCCCAGCCGGTCAGGCCGTCCTCGAAGCCGGGGTTGGTGATGAGGTTCGGTCCGGCGGCCATCGCCGTCGGGGTGGCCGCGAGGCCGGCGGCGACCAGGGCGCCGACGGCGACGAGGACGGCCGTTCTCCGCCGCCTCGACCGCTGCGGACGTTGTCGATCCACGAGGTTCTCCTTGTGCTTGGTGCGTGAGCTCACTCGCCCGCCGCGATACGGGCGGCGAGGTACCGGGTCGCCGGGTCGGCCGCGCGCCGGGCGGCGTGCGGCCCGCTCGGCGATCAGCGACAGGTCCGGGCTGCGTACGGTGCTCTGAGCACGGCGGAACGGGGACGGCCGTCGATCGTTGCCGACGCGGTGACCGTCGCCGAGCCCGCGGGCACGGCGCGTTCGCGGGTCGTGAACGGGTGCGAACGGGTCTTGCCCGGTTTGACGTCGTGGAACGACTTCGTGCCGTACGGCGTCTCGATCGAGACGTCCACCGGCACCGCTTCGTGGTTGGTCAGCTCGACGGTCAGCTTCACTCCGTGCCCCGTGCACCTGGTGTGCGCGGACACCTGCACCGCCACCGGGAACCTCGCCACACCGAGCCGGGCCAGCGCCAGGCTCAACGCCCGCTCCGGCGCGTCGACCTGGTTCTGCGTACCGGGCGCGGACGCCCGTGCGGCCTCCGCCTTGCGCAGCGCATCCCGCATCGCCGCCCACGCCTCGGCCGGGTAGTGGTGTTCGTCGAGGGTGGCCGCGTGGGCGATCGCGGCGTCCAGGTCGCCGGTGCGCAGCGGCTTGCCCTCCGCGGTCAGGGTGTCGCTGAGCAGGAAGTGGTCGAAGTCGACGGTCCCGCCGGCCTGCTCAGTGGCGTAGTTGAACAACCCCCACCGGTGACCCATGAAGTGGGCCAGGCTGCCGTCGAGGGCCTGCGGGCCGACGCGGTTGCCGAGCTTGTGCCAGGAGCGCCCGTCCAGGCTGTAGTAGAACGTGGTCCAGCCCTGGCCGGTCGGGGCGTCGAACTCCACGTCGCCCTTGAGGTGGACCTCGGTGGCGTCGCCGAGCGGAACCTCGGTGCCGGGCACGAAGCTCTCCGCCGTCGCCTGGTCGAAGGTGGCCGGGAAGGGCTGCACGCGGTTGACCACCCCGAGGGTGTTCCGACCGCTCACCCGCTTCACGGCCACGTAGGAGAAGCCGCGGTTGTACATCGCGAGGCCCGCGACGTCACCGTCCTCCATCCCGGAGAAGTCGAGCCTGGTCTCCGCGGAGCCCTTCGGGCCGGACGTCCGCTGCGACAGCGTGTTGCGGGCCTCCTCGAACCACGTCAGCTCGGCCCGGTTCGACAGCTTGGTGTAGACGTAGTCGCCGGTGACGACCTTGCCGGTGGTGAGCCGCAGCCAGCCGTCCCGGTCGGTCAGGGACCAGTGGCGGTTGTCCGGGGCGTGGTTCCACTGCCAGACCAGGCCCAGGCGGGAACCGTTGGGCGTGACCTCCTTCTCGGTCGGGTGCTCGGTGGTCACCGGCTGCCCGACGATCGAGACGTCGTCGATCAGGTACTCGACGCTCGACGACGGTGGCTGCGGGTCGGCCCACGGCGTCTCGACCGCGAACTTCACCTTGCCGGTCTCGGCCGTGCTCGGGACGGTGTACCGGCCGGAGACCGTCGTCCACCGGCCGACCGGGACGTCGCCCGAGGCCATGACCTGGACGCCCGCACCCCAGTCCGCGGCGAGGTTGAACCGCACGCTGGCCGGGCCGGCGGTGTACTTGACCTTCGCCGACACCTCGTACGTGACGCCGCGCTGCAACACCCCGTCCAGGGACTGGTTGGGTCCCGAGCCGTTGACCGTCCGGTCGCCCACCCTCAGGGCGGTGGAACCGGCGGCCGGATCGGTCGCGTCGAGGGTCAGCCGCGCGCCGTACTGACCCGCCCACGGCTGCGCCGACCCGGATTCGAAGCCGGGGTTGCGCACGAGCTCCACGCCGAGCAGCGACTCGTCGACCTCGGGCGGGGACGGGATCGTCCACCGCTCGTCCATGTACGCCTTGTGCGGCGCGTCGTTGGCGAAGTCGTCGGAGGCGACGACGCCCTTCTGGCGCTCCAGCGCTTCCTGCGCCGGGCTCAGCCGGATCGGCTTGGCGAACACCCCGTTCACCGGCACCACACCGTTGTCGCCGAACGTGGGCCAGCCGTCCTGCCAGGTGGCCGGGATGAGCGCCGGGATGCGGCCGACCGGGAACGAGTCGCGGAAGAACATGCCGTACCAGGCCGTCCCGCCGTCACGGGCGATCGGCACGAGGCTGCCCTGGGCGAAGCCGTTGGAGTTCAGCGCGCCGCGGGCCTGGTAGGGGTTGGCGCCGTCGGCCGTCGCGTAGCGCCCGAGCAGCTGGGGCGAGCGGAACAGCACCACCTGACGTCCCTGGCCGGGCGGCCAGGTGATGATCACGATGTAGTAGTACCCGTCGATGTACTGCACCTGCGCGCCCTCGAACAGCCCGCCGAGGAACGGGGACCCGGGGTAGTCGGCCGGCCGCAGGACGTTCGGGTACTCCGCCACCACCCGGGTCAGGCCGGCGTCCAGCTTGACCGCGCTGGTCGAACCGGACCCGTAGAAGATGTAGGGCGTGCCGCCGTCCCGCTCGTCGAAGTACAGCGACGGGTCGTGGAACGCCCGCCCCAACGGCAGCCGCGTCCACGCGCCGTTCTCGATGTCGTCGGTCTGGTAGAGGTAGGAGCCGCCGAGGTTGTTGGTGTTGAAGGCGACGTAGAACTTCCCGCCGCGGTAGCGCAGCGACGATGCCCACTGGCCCTGGCCGTAGGAGTTCTGGCCGTTGCGCAGCGAGAACGCGTCCCCGACGCCCAGGCGGTCGAAGACGTAGTTCACGATCTCCCAGTTGACCAGGTCGTACGACTTCATGATCGGCGCGCCCGGGCTCAGGTGCATCGTCGTGCTGATCATGTAGTAGACGTCGCGGCCCTCGTCGTTCTCCGCCGCCGGCACGCGCTCCACGCTCACGTCCGGCACGTCGGAGTTGAGCAGGGGAACGGAGTAGGTGCCGTCGCCCTTGTCCGTCGACGTGGGGGACGACCGCGGCACCCACTCGTCGGCCGCGTGGGCCGTGGCACCGGTGGGACCGAGACCGGCGCCGGTGGCCAGCACGACCGTCACGGTGGCGGCCGTCAGTGCGCGCATCGGCCGCCGGGGACGACGGCGGGAGTGGGCGGTCGGGGGCATCGCAGCTCCAGAGGCGGTTGTACGAGATCGCGGTCTTGTCGGCGCTGGTGGCGGTGATCGGCGGGGGATACCGCCGATCACCGGCCCGCCGCTCGGGGCGGCGCGATGGAGGAGCGGTCGCGTCGGGGCATGGGGACGCGGTGCACCGCGGGAGTCCCTAATCGGTGTTCGGAGAGCAGGACTTCGACGGCCTTCGCGCCGAGGTCGTGGTGCGGGAGGGCGATGGTGGTCAGTTCGGGGCGCATCCAGCCGGCCAGGGGGTGGTCGCCGAACGAGACGACCGAGACGTCGGACGGCACGGTGAGGCCGGCGTCGGACAGGGCGTGGTAGGCGCCGAACGCGAGCCGGTCGTCGAAGCAGATCAGGGCGCGGGGGCGGGCGGTTCCCAGCAGGTCCCTGGTGGCGGCGAAGCCGTGCTCCGGCGACCACCGCCGGCACGCGCGACCGTCGGCGATCTCCACGCCTGCCGCGTCGAGGACCTCGTGGATGCCGATGAGGCGCTCGCTGGTGGCGACGGAGCCGGGTGGCGCGCCGTGCGGGCCGACGCCCGCGCCGATGAGGTGGATGCCGTCGCGGTGGCCGGCCTCCAGCAGCGCGCGTGCCGCGGTCCGGCCCGCCTCGACCTCGTCGGGCACGACGACGGGCAGCCGGGACGGTCCGTCGGGCAGGACGTTGAGCAGCACGGCGTGACCGGCGTCGATGCGGTCGGGCACGGAAACCCGCCTGGTGTGCGTGGCGGCGTAGACGATCCCGTCGACCTGGCGGTCGAGCATGGCGTCGATCAGGTCCTGCTCCGACGCCGGGTCGCCGTCCGCCTCGGCGACGAGCAGCAGGGCGCCGTGCGCTCGGGCCGCGTCGACGGCACCCCGGATCATGTCCCCGGCCATCACGGACGTCGCCACCGTGTCGGCGATGAAGCCGATCGTGTGAGTGCAGCCGGTGCGTGACCCGGCGGGCAGCACCTTGCGGCGGTAGCCCACCGTCTGCACGGCCTGGCGCACGCGTTGTTCGGCGTCCGCGGAGATCCGCAGGTCGCGACCCCGCCCGGACAGGACGACCGAGACTGTGGTGATCGAGACGCCGGCCGCCTTGGCCACGTCGGCCATCGTGACCCGTCGTCGGTTCACCGGGGTCTGCCGCGCACCGGACTCGGATCGGCCCGTGCCGACACCGCCCCGCCGGTTCACCGAGGACGTGGCCGGTGCCGGTGTCTCAGGAAGTGGGCCGTTCACGGCGCGGTGACGTCACGGCAGCACCGAGCGGCTCGGTGTGCGGTCGACGCACCCACAAGCGCTCTGGACGACGAGGACATGGGCTACCTCCTGGACTGCGTTGTCCCGGCGTGGTGCTCGGTGTTCGTCAACGTCCGGCCAGGACGGACCGCGCGACCGGCCATCCGGGGCCGAGCCCCGGCGGTCGTCGCATCGGAGTCCCCATCGTCGACGGCGGGGTGGCCTGCGGCGGCGAACGACTCGACCCGTTCCCGGGCCGAATGTTTTGGTCGTGGAGCCTGAACTTTCGGGCCAATGTAGCCCCGGCCTCGTCGGCCCGTCAACGCATCGCAGATCGACTTTTGTGAACGCTCACTCAGCCCTGGAACAGGGCTGCACATGATTGCGCCGCCCACTTTGGGCCACTGAACAGGTCTTCCGTTGCCGATGTAGGCCGTTTGGCGCAACGTTCGGCACATACCGGCCACCTTGGATGTGAACGTAAACATCGGAGGTCGCGGAGCTCGTCCACAACGGGGTTCGCCGACCATTCGGCCGCCGCCTCGGCCTCGACACCGGGACGAGCCCGCCCACGGACGGTCACCGCCGAAAAGAGCAAGGTGCATACCGCCGAAAAGATCAGCAGCCAGGCGCGAGAACCGGATCGCGGCACCGAAATTTGCGAATATAATTTCGAATTTTTGCGAAACAATGTCCCGACACACCCCTGTTCGCCGGCCGGGGATCGTGCCGGAGCCGACCCGGCGGAACAGGTCGGTCACCTGGCGTTTCGGCAGAACCTCAAGATCGCACTTAACCGGTTCGTCGCAGTTCACGCATGTAAACCCCGGTATGGAAGGGGTGAGGACGGGCGGAGATGAGCCTTGATTGGCCTAACTGTTTCGGTTAATACTGCTTAACGTTTCGAACCGAACAGCGTGTGGCTACGGAGGTCTCGCGGCCACCCGCGCCGAGCGGACCGTCGACCGGTCCGACGCCCACCCGTCCCCCACCCGCACTCCCGCGGGTGCAACCAGAAAGCGCCGAACATGACGCTGACAGCGAAGTCAGTTGCACGAGTCGCGCTCGTGTCGACGTTGGTCGCCGCCGCCGCGGGCGCCGCGGTGCTCGTGGCGTCACCCGCCAGTGGCGCCGCCTCCACGCTCGCCGCCGCGGCACAGCAGAGCGGGCGGTACTTCGGGACCGCGGTCGCCGCGAACAAGCTCGGCGATTCCACCTACGTCGGGATTCTCAACCGTGAGTTCGACATGGTCACG
>NZ_JBFAQZ010000026.1:0-91534 GCF_040673975.1 Actinosynnema sp. NPDC050801 | reverse complement strand
CGCCGTTCTGAAGCGTCGAGGCGGCATGCTTTCCCCGACGATCGAAAAGCGTGATCGTCGGGGAATGAGGACGCGAACGACCGACGCGACCTCGCGGGAGCTAGCCCTGGGGGCGGTTCAGGACGCCGAGCAGGACGGCGTGCACCGCCTCGTGGTCCTTCGGGTCGACCAAGCGGCACGATGCGCCGGTGATGGCGTACCACTCCTCCGCGCCCTCGTAGCGCACGGTGGCGCGCAGGGCGCCGTCGTCCAGCGTGGTGCGCAACTCCAGGTCGCCGGTCACCACGCCTACCTCGTCGGTCATGACGCCGCCGGGTCCGGCCACGAACGCGGAAGACAGGTCAGCCATCGGTCCTCAGCACCTCCCGAGCATGGTCTGCAGTGCAGACTTCTCCGCGGAGTTCACCGTCAAACCCCACTTGTACTTCGCGCGCGTCCACATCTTCGCGTAGGTGCACCAGTACGAGGTCAGCGGAGGCTTCCACAGGGCCGGGTCCTGGTCGCCCTTGGCCTGGTTCACGTTGTCGGTGACGGCGATGAGCTGCGGGTTGGTCAGGTCGTTGGCGAACGACTGCCGCCGCGACGTGGTCCACGACGCCGCGCCGGAGCGCCACGCCTCGGCCAGCGGCACGACGTGGTCGATGTCCACGTCGGACGCCTGCGTCCAGGTCGCGCCGTCGTACGGGCTGTACCAGCGGCCGGACGTGGCGGCGCAGCTGGAGTCGGTGACCACGTTCGTGCCGTCGCGCTTGAGCACCGTCTCCCGGGTGTTGCAGGCGCCCGAGACGGTGCTCCAGTGCGGGAACAGGTCACGCGAGTAGCCGCTGGTCGAACCCTCGGTGGCGACCCGGAGCGCGGCCAGCTCCGAGAGGGCGGCGCTGGTGCTCGGGATGTTCGGCGGCGTCGCCTGGGCGGGGGTGACCAGACCGACTGCCAGCAGACCAGCCAGGAGCAGGGAAAGAGCCGGAAGTCGGAGTGCGGCAGGGAATCGTTTGTTAACTGTTGACATAATTCCGACCTTCCTAGTTGGAAGCTGTCGGAATTACCTTGGGTCAATTCTCCTTCCGTTACAACGCTTTCGAGTGACGCCTGAATGGCGCGGGAGGAAATTCCTCAGTCACTACATCCCGCGGATCAACCGCAGGTCCTCCGTGTGGCGGTACCAGGTCCACTTGCCCATCGGCCGCGGGTGCGCCACCCCGTCCGAGTTCACCTGCACCGGCAGGCAGCCGAGTTGGAACGCGCGCGCCGCGGTGCTGACCACCTTCCGGCCGAACAGCCGCTTGTGGATGACGTGCACCACCAGGCCCAGCCCGCCGGCCGGGTCGGGGGTGACCTCCAGCCGGGACGCCTGACCCCGTAGCACCACCGTGTCGTCCCCGTAGCCGACGCCGCGCACCGGGCCGAGCGAGCCGAGGCCGACGAGCACGCCGCCGACGTCGTCACGGACGAGCGGCACCCGGTCGGGGTCGCCGGACAGGGCGAGGTCGAGCGCGTGGCCGGTGTCGGTCGGCAGGCCCCAGAGCTTGGCCACCTCGGAACGCGGGTCGGCGGGCACGTACCCCACCGGCACGTCGGCCAGCCGTTCGGTGCGCAGCAGCCGCAGCACGACGGCGTTGAGGTCCGCGTCCGTGCCGTGCACGACGAGACGTTTATCACCCGATTCGGCGAGAATCGCGTCCACCTCGGCTTTTCCGGGCCGTTCCGCCACTCGGCGCAGCTCGAAACGGTCACCGTCCGTGATCATTGGCAACTGCGAGTTTCCGCAGGCCAGCACGATTCCGCGCACCATCATCTCCTGGTCTACCCTCAACAGCCGTCCACTGACGGCTCGGCCGTCGCAGGCATTCGGCTCTTACCCGTCCAACCGCTTGGAGTTTCACATGCCGGCCGTCGTGCTGATCGGTGCCCAGTGGGGCGATGAGGGCAAGGGCAAGGCAACCGACCTGCTCGGTGACCGGGTGCAGTGGGTTGTCCGGTACCAGGGCGGCAACAACGCCGGGCACACCGTGGTGCTGCCCGACGGCCAGAAGTTCGCCCTGCACCTGATCCCCTCCGGAATCCTGACCCCCGGCGTGACCAGCGTCATCGGCAACGGCGTCGTGGTCGACCCCGGTGTGCTGCTGGAGGAGTTGGCGGGCCTGGACGAGCAGGGCGTCGACACCAGCAAGCTGCTCATCTCCGCGGACGCGCACTTGATCATGCCGTACCACGTGGCGATCGACAAGGTCACCGAGCGGTACCTGGGCAAGGCCAAGATCGGCACGACCGGTCGCGGCATCGGCCCGTGCTACCAGGACAAGATCGCCCGCGTCGGCGTGCGCGCGCAGGACCTGCTGGACGAGAAGATCCTGCGGCAGAAGGTGGAAGCCGCGCTGGACTTCAAGAACCAGGTGCTGGTCAAGGTCTACAACCGCAAGGCGCTCGACCCCGAGCAGGTGGTCGACAGCGTGCTGGAGCACGGCACCAAGTTCACCTCCCGGATCGCCGACACCCGCCTGCTGCTCAACCAGGCGCTGGAGCGCGGCGAGACGGTGCTGCTGGAGGGTTCGCAGGGCACGCTGCTCGACGTGGACCACGGCACCTACCCGTTCGTGACGTCCTCGAACCCGACCTCGGGCGGCGCGAGCGCCGGTTCCGGCATCGGGCCGACGAAGATCACGACGGTGATCGGCATCCTGAAGGCGTACACCACGCGGGTGGGCTCGGGGCCGTTCCCGACCGAGCTGAACGACGAGATGGGCGAGCACCTGCGCAAGACCGGTGGCGAGTTCGGCGTGACGACCGGGCGGTCCCGGCGCACCGGCTGGTTCGACGCGGTGATCGCCCGGTACGCGGCGCGGGTCAACGGCATCACCGACTACTTCCTCACCAAGCTGGACGTGCTGTCCGGCCTGGACAAGGTGCCGGTCTGCGTCGGCTACACGATCGACGGCGAGCGGGTCGACGAGATGCCGATGACGCAGACCGACGTGCACCACGCCGTGCCGGTGTACGAGGAGCTGCCGGGCTGGTTCGAGGACATCAGCCACTGCCGCACGTACGAGGAGCTGCCCGCGAACGCGCGTGCGTACGTCGAGCACCTGGAGCAGATCTCCGGCGCCCGCATGTCCGCGATCGGCGTCGGCCCCGGCCGCGACCAGACCATCGTGCGGCACGACATCATCTGAGCTGTTCCGCGAGAAGTGCCTCCGATGCCGAAGCAAGCGGCATCGGAGGCACTTTCACAATTCGGGACGCGTTGACTCCTCCCGTCGGGATATCAAAACTCCGACTCGCTGATCAGCGCGTCCGGTATCCGTTGCCTGCGGGGAGAAATCGTGTCGGTTTCCGTCGCGAGGACCCGCGCGAAGCCGTTCACGGCGGGTCCTGAGCAACCGGTGGGACGCCCGCACGAGCGCGGGCGTCCCACCGGGGTGAACCTGCGTCAGCCCTTGCGGGCTTCCACGGCGGTGTCCGGGTTGTCGGCGAACACGCCGTCCAGGCCGGTCGCGTAGAACTTCGCGTACTCGCCGAACGCGTTGCCGTACGCGGCCGGGTCGGTGGAGGAGCGGAAGTCGGCCGGCAGGAACGTGTTCTCGTTGCGGAACGTCCAGGCGTGCACGATCAAGCCGCGGGTGTGCGCGTCGCGCACCAGGGTGGTCGGCTCGCGCAGGAAACCCGCCGCGTCACGCGGGATGATCCGGTCCTTCGCCGCACCGATGCCGGACGCGTAGGTGCGGATCTCGCGCAAGCCCTCCGGCGTCACGAGGTCGCTGTAGGTGCGCTTGTCGCCCGCCTTCACGAAGTCGTACGGCGCGCCCGACGAGTTGATCAGCTGCACCAGCGGCACCCGCAGCTTCGACTTGAGCTGCTTGAGGTTGGCCACCTCGAACGACTGCACGTACACCTTGGCGCCGTGCCGGTTCAGGCCCGCCCGGTTCAGCACGTCGACCAGGCGGGGCTCCAGCGGGAGGCCGATGTCCTGGAAGTACGTCGGGTGCTTGGTCTCCGGGTAGATGCCGATGTCGCGACCGAGCTCGCGGGACAGCCGGCGGGACAGGTCGACGACCTCCTCCAGCGTCGGCACCGGGAACCGGCCGTCGTAGAGGGTGTTGCGCGGCCGGACCTCGGGGATGCGCTCCTTGGCCCGCAGGGTCTTCAGCTCGGCGAGCGTGAAGTCCTCGGTGAACCAGCCGGTGACGGACGCGCCGTCGATGACCTTGGTGGTCCGGCGCCCGGCGAACTCCGTCCGCGCGGAGACGTCCGTGGTGCCGCCGATCTCGTTCTCGTGCCGGGCGACGAGCCTGCCGTCCTTGGTGACCACCAGGTCGGGCTCGATGTAGTCGGCGCCCATCCGCGCGGCCAGCTCGTACGCGGCCAGCGTGTGCTCGGGCCGGTAGCCCGACGCGCCGCGGTGGCCGATCACCAGCGGGCCCTTGCGGGACGCCGCCGCCTCCCCGTCACCGCTCGCCGACGCCGACGGCAGCACCACCGCCCCGGCCACCGCGAGCGCCGCGAGCGCCACCCCGACGATCCTCGTCCGCACCATCGCCGACCTCCCCAAAGGGTTACTGCCCAGAGACTTCAGACGCGCGGCAGCCTCGTCGCGCACCGCGACGTCCTGGACACGGTAGGGCGAAGCACAGACCACGTCACGGTGAACGCGTGGTGGGAGGTTCGGCGGTGGTCACTCCCTGGATATGGCCGCTTCCTCCAGGTCGAGCTCGCGCAGCACCCGGATCAGCACCTCGTCGTCGATCCGCCCCTCGTCCCGCGCCTGGACGAACACCTGGCGCTCGGCCTCCAGCATCGTGCGCCGCAGCCGCCGGTACGACGCGGCGGGGCTCTCGTCCTCCTGCCTGCCCAGCCGCTCCCACGCCGCGTTGCCGCGGTGCTCGGCCATCACCCGCAGCCGGTCCACGACGTGCTCCGGCGTGCCCTCGTCGTCGGCGATCACCTCGTCCAGCCTGCGCACGGCCGCCTGCGCGGCGGCGTGCTGCACCTGCGCCTCGGCCAACGCGTCGGTGCGCTCCTCGTCACCGCGGAACCCCAGCTTGCGGATCACGAACGGCAGCGACAGGCCCTGGATGAGCAGCGTGCCGACGGTGACCACGAACGCGCAGAACACGATCACCTCGCGGCCGGGCAGGTCCAGCGGCAGCGCGCTCGCCGCGGCCAGCGACACCACGCCCCGCATCCCGGCCCACGACAGCACGGTCACGCCGCGCCACCCCGGCGCGCCCTCGCGCTCCCGGACCCGTTTCGACAGCAGCCGGGGCAGGTACGCCGCCGGGTACACCCACAGGAACCGCACCACGATCGTGGCCGCCAGCACGGCCGCCGCCGCCCACACCAACCCGCCGGTGACGTCCACCTCCCGCACCACGCTGTTGAGCTGCAACCCGATCAGCGCGAACACGAACGACTCCAGCATCGCGTCCACCGACCGCCACACCGCGGTGTCCTGGAGGCGCGTGTAGTAGGAGCTGCTCGGCGCGTTGTGCCCGATGTAGAGCCCGGCGACGACGACCGCGAGCACACCGGAGGCGTGCACCTCCTCGGCGAAGATGTACGCGCCGAACGGCACCAGCATGCCCAGCGCGCTCTCCAGCACGCCGTCGTTCAGCCGGTCCCGCAGCCGGCGCACGCCCCAGCCGATCGCCAACCCGACGAGCACGCCGCCGCCCGCGCTGATCACGAACGTGCGCGTGCCGTCGACCCAGGTCGCGGCGACACCGGCGGCCGCCGCCACGGCCACCTTGTACGCCGTCAGCGCGGTCGCGTCGTTGATCAGGCTCTCCCCGGTGAGCAGGGTCATCGTCCGGCGGGGCAGGTTCAACCGCCGTCCGATCGCGACCGCCGCGACCGCGTCCGGCGGCGCCACCACCGCGCCGAGCACCAGCGCCGCGGGCAGCGACAGCTCCGGCAGGACCAGGTGCGCGACCCAGCCGACGGCGACCGTGGTCACCAGCACCAGACCCACCGCGAGCAGCCCGATCGGCCTCAGGTTCGCCCGGATGTTGTGGTACGAGCTGTCCAGCGCGGCCGAGTACAGCAGCGGCGGCAGCACCAGGACCAGGATCAGCTCCGGCTCCAGGGCGAACCCGGGCAGACCCGGGATGAACGACACCGCGAGGCCGACGCCCACCAGCACCAGCGGCGCCGACCAGTTGAGGCGTTTGGCCGCCGCCGTGACGAGCAGCGCGCCGACGAGCAGGAGGAGCAGTTGCGGTCCGTGCATGGCGCAATCTTGCGTGATGATGACCGGTATGACCTGCGCTCACGTCTCAGATCTCCCGGAGTCGGTCGACCCGGACAACCCCGAGGGCTGCGCCGACTGCCTCGCCGACGGCGAGCGCAACTGGGCCCACCTGCGGATCTGCCTGTCCTGCGGGCACGTCGCGTGCTGCGACTCCAGCCCCCGCCGGCACGCGACCGCGCACTTCGGCGCCTCCGAGCACCCCGTGATGCGGTCGTTCGAGCCGGGCGAGGACTGGCGCTGGTGCTACGTGGATGCCCGGATCGTGTGAACCCGGCCTCGCCCGCCCCTCCCGGCCGGTCTTTACAGTCCCTTTAGACGGTGGGTCTATGGCTGTGACCGGCGACACAAGTAGCTTCGTGAGCGCTTCATCCAGCGCGACACGAAGGGGTGCGCGTGCCGACCAAGCCGCAGGTCGAAGTCGATGAACTGCTCGCCGAGTACGACGAGGAGCGCCCGTCGCGCGCCTTGTCCCGGCGGTGGGAGCTGGGCGTGTGGGTGGCGGGCCTCGCCATCGCGCTGCTCGTGCTCAAGCAGGTGTTCTGGCCGTTCAGCAAGGGCGGCCAGTACTACCTGGTGATCTTCCTGGCGGTCACGTTGCCGCTGGTCTTCCTCTGCTACCGGCCGCGCGGCAGGCGCGGCGAGGCCGACGACCCCGGTGTCGTGGACTGGGTGGCGGCGGCGTGCGCGTTCGTGGTCGGCGCCTACCCGCTGTTCGGCGGGTTCGACGCGTTCCTGGACCGCCAGGGGCAGCTGACCACGCTCGACGTCGTCGCCGGGTCCCTGCTGCTAGTGCTGGTCTTGGAGGCGTGCCGGCGGACCACCGGCTGGGTGCTGCCGATCGTCTGCGTCGGCTTCATCGCGTTCGCCTACTACGGCGGGTTCCTGCCGCCGTCCTGGGCGATCTCGCACGCGGGCGTCGACTTCGCCCAGATCATCAACGGCTTCTACAACGACGCGACCGGGTTCTACGGGACGCCGCTGGACGTCGCCGCGACCTACATCGTGCTGTTCACGATCTACGGGTCGGTGCTCAACGCGTCCGGCGCGGGCGCGTTCTTCGTGGACATCAGCTTCTCCGCGTTCCGCAAGTCGCGCACCGCGCCGGGCCGCACCGCCGCCACCGCCGGGTTCCTGCTCGGCACCGTGTCCGGTTCGGGCACCGCGACCACCGTGTCGCTCGGCGCGGTGACGTGGCCGATGCTGAAGAAGGCGGGCTACCCCAAGGAGAACGCGGGCGGGCTGCTCGCCGCGTCCGGCATCGGGGCGATCCTGTCCCCGCCGACCCTCGGCGCGGCGGCGTTCATCATCGCCGAGTACCTGGAGACGTCGTACCTGCAGGTGTTGATCTGGGCGATCCTGCCGACGCTGCTGTACTACCTGGGCATCGCGCTGGCCGTGGAGATCGACGCGCGCAAGTTCGGCGCGAAGCCGGTGGAGATCGACTCGCCGGGCCCGTGGGCGCTGCTCAAGCGCGGCGGGTACCACTTCCTGTCGCTCGCGGTGATCGTGCTGTTCCTCGCGCTGGACATCCCGGTGTTCTCCGCCGTCGTCTACGCCACCGGTGTCGCGGCGCTGTTCGCGCTGGTCGCCAAGCGCGGTGACGTGCGGGAGTGGCTGCGGGCGATGGCGGACTCGCTGTCGCAGGGCGTGCGGTCGGCGCTGCCGGTGATCGCGGTGTGCGCGGCGGCGGGCGTGATCACGTCCACCATCACCAAGACCGGGCTGGGGCAGGAGCTGGCGTCGGCGCTGGTGGACATCGCCGGCGTGATCTCGTCCAACCCGACCGTGGTGCTGTTCGTCACGGTGGTGCTCGCGGCGCTCGCGGTGAGCCTGCTCGGCCTGGCCGTGCCGGTGACCGCCTCGTTCATCATCTCGTGGGTCGTCATCGGGCCCGCGCTGATGGAACTGGGCGTGGCGCCCGAGGAGGCGGCCATGTTCATCTTCTACTACGCGGTGCTGTCCGAGGTGACGCCGCCGACGGCGCTCGCCGCCGTGGCCGCCGCCGCGATCACCGGCGGCGAGGTGATGAAGACGATGTGGCGGACGTGGAAGTACACGCTGCCCGCGTTCCTCGTGCCGCTGGCGTTCGTGCTGACCGACAACGGCGCCGGCCTGCTGCTGCGCACGTCGTTCCTGGACGGCGTCTGGGTGTTCGCCGTCTCCGCGCTCGGTGTGGCCGCGCTGGCCGTGCTGACCGGCGGTTGGCTCTTCGGTCGCGCGCGGTGGCCGGAACGGGTGCTGTGCGCGCCCGCCGCCGTGGCCCTGCTCTACCTGCAACCCGTCACCATCGCCGTCGGCGTCGGCTTCCTGCTGGCCGCGGTGGCGGTGCACCTCGTACTACGCCGGAAGATCCACTCGGGAGAGGAACAGCATGCGCAGCTGGACGCTTAAGGTCGCCGTGGGCGTGCTCTCGGTCGGCCTCGCCGCCGCCGGGTGCGGCGGGAAGCGGACGCCCGACGCGCCGAGCGGCAACGCGGGCGGAGCCGCCTGCGAGGCGGCGGACGGGCGGATCACCATCGCGACCGGCAACTCCGGCGGCGTGTACTACGTCGTCGGCGGCGGGTTGGCGAAGCTGATCAGCGACAACACCAAGCTCAAGGCCACCGCCGCCGAGACCGGCGCGTCGGTGCAGAACATCCAGCAGCTGGCCGCGGGCGACTACGACGTGGCGTTCTCGCTGGCCGACACGGCGGCGGACGCGGTCGCCGGCAAGGGCGCGTTCGACGGCAAGCCGCAGCAGGTGCAGGCGCTGACCAGGCTGTACCCGAACTACACGCAGGTGCTGGTGCGGACCGACTCCGGGATCGACTCCGTGGCCGACATGCGCGGCAAGCGGATCTCCACCGGATCGCCCAAGTCGGGCACCGAGGTGATCGCCCAGCGGCTGCTCACGGCGGCCGGGCTGAACCCGGAGACCGACGTGCAGGCGCAGCGGCTCGACCTGGCCAAGACCGCCGACGGGATGAAGGACGGCAGCATCGACGGGCTCGTGTGGTCCGGCGGCCTGCCCACCGCGCAGATCACCGACATCACCACGTCGTTGAAGGACAAGGTGAAGTTCATCGACATCACGCCGCAGCTCGACGCGTTGAAGAAGGTCAACGAGGTGTACGACCGGGGCGTCATCCCGGCCGCGACCTACGGGCAGCCGGCGGACGTGCCCACGGTGGCGGTGCCCAACGTGCTGCTCGTGCGGACGGACTTCCCGGAGGGTGACGCGTGCGCCGTGACCAAGCTCATCTACGAGAAGAAGTCGGAGCTGGAGGCCGTGCACCCGGCGGCCAAGGACATCGTCAAGGAGAAGGCCGCGATGACCGACCCGGTGCCGCTGCACCCCGGCTCGCTGGACGCACTGGGCGGATGACCGGTCGGGTCATCTAGGCTTCCGCACCGTGCGTGTCCTGGTCATCGGGTCTGGCGCCCGTGAACATGCCCTAGTCCTCGCGTTGTCGCGGGATCCTTCGGTGATCGCGTTGGCCTGTGCGCCGGGCAACGCCGGCATCGCCGGTGTGGCGGAGACCTACGGGGTCGACGTCACCGACGGCGGGGCCGTCGCGGCGCTGGCCAAGGAGTGGAACGCCGACCTGGTCGTGGTCGGGCCGGAGCAGCCCCTGGTGGCGGGTGCGGCGGACGCCGTGCGCGCCATCGGGATCCCCTGCTTCGGCCCGTCGGCCGCGGCGGCCCGGATCGAGGGCTCCAAGGCGTTCGCGAAGGACGTCATGGCCGCCGCGGGCGTGCCGACGGCCGTGTCGGAGATCGTCGACAACCCGGCCCGGCTCGACTCCGCGCTGACCCGCTTCGGCCCGCGTTGGGTGGTGAAGGACGACGGCCTGGCCGCCGGGAAGGGCGTGGTCGTCACCACCGACCGCGCCGTGGCCCGCGCGCACGCCATGACGTTGCTCGACCACGGCCACCCGGTGCTGCTGGAGTCGTTCCTCGACGGTCCTGAGGTGTCGCTGTTCTGCCTGGTCGACGGTGCCACCGTGGTGCCGCTGCTGCCCGCGCAGGACTTCAAGCGGGTCGGCGACGGCGACTCGGGCCCCAACACCGGCGGCATGGGCGCGTACTCCCCGCTGCCCTGGGCCGCGCCCGACCTCGTGGACACGATCGTGGCAACCTGCGTCCAGCCGGTCGTGGACGAGCTGGCGCGGCGCGACACCCCGTTCACCGGCCTGCTGTACGCGGGCCTGGCCCTGACCTCCACCGGGCCGCAGGTCATCGAGTTCAACTGCCGGTTCGGCGACCCGGAGACCCAGGCCGTCCTGGCGCTGCTCCGCACCCCGCTGGCGGGCCTGTTCCACGCCGCCGCGACCGGCGCCCTCGCCACCGCGCCGCCCCTGGACTGGGCCGACGGCTACGCCGTGACCGTCGTGCTCGCCGCCGAGGGCTACCCCGGCAGGCCGCGCACGGGTGACGTGGTCACCGGCGCCGAGGCGGACGGCGTGCTGCACGCGGGCACCCGCCGCCGCGAGGACGGCGCCGTCGTCTCCACCGGCGGCCGGGTGCTGTCGGTCGTCGGCACGGGCGACACCCTGGCCGAGGCCAGGACCGACGCCTACCGCCGCGTCGCGGGCGTCCACCTGACCGGCTCCCACCACCGCACCGACATCGCCCTGCGTGCGGCGAACGGCGAGATCACCGTCCCCTGACCGACCGCGGCCGTCCCCGTGCGGGACCCGTGACCGAGCACTCCCAACCCGCGGGAACCGGGTCGGACGTTTCTTCGTCCAACCTCAGACCCGGCTCACGCGGTCGTTGGTAGCCTCGAACCGGGTTCATTCCGTTACCGACCGTACGGGGGTAGGACGTCGTGGAACAGGAGACCGGCCTACTAGGAGCCGTCGCCGCGGCTGGGGGAGCCGTCGGCAAGGCGGTCGGCGAGATGTTCGCGGCGGAGAAGCGGCTGGGCGACACGATGGCCGCCGCTCCCGGCGGGAGCCAGCAGTTCAAGGTCGAGAAGGACACCGTCCTCCGGGCCGGCGCGGTCATCAACGACCAGATCGACCAGCTGACGCGCAGCTACCGAGCTGCCTACCGCGACCTGCGGATCAGCACCGGCGGCCTCGACAAGGTGAACGAGGACATCGCCGCGGCGTGGAACGAGCGCTTGATCGACCACGACGACTCGTACGCCAGCCGCGTCGAGATGTACATCGAGAGCCTCACGGGTTTGGTCGAACAGCTCCGCGGTGCCGCCAAGCAATACGGTCACACCGATGAGGACATCGAGGCGGCAATGGGGGCAGCGGGTGCTTCGCAGCAGTAGGGCGTTGGTCGCGACGACGCTCGCCGCGGCGGTCGTGCTCGGCGGCTGCACGACCACCAAGAATCCCGGCGACGCGAATCCTCAACCCACGACCGCCACCGGCGCGCCGGAGACGACGGGTTCTTCGAGGGCGACCGTCGACTTCCCGCCGAGGCCGGCGGAGATCAAGCTCGACGGCATCAGCGACGCGTGCACGGCGCTGACTGCGGAGCAGCAGCGCGAATTGAAGATCGACGAGGCGATCAGCGAACCCCAGGACGTGATCGACGGCAAGGAATCGCCGGGTTGCAGCTTCCAGACCAACTCGCGGCCCCTGTTCAGCTATGAGATCACCTTGATCGCCGACGAGGGCGTGGGCTACTGGGAGGGCGGCGGGAACCTGGCCGTCGTCCAGAAGTCCGTCGCGGGCTTCGGCGCCTACCAGGTCACCCTGGCGGGCACGAGCAAGGGCGACTGCGCGCTCGCGGTGGACGTGGCGGACGGTCAGCAGCTGTTCGTCTCCTTCCTGCCGATCGGCGACAACTTCACCCAGGACGAGATGTGCCAGAACGCCACCAAGGGCGCGGAAATGGCGCTGACGACGTTGAAGACTGTGAAGTAAGGGGGAGGTATGAGCGGCTTCAGGCAGATCACCGACCACCGCTTCGAGGGGTACACCAACCCTGGGTTGGCCGAGCTGGTCACGCAGTTCCAGAAGGGTGATGCCGCCCAGCGGTTCAGCGACGCGTCGCACGCGTTGCGCCAGCTCGCCTCCACGTTGGACGAGACCGACCAGGTGCTGCGCGAAGAGCTGCGGAAGCTCGGCATCGTGTGGCAAGGCGCGGCCGGGGACAACGCCGGTCAGGCGGTGACCGTGTCGGCTGACGTGGCCACCTCCGGCACCGATGCGGCACAGCAGAACTCCCAGGCCACGGCCGTACAAGGGGCCACCTACAGCCACACCCGGAACGGCATGCCGGACTCGCAGCAGTTGCGCGGTGACACGGACACCAACTTCGTCGACGACGTCGGCGGGTTCTTCGGGTACGAGACCGACCACGCCAAGGAAGTGAAGGCGACCCAGGCGGCGCGGGAGCAGACCATCCGGGGGCTCGACCAGTACACCGAGGCCAGCCGGGACGCGTTGAACCAGTACCAGGGCATGAACCGGCCCCCGCAGTTCGAGGTGACGACGACCTCCAGCGTCGGCACGCCGGTGGCGGCGGTGGGGCAGCCCGGTGGGGCGACGCCCGGAATCCCAGGTGGTGTCACGGGTGGCCTGCCCGGTGGTTCCGGTCAGCTGCCCGGTGGCTCGGTCGGCGTCGCGCCGCAGCTGCCCGGGCAGATGCCCGGTGGCTCGACCGGTTTGCTGCCGCCCGCGCCGGGTGGGCAGACGGTCGTGCCGCCCGCCGCCTTGGGCAAGGCCGGTGGGTCCAACTTCGGGTTGGGGCTCGGGCTCGGGTTGGCCGGTGGGTTGGGGCTCGGCCTCGCGGCCACGCAGGCGCGTGGCGGGCGGGTCGTGCGCAACACCGCGCCGGCGATGCCCGGCGGCGGCAGCGGCAAGGTGCCCGAAGGTCCCGCGGGTGGCAAGGGCACCGGCGGCACCGGTGGTGCGGGCGGTGGTACCGGTAAGGGCGGTGTGCCCGGGATGCCCGGCACGCTGACCGGCAAGTCCGGCATCTCCGCGACGATCGGCGCCATCGACCCCGACGAGCGCGTGCCCAACCGGGGCGCGGCCGGCGGTGTCGCGGGCAAGGGCGGCGCCGGTGCGTCGATGTTGCAGCCGGCGGCGAGCGCCAAGGGCGGCCCCGGCGAGGAGGACGGCGAGCACGTCCGCAAGTACGGCGTCGACTCCGACGACGTGTTCGGTGACGAGCGGATGGTCGTGCAGTCGGTCATCGGCGACGAGTCCGAGAAGAAGTGAAGTGAGCGGCACGGTTGTCCTGTCGACGCTCGAGTTCGACGTCGCGTGGGAGGGTGAGCGGCTGGCCCGGCGCAACGTCGCGCTCGACGTGCCGAGCCCCGGCGTCACGCACACCGAACGCGCCGTGTTCGTCGAGCAGGCCTGGGGCTCGCTCGCCGAGCGCGGGCTGGCGGCGAACCGGCGGTTGACGCCCGAGTTGGCCGACGCGTTCGCGCTGCTGGCCAACCCGCAGGTGTCGATCGACCTCTGGATCTGGGTCGACCGCCGCAAGATCAAGGGTCTTGCGGCGGCGGCCGGTGACGAGGGCATCCTCGCCGTGGTCGACGGCGACGAGGTGTGGCTGATCGAGTCACGGGCCAGCGCGCTCGCCGAGGCGGCGGTGGCCGTCGCCGGTGAGATGCCCGCCGGCTACGGGCGGTCGATCAGCCTGCCGAACGACGTGCTGCGGGCGGCGTCCGACGAAGCCGGTCGGGACGCGGAGAAGCTCGTGCTCGCGTTGGAGCGGCAAGGGCTGCCGCTGCACGAGGCGCAGGAGCTCGCCGGTATGTGCGACGGGATGAGCACCCGCGGCCAGTTCGGCGTCGAACGCGCCCAGCAAGGCGGGCCTCCCGTGCGCGCCGGCCGCGTGGTCGCCTGGCACGACACGCCGTCCGGCCGCTACCTGCACCAGGTCCGGCCCAGTTCGGACGGCCGCAGCTGGAGCACGATCACCCCGATCGACAACGCCCGCCTCGCCGCGTGCGTGTGGGAGTTGTTGCAAGAGGTCTGAGATCCCGCTCGGTCGGGGGCGGCTAAACGGAACCCCGGAGTCCTCTTCGGCGTCAGTTCCGGAGCGGGCCTGGGGGGCCGGGAGCAACGCCCGCCGTCATCCGGGAGTGACGACTGGTGACCACCGCGACCCTCAGCGCGACCGCGTTCCGCACCGCCTGGGAACACCTCGACCTCGGCGCCATGCCGATCGTCCTGCACGTGCAGGACGAACCCGCACCGTGGAGCCACCTCACCGCCCAGGGACTGGCCCGCGGCGGCGAGCTCGACCCGTGGCTGGGCGCGGCGTTCAAGCTCATCGCCAACCCGCCGCGGTCGGCGGACCTGCGGCTGGGCATCGGCCGGTCCGCGGTGCGCGCGCTGGCCGCGACCACCGGCACCGGTTCGGTGCTGGCGGTGCTGACCCGTGACCTGCTCACCGTGCGGGAGGTGGACGCCGACCTCGCCGCCGCGCTGGTCGGGCTGCTGCCGCGACTCCCGGACGGCCGAGTCGGCGGACCGGACCTGCGCGGCCAGTTCGGGGCCGCCGCGATCGACCAGAGCGGGCGGCGAAGGCGGGCGGCGGACGTGGTCGACTTCCACGGGCCGACGGATGCCGGCGTGCTGCGGACGCGGATCACCGCGCTGTTGGACGACTTCCTGCGGTGAAGCGGGGCGCTGTCGACCGGTGGGCGGGTCAGGCCCAGGCGTTTGCCTGGGCCTCGAAATCGGCGGGGTCGGTGTGCACGGGCAGGACGCACATCAGGTGGCCGCTCGGGGCGCGCAGTACTCGGCACTCCAGCCACCGCGACACCTCGGTGGCACCCAGCGCGAGCAGACGGGCGGTTTCGGCCTCCACGTCGTCGGTCTCGATGTCCAGGTGGAAGCGGGGCTCGTCGTCCACCGCCTGGACGGCTACGGCCAGGCCCGGGATGGCGTTGTGCAGTGAGGTGAACTGCTCCTCCGACGGGACCGGGCGGGCGGTCGCGCCCAGGGCCGCGGACCAGAAGGCGGCGGCCTGGTCGGCTCGGTCTTGCGGTGTGTCGATCAGCAGGGCGGAGACACGGCTGCGGTGCATGGTGTCGACGGTAGTGGTGACCGGCGGCCTGCTCCCCGCACGTCGACCAGTCCGTTGACCACTGACGTTCACCGGGGCAAGCGGGGCGAGGCGGACTCGGCCGCGACCAGCCTGGGAAGTGACCAGGCGTTGCCGTGGCGGCGATCGCGGTCCGGCCCTTCAAGTCGGTACGGGCGGTCAGGCCCGAAGGGCACCGACGTGGAAGACCTGCCGGCCAGGACGGACCACGAAGATCCTTGACCGGGCGGTGTCGCACGACGGCGAGAAATGCCTGATCATGGGCCTATGCCGCCTGGGCAACCCGAGCGAGGGGCCGGTTCGGACCGCCGGGAACCTTCGTCATCGTCGACCACGCAGGCTGACCAAGCCGGTGAACGTCAGCGGTCGACGCACTGGCGAAGCCTCCTCCCGCACGTCGATTAGCCTGGCGCGCATGTTGGGTGTTGCCGGTCGTGCCGATGTGCCTCCTTTCCACGTCATGGACGTGTTGTCCGCCGCGGCACGGCGGCAGCGGGTGGTGGGGGACGTGGTGTCGTTGGCGGCCGGGCAGCCGTCCAGTCCGGCGCCCACGCCCGTGTTGGAGGCCGCCCACCGCGCGCTGCGCGAGCAGACCCTCGGCTACACCGAGCAGCTGGGGATCGTGGAGCTGCGGGAGGCCCTGGCGGGGCACTACCACCGGCAGTACGGGCTGGCGGTCTCGCCGGACGACGTCGTGGTGACGACCGGCTCGTCGGGCGGTTTCCTGCTGGCGTTCCTCGCTTCCTTCGACCCGGGCGCCCGGGTCGCGCTGGCCCGGCCCGGCTACCCCGCCTACCGCAACATCCTCACCGCGCTGGGCTGCGAGGTGGTCGAGCTGGCCTGCGGGCCGGAGACCCGGTTCCAGCCGACGGTGGCGATGCTGGACGACGCCGGACCGCTCGACGGGCTGGTGGTGGCCAGTCCGGCGAACCCGACCGGCACCGTGCTCTCCCCGGACGAGCTGGCCGGGTTGGCGACCTGGTGCGCCGAGCACGACGTGCGGTTGGTCAGCGACGAGATCTACCACGGCATCAGCTACGGCACGCCGCTCGCCTGCGCCTGGCAGACCTCCCGTGACGCCATCGTGGTCAACTCCTTCTCCAAGGCGTTCGCCATGACCGGCTGGCGGTTGGGGTGGATGCTGCTCCCGCCCGACCTGCGCCGGGCGGTGGACCGGTTGACGGGCAACTTCACCCTCTGCCCGCCCGCCCTGGCCCAGCACGCGGCCGTCGCCGCGTTCGAGCCCGAGTCCTACGCGCAGACCGAGCGCCTGGTCGAGGGGTACCGCCTCAACCGCGACGTGCTGCTCAAGGGCCTGGCCGACCTCGGCATCGACAAGGTGGCCCCGGCGGACGGCGCCTTCTACGCCTACGCGGACGTCTCGCACCTCACCGACGACTCGATGGCCTTCTGCCGACGCCTCCTGGACGACACGGGGGTGGCGATCGTGCCCGGTATCGACTTCGACCCCGTGCACGGGCACGAGTTCATCCGGATGTCCTTCGCCGGGGCCGCCCCCGACATCGAGGAGGCGTTGCGGCGGTTGGGTGGTTGGTTGTCGTCATCATGATGACAGTTGTACCCGCTGGTTCGGCGGGGTGGGGAACTGAACGGGTAGATCATTCGTTCGAGTGACCATGGTGCGGATAATCCTGTGGCTGCTCGCGGCCTGGCTCGTGATCACCGTGCTCGGCGCGGTCATCGAGGGCGTCTTCTGGCTCGCGGTGATCGGTGGCGTGCTGTTCCTGGGCACGGCCGCGTACGGCGCGATCAAGAGCAACAAGCGCCCCAAGGGCATCAAGGGACCCTGACGGACCCCGCGTTACCCCCACGAGCTGGAAAAACGCCGGCTCGACCCGCACCATGGGTCGGTGTTCGAGACCGATGAGCGCCGCCTCGCCCACTGGGAGCGCCGCGCCGAGTGGCCGCTGACCGGCCTGGCCGTCCTGTTCGTGGTGGCCTACGCCTGGCAGGTCCTCGACGACCGCTCGACCGCCGGCCTGCACACCGTGCTGGAGGTCGTCCTCTGGCTGATCTGGCTGGTCTTCGCCCTCGACTACGCCGTCCGCCTCAAGCTCGCGCCCGACAAGCGCAAGTTCATCGTGAAGCACCTGTTCGACCTGCTCGCGGTGCTGCTGCCGATGGTCCGCCAGCTGCGCGTGCTGCGGCTCGTGACCGTCCTCAAGGTGCTGAACAAGCGGTTCGTGGGCCGGTTCCGGCAACGCGTCGGCGTCTACGCCGCGGGCGTCGCCGTCCTGGTCGGCCTGTGCTCCTCGCTGGCCGTGCTGGACGCCGAGCGCCACCACCCCGACGCGACCATCACCACGTTCGGCGACGCCACGTGGTGGACGCTCACCACGATCTCCACCGTCGGTTACGGCGACCGCTACCCCGTCACCTGGGAGGGTCGCCTGGTCGCCGCGCTGCTGATGATCGGCGGCATCGCCCTGCTGGGTGTCATCACCGGCACGATCGCGTCCTGGCTGGTCGAACGGCTCAGCGGGGTCGAGGAGTCGGTGTCCGAGGCCGAGCAGGCCACCGCGGCCGAGCTCCGCCTGGTCCGGGCGGAGCTGGCCGAGCTGCGCGAGGAGCTGCGCGCCGCGAGGTCGGCCAAGACCTGAGCACCTGCCGGGCGTGCGCGGGCCCCTGCCACAGCACGCCGACGAGCCCAGCCGCGTTCGCGCCGTCGACGTTCTCCGGCCGGTCGTCGAAGAACACGCAGTCGCCGGGTTCCGCCCCGATCCGGCTCGCCAACGCGGCGAAGATCCGCGGGTCCGGCTTGGCCACGCCCACGTCACCGGAGAACATCAGGTGCCGGAAGTGCCTGGTCCACGGCTGCTCCTCGGCGGTCCGGGCGAGCGACACGGGCGCGTTGGACAGCAACGCCGGCGGCACGCCGGCCGACGCCGGCTCCCGCACCAGCTCCACCGCGGCGGGCGCCGGCCTCAGCCACCCGCGCACGTCCGCCTCGGTGAGCCGCCGCGACAGCGCCTCGTCCACCGGCACGCCCACCGCGTCACCCACCGCCCGCCAGTACTCCAGGTCGGGCCGACCGGCGTCGTAGGCGGGCCGTGAGGCCCAGTACCCGGTGGTGAAGTCCTCGACCGGCACTCCGAGCAGCGCGGCCAACGCCGGCAGGTCCCGGTTCGGCTCGCTGATGACCTCGCCGTGGTCGAACACCACCCAGCGCACGTCAGCTCGCCGACCCGATCCGCCGCAACGCCTCGGCCACGTCGTCCGCGCCCACGTCGCGGTGCAGCACGAACCGCACCTTGCCCGCCATCGGCCCGGCGAACACGCCCAGGTGCCGCAGCCCGGTCAACGTCACCTCCAGGTCGGGCACGCCGGCCAGCACGATGTTGGTCTCCGGCTCGTCGACCTGCCACCCCAGCTCGGCCAGGCCGCGGGCCAGCGTGCGGGCGTTCGCGTGGTCCTGCGCGAGGTCGTCGATGCGCCCCAGCCCGACCAGGCCCGCCGCGGCCAGCACGCCGCCCTGCCGCACGCCGCCGCCGAGCATCTTCCGCACCCGCCGCGCCTCCGCGACGAACGACGTGGTCCCGGCCACGATCGACCCGACCGGCGCGCCGAGCCCCTTCGACAGGCACACCTGCACGGTGTCCACCCCGACCGTCAACGCCGCGGGCGGCAGCCCCAGCGCCACGGACGCGTTCCACAACCGCGCGCCGTCCAGGTGCACCCGCAGGCCGGTCTCCTTCGCCGCCGAGACCAGCAGCGCGTGCTCGTCGGGCTGCGTCACGGCCCCACCGGCGGCGTTGTGCGTGTTCTCCAGGCACAAGAGCGTCGTGCGCAGCGTGTAGTAGGGCCCGGACGTCCCCGCCGCCGCACGCACGGCGTCCGGCGAAGCCCGACCGGGCCCCGCGTCGCACTCCAACGCGTGCGGCATGCCGCCGGCGATCCACGCCGCCGTGCCCAGCTCGTTGTCGAGCACGTGGGCGCCGCGCGGCGCGAGGAACCGGTCGCCGGGGCGCAGGTGCACGGTCAGCGCGATCAGGTTGCCCATCGACCCGGACGGCACCCACAGGGCCGCGTCCACGCCGAGCAGCTCCGCGACCCTCTCCTCCAGCTGCCGCATGGTGGGGTCGTGGTCGAGCACGTCGTCGGCGACCTCGGCACCGGCCATGGCGAGTCTCATGGTCTCGTCCGGCTGGGTGACGGTGTCGGAGCGGAAGTCGAGCGGCGAGAGCTGGGTCACGAATGGATCACATCACACCCGGCAAGCCCTGACCCAGTCGTGCCGGCGGTACCACGATGGGGGTGACGCAAGTCTCGGTGGACCGGCGTGCAACCGTGGGCGCCTCCGGTTCCGTCCGGTCAGTGCAAGCACGACGAGTGGAGACAGTTCGCGTGGATCAGCGCGACGAGCAGGAGTTCGCGGAGTACTTCGCAGCTCGCCGGGAGGCCGTGCGCCGAACGGCGTTCCTGCTCTGTGGTGACTGGCACCGGGCGGACGACTTCGCGCAGACCGCGTTCGTCGCGTTGCACCGCAGGTGGCGCAAGGTCCGGGACAAGCAGGCCCTGGACGCCTACGTCCGCCGGTCCCTGGTGCGCGCGGTGATCGACGAGTCGCGCCGGCCGTGGCGGCGGGAGCGCTTCGTGGACGAGGTCCCGGAGAGGCCCTCGGGCGACGGTGAGGTGGCGGACTCGGTGGCGACGCGCGAGGCGCTGGTCGCGGGCTTGCGGCGGGTGCCGCCGAGGCAGCGGGCGGTGCTCGTGCTCAGGTTCCTGGAGGGCCTGGACGTCGCGGCGGCAGCCGAGGCGTTGGGGTGCTCCGAGGGCACGGTGAAGAGCCAGACCTCCAGGGGTCTGGACGCCCTGCGCGAGGCGTTGGGCGACTCGATCGACGACTTGCGGCCGGCGTCGTGAGCGGGAGGAGGAGGTAGGTGGACGAGCACAAGCTCGCCGAGCTGTTCCGCGACGCGGCCCGGGACGCGCCGCCCCCGTCCTTCGACGTGGGCGCCGTGCGGACGGCCTCGGCGCGGGCGACCGCGCGGCGCAGGTCGGCCGTCGCGGTCGGCGCCGCCATGGCGGTCGTGCTGGTGTTCGGCGGCCTGGTCGTCACCTCCGACTTCATGCGGAACACGAGCGGCGACAGCGCCGCGGCGGGTTCCGCTCAGGACGCTTCGTCCCCTAACGTCTCACCTTTCGGCGCGAGCGAGCCGGAGGTGCTGTCGGAGAACGGGTCACCGGACCGCAGCGGTGGAAACCCGCCCAAGATCATCCCCGAGGACCCGTCCACGCAGGGGGACGAGCCATCGGGGAGTGCCGACCGCACCAAGGTCGGCAGCGCCCAACGCGGGTGCGTTGAGGTGGACCGGGAGCTCGCCGTCGCCCTCGCCGACGAGCTCTCGGTCGCCAACGCCGACGATGCGTCGCCCGCCGCGGCCAACTGCCCGAGCGACGCGCGTGGGGCGAGCTTCCTCGTGCGCGACGGGGACCGCTACGGCACGGTGTCCGCCGTGATCGCACCGGCGGGCACGACCGGGCTGGTGCCCGACCACTCCTTCGTGGACGCGAGCGCGAAGACGCGCGGCGGCCAGGAGCTGTACGTGCTCAGCAGGTCGGAGGAGGGCTCGCCGGACGAGCCGTTCTCGGACGACCTGGCCGGGTTGGCGCAGCGGCTCGCGGCCCGGTTCTGAAGTCGCGGCGACCTGGGTCACTGCCCAGCATGGAGCTCGCGTACCACTAATTTGGTACGCTTGTACCAGATTGAGGGGTGGTCGTCATGGCGTGGGCCGTGCTCATCGTGTCCGGGTTCTTCGAGGCGGGCTGGGCGGTCGCGCTGAAGCTCTCCGACGGCTTCAGCAGGTTGTGGTGGTCCGTGGTGTTCGCCGTGTGCGCGCTGATCAGCTTCGCGGGCCTGGCGTGGGCCATGAAGCAGCTGCCCGCCGGACCGGCGTACGCGGTGTGGACCGGGATCGGCGCGGCGCTCACCGCCGTCATCGGCATGATCTGGCTCGGCGACGGCGTCAGCACCCTCAAGCTGGTCTCCCTCGGCCTCATCGTCAGCGGTGTCGTCGGCCTCAACCTGGCCGGTGGCGGGCACTAGTACCTTTCCTGCAATGACAGCCGCAACGCCGAAGGGCGAACGCCGGCGCCAGGCGCTGGTCGAAGCCGCCGCGAGCCTCCTGGCCGACGGTGGTTTCGACGCGATCCGGCACCGCGCCGTAGCCGAGCGCGCGGGCCTGCCGCTGGCCTCGACCACGTACTACTTCGACTCCTTGGACGAGCTGGTCATCGCCGCCCTGGAGTTCCACGGCAACGCCGAGCTGGCCTACGGCAAGGCCCGGCTCGACGAGCTGGACCCGCGCGAGTGCGGCGGCGACGCGTTCATCGAGCTCGTGCTGGACCTGCTGCTCGGGCCGTCCGGCGAACGCGACGCCGAGGCCGTGCTGCTGCGCTACGAGCGCCTCGTCGCCACCGGGCGGCGGCCGTACCTGCGGCCGCTGATGCGCCGGATGTCCGGCGAGCTGCACGCCCTGCTGTTCGACATCTTCGCCCGCGCCGGTCAGCCGGTCGGCCGCGAACGCGTGGAGGAGCTGATCGCGCTGGTCGACGGCGCCGTGGTGAACGCGCTCATCGAGATCAGCCCCGACCCCAGGGCCGCGGCCCGCCGCATGCTGAGCAAGTCGATGCAACCCCGCTGACCCCCGACCGCGTAGAAGGTGTGGGGGCGCGGAAGGGGACCGATCGGCATGCGCAAGGCGGAGGAGCAGGGCTTCCGTGAGTTCGCGGTGAGCCATGCCGCTTCGCTGCGGCGCACCGCGTACCTGTTCTGCGGCGACTGGCACATGGCCGAGGACCTGATGCAGGCCAGCCTGCTCAAGCTGTACCAGGCGTGGCACCGGATCGAGTGGCGCGACAACCCGTCTGGGTACGCCCGCAAGGTGCTGCTGCGCACGTGGCTGGACGAGAAGCGCAGACCGTGGCGGAGGGTCGAGCAGCGCGACGGCGAGGTGCCGGACGTGGCCGACTCGGCGGCGGACCCGGACCGGGCGGGCGAGCAGCTGTGGGCACGCGACCTGGTGCACGCGGCGCTGCTGCGCGTGCCGCCGCGCCAGCGGGCCGTGCTGGTGCTGAGGTACTTCGAGGACCTGCCGGTGAGCGAGGTCGCGGTCGCGATGAACTGCACCGAGGGGACGGTCAAGAGCCAGACGGCGCGCGGCCTCGTGGCGCTGCGGGCGGCGGTCGAGCAACTGGAGCGGGGGGCGGTGGTGGCGTCATGAGCGAGGCGGAACTGCGGGAAGGGCTGCGGGCCGCGGTCGGCGACGAGCCGCCGCTGCGCTTCGACGCGGACGAGCTGATCCAACGCGCCCGGCACGTGCGCAAGCGCCGTCGCGCGCTGGTGGCAGTAGCGGTGGTGACGCTCGCCCTCACCGGCACGGTGCTGTCCCTGCCCGGCCTGTTCGAGCAGCGGCCCGGGATCGACGCGGCGAGCGGGCACGTGCTGACCACCACGCCGTCCCCGTCGGCCGCCCCGTCGCCGGGCCCGACGTCGTCGTCGGCGCCGCAGGACCCGGCGCCGGAGCACCCGGCGACCACCGTGCAGCGGCCCGACGTCCCGCCGACGCTCGCCGCCGGCACCGGCACGCGCCTCTCGGCGTACCTGACCGAGCGGTTCGCCGAGGTCGTGCCCGACGTGAAGGTGCAGGGCACCGAGTTCGTCGACGTCGACAAGGAGCCCGGGTACCTCACCGGGTGGGTGAGCTTCGTCGACCGGTTCGGTTCGAGCCAGGTGCTGGTGCGGCTCACCGTGCCGCCGTCGCAGGTGACCCGGGACGGGTTCTGCACCGAGATCGGGTGCCACGCGGACGTGCGCCGGCAGGACGGCAGCCACCTGCTGTACGCCCTGCCCACCACCGCGTCGAACCGGAAGCTCGTCACGCACACGGTCGTGCACCTGCGCGCCGACGGCTCGGCGGTGCAGGTCAGCGGCTACAACTTCGACCCGACCACGGGCTCGGCGGTGCGGGCCGAGGTGGCGTTGACGGTCGACCAGCTGGAGGCCCTGGCCACCGACCCCAAGCTCGCGGTGTCCTGACGCTCCCCGGCGTCCGGCTGCCCGTCCGGGCGAAATATGCTGGTCACGTGACGGTCAAGCCCCGAATCGCCAATGTCCTCGCCGGTCGCTACGCCTCCACCGAGCTGGCCACGCTGTGGTCCGCCGAGCACAAGATCGTGCTGGAGCGGCAGCTGTGGCTCGCCGTCCTGCGCGCCCAGGCCGAGCTCGGCATCGACGTGCCCGCCGAGGCCGTCGAGGACTACGAGCGGGTGGTCGAGCAGGTCGACCTGGCGTCGATCGCCGAGCGCGAGCGGGTCACCCGGCACGACGTCAAGGCGCGCATCGAGGAGTTCAACGCGCTGGCCGGGCACGAGCACGTGCACAAGGGCATGACCTCGCGCGACCTCACCGAGAACGTCGAGCAGCTGCAGGTCGTGCGGTCGCTGGAGCACGTGCGCGGCAAGACCGCCGCCGTCCTGGCGCGCCTCGCCCGGCGGGCCGCCGAGCACACCGACCTGGTGCTCGCGGGCCGGTCGCACAACGTCGCCGCCCAGGCCACCACCCTCGGCAAGCGCTTCGCGACCGCCGCGGACGAGCTGCTGGTCGCGTTCCGCCGGCTGGACGAGCTGATCGCCCGCTACCCGCTGCGCGGCATCAAGGGCCCGGTCGGCACCGCGCAGGACATGCTGGACCTGCTCGGCGGCGACCGGGACAAGCTGGTGGAGCTCGAACGCCGCGTCGCGGGCCACCTCGACTTCGAGAACGTGCTGACCAGCGTCGGCCAGGTCTACCCGCGGTCGCTGGACTTCGACGTCGTGTCCACCCTGGTGCAGCTGGCCGCCGGACCGTCGTCGCTGGCCAAGACCATCCGGCTGATGGCGGGCCACGAGCTGGTCACCGAGGGCTTCAAGGCGGGCCAGGTCGGCTCCAGCGCGATGCCGCACAAGATGAACACCCGGTCGTGCGAGCGGGTCAACGGCTTCGCGGTCATCCTGCGCGGCTACCTGTCCATGGTCGGCGAGCTGGCGGGCGACCAGTGGAACGAGGGCGACGTCTCGTGCTCGGTGGTGCGCCGGGTCGCGCTGCCGGACGCGTTCTTCGCCTTCGACGGGCTGCTGGAGACGTTCATCACGGTGCTGGACGAGTTCGGCGCGTACCCGGCGGTCGTGGCCCGCGAGCTGGACCGCTACCTGCCGTTCCTGGCGACGACGAAGGTGCTGATGGCGGCGGTGCGCGCCGGAGTGGGCCGGGAGACCGCGCACGAGGCCATCAAGGAGCACGCGGTGGCGGTGGCGCTGGCCATGCGCGAGCAGGGCCTGGTCGAGAACGACCTGCTCGACCGGCTCGCCGCCGACGACCGCCTGCCGCTGGACCGCGCCGCCCTGGACGCCCTGCTGGCCGACCGCCTGTCGTTCACTGGTGTGGCCGAGCAGCAGGTCGCGGACGTGGTGCGGCAGGTCGAGGACGTGGTGGCGAACCACCCGACCGCGGCCGGCTACGTCCCCGAGCCCATCCTCTAAGCCCTGTCCCACACCAGTCGGCCCCGGCGGGTCTTCTCGCAGACCAGCTTGCGGCCCGCCGGGTCGACCGCGGTCGCGCCCTCCTCGTCGCACGGGAAGCCCTCGATGGCCACCTCGTCGAACCGGGGAGGCGTCGTGGTCGGCTTGACCGTCGGCTGTGGCTGGACCTGCGCCGGTGGTGGCGGTGGAGGTGGTGGCGGCTCGGTCGTCTCGGCCACCGTCGGTGGTGGTGGTGGTGGCGGCGTCGTCGCCGCCGGTCGCACCGAGATGTTCGCCACCGCCGGGATCGAGGTGACCGGTGCCGTGCTGGAGATCGTCGGGAGCACCACGGGCTCCGGGCTCGCCGACGGCTTCGCGCAGGCGCCCGCGAGCAGCAGCACGAGCAGCCCGCCGCCCGCCGCGACAGGTGCCACAAATGCCTTCCGATGGACCACGGCAAGCAGAGTAGGGGTCACTCGTCCGATACCCCAAGTGGAGTCTCCCGAGCGGCCTAACGCGGGCGCTACAGACGGCCCGCGTCGATGATCCTCCGGAGGAACTGGCGGGTGCGCGGGTGCGCCGGCTCGCCGAGCACCTGCTCGGGCGGTCCGGATTCGAGCAGTCGCCCGCCGTCGAGGAACACCACCCGGTCGGCGACCTGTCGGGCGAAACCCATCTCGTGGGTGGCCATCAGGATGGTCCGGCCCGCCTCCGCCAGCTCCCTGACCAGCGCCAACACCTCGCCGACGAGCTCCGGGTCCAACGCGCTGGTGATCTCGTCCAGCAGCAGCAACCGCGGCGAGTAGGCCAACGCCCGCGCGATCGCCACCCGCTGCTGCTGCCCACCGGACAACTGCTCCGGGTAGCTGCCCGCACGATCACCGAGGCCGACCCGTTCGAGCAGGTCACGGGCATTGCGCTCGGCCGCGTCACGCGACTCGCCGTGCACCACGCGCGGCGCGAGCGTGATGTTGTCCAGCACGCTCATGTGCGGGAACAGGTTGAACGCCTGGAACACGATGCCCATGCCGCGCCGGGCCCGGTCGGCGTCCACCCGCGGGTCGGACACGTCCACGCCGTCGAGCAGCACCTGCCCGTCGTCCAGCTCCTCCAGCAGGTTCACGCACCGCAGCAGGGTCGACTTGCCCGACCCCGACGACCCGATCACGGTGACCACCTCGTGCTCGTGCACGTCGAGGCTGATCCCGTCCAGCACGGTGTCGCCGTCGTAGCGCTTGACGAGGCCCCGCACGCTCAGCACCGGCTCGGTCATCGGCCCCCCTGGCGGCGTTCCAACCGGCGGCCCATGGCGTCGGCGAACCGCGCCGTGGGCGCCGCGAGCAGCACGAACAGCAGTCCCGCGACCACGTACGGGGTGAAGTTGAACGCCCGTGCCTGCTCGATCTGCGCGGCGCGCACCGCGTCCACCGCACCGAGCACGGAGATCAACCCGCAGTCCTTCTGCAGGGCGACGAAGTCGTTGAGCAGCGCCGGCATGACCCGGCGGACGGCCTGCGGCAGCACCACCAGCCGCAGCGTCTTGCGCGGACCCAGGCCCAGCGACCGGGCCGCCGCGACCTGCGACGGGTGGACCGATTCGATCCCGGCGCGGAACACCTCGGCCACGTACGCGGTGTAGGCGAGCACCAGCGCCACCCCGCCGAGCACGACGAAGTCGTTGGGCACGCCGGTCAGCCGCAACGCGGGCAGGCCGAACCCGACCAGGTACAGCAGGATGATCAACGGCAGGCCGCGGAACAGGTCCACGTAGACCGTGGCCAGCGCGCGCAGCGGGAACCACACCGGGCTGCGCAGCGTCCGCAACATGGCCACGACCAGCGCCAGCACCAGGATCAGCACCCCGCACACCGCGAGCACGCGCAGGTTCAGCCAGAGCCCTTCGAGGATCGCGGGCAGCGAGCGCCACGCGATGTCCACGTTGAAGAACGACTGCCGCACGCGTGGCCAGCCCGGCGCGCCGGCGACGGTGACCCCGACCGCGACGGCGAACACGGCGGTCGACAGCAGGGCGACCAGGGTGGACCGCCGCGAACGGGAGCGCTTGTAGGACAGGCGCTCCCGTTGCAGCTCGCTCGTCACTTCAGCTCGGGTGCTGTGCCCGCGGACGCCAGCCACTCCTGCTCGATCCTGGTCAGCGTGCCCTCGGTGCGCAGGTTCTCCACCGCCGTCGACACGCACGCGGTGAGCGGGCTGCCCTTGTCCAGCACGATGCCGAACTGCTCGGGCTTGCCGTCACCCTGCGGGATCTGGCCGATGATCAGGCCGTCCTCCAGCTCCGCGGACGTGATGAAGAACGCCGTCGGCAGGTCCACCACCAGCGCGTCGATCTGCCCGGCCCGCAGCGCGGCCTTGGCGTCGTCGTTGGTGTTGTAGACCGCGACGTCCTGCTCGGGCTGGAGGCGCTCGGCGGCGTCGAAGCTGGTCGTGCCGACCTGGGCGCCGATCTTGACCTGCTTGAGTTCCGCCAGCGTCTTCACCGACGCGGCCTTCGACGAGTTCAGCGTGATCACCGCCTGGTCCACGTCGTAGTACGGCGCGGAGAAGTCGACGGCCTGCTTGCGCTCCTCGGTGATGGAGAACTCGTTCAGGTCCATGTCGTAGGTCTTCTTGCCCGGCTGGATCGCCGCGTTGAACGGCACCCGCGTCCACACCACGTCGGTCTTGGCGTAGCCCAGCTCCTCGGCCAGGGCGTAGGCGATCGCCGACTCGAAGCCCTTGCCGTTGGTCGGGTCGTCGTCCACGAACCAGGGCTCGTACACCGGTTGGTCCGTGCCGAAGGTGATCTTGCCCGGGGTGAGTGTGGGCAGCTTGTCCTTCGTGCAGGCCACGCCGTCCACCTGGTTGGTCGGTGGCGTGGTCTGGTCCGCGGGGGCGCAGCCGACCGCGAGGACGGCGGTCACGGCGAGTATCAGTCCGGGTGCACGCATGGGGTGAATCTTGCCGCAGGTGGGAAGGGCTGCCCACGAGCCGGCACCAGTAGGCTTCGGCCGTGCCCAAGCTCGCCGACTACCGGCAGGTCGCCGCCGGCAAGGTCCGTCAGGTCCACGAGGTGGACGACGACCTGCTGCTGTTCGTGGCGTCCGACCGGATCTCCGCCTTCGACCACGTGCTGACCACCGCGATCCCCGACAAGGGGCGGGTGCTCACCGCGATGAGCGTGTTCTGGTTCGAGCGGTTCGCGGACCTGGTGCCCAACCACCTGGTGGCGTGGGACGACCCGCGCATCCCCGCCGAGGTGCGCGGCCGGGCGCTGCTGGTGCGGCGGCTGGAGATGGTCCAGGTCGAGTGCGTGGCCCGCGGCTACCTGACCGGGTCCGGCATGGCCGAGTACCGGCAGACCGGGTCGGTGTGCGGCGTGGAGCTGCCGCCCGGGCTGGTGGAGGCCTCGGAGCTGGTGCCGCCGATCTTCACCCCGGCGACCAAGGCCGAGCTCGGGGCGCACGACGAGAACGTGTCGTTCGCGCACGTCGAGGCCCAGGTGGGCGCCTCGTTGGCGGGCCGGCTGCGGGACGTGACGCTGGAGGTCTACGGCGCGGCACGGGAGTTCGCCCGGACGCGCGGGGTGATCCTCGCCGACACGAAGTTCGAGTTCGGGCTGGACCGGTCCGGTGCGCTGGTGCTCGGCGACGAGGTGCTGACGCCGGACTCGTCGCGGTACTGGCCGCTGGACGGCTACGAGCCGGGACGCGTGCAGCCGTCGTTCGACAAGCAGTACGTGCGCGACTGGCTGACCTCGCCCGCCTCCGGCTGGGACCGGGCGTCCGACACCCCGCCGCCACCGCTGCCCGACGACGTGGTGGCCGCCACCCGGTCGCGGTACGTGGAGGCGTACGAGCGGATCACCGGTCGGTCGTTCGCGGACTGGCCCAGCCCCGGGCAGCCCGACGCCGAATAGTTCGCCGGCTCCGCACCCGGCCGTCACCTCGTCTTAGAGCGGGCGACACGCCGATGGGGCGCACTGGGTGGCATGGTCGCCGAACTCGTGGTTTCGCTGTCCGGCATCGGGCCGAGCACGCTCGCCCGGTGCGCCGACCTCGCCGACGAGCTGGACCGGCGGCGGGTGCCGCTGTCGCTGCTCCTCGCACCGCGCAAGGCCGTGCCCGGTGAGGCGTTGGACTGGGTCCGTCGACGCGTGGCCGCCGGTGACGCGCTGGTGCTGCACGGGTTCGACCACCAGCCGGACCCGACGCACCGGGCCGTGTCGCTGCGCAGGCGCGCCGAGTTCTCCGCGCTGCCCGCGCACGAGGCCGGCCTGCGGCTGGTCGCCGCACGGGCCGCGTTGGAGCGGTTGGGGCTGGCCACCGACCTGTTCGCGCCGCCGGGGTGGCTCGCGTCACCGGGCACCGTGGTCGCGCTGCGGCGGCACCGGTTCGCGGTGTGCGCGGACATGGCGGGCGTGCGCGACCTGCGCACCGGCGACGTGCGGACGGGCCGGGTGCGGGTGGTCGGCGACCACTGGAGCTACCTGCTCGGCGTCGGTCGGGCGGCCCGGCGCGGCGGGCTCGTGCGGATCGGTGCGGACGCCGCGGACCTGGACCGGCTCGGGCCGCGCGAGGTGCTGCTGGAGGCCGTCGACCTGGCACTGCACCACGGTGCGTCGCCCGCGACCTACAGCTCGACCACCTCGCCGCGCGGCACGACGTCCACGCCCTCGGGCGCGGTGCCGACCAGGACGCGGTAGCGGCTCAACCCACGTCGTGCAGCAGCGCGTCCTCCACGTCCGGCGGCAGTCCCGCGCGGCGGTCGCGGTCCGGGCCGAGGGCTCGTTCGTACGCCAGCGCGTCCACCGCCGTCTCGGCCGTGGGCCGGACCCGCAGACCGGCGGCCAACGCCGGACCCGCGTCGCGGAGCATCATCGCCCGGTGGGTCGGCGGCAACCACAGCGGCAGGGACCGCGGCCCCGTCCACGGCTCCACCTCGTGCCGCTTGAGGACCGGCTCGGGGATGCGGACCAGCGCCGTGCCCTGCGGTGCGACGGCACCCGCGATCTCGCCCAGGACCAGGGACAACGGGTTGGCCGGGCCGATCGCGTCGTAGGTGCCGGTGGTGCGCCGCTCGGCGGCGTCCACGATCCAGGCGGCCAGGTCGCGCACGTCGACGTGCTGCGCGGGCTGGTCGGTCGCGTCCGGGACGGCGACGCGGCCACCCCGGGACAGCCGGTTGGGCCAGTAGCCGAACCGGTCGCTCGGGTCGCCGGGGCCGGTGATGAGGCCCGCGCGGACGATGAACGCGCGGTCGCCGACGGCGTCGAGGACGGCGTGCTCACTGGCCACCTTGACCGCGCCGTAGCGGTCGGGCGACATCGGCGCGCCGGGGTCGTCCTCCAGCGGGGCGAGCGTGGCCGTGGTGCCGGGGACGGAGTGGTCGGCGTAGACGGAGCAGCTGGAGACGAACGTCCAGTGGTCCGCGGTGACCGATCCCAACGCCCGACGGACCCAGGTGACCGACATCTTGGCCACGTCCACCACCGCGTCGAAGTGCTCGCCTTCGAGCGGTCCGAGGTCGACGTCGCGGTCGACGGCGACCAGCGTGGCGCCCTCGGGCACCTGGCCGGACTCCCCCCGTGCCGCGCAGACCACCTCGTGCCCCCGCCGCACCGCTTCGGCCGCCGTCGCCCTGCTGAGGAACACCGTGCCGCCCAGTACCAGGATGCGCATGATCCCCACCCTGCGTCCCACCCGGCCGTGCCGCCACCACGTCCGCCCACAGCGAACGGCCGGGTGGACCGCGAAAAGGCGTGAGCACGGCCGCGTCAACCGTCCGGGAGGAGGACCATGCTCACTTCCTCGGCTTACTGGCCTCGGCTGTGTCGACTTCAGCGAAGTACTGGTCCGGGAATCCAATTCCCGACGGGTGAACTGCTGCGAGAATGGGACCAGTGGGGCGGCCGAACACACGTTCGGGCGGAGTTTCTACGGACTGGTCGGTGTAGCGCCGATACCCGGCCGTGAGTGTGCACGCGTTTGTCGAGAGGAACCGCTGCTCTGGCTAGCCGACATCGCCGTCTGGTGCTACGGCGCCGGTGGTGACTGGGCTCGGCGTGCGGCACCCATGATGGGTTCGGTGATCAGGCTCGATTGGCCGTAGATAGCGCGAAGCGCGGCCTCCCACCGTCCGGAGAGGGACCGCGCTCACTTCCTCGGCTCAACAGCCTCGGCTGCGATCAGGTTAGCAAGAACCGGCCCCGAAGCGCTGCATCACGATCGGGTGATCCGAGGTGAACGTGTGCCGCCCACCACCTGTGAAGTCGATGAACACCCTGGTCAGGTAGGCTTCGGCAGTACCGCAGCCCTCCTAGCTTGGAGCAGCCTGTCGTGGCCCGAGTCGTCGTCGACGTCATGCCGAAGCCCGAAATCCTCGACCCGCAAGGACAGGCGGTGGCCAACGCGCTGCCCCGTCTCGGGTTCGACGGAATCACCAGTGTCCGCCAGGGCAAGCACTTCGAGCTGGAGGTCGCCGACGACGTCGACGACGCCACGCTCGCCAAGATCGCCGAGACCTTCCTCGCCAACCCCGTGATCGAGGACTGGGTCGTGAGGCGGGTAGAGGCATGAGGGTCGGGGTCATCACGTTCCCCGGCACGCTGGACGACGTCGACGCCGAGCGCGCGGTCCGGTACGCGGGCGGTGAGGCGGTCAAGCTCTGGCACGCCGATCACGACCTGAAGGACGTCGACGCGGTCATCGTGCCCGGTGGGTTCTCCTACGGCGACTACCTGCGCTGCGGCGCGATCGCCCGGTTCGCCCCGGTCATGCAGGAAGTCGTGGACGCGGCCCGCAAGGGCATGCCGGTCCTCGGCATCTGCAACGGCTTCCAGATCCTCTGCGAGGCCCACCTGCTGCCCGGCGCGCTCATCCGCAACCACAAGCTGCACTTCGTGTGCCGCGACCAGTGGTTGAAGGTCGAGAACAACTCCACCGCCTGGACCACCCGGTACGACCAGGGCGCGGAGGTCCTCGTGCCGCTCAAGTCCGGCGAGGGCGGCTACCAGGCCGACCAGTCCACTCTGGACGAGCTGGAGGGCGAGGGTCGCGTGGTGTTCCGCTACGTCGGCGAGAACCCGAACGGCTCGCGCAACGACATCGCGGGCATCACCAGCGCCAACGGTCGCGTCGTCGGCCTGATGCCGCACCCGGAGCACGCCATCGACGCGCTCACCGGTCCGACCGACGACGGTCTCGGCATGTTCCTGTCCCTCGTCGACTCGGTGGTGAAGGCATGACCGTCGACACCGTCAAGAACGCGGAGAGCACGCCCGACCAGGACCAGCCGTACAAGGAGCTGGGCCTCAAGGACGACGAGTACGCCCGCATCAAGGACATCCTGGGCCGCCGCCCCACGGACGCCGAGCTGGCCATGTACTCGGTGATGTGGAGCGAGCACTGCTCCTACAAGTCGTCCAAGGTGCACCTCAAGTACTTCAGCGACACGACCACCGACGAGATGCGCTCGAAGATGCTCGCGGGCATCGGCGAGAACGCGGGCGTGGTCGACATCGGCGACGGCTGGGCGATCACGTTCAAGGCCGAGAGCCACAACCACCCGTCCTACGTCGAGCCCTACCAGGGCGCGGCGACGGGCGTGGGCGGCATCGTGCGCGACATCCTGGCGATGGGCGCGCGCCCGCTGGCCGTGATGGACCCGCTGCGGTTCGGCCCGGCCGACGCGCCGGACACCCGCCGCGTGCTGCCGGGGATCGTCGCGGGCGTCGGCGGCTACGGCAACTGCCTTGGTCTGCCCAACATCGGCGGCGAGGTCGTGTTCGACGCCTCCTACGCGGGCAACCCGCTGGTCAACGCCCTGTGCGTGGGTGCGATGCGGGTCGAGGACCTGCACCTGGCGCACGCCTCGGGCGCCGGCAACAAGGTCATCCTGTTCGGTGCGCGCACCGGTCTGGACGGCATCGGCGGCGTGTCGGTGCTGGCGAGCGAGACGTTCGACGACACGGCCGGGGCCGGCAAGCGCAAGAAGCTGCCCAGCGTGCAGGTCGGCGACCCGTTCACCGAGAAGGTGCTGATCGAGTGCTGCCTGGAGCTGTTCGCCGAGCGGATCGTGGTCGGCATCCAGGACCTGGGCGGCGCGGGCCTGGCGTGCGCGACGTCGGAGCTGGCCAGCGCCGGTGACGGCGGCATGCACGTCTACCTGGACCGGGTGCCGCTGCGCGCGTCGGGCATGACGCCGGCGGAGATCCTGTCCAGCGAGTCGCAGGAGCGCATGTGCGCGGTCGTGCGGCCCGAGGACCTGGACGCGTTCATGGCGGTCTGCGCGAAGTGGGACGTCATCGCCACCGAGATCGGCGAGGTCACCGAGGGCGACCGGTTGGTCATCACCTGGCACGACGAGGTCGTGCTGGACGTGCCGCCGCGCACCGTCGCGCACGAGGGCCCGGTGTACAACCGGCCGATCGAGCGCCCGGCCGACCAGGACGCGGTGCAGGCCGACACGCCGGACCGGCTGCCGAAGCCCGCCGACGACGAGTTGCTCGGACTGGTCAAGTCCATGGCCGCGACGCCGAACCTGGCGTCGAAGCGGTGGGTCACCCAGCAGTACGACCGGTACGTGCGCGGCGGCACGGTGCTCGCGCAGCCGGCCGACTCGGGGATGATCCGCATCGACGAGTCGACCAACCGGGGCGTGGCGCTGTCCACGGACTGCAACGGCCGCTACACCAAGCTGGACCCGTACGCGGGCGCGCAGCTGGCGCTGGCCGAGGCGTACCGGAACGTGGCGACGACGGGTGCGACGCCGGTCGCCGTGACGAACTGCCTGAACTTCGGCTCGCCGGAGGACCCGGCGGTGATGTGGCAGTTCGAGCAGGCCGTGCGGGGCCTCGCGGACGGGTGCGTCGAGCTGGGCATCCCGGTGACCGGCGGCAACGTCAGCTTCTACAACCAGACCGGTTCCACGGCGATCCTGCCGACGCCGGTGGTGGGCGTGCTCGGCGTGATCGACGACGTCCGCCGCCGCATTCCGACCGGCATCGGCGCCGAGGCGGGCGAGACGCTGTTGCTGCTCGGCGAGACGCGCGAGGAGTTCGGCGGCTCGGAGTGGGCGCACGTCGTGCACGGCCACCTGGGCGGTCTGCCGCCGAAGGTGGACCTGGCCCGGGAGAAGCTGCTGGGCGAGGTGCTGGTGGCGGGTTCGCGCGACGGCATGCTGTCCGCCGCGCACGACCTGTCCGACGGTGGCCTGGCGCAGGCGCTGGTGGAGACGTGCCTGATCGGCGAGGTCGGCGCCCGGGTGTTCCTGGAGGGCGACAAGTTCACCGAGCTGTTCAGCGAGTCGACGGCCCGCGTGCTGGTGGCCGTGCCGCGCACGGAGGAGTTGCGGTTCACCGACATGTGCACCGCGCGCGGCCTGCCGTGGCGCAAGGTCGGCGTGGTGGACCCGGAGTCCGACGCGCTGGAGATCCAGGAGCTGGGCTCGCTGCCGCTGGCCGAGCTGCGCGAGGCCTGGGAGGGCACCCTCCCGGCGCTGTTCGACTGAGACCCGGCGGTGGCCGGCCGGGCAACCGACCCGGCCGGCCACCTCCCGGTCAGCCGTTCGCCAGGGCCTGGAGCCGGTCGTAGGCGCCGTTGAACAGGTTCTGGTCGATCGGCGACGACGAGTACTGCCAGAACGTGTAGAACGGCCAGGCGTAGGGCAGAGTGCCGACGGTGGACGCGTAGCGCGCGACCCACAGCGGGTTGGTGGAGCTGAAGTCCCCGCTCACGCACTGGTTCCACCAGCTCGTGGACGTGTAGATGACGGGCCAGCGGCCGGTGCGGGCGTGGTAGTGGTCGCTGAACGCCTTGATCCACGCGGTCATGCTCGCCTTCGACAGCCCGTAGCAGGTCGAGCCGTACGGGTTGTACTCCATGTCCAGCGCGCCGGGCAGGGTCTTGCCGTCCCGCGACCAACCCCCGCCGTTGTTGACGAAGTAGTCGGCCTGGGTGGCGCCGCCGGACCGGTCGGGCAGCGCGAAGTGGTACGCGCCGCGGATCATGCCGACGTTGTAGGACCCGTTGTACTGCTGGGCGAAGTACGGGTTGCGGTAGGTGGTGCTCTCGGTGGCCTTGACGTAGGCGAACCGCTTGCCCTGGCCCCACCAGTAGGCCCAGTCGACGTTGCCCTGGTGCCCGCTGACGTCGATGCCGTACACGACGGCCTGTGCGCCGGGGTCGGTCGGGATGACGATGCGCCGGTCGCCGCGCCCTTCGTGCTTGGCGATCTGCGAGCCCATGGCGTGGTCCTCGACGGCGGGTGCGGCCTGCGCGGTGCCTGATGATCCGGGCACTGCCGCCGCGGGCACGGCCAAGCCGAGCAGGGCCAGTGCGGTGCTGGTGAGGATGGCTGTTGCGGAGCGTGTGAAATTGATCATCGTGACTCCTGGAGCCAGTGCAGGGGGTTGACTCGTTGGGCAGTGTGATGCACGCCTAACCAATTGACCAGAGTTCGTGTTAATCAGTCACGAAAACGGAGCAACGACCGCTACCCGAGGGCCACCCCGAGCAGTTGCTCGGCGTTGCCGTTGAAGAGGTTCTGGTCGCCGGGGAACCGCCCGGCCGCCTGCCACTGCCAGATCGTCTCGTAGTCCCACCCGTGCGGCAGGGGCCCGAGCACGTCGGCGTAGTGCGCCACCCACAGCGGGCTCGTGTCGCCGAACCGCTCCGCCCGGCCGACGCACCGGTGCCACCAGCTCGTGGACGTGTAGATGGTGGGGTGCCTGCCGGTCCGCTCGACCAGGCGGTCGCTGAACGCCCGCACCCACGCGCCCATCGCGGCCTGGTCCAGGCCGTAGCACGGGTCGCCGTACGGGTTGTACTCCATGTCCAGCGCGCCCGGCAGGGTCTTGCCGTCCCGCGACCAACCCCCGCCGTTGGTCGCGAAGAAGTCCGCTTGCGCCGCGCCGCCGGACCGGTCGGGCAGCGCGAAGTGGTAAGCGCCGCGGATCATGCCGATCGCGTACGACCCGTTGTACTGCCGGGCGAAGTCCGGGTTGCGGTACCCGGTGCCCTCGGTGGCCTTGACGTAGGCGAACCGCGCGCCGTCCGCCCACGCCTTCGCCCAGTCGACGTCACCCTGATGGCTGCTGACGTCCATGCCGGGCACGGTGCCCTCGACCCGCGGCCGGTGCCGCGCGGTGTGGTGCCGGCCCTCGTGCTCGGCGATCTGCGAGCCCGCGAAGTGGTCGGCGGAGCCCTCGGGCAGCGCCTGGACGGCGGGCGCCGGGACGATCGCGAGCGTGATCGTGAGTGCGCCCAGTCGGGTGCTCAAGGTGCGCAGGCGGGTGTGCGTGGCCATCGACGCCCCCATCCGGTCGGTGGTGCTGGTACGTCCGGCCTAGATCGTCAGGCCGGACGTCCACCACCGCATCCGCAGGACGTCACCCGTCCAGGCGCTTCAGCTCCTCCTCCGACAGCCGCAGGTGCACCGCGTCGGCCGAGTCGGAGATGCTCGCCGGCCGCGACGAACCGGGGATCGGCACGACCTGCGGCGCCTTGGCGAGCATCCAGGCCAGGCACACCTGCTGCGGACTGGCTCCGTGGTCGCGGCCGACCTCGGCGAACAGCGCGAACCGCTCACCCAGCCGGCCGGCCTCGCTCATGCCGCCCAACGGGCTCCACGGCAGGAACGCGACGTCCAGCTCGGCGCACAGCTCCAGCTCCGGCTCGCTGGACCGGAACGCGGGCGAGAACTGGTTCTGCACGCTCGCCAGCCGGCCGCCGAGGACCTCGTTCGCCTCCCGGATCTGCGCCGGGTCGAAGTTGGACACGCCCGCGAGCTTGATCTTGCCCGCGTCCAGCAGCTCGGCCAGCGCGCCGACGGACTCGGCGGTCGGCACGGACGGGTCGGGCCGGTGGAACTGGTAGAGGTCGATCGCGTCCACGCCGAGCCGCCGCAACGACGCCTCGCACGCCGACTTCAGGTACTCCGGGCGCCCGTCGAGCCCCCAGCCGCCGCCGGGCGTGCGGGTGTGGCCGCCCTTGGTGGCGACCATGACGCCGTCGACGCCCTTCAGCGCCTCGGCGATCAGCTCCTCGTTGTGCCCGAAGTCGCCGTCGTCGGCCGAGTACGCGTCCGCCGTGTCGATCAGGGTCACGCCCCGGTCCACGGCGGTGCGGATGGTCTCGATCGACCGGGCCCGGTCGGGGCGGCCTTCCAACGACATCGGCATCGCACCCAGGCCGATGGCGCTGACCTCGACTCCTCCGATTCGGCGAGTCAGCATCTTCGACGTACCTCCCGTGTTTGTCGGCCGCCGCGCCGCGGACGGCGGCTCGAACGACCGACGCGACCTCGCGTGGCTGTGCGCCACCAGCTTGGGCGGTAGGCATTAAGCTGTCCAACAGAAGAAGCTGATGCCATTCAGCAGTACGGGTGATGAATTGTGGAACTCCGGCAGCTTGAGTACTTCGTGGCCGTGGCCGAGGAGTGCCACTTCACCCGCGCCGCCAGGCGCATGCACGTCGCCCAGTCAGGTCTTTCCGCGTCGATCCGGGCGCTGGAGGTCGAGCTGGGCGCGCCGCTGTTCGTGCGCAGCACCCGCCAGGTCGAGCTGACCCAGGCCGGACGCGCGCTGCTGGTCGAGGCACGGCGCGTGCTGGGCACGATCGACGCGGCGCGGGACGCGGTGGCCGCCGTCCAGGGCCTGCTGCGCGGCACGCTCGCCGTCGGCAGCATCCAGTGCCTGCACGCCGTCCACCTGCCCGCGGTGCTGGCCCGGTTCCACGAGCTGCACCCCGGCGTGGAGCTGCGGCTGCGCCAGGCGGGCTCGGGCGAGCTGGTCGACCTGGTCCGCGCCGGGCGGCTGGACCTGGCGTTCGTCACCTCGGGTCGCACGGGCGACGACCTGAACGTGTCCACCCTGTCCAGCGAGCCGCTGGTGCTGGCGTGCGCGCCGGACCTGCCCTTCGCCGAACGGGAGTCGGTGCGGCTCGCCGAGCTGGCCGGTCAGCCCTTCGTGGACTTCAACCCCGACTGGGGGACGCGCGACGACGTGGACCGGGCGCTGGCCACCGCCGGCGTGGACCGGAAGGTCGCGGTCGAGGTCAACGACGTGCACTCGCTGCTGGACTTCGTCGGGTTCGGCCTCGGCGTGGCCCTGGTGCCCGCGTCGTTCGCGGCGAAGCAGACCCGGGCGCGGTTCGTGGAGCTGGTCGACGCGCCGACGACCGACACCGCCGTGGTCACCACGCCGACGGTGAGCGCCGCCGCGTCAGTCCTGCTGGACATGGTCCTCGAAGCCGGTCGGGGACTGCCCGTCGCCGGTTAGCCGCCAGCCCGTCGGGTCGACCCGGAACGCGGTGCCCGCCAGCACCTCCAGGGCCCCGACGAGTTCGCGCGGCGGCGCCGGCGAGACGTGCAGGAACGTGCCGACCCTCGCCCCGGTGACGTTGACCTCCCGCTCGAACGTGGTGTCCTGGAACGAGATGCCGCCGTCGAACCTGCCGTCCCGGAAGTTCACCCGGCCGTGGAAGGTGGCGCCGGAGAACAGGGCGGGCTTGCCGATCACGGCCTCGCCGAACTGCGTGATGCCGTAGAACTGCGCCCGCCGGGCGACGATCCGGCCGAGCCGGCGGCCCTCCAGCCGGAAGTGCACGAGCTTCGCCCCGGTCAGGTCCAGGTGGTACAGCGCCGGGTCCGGGTCGTTGCCCCAGGGCAGCATGTCGGTGATCAGCCGCTGGGCGGTCATCCGGACGGTCATCTCGTGGTCCTGCGCGGGTTCCACGTCGCGCTTCTTGCCGAAGAACGCCTGGTCCGGGTCCTCGGGCAGCTCTTCGACGGCCGCGTGCTCGAACGGCCGCCGCAGGTACGCGCACAGCACGCTCAGCACGGTCTGCTTGTACCGGGGCGTGGTGTGGGCCAGGCCCGCGAGCACGTGCATCGCACCTACCCGGACCTGGTCGGCCTCGTTGCCCAGGAGCTCGACGGCCCGCGCGAACCGCTCGTCGGCGACCTTCTCGCTCTCCAGGTCGTGCCGCGCCTCCTCGGTGCGCCGCCGCCGGTCGTTGAGCCACAGCGCGTACAGCGCGACGACCGCGCCGCCGGCCAGCCCGCCGGTCTTGATCGCCTCCGCCTTCGGCTGCCTCGGGTCCACCAGGATCAGCACGGCGGTCGTCGCCACCGCCACCACGATGGCGGCGAGCACGCTCGCCACCAGCAACCCACGTCCGCGCACGTCAGCTCCTGACCAGTCCGAGGCCGCCGTCCGCGCGGCGCTCCACCACCCAGCCGTCGGGCAGGGCGTTCTCGTGCTCCAGCGACACGTGCATGGCGTGCGTGCGGGCCACCGAGGGCTTGGCCAGGGCCAGGTCGACGCCCCCGCCGAACCGGGCACCCTCGAAGTCGATCGGCTCGGCGAACTCGCCGCCCCTGAACGTCACCGGCCCGGTGAAGGCGACCCCGGCGAACTTGTTCGGGCCGAGGAACCTCGTCGCCGTGAAGTCGGCGGCCTGGTGGCACCGGAACCGGCTGAACCACGCCTTGCCGTGGATGACCATGTCGTGCAGGTGCAGCCGGCCTTCGCTGGTGGCGTCGGTGAACCAGACGCTGCCGCGCACGACCGCGTGGTGCAGGGAGTTCGACTCCCGCAGGTGCGCCGCCCTCAGGACCAGGTCGCCGAGCAGGCGGTGCGACAGGTCGAAGTACTCCAGGTAAGCCCTGGTCAGGTCCAGGTTGTAGAGCGGGGCGTCGGCGGCGTCGGCGCGGGGGAGGAGGTCGGCGACCAGCCGTTGCGCGGTGAGCCGGACCTCCAGCTCGCGTTCGTCCCGCACCACCGCTTCACCTTCCCGCGTCACGTCGAACGGCCGCCGCAGGTACGCGCACAGCACGTCGAGCACGGTCTGCGCGTACTCGGCGCGGGACCGGGCCAGACCGGCCAGGGCGTGCATGGCGCCCACCCGCACCTGCTCCGCGTCGTGACCGAGCAGTTCGACCGATCGAGCGAACCTCTCGTCCGCGACCCGCGACCGATCGTGTTCGGCCCGCTCGTTCTCCAACTGCTGCCGCTGGTACTCGATCCGATGCCGCTCCTCGTCCGTGCGCCGCCGCCGGTCGTTGAGCCACAGCGCGTACAGCGCCACCACCGAGCCGCCCGCGAGCCCGCCGGTCTTGATCGCCTCGTGCTTCGGCGCGTTCGGGTCGGTGGCGAACAGCCAGCCCGAGACCAGCAGGAACACGCCGATCGCGCCCAGCACGACGGGGATGACCACACCGCGCCCCCGGCGGTGGGCCACCACCAGCCAGACCCCCGCCGCCACCAGGACGACCGCGCCCGCGATCCACAGGTGCTTCACAAGGTCGTCATTCTTGCGGGTGATCGAGTCTGGGGTGGGTGATTGAAGAACTCGCGCAAGTCGACGGTGTGCTAACTCACCGGATTGGCCCATGATGTGGGTGTCACCGCAACGGTGAGAACACGAGCACGGCTGAGGAGAGAATCCGAGTGGACAGCGTGGGGCGGCCGACCTGGGCGCCGGGGGACATCGACCTGGCACGTCCGAGCATCGCGCGGGTCTACGACTACTGGCTCGGCGGTGCGCACAACTTCGCCGTCGACCGGGCCGTCGCGGACAAGGTCCTGGCCGACGTGCCGGTGATCAAGACCATCGTGCTCAACCACCGGGCGTTCCTGCGGCGCGCGGTGCGGTTCATGCTCGCGCAGGGCATCCGCCAGTTCCTCGACCTGGGCTCCGGCATCCCCACGGTCGGCAACGTGCACGAGATCGCCCAGGCCACCGACCCGGCCGCCCGCGTGGTGTACGTCGACGTGGACGCCGTCGCGGTCGCGCACAGCCGGGCCATCCTCACCGGGAACGAGCTGGTGAACGTCCTGCAGACCGACGTGCGGGACGCCAAGCAGGTGCTGTCCTCGCCCGAGGTGCAGGGCCTGCTGGACTTCGACCAGCCGATCGGCGTGCTGATGATCGCGCTGCTGCACTTCATGCCGGACTCCGAGAACCCGGGCGGGGTGGTGGCGGACTACCGCGACGCCCTCCCGGACGGCAGCTACCTGGCGATCTCGCACGCCGGGTTCGAGCAGGGCGAGTGGGACCCGGCGTGGGACGACGCGAGGAAGGTCTACAACCGCGGCGTCAGCGAGATGTGCTTCCGGCCCCAGCGCGAGGTGCAGGCCCTGTTCGACGGCTTCGAGCTGGTCGAGCCCGGTGTGGCGCGGCTGCCGCTGTGGCGGCCGGAGTCGCCCGACGACGTGGACGAGAACGCGGCGCACTTCATCAGCTTCGGCGGCGTCGGGCAGAAGGCCTGATGGACGGCGGCCGACGCCGATCGCACGGCCCGCCGGGCAGTCGACCGCGCCCGGCGACCGGCCGTATCCTCTGGGTTGTGGCGGTAGGCCGGCGGACATGACGGAACAGGTTGACCATCGGGTGGCAGCACCGGGCCGATCGAACCTCGACCCCGCCGTACTGGCCGGGGCGGAGTCCTTCGCCCGCACCTGGGCGACCGCCGTCATCGGCAGCAGCTACGTGCCCATGACACGGGCCGAGGTCGCCGAGCACCTCCAGGCGTTGACCGAGGTGCTGGTGCACGCGCTGCACGCCAGCCCGTTCCGCACCGCGCCCGGTTACGAGATCGGCGCACGCCTGGTCGAGGCCCACTTCACCGGCACGGACACGCTGGGCCGCACGGTGCAGCTGCTCGGCGACGACCTGCTCGGCGAGCTGGGCATCCAGCCGGACGAGCTGATGCGGTCGCGGCTGGCCGCGCTTCAGGGCGCGCTGGCCGCCGGGTACGCCCGTGCGCTGCGCGAACGGACGCTGGCCGAGCAGGAGGCGATCCGCGCGGCCGTGCTGGACGCCCGCGACCAGGCCGAAGCCGCGTTGCGCGCGTCCGAGGCGCGGTTCCGGGCGATGTTCACCGAGGCCGCCATCGGCATCGGCATCGCCGACATCGAGGGCCGGATCCTGGACGTGAACCAGGCGTTGCAGGACATGCTGGGGTTCAGCGTCGAGGAGATGCGGCAGTACAACATCCGCGACCTGATGCACCCGGAGGACGGCGGCAGCGTCTGGCGGCTCTACGACCAGCTCACCGCGGGTGAGTGCGACCACTACCGGGCGGAGAAGCGGTTCCGCCGGGCCGACGGCGAGCAGGTGTGGACGCACCTGACCCTGTCGCTGGTGCGCGACGACCACGGCGACCCGCAGTACCAGGTGGCGATGATCGAGGACGTCACCGACCGGCACCTGCTGCAGAACCGGTTGCGCTACCAGGCGTTGCACGACCCGCTGACCGGCCTGCCCAACCGCGCCCTGTTCCTGGAACGACTCGGTCGCGTGTTCAACAACAAGGCACGCCACCGCGCCGGCCTGTGCTACCTGGACCTGGACGGGTTCAAGGTCATCAACGACAGCCTGGGTCACGACATCGGCGACCAGCTGCTGGTCGAGGTGGGGCGGCGGCTGGACCACTCGGTGTCCGGCGAGGGGAAGCTGGTCGCCCGGATGGGCGGCGACGAGTTCGTCATCCTGGTGGAGGGTTCGCAGGACACGCAGGACATCGTCAACGTCGCCGACCGGGTGCTGCGCGAGCTGGAGTCGCCGATCCGGATCGGCGGCCACGAGCTGACCGTGTCGGCGTCGATCGGCATCGTGGAGCGCGCGCTGTCGGGCACCACGGCCGCCGACCTGATGCGTGACGCGGACATCACGCTGTACTGGGCCAAGGCCGACGGCAAGTCCCGCTGGGCGTTGTACAACCCCGAGCGCAACGCCAAGGAGGTCGCCCGGTTCACCCTGTCGGCGACCATGCCGGCGGCGTTGGAGCGCGACGAGTTCTACGTGGACTACCAGCCGCTGGTGCGGCTTGAGGACAGCACCGTGGTCGGCGTGGAAGCGCTGGTGCGCTGGCAGCACCCCGAGTTCGGGCGGTTGGCGCCGGACCGGTTCATCGAGCTGGCCGAGGAGACCGGGCTGATCGTCCCGCTGGGCCGGTGGGTGCTGCGTCGGGCGTGCGAGCAGGCACGGCGGTGGCTGGAGGAGTTCGGCGACTCCGCGCCGTTCGTGTCGGTGAACCTGGCCGTGCGCCAGTCGCGCGACCCCGAGCTGGTCCGGGACGTCAAGCGGATCCTGGACGAGTGCGCGTTGCCGCCGCACCACCTGCAGCTGGAGCTGACCGAGAGCGCGATCATGGGCACCGCCGACGAGCCGCTGGAGGCGTTGCGGGCGTTGTCGGACATGGGTGTGCGGATCGCCATCGACGACTTCGGCACCGGGTACTCGAACCTGGCCTACCTGAAGCACCTGCCCGTGCACGAGCTGAAGATCGCGGGCTCGTTCATGGAAGGGCTGCGCGCGGCCGACGAAGAGGACGCGGTGGACGCCCAGATCGTCTCCACACTGGTCCAACTGGCCCACGCGCTGCAACTCGGCGTGACGGCCGAGGGCGTGGAGACGCCGGCCCAGGCCAAGCGGCTGCACCGGATCGGCTGCGACACCGGCCAGGGCTGGTTCTTCGCCAAGCCGATGAAGCCGGAGGAGATCGACGACCTGCTGCGCCGCTGAGCCGGTTCACGCGGGCTTGCGGATCAGCCCGGTGTACCCGGCGATGGCCAGCGTGGCCAGGACCCAGACGCAGGCCTGCAACAGCCAGATCGCGGCCGTGAACCACTGGCCCGCGGTGGTCGTGGTGTCCAGGTCGCACTTGCTCCGGACGCCGGCCGGTGCGAGCGGCAGGCCGCGGTCGATGCCGACCCCGATCTGTTCGAGGGTCGAGCACGGGGTGCCGGAGCCGTTGGCGCGCTCGACGGCGTGGTGGCCGGGACCGGTGACCCAGTGGCCCGCCCAGAAACCGAGCGCGCCGACCAGGAATAACGCGGTCACCAGCGCCAACGCCGTGTTGCGCGTCCGGTAGCCGTACCCGCCGAGCCAGCCCCACAGCCGGTGCGCCAGCCGGGCGGCCGGTCCGCCGAGCGCCTCGGGATTGCGCCGCCGCAGGTCGTCCTGCTGGGCCATGAGGATCTCGCGCGCGTTGTTCTCGTGCCCGGCGGCCCGTTCCACGGCGGCCAGCTGCTGGTACGGCTGGGGCCGGTAGGCCGGCGTGTGCCACCGGACCAGGTGCAGCCACTGGCGCCAGTCGGCCGAGCCGAGGTCGGTGAAGGCGAACCCGTCCAGGTGCAGGAGCCCGGTGGCGTCGCACCGGGGACGGTCGGGGTGGGGGCAGATCGCGGTGACCGGCAGGCTGAGCGGCTGGTCCACCTGCGCACCGCTCAGCACCAGCGACGCACCGGTGGAGCCGGTGACGGTCAGGCCGGCGCAGAGCAACCGGCCCTTGATGACGGCGCCGGGCAGCCGCAGCGCGCTGTCCCCGCTGTGGAGAACCGCCTTTCGCAGCACCAGCGAACCGCCGGTGCGGAGGAAGTCCGCGCACAGCGCGGGCCCGGCGGCGTTGGTCACGGTCGCGTCGTCCAGGATCGCCTCGTCGCCGATCTGGGCGCTGAGCAGGCGGATCGCGCCGAGGTGACCGGTCCCGGCGATGGTGGCGCCCCGCATGACCAGGTTGTTGTCGGTGTGCAGACCGCTCATCTCGACGGCCGTGCCACCGGAGTTCGTGATGTTCGCGCGGCTGAGGTCCGCTCCGCCCCCGACGTGCGCGTCGGGCATGTTGATCAGTGCCGACGCGGTGTTGCCGCGCGTGATCACGCCGTCCAGGTGCAGGTTGGACTCGGTGCGCAGGCCCCAGGCCTCCAGGCGGGGCACCAGGCTGCCGCTGAGCACCAGGTGCGGGAGTCGTGCGTCGTTCGCGGTGATCGGCTCGGTGAAGGCGCACCGCACCAGGGAGAGACCGGCGCCCGCCTTGACGTGGTCCAGGCCGAGCGAGCCGACGACGCGGGCGCCGGTCACCCGGACGCCCCGGGGGTCGAGGTCGCCGCGGCGACCCAGCAGCAGTTCCCGGATCAACTCCGCCCGGACCAGGTGCCGGGGGTCCTCGGAGGCGGCCAACTCGTCCACGTCGAGGTCGCCGCACACCACCGCCACGCCGCGGAGGGCGGCGGCGACCACGTGGTCCTCCACCTCGCTGAGGTCGGTCAGGACCGGGACCGGCTTCGGGGTGCTCACCCCTGTTCAGTCGCCGGACCGCCCGCATCCGCTACGCCAGGTCCACGATCACCTTCACGTCGTCGTGCTCCTTCTCCAGCGCGTCGGTGAACCGGTCGAGCGACACCCGCCTGGTGATCAGACCGTGCAGCCACGGGCGGCTGGCCTGGGACAGGGCTTCCGCCGCCGCGAGGTAGTCCGGCAGGCCCGCGTTGACCGTGCCGACGACGGACTTGTTGCCCATCACGATCCCGTCGAACACGCTCGGGTCCAGCGGCACGGGGTCGTGCTCGCCGGCGATGCCCGCCAGGACCGTGACGGTGGCCCGCCGCACGCACTCCCAGATCAGGGGTGCCACGCCGGTGCACTCGAACGCCACGTCGACCTCGGCGGTGACCTTCGCCAGGTCCGGGTAGTACCTGGCGCCGAGCGCGGTGACCAGGTCCGGTTTGCGGCCGTCGGTGACGCGGTCGACCACGTGCACGTCCAACCCCCGCTGCACGCCCAGCAGCGCCGCCAGCAGGCCGATCGGGCCGGCGCCCGTGACCAGCACCGAGCGCACCGGCAAGTGGGAACGGGCGGCCGCGGCCTCCGCCTGCGCCCACGCCTTGGCCACCACCGAGGCGGGCTCGGTCAGCACGCCCGCGTCACCGAGCGTCGGGTCCAGCTTCACCGCGAACTTCGGCGGCACGGTCCAGCGCTGCATCCCGTACCCGTCGAGCTCCTTGATGCCGCGCTCGGTGTAGCGGCCGTTGCGGCAGAAGTCCCACGCGTCCACCGCGCACGCCGGGCACGGCTCGGGGTCGGGGCGGCGGACCACCCCGGCGATCAGGTCGCCCTCGTAGAAGCCCGAGTCCTCGGGCGCGGTGATGACCCGGCCCAGGGACTCGTGGAACGGCACCATGTGGTCCCGACCCGGCGGCAACGAGCCGAAACCGTCGCGGATGATCTCCACGTCGGTGCCGCACATGCCCACCAGCAAGCCCCGGACCAGCAGTTCACCCGGACGACCCGGATCCGGTCGGTCCACCACCCGTGACGACTCGGGCTCGCCGGGTACGACCTCCGCCGCCCTCACGCCGCACCGCTGCGGTGACGCTCGTCGCGGGTGTGGCCGCCGAACAGCACCGCCGCGCTGTTCACCAGCGCCAGGTGGCTGAACGCCTGCGGGAAGTTGCCGAGCATCCGCCCGGTGCCCGCGTCGTACTCCTCGGCCAACAACCCCACGTCGTTGCACAGGTCCACGAGCCGGTCGTACATCGCCAGCGCCTCCTCACGTCGCCCGGCCAACGCCAGCGCGTCGACGTACCAGAACGAGCACGCCAGGAAGCTTCCCTCGACACCGGCCAATCCGTCCACTTCGGACTCGCCGTGGGAGGTCTCGTACCGGTCGACCAGGTCGCCGCGCTTGAGCACGCCGGAGATCGCGTCCAGGGTGCCGAGCACGCGCGGGTCGTCGCCGGGCAGGAAGCCCACCGCCGGGATCAGCAACGTGGCCGCGTCCAGCTCGGTGCCGCCGTAGTACTGGGTGAACGCGCCCAGCGACGAGTTCCAGCCCTTCGCCAGCACCTCGGCGTGCACGGTCTCGCGCAGCTCGCGCCACCGCTGCACCGGGCCGGGCAGGTCGAACTGCTCCACCGCCCGCACCGCCCGGTCGAACGCCACCCACAGCATCACCCGGGAGTGGGTGAAGTGCCGGTCCGGCCCGCGCACCTCCCACAGCCCCTTGTCCGGCTGCTCCCACACCTTCTCCAGGTGCCGCATCATGCCGCGCTGCATGGCCCACGAGTCCGCGGTCTCGCCCAACCCGCGCTCCCGCGCCAGGTGCAACGCGTCCATCACCTCGCCGTACACGTCGAGCTGCAACTGCCGGTAGGCCGCGTTCCCGACCCGCACCGGCCGCGCGCCCCGGTACCCGGGCAGCCAGTCGACCTCCCACTCGACCAGGTGCCGCTCGCCGCCGAGGCCGTACATGATCTGCAGGTCGGCCGGGTCGCCCGCGACGGCGCGCAGCAGCCACCTGCGCCACGCCACCGCCTCGTCCGTGCAGCCGAAGTTGTCCAGCGCCAGCAGCGTGAACGTGGCGTCGCGCAGCCAGCAGTACCGGTAGTCCCAGTTGCGCTCGCCGCCGAACGTCTCCGGCAGCGACGTCGTCGGCGCGGCCACGATCCCGCCGGTCGGCGCGTACGACAGGCCCTTCAACGTGATCAGCGACCGCCGCACGACGTCCGCGTGCGGGCCGTCGTAGTCGATGCGCGACGACCAGTCCAGCCAGAACGCCTCGGACCGGGCCACCTCCGACATCGCGTCCACCGGTGCGGGCGGCTCGTCGGGCGAGTACGCGAACTCCATCACCCAGGACAGCCGCTCGCCCGCCGAGATGGTGAACTCCGCCTCGTGCGCCCGCTTGCCGTGCACCCGGTACGGCAGCCGGTCGCCGTACAGCGCCACGGCGGACGGCCCGGCGAGCGCCACGATGCACTCCTGCCCGTCCCGCTCACCGCGCCGCACCCACGGCACGGAGTCGGCGTAGGCGAACCGCAGCACCCACCGCAACGACATCTCCACCTGACCGGACACGCCTTCCAGCACCCGCACCACGCGGGTGTCGGCGTCCCAGTCGTCCTGCTCGGGCGGCATGGTGTCGATCAGCCGCACCACGCCGTCGACCGTCTCGAACTCGGTCTCCAGCACGAGGCTGCCGTCGCGGTACGACCGCCGCACCGACACCACCTCGCCGGTCGGCGCGATCCGCCAGTGCCCGTCGTCCTCGGTGCCCAGCAGCCGGGAAAAGCACGACGGCGAGTCGAACCGCGGCATGCACAGCCAGTCGATCGACCCGTCCCGTCCCACCAGTGCCGCCGTCCTCAGGTCCGACAGCAGCGCGTAGTCCTCGATCCGTCCCGGTCCCGTGTCTCCCACCCCGCCGACCCTACGTACCCGCGTTTGACGGCGCGCGCTGTTGCGCACCCAACTCCCATGACCTCCTTAGTCGCGGTGCTGCTGGCGAGCGCGTTGACCGTCCCCGGTCCCCCGGCCACCTACGCCCCCGCGGACAAGCAGGGGTTCGGCACCGCCCGCCAGGCGACGAGCCCGGTCTGGTTCACCCTCGGCCGCACCGGCCTGACCGAGGTCTTCTACCCGGACCTGAGCACCCCGGCGACCCGTGACCTGCGGCTGGTCGTGGACGGCCGCACCGCCGAGGGCCGCACCGAGCCCGTCGGCAGGCTCCGCTACCGGCAGGAGTTCCGGGGCGACGGCTGGCAGGCTTGGATCACCTACACCACCGACCCGGCGCGGCCGACCGTCCTGGCGGACCTGCGGCTGCACGCGGACCGGCCGGTGGACGTCCAGGTGGTCTTCGACCCGAACCTGTCCCGCGACGGCGACGACGACTCGGCCGTCCGGCACCCCGAGGCGCTGCTGGCGCACGACGCCCGGTCCGCGAGCGCCCTGATCGCCGACGAGCCGATCACGTCGCGCGGCTCCACCGAGGGCAACGTCATCCAGACCGGCTCGCTGCGCGTGGACGGGGTGCGCGACCGCGGCGCCACGTTGGCGATGGGCTTCGGCACCCACGTCGAGGAGGCGTTGACCACGGCGAAGACGTCGCTGGTCGAGGGCTTCCCCCGGCACGCCCGCCGGTACGACCGGGGTTGGGACGACTACCTCAAGGGGCTCAAGCGCCCGAAGAGCGCCGACCGCGACCTGTACGACACGTCGATGATGGTGCTGGCGGCGACCGAGGACAAGCGCCACCCCGGCGCGTTCATCGCGTCGCCCGGCTTCCCCTGGGCGTTCGGGTTCGACCGCACCATCGCCCCGGAGTTCGGCTCCTACGCCCTGGTCTGGCCCCGTGACCTGTACCAGGTGGCCAGTGCGATGCTCGCGGCCGGCGATCGCGGGGCGGCGGAGCGCGCGCTCGACTTCATGCTGGACGTGCAGCAGCAAGCCGACGGGCACCTGCCGCAGAACACCAGGGTCGACGGTGAGCCGTACTGGACCAACATCCAGCAGGACGAGCAGGCCGCGCCGATGCTGCTGGCCTGGCTGCTCGGCCGCGCCGACCGGTCCACAGTGGACTCCCTGGTGGCGGCGGCCGAGTTCATGATCGCCCAGCCGAACGCGCCGTTCACCCAGCAGGAGCGCTGGGAGAACCAGAGCGGCTACTCGCCGGGCACGATCGCGAGCGAGATCGCCGGGTTGGTGTGCCTGGCCGACCTGCTCCAGCGGTCCGGCGACCCGCGTGCCGCGAAGTACCTCGCCGTCGCCGACGACTGGGAGCGCCGCCTGGAGGGCTGGACCGTCACCACCACCGGGCCGTTCTCTCCCGACCCCTACTACCTGCGGCTCACCAAGGACGGTCGGCCGGACTCGGGCACCACCTACAACCCCGGTGACAACCACCCCACCGAGATCGACCAGCGGGCCGCGGTGGACCCGAGCTTCCTGGAGCTGGTGCGGCTCGGCGTCCGCCCGCACGACGACCCGGTCGTCCGCAACACCGTGCGCGTGGTGGACGAGCAGCTGGGCGTGGACCGGTTCTGGCACCGCTACAACGGCGACGGCTACGGCGAGCGCGCCGACGGCGGGCCGTGGAACATCTACCGGGGAAACATCGGCCACGGCCGCACCTACGGCAGGCTGTGGCCGATCTTCGCCGGTGAGCGCGGCGAGTACGAGCTGCTGGCCGGTGACGTCGGCGGCGCCCGCCGCCGGCTCGCCGACATCGCCACCACCGCGAACGCCGGCCGGATGCTGCCCGAGCAGGTCTGGGACGGCCGGGGGACCACGTCGGCGACGCCGTTGGCGTGGACGCACGCCCAGTACGTGCGGCTGGCGTGGTCGATCGACGCCGGCCGGCCGGTGGAGCGACCCGCCGCGGTCGCCTGCCGCTACACCGGTTGCCGGTGACGCGGTCGTCCGCGTCACGTTGCCCGCAATGCGCCTTGTGGGTGACGTAGATCCGATACGTTGGTGCTCATGCGCCGTGTCGTGCCGCTCATCGCCGCCTTGGCCCTGCTCGGGGGCTGTTCGCAAGCCACGGACGGGTCCGCGAACCCCGGTGGTTCGACGTCCACCACGGCGGCGGGCGGGACGTCGGCCAAGGCGACCTCGGCGTCGAAGGAACCGGCCAAGCGCCCGAAGACGATCAACATCGCCGACGTGGACCCGTGCACCCTGCTGACCGAGGCGGAGCGCGCGGGGTTCGGTCTGGACCGCCCGCCGCAGCCCAGCGACGACCCGGGGAAGAAGGGCTGCACGATCAGCCGCGAGGACCGGACGTACTTCGTCGGCGTGACCGCCGACACCACCGCGGGCATCGACGACTACGCCGAGTCCGACGGCAAGGTGACGAAGCTGGAGGTGGGCGGCTTCCCCGCGCTGCTGGTGGAGGCGGACACCGACCTCGGGCTCTCCTGCTCCGTCGCGGTGGACGTCTCGGACGGCCAGGTGGTCGACGTGGGTGCGTTCAGCCTCGGCGAGACCAACATCCCGGCCCTCTGCCGGATCGCCCAGTCGGTCGCGGCGGCCGTCGTGACCAACTTGAACAAGTAGAACTACTTCTTTGCAGAGGGAACCGTTCACCCGCGTCACGCATCAGAGCTAAAGTCGTCCCGAATGCACACGCTGGGGTATGTGCAGGACTGAGGAGGGGTGTGCCGTGTTCATCGCGGATGGTGGTGGCGGAGGATCGACGCAGACGACGCTGCCCGACTACGCCGGGGCGCAGCGGAAGTTGAGCATCGAGCCCTCGGCGATCCCTGACGCGCGCAAGGTGTTCTCGGACGCGCTGGACCAGCTGGACGCGAAGCTCCGGGTGGCGATCGCGCAGCTGAGGGCGAAGCCGTGGGCCGGCGACCCGGTGAGCAACGAGACCGCCGACCGGTTCAACCAGGACACCTTCGAGGCGGGCGACTCGGCCGGCCTGACCGCCCTCAAGGCCTACCGCGAGCAGCTCGCGGGCGTGGTCGACCAACTCACCGCGATCGAGGCCGACTACCGGCGAGTCGAAGGCGACAACACCGCGTCCTGGGGACGCATCAACAACGGCTGACCTGCTGACCTACGCACCCGAGGGGGGCGAGCACGATGGGTGATCACCGCTGGCGCGGGTATGCCCACCCCGATCTCCACCGCATGATCAACGAGGGGCCCGGCGTCGCCGCGTCCCGACCGCTCGAAGACTCCTGGAAGTCGTTGTCCGAGACCCTCGGAGAGATCGACTCCACGATCAAGGACGGGCTGGCCAAGCTCGGCGCGAGCTGGGAGGGCGACACCGCCGACACGACGACGGCCTCGCTGTCGCCCCTCGGTGCCTGGGCCGCGGACGCCCAGCAGGGTTCGAGCACGATGGAGACCTCCGCGCAGCTCCAGGCGGACTACATCGCGAACGCCCGCAAGGAGATGCCCGAGCCGCTCCCGGTGACCACCGAGGCGCCGTCGCTCGGCGACGCGATCGTCGGCGGGCTGACCGGCCCGGTCGGCATGATGCACGTGATCAAGCAGCAGCAGGACCACGAGCGGCAGGAAGCGGCGCAGGACAACGCCGAGGCCAAGGCCGTCGAGGTGATGAACAACTACCAGTCGAGCAGCGAGTGGAACGCCAACACGCTCGGCCAGTTCGTCCCCCCGCCGAAGGTCGTGATCGACACGCCGCCGCCTGCCGGCGCGGGCGAGTTCAACAACTCGAACGCCAACTACAACTCCACCTCGACCTGGACGCCGCCGATCGGTGGCAGCGGCAGCGGCACCACGACCACGTCGTGGGCACCGCCGTCGGGGGGCGCGCCGGTGCCGCAGCCGGGCCTGGTGCCCGGCACCGGTGGCACCACGACCCCGTCGTGGGCGCCGCCGACCTCCGGCCCGCCGACGTCGCTCCCGCCGCAGGTGACCCCGCCGGTCAACCCGCCGGTCCGGCCGCCCGTCGGCCCGGTGCCGCCGCCCACGTGGACCCCGCCGAAGCCCCCGGGCAGCGGCCCGCAGGTCCCGCCGAAGGCGCCCACCGGCCCCGGTGGCCAGCGACCGGGCCTGCCGCCCGGTCGGATGCCGGGGATGCCCGGCATGCCCGGCCCCGGTGGTCAGGGCGGTCCCAACCCCATGCGTCCCGGTATGCCGGGGATGCCCGGTTCGGGCGGTATGCCCGGCGCGGGTGTGCCCGGCGGTAACCACCCGTCCGGTGTGCCCGGTCGCGGTGGCATGCCCGGCGCGGGTGGCTTCGGCCCCGGCGCGGGCGGCCCCGGCGGTGCTGGTGGCCCCGGCGCCGCAGGTCGTCCGGGTGCGGGCGGCCCCGGCATGGCCGGTGGCGCGGCCGGTGCGCAGGGCGCCAACGGTGAGGACGACATCGAGCACAAGGCAGCCGACTACCTGGTCGAGACGAACGACGTGTTCGGCGACGACCGGCTCGTCGCGCCGCCGGTGATCGGGGAAGCGCCGCAGTAGGGAATCCTCCGGTGCACGGGCTCGCGTCGACCCGGCGCGGGCCCGTGTCCGGTGTTCAGGGGACGGGGATGTCGGTGACGTATTTCGGGGGGCCTGCGGAGCGGGAGCCGATCGAGCTCTCCGCCGAGGAGTTCGACGTGCTCTGGGAGCGCCTCGACCTCGGCCAGATGCCGCTGGTGATCAAGGTGCCCTCGCCGGGCAAGACCCACCAGGCGCGCGCCGACCTGGAACGCCGCGTCTGGCACGACATCGGCGCGCGGGGACTCGGCGGTCCGACCGGGCTGCACCCGGAACTCGACTACCTGCTGCGGTTGTTCAACCGGCCCGAGCGCGAGGTCGACGGCCGGGTGTGGGTGGGCAAGAGCGTGCGGGTGCTGGCCGTGGCCAACGGCGACGAGGGCGCGGTGGCCACGTTGACCGACAACCGGCTCACGTTCCGGCGCGCGGCGGGCAGCGGCCTGCCGTCGGCCGTGCTGGGCGCGCTGCCCGCGCACCCCGCCGGCAGCGGGCACTCGGTCACCATGCCCAGCGCCGACCTGGAGGCCGCGGTCAAGAAGTCCGACGGCTCGCCCAAGAGCCTGGAGAACTCGCTGCGCGAGCACGGGGTGCGCCAGGAGGACGCCACCACGCTGGTGAAGATGTTCACCGGGCTCGTGCACACCGGCAACTTCGGCGCGGCGGCCCGCGACAAGTACGGCAAGCGGTGCCGACCGGACCGCGTGGTCGCGTTCTTCGACACCGAGGACGGTCGTTACCTGCAACAACGGCGGGCGGCGAACGGGTCCGTGCCGTGGAGCACGTTCAGCCCGACCGACTCGCGCCGACTCGCGCACCAGGTGGAGGAGCTGCTCGCCGAAGCGGTGCGCGCCGCGAAGTTCTGACCCCGGCGCCCGGGACCCCGGCTCGGCAAGCGGTCGGCGGCGTGCCTGCGGGCGTGCCGGCGACGATAGCCTGGGCGGGTGCCGTCCAAAACCGTTGACCCGCACGAGGTGCGCGCCGCCGTCGAGGCCGTGCTGCCCTGGCTCGCCGGTGCGGCGGAGCAGCCCGAACGCCCGGTGCTGGCCGCGGCCGTGCGGCTGAGCCTGCGGACGCTGGAGCAGGTCGCGCCGGGCCGCAGCGTGGAGGTGCGGGTGCCGCCGTTCGCCGCCGTGCAGTGCGTGGCGGGTCCCCGGCACACCCGCGGCACGCCGCCGAACGTGATCGAGACCGACCCGCGCACGTGGCTGGAACTGGCCGTCGGCCGGCTCGGGTGGGCGGAAGCGGTGCGGGACGCCAAGGTCACCGCGTCCGGGAGCCGGGCGGATCTCTCAAGCCTGCTCCCGGTGCTCCGCTTCTAGCTAAGCTCGACCGCGTGAAGGCGCTCAAGGCGTGTGTCGCCGTCCTCGCGGTCGGAGCCCTCCTGGCCGGTTGCGGCAGCGAGTGGTCGGGCGAGGTGCGGTTCAAGGTCGTCAAGATCAACCCACCGTACGAGTCGATGGGCGAGACCAAGCCGTCGTACGTGAACCTGGAGATCGACCAGGACCAGCCGGGCGGGGTCGAGCAGATCGACAAGAAGGCCGCCGACCTCGACCAGTTCCCGGAGGGGATCAAGGTCGGCGACCTCGTGGTGTGCTCGGTGCGCCAGTCCGACCGGAGCGGCTTCGACCAGGAAGGCGTCCAGACCGACGTCGGTCCCTGCCGCCTGCGCTGACTAGAACCAGGACCCGACGGTCTTGTCCCAGGCCTTGCCGACGCCCTCGACCGCGTCCCGACCGAGTTCGACCACGTCGCCGACACCGCCGACGACCACGTCCACGGTGTCGTTGACGACCTCCTTGCCCGTGTTGAGCAGGCCGGTGCCCGCGTCGGACCAGTTGCCGTTCCACGCGTCGCGACCGGCGTTGTAGAGCCCGGTCCCGGCGTCGACCGCCAGGTCCGCCGCGCCGACGGCCGTGCCGCCGACGAAGTCCACCACCGGTCCGACACCGGGGATGTGCGAGCCGGGCAGCGACGGGCCGAGCGGGTTCTCGTCCCACTCCTGCGCGGTCACCGAGCCGCCGTCGCCGGTCGCGATCCGGGCCAGGTTCTGCACCGACTCCGAACCGGGGGCGTAGTACTGCGAGTGCGCGCCCAGCGCCGAGGTCCCGTCGGTGGTGCCGAAGGTCTTGGCACCGAACCGGTCGTCGTACGGGCCGATCGAGGAACCGTCCTCGGTGAACCAGGTCTGGCTCGTGCCCTGGACGACCGGGTCGTGCTCGGTCGCGCCGACGTAGACGTGACCGGGACCCGCGGAGAGCTGGTTGACGTTCGACGCGCCCACGCCGGGCGAGCCGACGAACGCGATGTCGTCCGCGGCCAGGCCGTTCATGCCCGCGTAGCCGACCGTGGTGGAGCCGTAGGAGTGGCCGATCACCGTGACGTGGGGGTTACCGCCGGCGGCCTCGGCGGCGGCGCGGTAGCCGTCGACGTCGGCGACGAGGTTCGTGCCGCCCTCGCGGGCCTGCGCCGGGTTGTCGACCTCGCCGGGCGCCCAGCCGGGCGCGTCGTAGCCGAGCCACTGGATGGTGGCGTTGCCCTCCGCGCCCATGGCCTCGCGCAGGTTGCCCGCCTGGCTCACCGAGAAGCCGTCCAGCGTGGAACCGGTGCCGGGCACGCTCACGGCGAGGTTCTTGGCGGTGTCGGGGTTGCCGTAGGCGATGGCCGTCCCGCCGTCGCCGCGCGGACCGTAGGGGTCCCAGGCCAGGATCCGGACGTCCGGCCGGCCCTGGGCGTTGAGCCAGCCGTTGTCCCGGGCGAGGGTTTCCGCCTGCTCGATGCTCTTCTGCACCTTCTCGGCGTTCTCGGCCTTGGTGGCGGCTTCTTGGCGCTGCTCGTTGAGCGACGCGTACTGCTCGTCGTTCAGGAGCTTGGTCATGTCCTCGGAGTTGTCCGGGTCCAGACCCAACTCCTGCGCCCGCGCGGCCAGCTGGGCGTCGAGCTGGTCGCGCTGCGCGCCGAAGCGCTGGGCGTCGTCCTCGATGCGCAGGCGGTTGGCCTGGTCGAGCACCTCCGACGGGAGGCCGCGCAGCTGACCGATCTCCTGGAACTTGGTGCGCAGCAGCTCGTCCTGCTGCTCCTTGGTCAGCGACTTCCACCAGGCGGCCACCTGCCTGGGGTCCGTGCCGGGGCCGGGCACGGCGGGGGTGCGCGCGGCCGCGACGGCGGTGTTCCAGCCCGCGTCCCGGCCCGCGGTCTCCTCGAAGCCCGGGCGGACCTTGGTGAGGGCGTCGGCGTACGAGCGCAGCACGCGTTCGTAGCCGGTCTTGACGTTGTTGAGCTGCTCGTTGACGCGGTTGGCCAGCTCTCGGGTCTGCGCCTCGTCCAGCGCGGGCGAGCGGCCGCGCCAGAAGTCGATCAGCTGGTCGGCGCTGCCGCGCATCTGGGTGTAGGCGCGCGAGGCGGCCTGGACGACGTCCGCGCCGGCGCCCAGCCGCTCACCGGCCACGGTCGCGGATTTGGTGGACAGCTCGGCCCGGGCGCCGAACCTGGCCGCGGCGTCGCCCTGCCAGGTCGCGGTCGCCGTGCTGCCGCCGGTGGCGACGGACTGGCCGGCGCGGTCGACGGCGCTCATCGCGCCGGTGATGGGGTCCGCGGCGGCGGCCACACGGCCGGCGTCGCCCGCGGCCAACCGGCCGTACAGGACCTCGGGGTCGGTGAAGCTCACGCCATGCCCCCTTCGATGCCGCGGAACGAGGTGTGCGAGTCGTCGTCCGCGCGCTGGTAGGAGTCGGCGTTCTCGTTGAGACCGTCACCCGCGTCGCGGTACCAGGCGCTGCCCCGGCGCAGGTCGTCCGACTGCTCGCCGGACCACTTCGCCAACGCGTCCACGAACTCCGCCGCCGCGGGCACCTGGCCGAGCGCGTCGGCGTCCAGCCTGAGCATGGAGATCATCTCAGCGCCGTCGGCGGTCGCGTCCGCCCCTTCGTGGAACTGCTTGGACGCCGCGCGCAACGTCTCCGGTTGCACACCGAACACGATTCCCCACCCTTCGTGCTGCTAGTCGCCGGCAATGCGACGCGCGTTCACCATCTTCGGTTCCCTCGCCCCGTGGGCCAAGCAGGTGAACAAATCCGCCCGGTGGTGATCACTCGAAGGTGATCTTGCCAGCGTCGAACAGCAGTTCGACCATTGACGCATGACGATTCTGCTCCCGACACCCCGGAACCTGGCCTTCATCGCTTCCCTCGGACTGCTGGACAAGCTCCGCGTGTTCCTGGCCGCGCGGCTGACCCGAACACCGTCCCGCGCCCGCCACCGCGTGCTCTCGCCCCGGCAGATCCGTTGGCGGCGCTGGAAGTTCATCGTCGCGCACCACCTGTCCCCCACGGCGCCCGTCGGCCGCGCGCCGCGCCCGGACCCGCCCGTGCAACCGAACGTCCAGGCGTTCCTCACGTCGCGGTGGAACGCGCTGCACCCACCACCCCGAACGGCCCAATCCGCGGTGCCCGCCGAACCCGTCGACGACCACTGGACGGACCCGCAGGCCCTGGCGGCGCCGTGCGACCTGGCTTCGGAGGAGCCCGAGGTGTGGTTCGGGGAGTGTCCTGAGGTCTGGCCCGAGGAGTGGTCCGAGACCTCGCCCGAGACCTCGCCTGTGACCTGGCCCGAGGCCTCGCCCGAGACCTGGCCCGAGACTTCGCATGTGACCTGGTCTGAGCCCTGGCCCGAGGTCCGGCCGGAGCAGGTCGACGACCGCTTCACGGACTACCTCGACGACCTCGCCGCCACCGAGCCCTCGGTCGGGAGGCATCGGCTCAGGACGCCGGTCACCCTGCGGTCCCTCGCCGACGCGCTCGCCGAGTACCGCGCCGCTGTCGCCCTTCCCGTCGCCGAACCCGCCTTCACCCAGTCCGTACTCACCCAGTCCGCGCTCACCGAACCCATCCTGATCCGGTACGCCGACGAGGTCCGCAGCCCCGTGTGGTGACCGGAGCCGGCCGCCGCCGGACACCGCCTGCCGGGAGCCGGTCGTGATCCGAGGGCACCGGCGGGCCCGTCCCTGCGTCGGTAGGTGGGAAGGTCGGCCTGCCGCCGCCGGGACGCCGGCCCGTGCGGCACGATGGCCGCGCAGTGATCGACCGGAGCGGTTCGACTAGAGCGGGAGGCTGGACGTGCCAGGAGGTTGGACCACCCAGCGGTGGACCGAGGTCTTCACCGCCCAGGCGGAGATGTTCCGGGCGGCGGTCGGGAAGGCCGACCCCACCGCCAAGGTGCCCAGCTGCCCCGGCTGGACGTTCACCGACCTGACGCTGCACGTCGGCAGGTTCCTGGAGACGTCCCTGGAGTACCTGCGCACCGGCAGCACCGTCCAGCTCCGGCTGCCACGCCCGCCCGCCGAGGTGGTGCCGCTGGAGTACCTCGACGCCCAGCTCGCCAAGGCCGCCGAGCTGCTCCCGGCCACCCCCGGCAACCGGACGGCCTGGACGTTCTCGCCCTCCGCCCCGGACCTGGCGTGGGTCTGGCACCGCCGCATCGCGCACGAGATGGACCTGCGCCGCTGGGACGCCCAAGCCGCCCTGCGCGAGCTGGTGGTCGGGGACGCGGACTTCGCCGTCGACGGCATCGACGAGGCGCTGACCACGCTCCTCGCCGCCAAGTACGCCACCGACGTGCCGCTGGCCACCAAGGGCACCGCCCTGGTCCAGCTCACCGACGTGCCCGAGGCGTGGGTGGTGACGTTCGCGCCGGGCGTCGTGCCGGAGGTCCGGGCGGCGTGGCCGGGCGAGGAGGCGGACCTCCAGCTCAGCGGCGAGGCGCAACTCGTCCACTACGGCCTGTGGGGCCGCCTGCCGCTCAAGCGCACCGGTGACGAGCAGGTCTGGTTCGCGCTGCGGCTCGACTAGTCGCCACCGGCGGCTTCGGCCTGGTCAGGAGCGGTCGCCGGCAGTTGCCGGCGACCTGGACATGAGTGAACTCACGCAGTCTCACCCCTCGCGCGACGGTGGTGGCACCCCCATCAGCCTTACACTCGATGGTGCAGCTCGACCCTCGTCGCTAGGGAGCACCCGGTGGTCACCGACCATTCAGCAACCGGCCGCACTGACCCCGAAAGCCAGGAAGAAAGAGAACCCCGCGAGGAATGCGGTGTGTTCGGCGTCTGGGCACCCGGCGAAGACGTCTCCAAGCTCACCTACTTCGGCCTCTACGCCCTGCAGCACCGCGGCCAGGAAGCCGCCGGCATCTCGGTCGGCGACGGCAGCCAGGTGGTGGTCTTCAAGGACCTCGGCCTGGTCAGCCAGGTGTTCGACGAGCAGGTGCTCCAGTCGCTGCGCGGCCACGTCGCGGTCGGCCACTGCCGCTACTCCACCACCGGCTCCACCACGTGGGAGAACGCGCAGCCGACGTTCCGCACCACGGCCACCGGCTCCGGCCTGTCGCTCGGCCACAACGGCAACCTGGTGAACACCGCCGAACTGCTGGTCAAGGCCCGCGAGGTGGGCGTGGACACCAGCCACGGCGCGACCACCGACTCCGACCTGATCTGCGGCCTGCTCGCCGCGCAGGCCGCCGACATCGGCATCGAGCAGGCGGCCCTGCAGCTGCTGCCGACGCTGCGCGGCGCGTTCTGCCTCACGTTCTCCGACGAGTCGACCCTCTACGCGGCGCGCGACCCGCAGGGCGTGCGCCCGCTGGTGCTCGGCCGGCTGGAGCGCGGCTGGGTCGTGGCCAGCGAGACGGCGGCGCTGGACATCGTGGGCGCGTCGTTCGTGCGCGAGGTCGAGCCGGGCGAGTTGATCGCGATCGACGAGAACGGCCTGCGGTCGAGCCGGTTCGCCAACCCCGAGCCCAAGGGCTGCATCTTCGAGTACGTCTACCTGGCCCGACCGGACACCACGATCGCCGGCCGCTCGGTGCACGCCACGCGCGTCGAGATCGGCCGTCGGCTGGCCGTGGAGCACCCGGTGGAGGCCGACCTGGTCATCCCGGTGCCCGAGTCCGGCACGCCCGCCGCCATCGGGTACGCCCAGGCCAGCGGCATCCCCTACGGCTCCGGCCTGGTCAAGAACGCCTACGTCGGCCGCACGTTCATCCAGCCGTCGCAGACCATCCGCCAGCTGGGCATCCGGCTGAAGCTGAACCCGCTGCGCGACGTCATCCGCGGCAAGCGCCTGGTCGTGGTGGACGACTCGATCGTGCGCGGCAACACGCAGCGCGCCCTGGTGCGGATGCTGCGCGAGGCGGGCGCGGTCGAGGTGCACGTGCGGATCGCGTCGCCGCCGGTCAAGTGGCCGTGCTTCTACGGCATCGACTTCGCCTCCCGGGCCGAACTCATCGCCAACGGCCTGGACACCGACGGCATCCGCCGCTCGGTGGGCGCCGACTCGCTGGGCTACGTGTCGCTGGAGGAGCTGATCGCGGCCAGCGAGCAGCCCAAGACCCGGCTGTGCACGGCGTGCTTCGACGGCGACTACCCGATCCCGCTGCCCGACGACGCGCTGATCGGCAAGCACCTGCTCGAAGGCATCCGGGGTGTCGCGGGCTCGGCCACCCCCGTCCTGACGAACGGGTACGGTGCCGAGGACGCCCTGCAACGCCCCTGAGTGACGGCGAGCCGGGCGCGCGCCCGGTGTGAACAGTTGCCCTGAAAGTGGAGCACAGAGACGTGACGGACAGCGCCAAGGCGACCTACGCCGCAGCTGGAGTAAGCATCGAAGCCGGCGACGAGGCGGTGGAGAAGCTCAAGCCGTGGGCGGCGAAGGCGCAGCGTCCCGAGGTGCTCGGCGGCATCGGCGGCTTCGCGGGGCTGTTCCAGCTCAGGCTCGACCGCTGGAAGGAGCCGGTGCTCGCGTCCTCGACCGACGGCGTCGGCACCAAGATCGCGGTCGCGCAGGCGATGGACAAGCACGACACGGTCGGCATCGACCTGGTCGCGATGGTCGTGGACGACCTCGTGGTGTGCGGCGCCGAGCCGCTGTTCATGCAGGACTACATCGCGATCGGCCAGGTCGTCCCGGACAAGGTCGCCGCCCTGGTCAAGGGCATCTCGGAGGGCTGCGTGCTGGCGGGGTGCGCGCTGCTGGGCGGCGAGACCGCCGAGCACCCCGGCCTGATGGGCGCGAACGACTACGACATCTCCGGCACGGGCGTCGGCGTGGTCGAGGCCTCGGCCATGCTCGGCCCGGACCGGGTGCGCGAGGGCGACGTGGTGATCGCCATGGGCTCGTCCGGCCTGCACTCGAACGGGTACTCCTTGGCGCGGCACGTGCTGCTGGACATCGCCCGGATGCCGCTGGAGGGTCACGTCGAGGAGTTCGGCCGCACCCTCGGCGAGGAGATGCTGGAGCCGACCCGCATCTACGCCAAGGACTGCCTGGCGCTGGCCGCCGAGGCCGAGGTGCGCACGTTCGCGCACGTCACCGGCGGTGGCCTGGCCGCGAACCTGGCCCGCGTGCTGCCCAAGGGCCTGCGCGCCAACCTCAACCGCGGCACCTGGACGCCCGCGCCGGTGTTCGCCCTGATCGCCCAGCGCGGCCGGGTGGAGCGCGAGGAGATGGAGAAGACGTTCAACATGGGCGTCGGCATGGTCGCCGTGGTCGCGCCCGAGGACGTCGACCGCTCCCTGGCCGTGCTCACGGCCCGCCACGTGCCCGCCTGGGTGCTGGGCGACGTGGTCCGCTCCGACGAGCCGGGCGCCGCCCTGGTCGGCGACCACCCGCGCTTCTAGTCCAAGTCAGGCCGGGCCGGATCAGCTCGGCCCGGCACGAGGCTGGGCGTTTGCGGCAACCTCCGGCGGTCGTCGTCCCGTACTAAGCGGCGACCGAGGAGGGTGAGTGGAACGTGATCGCGAGTTCGGCGAGTTCGTCGACGCCCGCGCGTTGGTGATGCGGAGGACCGCGTACCTGCTGTGCGGCGACTGGCACCGCGCCGAGGACCTGGTGCAGACGGCCCTGACCAAGCTGTACGTCGCCTGGCCGAGGGTGCGGCGCGACAGCGTCGACGCCTACGCGCGCAAGGTGTTGGTGCGCGCGGCCATCGACGAGGGCCGGCGCGGGTTCCGGAGTCGGGAGACGGTGGTCGACGCCGTCCCGGACACCCCGGTGTCCCCGACCGTGCCCGCCGACCTGGACGTGCGCCGGGCGCTGGCCATGCTGCCCCAGGGGCAGCGCACCGTCGTGGTGCTCCGCTACTGGGAGGACCTGAGCGTCACCGAAACCGCCCGACTGCTCGGTCGGACCGAAGGCACCGTGAAGAGCCAGGCGGCGAAGGGCCTTGCCGCGCTGCGCGAACTTCTCGGCCGCCACGTATTCGAGGAGCAGCGATGACCGACATCAAGCAGACCCTGTCGACCGCGTTCGAGGACGAGCCGCCGCTGGGCATCGACAAGGCGACGATCCTGAAGGACGGTCGGCGCAAGGCGACCTTCCGCCGCGGCTACACCGCGGCCGCCGTGCTCGCCACCGTCACCGCCGTGGCCGTCCCGGCGTTGCTCTGGTCCGGAGCCGGAGGTGGCAGCGGAGGTGGGCAACTCCAGGCGGCCGCCGGGCAGTCCACCACCCCGGCGCCGCCGCTGACCACCGAAGCGCCGGTGACCAGCACCTCCGCGTCCACGCCCGAGACCACGTTCACCACCAAGCCCGGCTCGTCGAACGCCCCGTCGTCGTACGAGCAGCCGAAGCCGCCCAAGCCGGTGACGCCAGGGCGGGCGACCGAGCTGGGCGCGCTGCTCGCCGCGTCCGGCACGATCCCGGCGGACGCCAGGGGCCAGGTGATCCCCCAGGACCCGATGGACCCGTGGACGTTCCGGATCAGCAACGCGAACGCGTACCTGTCGTTCACCGACGTCACCACCGCGGCGGGCCGGGGCGCGGTGCTGCTGCACCTGTACCCGGGCGACGCGGCGTGCGAGGCCCACGACACGACGTGCCGGCAGGAGACGTACGGCGGCCGGACCGTGGCGGTGTCCTCGCAGGAGCACAACGGCATCACCCTGGTCACGGTCCGGACGGCCACGCCCGACGGCGCGGTGATGTCGGCGCAGACGTCGAACAGCAGCGACAAGGGCACCAGCAACGGGACGCCGCCGCCGCTCACCTGGGAGCAGCTGGCAAAGATCGCGACACACCCCGGCTTCACGTTCTAGCCTGGACGGGTGCCCGAGGACTTGACCGTGACGCGGACGCTGGTGATACCGGCGGCCGAGTTGAGCGAGCGGTTCTCCCGGTCCTCGGGCCCCGGCGGACAGGGCGTGAACACGGCGGACAGCCGGGTCGAGCTGAGCTTCGACCTGGCTGCCTCGCCGTCGGTGCCGGGGTGGTTGCGCGCCCGGATGCTCGGCCGCCTCGAGAAGCGCCTGGTGGACGGCGTGCTCACGGTCGTGGCCAGCGAGCACCGGGCGCAGTTGCAGAACCGCCAGGCGGCCCGCGAACGGATGGCCCGGATCCTGGGTGACGCCGCCGCCGCGCCGCCGCCCGTGCGCCGCGCGACCAAGCCGACCAGGGGCTCGAAGGAACGCCGGATCGCGGAGAAGAAGCGCCGCGCCCAGACCAAGCAGGGCAGGCGCGGCGGGGGCTGGGACTAAGGTCCCGGGCGTGACCGAGCCGGAATTCCTCACCATGGCGCGCACCGCCTACGACACCGTCGCCCACAGCTACGCCGACCTCGCGCGCGACCTCCTCGCCGAGATCCCGGCGGACCGGGCGGTGCTCGGCCTGTTCGCCGAGCTGGTGCGCGGTCGGGTCGCCGACATCGGCTGCGGTCCGGGCCGGATCTCCGGCCACCTCAGGCAGCTCGGCGTGGACGTGTTCGGCGTCGACCTGTCGCCGGAGATGGTCGCGGTGGCCCGCCGCGAGCACCCGGACGTGCGGTTCGAGGTGGGCTCGATGCTCGACCTCGACCTGCCCGACGCCTCGCTCGGTGGCGCGCTGGCCTGGTACTCGGTGATCCACGTGCCGTGGGAGGAGCACCCGGCGGTGTTCGCCGAGTTCCACCGCGTGCTCGCGCCCGGCGGCCTGCTGCTGATGGCGTTCCAGGTGGGCGACGAGGTCCGGCGGTACGAGCAGGGCTACGGGCACGACATCCTGCTGGACGTGTTCCGGCTGAACCCGGACCGGGTGCTCGGCCAGCTCGCCGAGGCCGGGTTCGAGCCGCACACCCGGCTGGAGCGGGAGCCGGCCGACCCGAAGTGGGAGAAGACCCGGCAGGGCTACCTGATCGTGCGCAAGAGCGGTGCGCCCGACCAGCCCGACCAGCCCGACCAGCCGGACCGGCCCGGTCAGCCCAGCCAGACGTAGAGGCGTTCGGGCCGGCCGGTGCCGCCGTACTTCAGCCGCACCTCGGCCTTCCCCGTGCCCACGAAGTGCTCCAGGTACCGGCGGGCCGACACGCGGGCCAGCTCGGTGGCGTCCGCGCACTCGCTGGCCGTCACCGGGCGCTCCCGCAGCACGCGCTCCACCAGCGCGGCGGTCTGCGCGGTCAAGCCCTTCGGCAGCACGGGAGAGCTGCGCGGCCGTGCGCCGAACACCTGGTCCACGTCCGCCTGACCGGCCGACGCGAGCTGGTCCAGCCGCCGGTCCAACGCGGCGAAGTGGGCCAGCTGGTCGCGCAGCGCCGCGTACTCGAACGGCTTGATCAGGTAGTGCAGCACCCCGCCGCGCATGGCGCTGCGCACCGTCTCCACGTCCGTCGCCGCGGTGATCACGATGACGTCCACGTCGTCGGCCAACCCGCGCAGCTCCCGCAGCACGGTCAGCCCGTCGACGTCGGGCAGGTACACGTCCAGCAGCACCAGGTCCGGCCGCAGCTCCCGCACCAGCCGCACCGCGTCCGCGCCGTTGTGCGCCACGCCGACCACCTCGAAGCCGGGCGTCCGCGCCACGTATCCACTGTGGACCTTCGCGACCATGAAGTCGTCGTCCACCACCAGAACCCTGATCACACCGGCACCTCCACGGGCAGCCGGGCGGTGAACACCGCGCCGTCCTCGTTGTGCACCCGCACGGATCCGCCGCGTCGCAGGCAGGTCTGCCGGATCAACGCCAACCCGAGCCCCCGCCGACCCTGTTCGGCGGCCTTGGTGGTGAACCCGTGCCGGAACACCTCCTCGGCCAACCCCGCCGCGACACCGGGCCCGGAATCCCGCACCACCACGACCACCTCGTCGGACGTCGACCGCACCGACACCTCGATCCAGCCCCGTTCCGCCAGCGCGTCCAACGCGTTGTCCACCAGGTTCCCGACCACCGTGACCAGGTCGGTGGACAACTCCTCGTCCACCGCGCCGAGCGAGCTGTCCGGCGCCATCCGCAGCCCGGTGCCGCGTTCCGCGGCCAGGCTCGACTTGGCGACCAGCAGCGCCGCCACCGCCGGGTCGGCGACCTTCGAGGCGACCTCCGCGCGCCACGCGCCCTGCGCGGTGTTGATGCGGCTGATGAACCCGCGCACCTCGTCGTACTCGCCCAGCTCGACCAGGCCCGCGATGGTGTGCAGGCGGTTGCTGAACTCGTGCGCCTGCGCCCGCAGGGTGTCGGTGGCGTGCCGGTTCGCGTCCAGCTCGTCCCGCAACGTGGTCAGCTCGGTGCGGTCGCGCAGGGTCACCACGGCGCCGTGCACGTCCAGCGGCATGTAGTTCAGCGTCAGCACCCGGCCGCCGGTCAGCGCGAGCTGGTCCACGCCGGTCGCCCGGCCGGTCAGCACGTCGCGCAGCCGTTCGTCCAGGTCCAGCTCGGCCACCGCGCGCCCCACCGCGTCCGGCGGCAACGCCAGCAGGTCGCGCGCGTGGTCGTTGACCAGGGTGATCCGGTGCTGCGGGTCGAGGGCGACCACGCCCTCCTTGATGCCGTGCAGCAGTGCCTCCCGGTACTCGACCAGCGCGGTGATCTCGTGCGGCTCCAGGCCCAGCGTCTGGTTCTTCACCCGCCGCGCGAGCAGCAGCGACCCGGCGACGCCGATGACCAGCGCCACGCCGAGCAGCCGCAGCGCGTTGTCCGGCGAGTCCAGCACACCGTCCCAGAACCCCGGCGCCTGCCGCCCGGCCGCGACCAGCCCGATCACCGCGCCGTCGTCGCCGATCACGGGCACGTGCGCCGCGGTCGCGCCGCCCAGCTCTCCCACCCACGACCGGCCGCGCAACGCGGTGCTGCCGCCGACGTCGAGCGGTTCACCGACCTGACCGGGGTCCGGCGAGGTCAGGACCTCGCCGGCGGGATCGGTGATGATCACGTAGCTGGCGCCGGACAGGCTGCGGGCGCTCTCCGCGAACGGCGCCAGCGCGTAGTGCCGCAGCGGGTCGGCCAACGACGCCCGCACGCCCGCCGTGGCGGCCACGTCCTCGGCCACGGACAGCATCCGCCGCCCCTCGGTCGTGCGGAAGTTGTCACCCGCCTGGACGACGGACAGCGCGCCCACCGCGCAGAGCAGCGCCACGACCACCACCAATTGCCACACGAGCAGCTGGCGGGCGAGCGACCCCCGACCACGCGGCACCTTCTCGGTCAACCAGCACCTCCCGTGACCACAAAGAACAAAAGAACCCTTAGGCGCGCAAGCGGGACTTCCCTGTTTACACGAGTGCAACATGTCCAACCACGCGGAAGAGAGGCGGGGATCACAGTGCGGATCAGGAACTGGCTCGCGGTCGTCGGCGCGTTGGCGGTCGTCGTCCTCGTGCCGCCGCTGCTGACGTCCGGCGCGGACACCACGGCGTCGTTGCGCAGCCTGCGCGTGCTGGTGCCGAACGCACCGGGCGGCGGCTACGACGTCACGGCGCGCACCGCCGCGAAGGCGATGGAGGACGCGGGGCTCATCCGCAACACCGAGGTGTTCAACCTGCCCGGCGCGGGCGGCACGGTCGGCCTGGGCCGCACGGTCAGCGAGCGCGGCAACGGCAAGCTCGTGATGTCGATGGGCCTGGGCGTGGTCGGCAGCGTCTACACGAACAAGGCGCCGTCGTCGTTGCTGGACACCACGCCGATCGCGAAGCTCATCGAGGAGCCGGACATCGTCGTGGTCGGCAAGGACTCGCCGTACCGGACGCTGGACGAGCTGGTGGGCGCCTGGAAGGCCGACCCCGGCGCGGTCACGGTCGGCGGCGGATCCTCGCCCGGCGGCCCCGACCACCTGGCGCCGATGCTGATCGCCAAGGCGGTCGGCCTCGACCCGCGGCAGGTGAACTACATCCCGTTCGACGGCGGTGGCGAGCTGCTGGCGTCGGTGCTGGGCGGGAAGGTGGCGTTCGGCGTGTCGGGCGTCGGCGAGTACCGCGACCAGATCGAGGCCGGGCAGATCCGGGTGCTCGCGGTGACCAGCGGGTCGCGGCTGTCCGGCGTGGACGCGCCGACGCTGCGCGAGTCCGGTGTGGACGTCGAGTTCAACAACTGGCGCGGCGTGGTCGCGCCGCCGGGCATCGGCGACGCCGACCGGGCCCGGCTGGTGGACCTGTTCACCGACCTGCACGGCACACCGCAGTGGCGGGAGGCGCTGGCCCGCAACGGCTGGACGGACGCGTTCGCGCCGGGTGACGAGTTCGGCGCGTTCCTGCGCGAGGAGAACGACCGGGTGGCGACCGTGCTCAAGGACCTGGGGTTGGCATGAGTGGAGGGTTGGGCGTGCACGAGGCCGTGAACGAAGCCCGGAGCGGTACCCCGAACAAGCCCTTGAGCAGGGCGTGGCTGCGGGAGCGCTCGGAGCTCGGAGTGTCCGCGGTGCTGGTCGGGTTGGGTGTGCTGGTCCTGGTCGACGCGATCCGGATCCACACCGACTTCGCGCAGCGCGGCCCGGTGGGGCCGAAGGCGGTGCCGGTGGTGGTCGGCGTCGGGTTGATCGTGGTCGCCGCGCTGCTCGCGCGTGACGTGCTGCGCGGTGGGCGCGGTGAGGCGGAGGGCGGCGAGGACGTCGACCTCACCGCCCCGGCCGACTGGCGGACCGTGCTGCTGCTGTGCGGCGCGTTCCTGGCCAACGCGGCGCTGATCGGGGTGGTCGGCTTCCCGATCTCCGGCGCGATCCTGTTCTGGGGCGCGGCCTACGCGCTGGGCAGCCGCAACCCCGTCCGCGACCCCCTGCTCGCCGCCGGGCTGTCGGTGGCGACGTTCCTGCTGTTCAACAACCTCCTGGGCGTGCCTCTGCCCGGCGGACCGCTGGTGGGGATGTTCTGACGTGGACTCGTTCAACAACCTGCTCGAAGGATTCGCGACCGCGCTGACGCCGACGCACCTGGCGCTGGCCGCGTTGGGCGTGCTGCTGGGCACGGCGATCGGCGTGCTGCCGGGCATCGGGCCGGCCATGGCGGTGGCGCTGCTGCTGCCCGTCACCTACGGCCTGGAGCCGACCGGGGCGTTCATCATGTTCGCCGGCATCTACTACGGCGGCATGTTCGGCGGCTCGACCACGTCGATCCTGCTCAACACGCCGGGGGAGAGCGCAGCGGTGGTCGCGGCGATCGACGGCAACCCGATGGCGCGCAAGGGCCGCGGCTCGCAAGCGCTTGCGGCGGCCGCGATCGGACACTTCGTCGGTGGCACCATCGGCACCGTGCTGCTCGTCCTGCTCGCGCCGACGGTGGCGAAGTTCGCCGTGGACATCGGCGCGCCGGACTTCTTCGCGATCATGGTGCTGGCGTTCATCGCGGTCACGTCCGTGCTCGGCGCGTCCCGCGTGCGCGGCTTCGCGTCCCTGCTCATCGGCCTCACCATCGGCCTGGTCGGGCTGGACGAGATGACCGGCCAGCAGCGGCTCACGTTCGGGTCGCTGCACCTGGCCGACGGCATCGACGTGGTCGTCGTGGCGGTGGCCCTGTTCGCGGTCGGCGAGTCCCTGTGGGTGGCCGCCCACCTGCGGCGCAAGCCCGCCCGGCCCATCCCGGTCGGCCGGGCGTTCCTCGGCCGCGAGGACTTCCGGCGGTCGTGGAAGCCGTGGCTGCGCGGCCCGGTGATCGGGTTCCCGTTCGGTGCGATCCCGGCCGGCGGCGCGGAGATCCCGACGTTCCTGTCGTACGTGGCGGAGAAGCGGCTCTCCAAGCACCGCGAGGAGTTCGGCAAGGGCGCGATCGAGGGCGTGGCCGGTCCCGAGGCCACGGCGAGCGCGTCCGCGGCGGGCACGTTGGTGTCGATGCTGACCCTCGGCCTGCCGACCACGGCGGTGGCCGCGGTGATGCTGGCGGCGTTCCAGCAGTACGGCATCCAGCCGGGACCGCTGCTGTTCGAACGGGAGTCCGCGCTGGTCTGGGGCCTGATCGCGTCGCTGTTCATCGGCCTGTGCCTGCTGCTGGTGCTCAACCTGCCGCTCGCGCCGGTGTGGGCGAAGCTGCTGGGCATCCCGCGGCCGTACCTGTACGCGGGCATCCTGTTCTTCGCCAGCGTGGGCGCGTACGCGGTGAACGCCGACGTGTTCGACCTGCTGGTGATGTTCGTGATCGGCGTGCTCGGCTTCGTGATGCGCCGCTACGGCCTGCCGGTGCTGCCCGCGATCCTCGGCGTCATCCTCGGCCCGGCCGCCGAACAGCAGATGCGCCGCGCCCTGCAACTGTCCGACGGCTCGCTGACGGGCCTGGTCAACACCCCGTTCGCACTGGTCGTCTACGGCATCGTGGTGGTCCTGCTGGCCTGGCCCCTGGCCCGCCGCCTGTTCCGCAAGCCCACCCCGCCGACCGAGGCGCCACCGCGGCCCGAACGGCCGAAGGTGGACGCCTGACCCGACCCCGCCGGCCGGACTCCGTGCCAGGAGCCCGGCCGGCCGTCCCACGCCCCGGTGGTCCTGGCGATGTCCTCCGCGCGGTGGTGGCCGTCATCGTGGTCGTGTGACCGCAGCAGCGACTCCGGGACCGCGGCAGGGTGGATCGGTTGACTCACGCCTAATTGGTGAGCAGGCCGTCCAGCAGGGTGTCGAGACCGGCCTTGACCGTGTCGGGCCCGGCGGCCCGGTGGGCGACCAGGTTGGCGGCCAGCGGGGCGAGCAGGGCGTCCGCGGTGAACGCGGCGTCCACGTCCGGGCGGGCTTGGGTGATCAGCACGGTCAGGTGCCGGTGGTGGACGTCGTAGGCGCCGCCGAAGCGGGCGAACGGGCCGGTGGTCTCGGCCATCAGCAGCAGGTCCAGCTGCGCGAGCGTGCGGTCGACCAGGGCGTGCAGGAACGCCCGGATCCGGTCGGCGGCAGGCGCGCCGGGGCCCACCGGGGGCGGGCCGGTGAGGAACGCGGCCTGGAACTCGTGCTCCGAGGCGTCGATCAACGCGTGGGCCAGGCCCGATCGGTCGCCGAAGCGGCGGTAGAGGGTGCCGACGCCCACGCCGGACGCGGCGGCGACGTCGGCCATGGCGAGGCCCTCGATGCCCCGTGCGGCCACGATCTCGGTGGCGGCGGCCAGGATCTTCGCCCGGTTCTTGGCGGCGTCGGCCCGTTCCCGCGTCACCCCGGCAGCTTAGCCCGCACCTCGACAACCGGAACTGGTTCCGCTTATGCTCAAGCGGAACCAGTTCCGGTTATTGGGGGAAGCGATGGGGCAGCTCGAAGGCAGGGCCGCGCTGGTCACCGGCGGCAGCAGGGGGATCGGGGCGGCGATCGCCAAGCGTTTGGCACGCGACGGCGCGAACGTGGCCATCACGTACGCCCGTGCGGCCGACCGCGCCGACGCGGTGGTCGAGGAGATGACGGCCTCGGGCGTGCGGGCGTTCGCGGTGCGGGCCGAGGCCACCGACGTCGACGCCCTGCGTGACGCCGCGGCCCGGGCCGCGTCCGCGTTCGGCGGCCTGGACGTCCTGGTCAACAACGCGGGCATCGCCCCGTTCGGGCCGTTCGAGGACGTCGCGGTGGAGGAGGTCGACCGGATCCTGGCGATCCACGCGCGGGCCGCGTTCGTGCTGGTCCAGGCGGTCGTGCCGCACATGGCGGCGGGCGGGCGGATCGTCAACATCGGCAGCAGCCTGGCCGAACGGGTGCCGTACCCGGGCTGGGCGCTCTACGCGATGAGCAAGTCGGCGCTGATCGGGTTGACCAAGGGCCTGGCCCGCGACCTCGGCCCGCGCGGCATCACGGTCAACCTGGTCCACCCGGGCTCGACCGACACCGAGATGAACCCGGCCGACGGACCGGACGCCGACGAGGAGCGCCGCTACACCGCGCTCGGCCGGTACTGCGACCCGGAGGACGTGGCCGCGACGGTGGCGCACCTGGCCGGCGACGGCGGGCGCAACGTCACCGGTGCGGCGTTCGTCGTGGACGCGGGCGCGGTGGCGTAGCCGTGGCCTGGTTGCTGCTGCTCGGTGCGGCGTTGCTGGAGGTCGTGTGGGCCACGGCGGTGGGCCGGTCGGACGGCTTCACCCGCCCGGTGCCCACCGCGGTCGGGATCGCGGCGGCGGTGACGAGCTTCGTGGTGCTCGCGATCGCCATGCGCGACCTGCCCGTCGGCACGGCCTACGCGGTGTGGGTCGGCCTCGGCGCCGTGGGCGTCGTCCTGGTGGGGATCCACGCCGGTGAGAGCGCGTCGCCGCTGCGGCTGGCGTGCCTGGCGTTGATCGTGGTCGGCGTGGTGGGGCTCAAGCTGACCTGATCGGCGGGGCGGTGGTCGAGCGGACGACCAGCGACGGGTGCAGCAGGTGGCGCACGGGCTCGGCCCGTTCGCCGCGCACCCGTTGCAGCAGGGCCTCGGCGGCGAGCCGGCCGAACTCGTTGCGCGGCTGGTCGATCGTGGTCAGCGAGACGTGCCGCAGGGCGGCCAGCGAGGTGTTGTCGTAGCCGACCACCGAGACGTCCTGCGGCACGCGGAACCCGGCGTCCTCCAGCGCGGAGATCGCGCCGACCGCGTTGAAGTCGTTGCAGGAGACGATCGCGGTCGGCATGTCGCCCAGCAGGCCCCGCACGGCGCGCGCCCCGGCCGCGTCGGTGTACTCGCTGGCGACCACCCGCGGCGTGAGGCCGTGCGACGCCATCGCGGCCAGGTACCCGCGCCGGCGGGGCGCGGCCCGCGATCCCTCGCCGCCGTCCAGGTGCGCGATCCGCTCGTGCCCCAACGACACCAGGTGGTCCACCGCCAACGCGATGCCGCGCTCGCCGTCGTCGTTCACGGTGTCCACGGTGGCCAGTCGGGACGACCGCGCCACCAGCACCACCGGCGTCTGGTCCGCCGCACGGCCGATGTCCGCGGTCGGCACCACCGGTGACAGCAGGGCCAGGCCCGCCGGCCGGAACGACAGCAGGCTCCGCAACGCCCGCCGTTCCCGCGCCGGGCTGCGCCCGCCGGTGTTGATGATCAGGTCGAAGCCGTGTTCGGTCGCCACCGCGTCCAACCCGTCCACCACCTCCGCGAAGAACGCGTTGTGCAGGTCCGACACCATCACGCCGAGCACGTGCGACGTGCGGCTGGCCAACGAGCGCGCCATGGCGTGCGGCGAGTACCCCAGCTCCTCGGCTGCCTTCAGCACGGCCGCGCGGCGCTGGTCGCTCACCTTCGGTGATCCCCGCATCACCAACGACACCAGGGCGCGGGACACGCCGGCGCGTGCCGCGACGTCTTCCATCGTGGGTCTGGCCACCGTGTCCCCCTCCTGCGGCCTGCGGTGGACCGGCACGGGCGGGGAAACGCGCCCTTGACACCGGTGTGACGGACGTTACAGCATTAGAGCGCTCCAACAAATGGAGCGCTCTAACGCCGGAGCGCCTCTACCAGGACGGAGACCAGCCGAATGCGCATCGGAGTTGTCGGGGTCGGCCGGATCGGCACCATGCACGCCACCAACCTGGCCACCCTCGACGAGGTCGACGAGGTGCTGCTGTTCGACCCGGTGCCCGGCCGCGCGGCGCGGGCGGCGGCCGACCTGCCCGGCACCAGGAGCGTGGACGACCTCGACGCGCTGTTCACGTCCTGTGACGGCGTCCTGCTGGCCACGCCCACGACCACGCACCCCGCGTTGCTGCGCGCGGCCATCGCGGCGGGCGTGCCCACGTTGTGCGAGAAACCGATCGCGAGCCACCTGGACGAGATGCGCGCGTTGGTGGACGACGTGGAGGCGTCCGGGGTGGAGGTGCTGGTCGGGTTCCAGCGCCGGTTCGACCCGGCGGTGTCCGAGCTGCACCGGCGCGTCCGGGCCGGCGAGGTCGGCGAGGTCTACCTGGTCCGCGCGCTCGGCAACGACGCCCAGCCGCCCGACTTCTCCTACCTGCCGCAGTCCGGCGGCATCTTCCGCGACCTGCTGATCCACGACCTGGACGCGGTGCCGTGGCTGGTGGGCGAGCCCGTGGTGGAGGTGTACGCGTCGGGGTCGGTGCTGGTCGACCAGGCGTTCGCGGACGCCGACGACGTGGACAACGCCGTGGTGCTGCTGAAGTTCGCGGGTGGCGCGCACGCCACCCTCGCGGGCGGCAGGCACGACCCGCTCGGCTACGACCACCGCATCGAGGTGCTGGGCAGCCGGGACTCGCTGGCCGTCGGCCTCGACCCGCGCACGCCGCTGACGTCGTTGGAACCGGAGGGACCGAAGGCCGCGGGCGACGCCTACCCGGGCTTCGCGGAGCGCTTCCACCGCGCCTACCTGACCGAGGTGGCCACGTTCGCGCAGGTGGTGGCCGGCACGGTGGCGAACCCGTCACCCGCGCGGGAGAGTTTGATCAGCCTTCGACTCGCCGAGGCGTGTGAGCAGTCGCGGCGCTCGGGCGCTCCGGTCCGGATCCAGACGGAGGTTGTCGCGTGAAGATCGCCGGTGCGCCGATCTCGTGGGGTGTCTGCGAGGTGCCCGGGTGGGGCAGGGTCCTCGAACCCGCGACCGTGCTGGCCGAAATGGCGTCGCTCGGCCTGCGGGCTACCGAACTCGGTCCGCCCGACTACCTGCCCGCCGAACCGTCGTCGTTGAGATCCCTGCTGGACGAGCACGGGCTGTCACTGGTCGGCGGGTTCCTGGCCGTCCCGCTGCACACCGGCGCGCGGTCCTCGGTCGACGAAGCCGACCGGGTCGCCGCCCTGCTGGCCGCCGCCGGCGCGGAGGTCCTCGTGCTGGCCGCCGCCACCGGCCTCGACGGCTACGACGAGCGCCCCGCCCTCACCGACGACCAGTGGCGCACCCTCGTCGACACCGCCGCGCTCGTCCGCGACCGGGCCGCCGACCACGGGCTGCGCACCGCGCTGCACCCGCACGTCGGCACGCACGTCGAGCGCACCGCCGAGGTCGAGCGGTTCCTCGCCGACTCCGACCTCGACCTCTGCCTGGACACCGGCCACCTGCTCATCGGCGGCACGGACCCGGTCGACCTGGCCCGCCGCCACCCCGGCCGGATCGGGCACGTGCACCTCAAGGACGTGCGTGCCGACATCGCGGCCACCGTGCGCGACGGCGACACCGCCTACATGGCCGCCGTGCAGCAGCGGATGTACGTGCCGCTGGGCGAAGGCGACGTGGACGTGGCGGCCCTGGTCGCGTTCCTCCGGGACGCGGGCTACACCGGCTGGTACGTCTTGGAGCAGGACACCGCGCTCGGCGACGACAGCCCGCTCGACACACCGGTGCGCGACACCGCGCGCAGCCTCGCGCACCTGACCCAGTTCACCGCCAACTGAACCCGCCCCCGGCGAGGAGAGACGATGACGTCCACTCGAAAGGCCCTGCCCGCGGGCACCGCCCGCATCGGACTGGCACTGACCGGACTCGCGCTGCTCGCCGCGTGCAGCGGGCCCGGCGCGGAGAACACCGCGACGACGAACACCGGTGCCGCCCAAGCGCCGACGACCGGTGACCTGCGCGTCGCCGTCGTCACCCACGGCTCGGCGGGCGACGCGTTCTGGAACGTGGTGAAGAACGGCGCCACCGACGCGGGCAAGCAGCTCGGCGTCACGGTCGACTACAACTCCGACGGCGACCCCGGCCGGCAGTCCACCCTGATCGACAACGCGGTCTCGCAGCAGGTCGGTGGCATCGTGGTGTCGATGGCCAACCCGGACGCGTTGCGGACCTCGATCGAGAACGCGGTCAAGGCGGGCATCCCGGTCGTCACCATCAACTCCGGCTCGGACAAGAGCACGTCGTTCGGCGCGCTGGCGCACGTCGGCCAGGAGGAGAACGTCGCGGGCGAGCAGGCCGGGCAGAAGCTGAAGGACGCCGGCAAGACCAAGCTGCTGTGCGTGATCCACGAGGCGGGCAACGTCGGCCTCAACCAGCGCTGCGACGGCGCGCGCACCGGCTTCGGCGGCACCGTCACCAACCTCCAGGTGGACATCAACAACCCCACCGACGTGGAGTCCCGGATCAAGGGCGCGTTGCAGACCGACCCGTCGGTCGACGCGGTGCTCGCGCTCAACCCGCAGGTCGCGGTGTCGTCGGTGAGCGCGGTCAAGGGCGCGTCGTCGAAGGCGGCGGTCGCCACGTTCGACCTCAACGCCGACGTCACCGCCGCGATCAAGGCCGGTGACGTGCTGTTCGCCGTCGACCAGCAGCAGTACGAGCAGGGCTACCTGCCGATCGTGATGCTCAAGCTCTACCGCGACAACGCCAACACCGTCGGCGGTGGCAAGCCGGTGCTCACCGGGCCCGGTTTCGTCGACAAGTCCAACGTGGACAAGGTGGCCGAGTACGCCGCGCGCGGCACCCGCTGAGGAGGACGCCCGTGACCACAGCGCCTTCGGCCGCGCCACCGGACGAGCGGGTCGGCTCGGCTCGGCTGGTCGACCGGCTCGTGCTCCGACCCGAGATCGGCGCGCTGCTCGGCGCGCTGCTGGTCTTCGTGTTCTTCACCGCGGTGACCGAGCGGTTCCTCAGCGCGGGCGGTGTGGCGACCTGGCTGGACGACGCGTCCACGCTCGGCATCATGGCCGTCGCGGTGGCGCTGCTCATGATCGGCGGCGAGTTCGACCTGTCCGCCGGCGTGATGACCGCCTCCACCGCGCTGGTCACGGCCGTCCTGGCCACCCGGCTCGGCTGGAACGTGTGGCTCGCGCTGCTCGCGTCGCTGGTGTTCGCGCTGGCGGTCGGCGCGCTGAACGGGTGGCTGGTGCTGCGCACCGGGCTGCCCAGCTTCATCGTCACGCTGGGCACGTTCCTGGCGTTGCAGGGCCTGAACCTGGGCGTGACCAGGCTGGTGACCGGCACCGTCCAGGTGTCGGGCATGAGGTCGGCCGAGGGCTACTCGTCGGCCGGGTTCCTGTTCGCCTCGACGTTCACCCTCGGCGGCGCGACGTTCTACGTGTCGATCGCGTGGTGGGTCCTGTTCACGATCGCCGCGGCCCTCGTGCTGGTGCGCACGCGGTTCGGGAACTGGATCTACGCGGTCGGCGGGTCGGCGCTGTCCTCGCGGGCCGTCGGCGTGCCCGTGGTGCGCACGAAGGTCCTGCTGTTCATGACCACGGCGGGCGCGGCGTGGCTGGTCGGGTCGATCAACATCCTGCGGTTCACCAGCGTGCAGGCCAACCAGGGCATCGGGCTGGAGTTCCAGTTCATCATCGCCGCGGTGATCGGCGGGTGCCTGCTGACCGGTGGGTTCGGCTCGGCGGTCGGCGCCGCGATCGGCGCGCTGATCTTCGGCATGGCCCGGCAGGGCATCGTCTACGCGAACTGGAACTCGGACTGGTTCCAGCTGTTCCTCGGCGTGATGCTGCTGGCCGCCGTGCTGGTCAACAACGCGTTGCGGCGGCGGGCGGAGAGGGTGCGGCGATGAGCGTCCCGACAGGTCGGACACTGCTGGAGGTCCGCGGGATCGGCAAGACCCACGGCAGCGTGATCGCGCTGAAGGACGTCTCGACCTCGGTCGGCGCCGGCGAGGTGACGTGCGTGCTCGGCGACAACGGCGCGGGCAAGTCCACGTTGATCAAGGTTCTGGCGGGCGTGCACCAGCACGACTCCGGCGAGTACCTGGTCGACGGCTCCCCGGTCCGGTTCTCGTCGCCGCGCGAAGCCCTCGACCTGGGCATCGCCACCGTCTACCAGGACCTGGCCGTGGTGCCGCTGATGAGCGTGTGGCGGAACTTCTTCCTCGGGTCGGAGCCGACCGTCGGGTTCGGCCCGTTCCGGTTCCTGGACCGGCGGCGGGGCCGGGAGGTGACGCGGCGCGCGTTGGCCGACATGGGCATCGACCTGCGGGACGTGGAGCAACCCGTGGGCACGCTGTCCGGCGGCGAGCGGCAGTGCGTGGCGATCGCGCGGGCGGTGCACTTCGGGGCGAAGGTGCTGATCCTGGACGAGCCGACGGCCGCGCTCGGGGTCAAGCAGGCCGGTGTGGTGCTGAAGTACGTGGCGCAGGCGCGTGACCGCGGGCTGGGTGTCGTGCTGATCACCCACAACCCGCACCACGCCTACCCGGTCGGCGACCGGTTCCTGCTGCTCAAGCGCGGGCGGGCGTTGGGGACCTACCGGAAGTCGGAGATCGGCCTGGAGGAGCTGACCCGGCAGATGGCCGGCGGGGTGGAGCTGGACGCGCTGGCCCACGAGCTGCGCGGGGTCGACGAACTGCGCGGGGCCGACGGATGACGGTCGAGGTGCTCACCGTCGGCCGGGTCGGGGTCGACCTCTACCCCGAGCAGAGCGGCGTGCCGTTGGCGCTGGTGCGGACGTTCGCCAAGTCGCTCGGCGGCACGGCGACGAACGTGGCCGTGGCCGCGGCGCGCCTGGGCCGTTCCGCCGCCGTGCTGACGAAGGTCGGCCCGGACGGCTTCGGCCCGTACGTGCGCTCCGCGCTGGAGTCCTTCGGCGTGTCGTCGTCCTACGTGGGCACCGCGCCGGACCTCCAGACGCCCGTGGTGTTCTGCGCCCTCGACCCGCCCGAGGACCCACCGCTGCTGTTCTACCGCGCGCCCCTCGCGCCGGACCTGGCGCTCACCGAGCAGGACGTGCCGTGGGACCTGGTGGCCGACGTGCCGCTGCTGTGGGTCACCGGGACGGGTGTCTCCGCGATGCCTGCCCGTGCCACCCAACGGCGGATCCTGGAACACCGGGCCCGCCGCGCGCACACCGTCCTGGACCTCGACTACCGGCCGATGTTCTGGCCCGACGTGCCGACAGCGCGGCGCGAGATCGCCTGGATGCTCGACCACGTGACGGTGGCCGTGGGCAACCGGGCGGAGGTCGAGGTGGCGGTGGGCACCGCGGATCCGGAGGAGGCCGCGGCGCGCCTGCTGGGCCGTGGCGTCGCGCTGGCCGTGGTGAAGAAGGGCGGCGAGGGCGTCCTGTTCGCGACCGCCACCGACTCGTGGACCCTCCCGCCGCACCCGGTGGACGTGGTCTGCGGCCTCGGCGCCGGTGACGCGTTCGGCGGGGCACTGGCCCACGGCCTGCTGGCGGGTTGGGAGCCGGAGCGGATCGCCCGTTACGCGAGCGTCGCCGGCGCTCTCGTGGCGGGCCGACTGGCCTGCGCCGACGCCATGCCGACACCCACCGAGATCGAGGACCACCTGTGAAGACGCCGCGACGGGCGCACCCACGCCGAGGTCAACCGGTCCTCCGGGCGACGACCCCACCTTCCCGCGCACGCATCCGTCCGGGAGGTACCGGTTGATCACCGACGAGCAGTGGTGGGGGTTGCTGGAGACCAGGGCGACCGACCCGGCCGCCATCCGCCGGGCCTACCAGGCGCGCCGGCGGCGGACCCAGCTGCTCTCCGGCCGGGGCACCCTGTTCCTGGTGGCGGCCGACCACCCGGCCCGGGGCGCACTCGGCGTCGGCGGCGACCCGCTGGCCATGGCCGACCGCCGCGCGCTGCTGGACCGGCTGCTCACGGCACTGTCGAACCCGGCGGTGGACGGGGTGCTCGGCACGCCGGACGTGATCGAGGAGCTGCTGCTGCTCGACGGCCTGCACGACAGGGTCGTCATCGGCTCCATGAACCGCGGCGGCCTGGCGGGTGCGGACTGGGAGATCGACGACCGGTTCACCGCCTACGACCCCACGTCCATCGCGGGCAACGGGCTGGACGGCGGCAAGATGCTGCTGCGCCTGGTCGACTCCGACGCGGGCACCGCGCCGACGCTGGAGAGCTGTGCCGCGGCGGTGTCGGCGTTGGCCGAACGGAGCCTGATGGCGATGGTCGAGCCGCTGCCCTACGCGAGGAACGCGGCGGGTGAGCTGGTGTTGCAGACGGACGCCGCCGCGTTGGCGCGGGCCGCGAGCGTCGCGGCCGGGTTGGGCGCGACGTCGGCGTTCACCTGGCTCAAGCTGCCGCCGTCGCCCGACGAGGTGCTGGGCGCGACGACGTTGCCCGCGCTCGTGCTCGGTGGCGTGCCGTCCGCCCGGCTGGGTGACGACCTGGCCTCGTGGGGCCGGTCCCTGCGTCACCCGACCGTGCGCGGGCTGGTCGTCGGGCGCGCCCTGCTCTACCCGCCGGACGGTGACGTGGCCGCCGCGGTCGACGCCGCGGCTCGGGTGCTGCGCACGGCCCGGGAGTCCGCGAGGGAAGGGGTCGGCGCATGAGGAGGGGAGTCGAGGGATGAGCCTGCACCGTCCGCTGGGCACGTTGTCGGACGGCGAGAACGCCGTCGAGCTCACCGCCGACACCGCCGGGTGGGACCACGCCGGGTTGCGCGTCCTGTTGCTGCACCCCGGCGGGACGACCACGTTCGAGACCGGTGACTACGAGGCGTTCGTGCTTCCGCTCTCCGGCGGGTGCGTGGTCGAGGTGGCCGGGGAGCGGTTCGAGCTGCGGGGGCGGGACTCCGTCTTCACCCGGGTGACCGACTTCGCCTACGTGCCGAGGGACGCCGAGGTGCGCCTGTCCACGAAGGACGGCGTCGAGGTGGCGCTGCCGATGGCCCGCTGCGACCGCCGGCTCACCCCCCGGTACGGCCCGGCCGAGGACGTCCCGGTCGAGGTCAGGGGCGCGGGCAACGCCACCCGCCAGGTCACCAACTTCGGCGTGCCCGGCGTCTGGGACCACGCCGACAAGCTCATCGCCTGCGAGCTGATCACCCCCGACGGCAACTGGTCGTCCTACCCGCCGCACAAGCACGACCACACCTGCGACGTCGTCAACGAGGAGATCTACTACTTCCGCATCGCCGGCCGCGACAAGATCACCCCGTCGCGTGACGGGTTCGGCTTCCACCGCACCTACACCGGCGACGGCGACACCGACACCGACGCCATCGACGAGGACGTCGTCGTCCGCGACGGCGACGTCTTCCTCATCCCCCGCGGCTACCACGGCCCGTGCGTCGCCGCGCCCGGCTACCCGATGTACTACCTGAACGTGCTGGCCGGCCCGAACCCCGAACGCTCCATGGCGTTCTGCGACGACCCCGCGCACACCTGGATCCGGGACACCTGGGCGAGCCGGGAACCCGACCCCCGCTGCCCGGTCACCACCGCCGAAGGACGGGTCGAATGAGGCTCACCACCGCCCAAGCACTGGTCCGCTGGCTCGTCGCGCAACGCACCGAGCTCTCCGACGGCACGTGGGCACCGCTGTTCCCCGGCGTGTTCGCGATCTTCGGCCACGGCAACGTGCTCGGCCTCGGCAACGCCCTCGAAGAGGCACGCGCGGAACTGCCGGTCTGGCGCGGCCACAACGAGCAGGGCATGGCACTGGCCGCGGTCGGCGTCGCCAAGGCCACCCACCGCCGCCAGGTCGGCGTCGCCACCTCGTCCATCGGCCCCGGCGCGCTGAACATGGTCACCGCCGCCGGCGTCGCCCACGCCAACCGCCTGCCGCTGCTCCTGCTGCCCGGCGACACGTTCACCAGCCGCGCGCCGGACCCGGTGCTCCAGCAGGTCGAGCACTTCGGCGACCCCACGACCACGGTCAACGACGCGTTCCGCGCGGTCAGCCGCTACTTCGACCGGATCACCCGGCCCGAGCAGCTGCTCAACACCCTGCCCCAGGTGGCGCGCGTGCTCACCGACCCGGCCGACTGCGGACCCGTCGTGCTCGCCCTGCCGCAGGACGTGCAGGCCGAGTCGTTCGACTTCCCGGACGCCCTGTTCACCCCGGTCGTCCACCGCCCGTCGCGTCCCCGCCCGGACACCCGCGACCTCGGCGAAGCCGCCGCGACGATCCGCGCGGCCCGCCGACCGCTGCTGGTCCTCGGCGGCGGCGTCCGCTACTCCCGCGCGGCGGGCCGGGCGATCCGCTTCGCCGAGCGGCACGCGCTCCCGATCGCCGAGACGACCGCCGGCCGCACCCTCGTCCCGCACGACCACCCCCTGCACGCCGGTCCGCTCGGCATCACCGGCTCGACCTCGGCCAACGCCCTGGCCGCCGACGCCGACGTGGTGCTGGCCGTCGGCACGCGCCTGCAGGACTTCACCACCGCGTCGTGGACCGTCTTCGCACCCGACGTCCGGATCGTCTCCCTCAACGCCGCCCGGTTCGACGCGGTGAAGCACGGCGCGCTCGCCCTGGTCGCCGACGCCGACGAGGGCCTGCGCGAACTCACCGACGAACTCGGCGACTGGCGGGCCGACCGGACCTGGGCCGCACGCGCGGCCGAGGAGCGCGGGAAGTGGGACGCGCACGTCGACGGGTTGCGCGCGCCCGGCGGCACGCCGACGTACGCGCAGGTCGTGGGCGTGGTGAACGAGGAGTCCACGCCGCGGGACTACGTGCTGACCGCGTCCGGTGGCCTGCCCGGCGAGCTGATCGGCGGTTGGCGCGCGGTCGGTGAGGCGACCATGGACGTCGAGTACGGCTTCTCCTGCATGGGCTACGAGCTGGCCGGCGCGTGGGGCGCGGCCATCGCCCGGCCCGACGGCGTGGTGACCACGCTCCTGGGCGACGGTTCCTACCTGATGCTCAACTCCGAGCTGTTCTCGGCGGCGTTCGCCGGGCACGGCTTCGTGGCCGTGGTGTGCGACAACGACGGGTACGCCGTGATCCACCGCCTCCAGACCGGTCAGGGCGGCGCGGGTTTCAACAACCTCTACGCCGACGTCCGCACCGCGCACGCCCGGCCGCCGCGCAGCGATTTCGCCGCACACGCCGCCGCGATGGGGTGTGCGGCGTTCCCGGTGGACGACCTCGACGGCCTGCGCGACGCCTACCGCGAAGCCCGTTCGGTCGCGAGAACCGAACGCCGCCCGGCCGTGGTCGTGATTCGCACCCACCCGTCCGCGTGGACGGAAGCGGGCGCTTGGTGGGAAATCGGCGTGCCGGAAGTGGCGCACCGCCCGGACATCACCGCGGCGCACGACGAAGTGGCCACCGGAAAGGCGAAACAAATTCGCTACCTGTGACCGCCGAGTTCCACGAACCGCCGATCAACGCCGGGTGCCGGCGCCGGTCGCGAAATCACCGACCACCCGCGGCAGGGCCGGGCTCACGTCGTGCAGCACCGCGCGCAGGGGGCCGGCGGCCTCGGGGCGTTCCCACAGCATGGTGTGGATCGAACCGCGCCACTCGGTGGTGAACTCGGCGCGCGCCAGTTCCAGCCGCGCCCGCGGCACCGCGACGAGCCTGCGGCGCGCCTCGTCCATCCGGGCGCTGACCAGGTCGACCAGGTCCGGCGCGAGGACCGCGGCCACCCGCGCGCGCAGGGCGGGCCACTGCTCGGTGTCCACGACCGTCGCCAGCGCGCCCGCCGTCGCGCCGGCGAGGAGTCTCAGCGGTTCCTCACGCACCTCATGCCCTCTCGTCGGTGTCCTTGCGGTAGACCGGGCCGAAGTGCGAGCCCCGCTGGTCGTTGCGGTCGAAGTGCTGGATCACGTCGGCCTGCTGGGTCGACACGTGCGCGTCGTGACCGGCCTGGACCACCGTGGACCCGCCGGTGGCCACCGCGCTCTGGTTGACCGACGGAGGCCCGCCCGCGACCGGTCCGCCCACGACCGGCGCGACCGCGTCCGCGTCGAGCGTGATCCCGGGCGCGGCACCCGCGGCGGCCGCGTCGTCCAGCACCAGTTCGTGCACGTTCCCGCTCGGCAGCCACATCCACCCGTGGCCGCTGAAGGTCTTCACCCGCACGTCCACGCGCCGGAAGTCCTCCGGCCGCAGCGTGGTGAACCTGGCCGCGACCAGCGAGGTGAACAGCGTCTCGGACAGCACCACCACGAGGTCGGCCGGCGACTGCTCCAGCGCCGCGTGCGCCGCCGCGCTGTCGAGCAGCCTGCTGACCAGCACCGCGTCCTGGCCGGGGTAGCCGTTGGCGCCCTCGACCGTGGTGCCGAAGTGGATCGCCAGCCGCAACCGCAGCCTGGCCTCCGGCACCCGGTACCGGTTGGTCGCGGCCAGTTCGGCGTCGAGCGCGCGGACGTACCGGTCCACGACGTCGCCCTCCGGCGTCGTGGCGGGCAGCACCGCCCACTCCTCGTCGCCCTTGGCCTGCCGCCGCCACGCCGAGCGGTCGAGACCGGCGGCCTCGCCCGCCCGGTCCAGGCTGCGCACCAGCAGCTCCTGCAGCTCGCGCTGGAGCAGGTCGTCGGCCGACCCGTAGCTCTTCAGGTCACAACACACCAGCAGACTGCGCTGGAAGCTCATGGGCTCGGCCTTTCGACGGGTGCTGACGCACTGCGGACACACGACTGCGCAGAGTCACTGTGGACTACTGCATCGGCGCGAATACCGCAGAAATGCGGTCTCGCGTCAGAAGCCCGCGAATTTACGCAGTCCCGCCAGATCCGGCACCAGCACGTCGCGCCTCAGGTGACTGACCACCACCCCCGCTTTTCGCAGATCGGAGAAGGCCTTCTCGGCCGTTCTGGGCTTCATGCCGGCGATCGAGGCGAGTTCCACCTTCGTCAGCGGAATTCCCAACGTCCACCCGTGCGCCTCTTCGCGCCCGTAGGTCTGCACCAATTCGGCCAGCACCCTGGCCACCCGTTCGGCGGCCGGGTGGGACAGGAAATCCCGTCGGCGCTGGTTCGCCCAGCGGAGCCGGTCGTTGATCATCCCGATCAATTCCACGAACACGTCGTTGCGTCGGTGCAGGAAGCTCATCAGCTCACCGCTGGTGATCAGCTTGGCGACCACGTCACCGCACGTGACGACCGTGGCCGACCTGGGCTTCTGGTCCAGCGCCGCCATCTCGCCGACCAGGTCGCCCGCGACTCTGATCGCGAGCAGCGCCGTGTCACCCGTCTCGTCCGTGGTCTGCACCTTGACCACGCCGTCGAGCAGCAGCAGGACGTGAGTGTCCTTCGCGTCCTGCTCGATGACCTCTCGGTCGGCCGTGTACCGCACGACCGTGCCGATGTTCAGCAGTTCTTGTCGGGTGTTGTCTCGGAGGCGACCCAGGAGGCTGTTGCTGGGCCACCCTGGATCCTGCGTCATCGTGGTCGGCATGGGCAGCATGTGGATCCTGTTACTGTCGTGACCGGCGGGACTTCGAATGGGCCGACCTGCGTCGGGCGGCAAGTGATGGTCTCCCCGAACGTGCTGCGGACAGTACACCCGAATGGGCGTAACTGGTGTCCTCTTGTTCGGCGTTTTGCCCGGCGACCCCCATTGAAGATCACCTGCGAATGCGGGCGCAATACCGAATCGAATGGAATTGCGCAGCTCCTGCGAGGTGGGACGGGCACCACACCGGGGAACAAGGGGCCGATCCGGCGGACTTGCACGGGTTGACCCGCCGAAGGGCGGATGTCGTGCCCGAACGCCTCCAGGAGCCGCACGTGAGCCAGCTGTTCAGCCCGCTGACCCTCCGCACCGTCACGCTGCCCAACCGCATCGCGGTCAGCCCCATGTGCCAGTACTCGGCGCAGGACGGCCACCCGAACGAGTGGCATCTGGTGCACCTCGGCTCGCGTGCGGTCGGCGGCGCGGGCCTGGTGCTCACGGAGGCGACCGCGGTGCAGGCGGTCGGGCGCATCTCGCCCGCCGACACCGGCCTGTGGGACGACGCGCACATCGCCTCGTGGCGACCGGTGGTGGACTTCATCCACGCCAACGGCGCCGTGGCCGGTGTGCAGCTGGCCCACGCCGGGCGCAAGGGCTCGACCTACCCGCCGTTCGCGCCCGAACGGGGTGGGGTCGCGGACGCCGACGGCGGCTGGACGCCGGTCGCGCCGAGCGCCGTGCCGTTCCACGAGAGCTACCGGGTGCCCGCCGAGCTGGACGGCGAGGACATCGCGCAGGTGGTCGCCGACTTCGCCGCGGCCGCCCGGCGCGCGCTGGCAGCCGGCTTCCGGGTGGTCGAGGTCCACGCCGCGCACGGCTACCTCCTGCACGAGTTCCTGTCACCGCTGAGCAACCACCGCACCGACGCCTACGGCGGCTCCCCGGAGAACCGCACCAGGCTGGTGCGCGAGGTCACCGCCGCCGTCCGGGCGGCGGTGGGCGAGGACGTGCCGGTGTTCGTGCGCATCTCCGCCACCGACTGGGTCGAGGGCGGCTGGACCGCGGAGGACAGCGTCGAGCTGGCACGCGACCTCGCGGCCCTGGGTGCCGACGTGGTCGACGTGTCCACCGGCGGCAACGTGCCCGCGGCGGACATCCCGACCGGCCCCGGCTACCAGGTGCCGTTCGCCGAGACCGTGCGGCGGAAGGCCGACGTGCCCACCGGGGCGGTCGGCATGATCACCGATGCCCGGCAGGCCGAACAGGTCCTCGCCGACGGATCGGCCGACCTGGTGCTGCTCGGCCGGGAGTTCCTGCGCGACCCGTACTGGCCGCTGCACGCGGCACGCCAGTTGGGGGTGCAGGTCGACCCGCCGAGGCAGTACGCCAGGGCGTTGTAGGTGCCCGCTGCAAAGGTCGGGCTGCCGGTCTGGAGAACCGGCAGCCCAACCTCAGCAGCGGGTGTTGGTGTGTCTCAGCGACGGTAGTCGTCGTATTCGTCGTCCGACGGCTCGTCGAAGCGTTCTTCGCTTCGACGAACACCAGCGGACTCACCGCCGGACAGCTCGCGTTGCAAGGCGTCGACGTCGATGTTGTGAGAGCTGTATTTGAGCTCTCGCGCCACCTTGGTCTGCTTGGCCTTCGCTCGGCCGCGCCCCATGGCTCGACCCCCTCGCACAGGGACGGGGGCGGCCGGGGGAACGGCGGCCCCACTCGTCTCGACAACTAGTTCCTGGTAACTACCGTACCGTGTCGAAGGGGTTCCCCGCGACGCGGTAGGCGTGACACGTACCGCCAAATCTCACCGTGGGAGGATGCGCGGGTGCCTAGACCGTTCGTCGCCTACCTCAGGGTGTACGAACCGCTGTCGGCTCTTGACGCACCGTTGGCGGATCAGGTGCGAAAAGCCCTGGAGAACGGGCCGTTGAGCCGCGCGGACGTCGGCGCGCGTGAACGGGAGCTGTGGTTGCGATCACAGCTGGCCCGGCCGCGCCGCCTCCTGCCCGGTGAGCGGTCGGACGGCCGGGTCTCGCCCGACGCGCCGTTCGACGTGATGACCATCAGCCCCGCCGAGGTGCCGGGTGAGGTCGGTCCCGGTCCGCTGGTCTGCCCGCTCGACCTGCGCGCCCGGTCGGCCGCCGCGCTGGTCGGGTTCCTGGCCACGGCCACCGGCCCGCTGCGCGAGGAGGCGGTGGCGGTCGAGCCGGAGACGATCCGGGCGCGGGCGTCGTCGGTGATGGCCGAGCTGACCGGTGGCGCGGTGCACGTCATCTCGACCACCTGGACCGTGCCGCTGCCGTGGTTCGCCCTGGTCGAGCCGGAGGCGCGGCGGGTCGTCCTGGCGCCGAAGGACGACCCGGAGCGCCAGGTGTCGTGGCGGGTGTCCATGGCGGACGCCCGCGAGCGGGTGGCGCGGGCGCACCGCGTGGTGGAGGGTTCGCTGGGCGAGGCGGGTCCGGCCAAGGTGCTCGCGGACACCGGGCGCTGGCTGGACCACTTCGCGCCGGACTCGGCGGTCGAGCTCGACTACGGCGGCCTGGTGCAGCTCATCGACGACCCCGACCTGCTCGAAGACAGCTCCGCCGCGGACGTGAACGCGATCGTGGACGCGCTGGAGACCGGTGACGCCGAGGAGGTCGCGCTCCGGTACGAGCAGCTACGGGAGTTCTGGGGCGAGCTCGCGCGCCACGAACGGCACGGATAGCAGCACGCGGGCGGCCGCGGCCGCCGCCGCGGCCATGAGCAGGGCGGCGGGCCACCCGATGCCCACCGCGACCCAGCCGGCCAGCGGTGGCGTGATGGTGGCGCTGAGGTAGTTGGCGGTGTTCTGCATGCCGAGCGCGATCCCGGTCCGCCCGGGAGGGGCCAGCTCGCCCGCGGCCGTGATGGCGACCCCGTTCCAGCACAGCGCGAGCGCGGCCGTGGGGACGAGCACGGCAGCCAGCACCCACACCGGCGCCCGGTCGAGGGCGGCGCAGAGCACGAAGCCGACCGCGATCAGCACGCTGAGCACCTTCAACGGCTGGACCCGGGTGGTCGACCGGTCCGACCACACCCCGACGACCAGCCGGCCGACACCGCCGGTGACCTGCGCCGCGGCGAACAACCCGGCGGCCAACCCGACAGCCACGCCGCGGTGGTCGTGCAGGAGCTCGACCATCAGCGCGGCCGCCGTGAACTGGGGCACCACCAGCAGGCCGCTCGCCGTGCTGAGCCGGATGAGGTTCGGGTCCTTGAGCACGACACCGTGCCGACCGCGGCCCGACCGCACCGCCCACGGCGGTTCGCGGATCCACAGCGCCACCGCGACCGCGACGAACCCGGTGAAGCCCGCCAGCGCGAGGAACGCGACCGGCACCCCGGCCCGCAGCGCGACCACCGGCAGCACCGCGGCGGCCACGGCCGCGCCGAGCGGGGTGGCGGTCTGCCGCAGGCCCATGGCGAACCCGCGCCGTTCGGCGGGGAACCAGGTCAGCACCGCACGGCCGCTGGCCGCGTTCACGCTCGCACCGAACAACCCCACGCCGACCAGCGCCAACCCGGCCGCCACCGGCCCGTCGAACGCGGCCAGCGCCAGGCAGCCGGCCGCGCCGAAACCGCCCACGGCCATCACCAGCCGCTCACCGCGCCGGTCGGCCGCCGCGCCCCACGGCACGAGGGCGAGCATCGTGCCCAGGTTGACCGCGCCGAGCAGCATCCCGACCTGGGGGAGGGACAGCCCGAAGTGCGCGCGCAGCTGCGGGGTGATCGCGGGCAGGCCGAGGAACACCGCGGCGTTGGTGCCCTGCGCGACCGCACCGACCGCGAGCACCACCCACCTGTACCCGGGCGCCGCGGACCGTTGGTGTGCCATCAACCGGCCACGTTAGGCGGCCTGTTCAGATGGCGGGAGTGCCGTCTTACCATGTGGTACGGCCCGGCGTGGGCTACTCCTTGTTGCGGCCCGGGTTGGCCGGCCAGCCCCGTTCCGCGGCCAGCAGCTCGTCCACCGAGGCGCTGCCGCTCTGGTACCGCCCGGCGATCTCGGCGTTGAGGAGGTCGACCACGGCCTGCACCTCGCGCCGCCGGGACGAGACCGAGGCCTCTTCGCCGATGAACACCCGCAGGGCCAGGTTCAGCTTGTCGTCCGAGAGCGCGCTCACGTCCGACAGGTCGACGTCGGAGACCAGCGCCTCGACGTGCCGCCGGTGCGCCTCGGCCCGGGACGGCTCCTGCGTCTGGTACCGCCCGAGACCGGTGGCGGGCCCCACGGCGTTCGACGCGAGGATGGTCGCCAGCTGGTCGACCACCGCCGAACCGCCCGAGGTCCGCCGTTCCTGCTCGGCCCGCACGATGTCGATCCGCGCGTGCAGCAGTCGCCGCAGGTACGACAGGTCCGTCTCCTCCTGCGCCGCCTCGTCGCGCAACGCGCGCACCTCGGCGAGCGGGAGCCGCTCGACCCCCTCCGCGTAGTCGGGGGCGAGCACCCGGTCGATACGGCGGCGCCCGCCGGGACGCACCTCGATCACGTACTCATCCTGAGGTAGTTCGTGTCCACCCGCCAACACAAACCTGCTTCCAAAGTTGTCTCAAACCTGTACCGGACTGCGCACGCCGAGAAGTGCACGTGCATCCGCGGGCGACAGCGGTGGCCGCTGGGCGATCTTCGCCAGTCCCGCCGCACGGGCGACCAGTTGGGCGTTGTCCCGGACCGGCTGGCCCTTCGCGTAGCTGATGGTGTCCTCCATGCCCACGCGCAGGTGACCGCCGGCGGCCAACGCCGTCAGCATCACCGGCAGCGTGGTCCGCCCGATGCCCGTGGCCGAGAACGACGCGCCCTCCGGCAGCAGCCGCAACGCCGCCACCAGCGTCTCCGCGTCGCCGGGCATGCCTCCCGGCACGCCCATCACCAGGTCGACGTGCACCTTGCCACCCGCGGGCAGACCGTGCTGGTCCAGCAGCCGCCGCAACGACGCCAGCTGGCCGATGTCGAAGATCTCGTACTCCGGGACGATGCCCCGCTCCCGCATCCCCTTGTGCAGCGCGACGACGAACTCCCAGCGGTTCAGGAACACGTCGTCGCCGAAGTTCACCGTGCCCATGGTGCAGGACGCCGAGTCCGGCAGGGCGTCGAGCACCCGCAGCCGGTCGGCCTCCGGGTCGGTCACCGCGCCACCCGTGGACAGCTGCACGATCAGGTTCGTGTGCTCGCGCAGAGCCGCGACCGTCTCCTTGAGCCGGCCGAGGTCCAGCGTCGGCCTGGTGTCCGCGCCGCGGATGTGCACGTGCACCATCGCGGCGCCGACCTGCTCGCACGCCTGCGCGGTGCGGACCAGTTCCTCCACCGTGACCGGCAGGTTGGGGACGTCGGCCTTCGCGTGCTCGGCCCCGGTGGGGGCGACGGTGAGCAGCGTGCCGTGGGATCCGGGTCGGGACATGCGGTGATCCTGGCACAGAACCCGTTCGGACCAGCGACTCAGCGGTGCCCCCGGAACCCGGAACCGCAGGCAGGCGCGGTGTCCGGTTTTCCGGTCCGGATGATCAGCGGCCGAGGTTGCGCGCCGCCTCGCGGCCCAGGCCGGGGGTGTCCGGCGGGACCGAGTCGGGGTCGACGCTGGCCTGCACCCGGCGGTCCTCCGCGCCGACCAGCAGCTCCGTCTCCGGTGAGACCGACCGCTTGACCAGCGCCAGCACGATCGTGCCCAGCTCGTGGTGCATCGCCACGCTGCCGACCCGGCCGACCACGCGGTCGTCCACCAGCACCGGGTCACCGGTCTCCGGCTGCACCTCGCGTGACCCGTCCAGGTGAAGCAGCAGCATCCGGCGCGGCGGACGGCCGACGTTGTGCACCTTCGAGACCGTCTCCTGGCCCCGGTAGCAGCCCTTGTCCAGGTGGACGGCGTCGCCGATCCAGTTCACCTCGTGCGGGATGGTCTTCTCGTCGGTGTCCACCCCGAGCCGGGGGTGCAGGGACTCCACCCGCAGCGCCTCGAACGCCCAGCTGCCGGCGGGGCGGGCACCCGCGTCGGTGAGCCTGGCCCACCAGGCGGCGATGTCGCCGCGCGGGACCACCAGGTCGACCGCGTTCCGGCCCGGCCACGTCGTGCGGCGGGCGAAGCCGCCCGCCAGCGCGACCACGCCGTGCGGGCCGTCGGGCAGCGGCAGGTCCAGCTCGGTGAACAACCGGACGACCTCCGGGCCGACGACGGTCAGCACCGCCAGCTCGGGCGTGGCGTCGCGCGGCTCGACCTTCGACCAGAAGACCATCCTGGTCAGGTAGGCGAGCAGCTCGGCCGCCCGCGAGGCCTCGGTGTCGAGGTAGACGACACCGCCGACGTTCGCCACCACCACGTGGTGCTCGACCCGGCCCTGGACGTCCAGGATCAGCGCCTCGGTGCCCTCGCCCTCGCCGATCGCGGTGAAGTGCTGGCTGGTCAGCGAGTGCAGCCAGGTCAACCGGTCGTCGCCGGGCACCGCGATCACGGCCCGGTTCGACCGGTCGAACACCGCCACCGACCGCGCCGCCGCGCGTTGCTCGGCGAACGGGTCGCCGAAGTGCCACGGCACGCCCTGGTCGGGAACGCCCTCGAACGGGGCGATCGCGCCGGGGGCGGTCAACAGCGGTGAGTTCACTCGGACTCCTCGGGGACGTTCTGGGTCAGGCACTCGCGGCACGTGCCGGACAGCGCGAGGTGGCTCGCATCAAGTTCGAACCCGTACCGGTCCCGCAGTGTTCCCCCGAGCGGCGAGAGCAGCTCGCACGGCACCTCGTCCACCCGGCCGCACCGGTGGCACACCAGGTGCACGTGCTCGTGCGCGTCGACCGAGTAGTTCGGCGCGCCGTGCCCGAGGTGCGTGTGCCGGACCAGGCCGAGCCGGTCCAGCAGGTCCAGCGTGCGGTAGACGGTGGTGATGTTCACCGTGGGCGCGGTGACCTGCACGCGCTGGCAGATCTGCTCCGGCGTGGCGTGCCCCAGCTCGCGCACCGCGTCCAGCACGAGCTGGCGCTGGGGCGTCATCCGCATGCCGCGTTCGTGCAGCGTCTTGCGCAGGGCTTTCGGAGCGCTGGCGGTGTCCACGAATCCGATGGTAGGCCGTGAGTAGTCTCACGGTATGCGTGTGCTCGCACTACTGGACGGAACGCTCGCCGACCCGGACGCCCCGTTGATCCGGGTGGACGACTACGGCCTGCTGCGCGGCGACGGCGTCTTCGAGACCATCCTCGTCGTCGACGGCAAGCCGCGGGAGCTCGGCCCGCACCTGGACCGGCTGGCCCGGTCGGCCGCCATGCTCGACCTGCCCGAGCCCGACCGGGCGGCGTTCGAGCGCGCCGTCGGCCTCGTGCTGGACCACTGGACGGGTGGCGCGGAGATCGCGCTGAAGCTCGTCTACACGCGCGGTGTCGAGGGCGGCGACGGCACGCCGACCGGGTTCGCCCTGGGCATGGACATCGCGCCGAAGGTCATGGCGCAGCGGGCCGAGGGCCTCGCCGCGGTGACCCTCGACCGGGGCATCGAGCCCGGTCTGATGGAACGCGCGCCGTGGCTGCTGCTGGGCGCCAAGTCGCTCTCGTACGCGGTGAACATGGCCGCGATCCGTGAGGCGGAACGGCGTGGCGCGGCCGAGGTGGTGTTCACCACGTCGTCCGGCTCGGTGCTGGAGGGCCCCACGTCCACGCTGATCATGGCCCGCGGACGCACCCTGACCACGCCGCCGGCCGAGCTGGGCATCCTGCCCGGCACCACGCAGGCCGCGCTGTTCCGGGCCGCCGAGCGCGAGGGCTGGACGGTCGAGGTGCGGCCGATCGCGGTGGACGAGCTGTACTCGGCGGACGGCCTGTTCCTGGCGTCGAGCGTCCGCAAGATCACCCGCCTGCACACGTTGGACGGCAAGACGCTGGCCGACTCCACCGAGCTGCACGCCGAACTGGACGCCTTGTACGCCTCGGAGTACTAGGCCGCTGCTCCGCAGACGGCGGGCGAGGTCGCCTGGAAGTCGGTCGTTCGCGCCTGTGTTGGATTGCCGCTGCTCCGCAGACGGCGGGCTCGGTCGCCGGGAAGTCGGTCGTTCGCGCCCTGATTCCCCGACGATCGAAGAGCGTGATCGCCGGTCAGGCTGCCGCGCCCGCCGGAACGACCCGGCAGCGCCGAGCGCAGCG